>JASDSY010000010.1:273841-276765 GCA_041441465.1 Candidatus Wallbacteria bacterium
ATGAGCCATACTGGAATCGAACCAGTGACACCATGATTAAAAATCATGTGCTCTACCAGCTGAGCTAATGGCCCACTATAAGTTATTAAAAATCTATGTCAAATAATGTGCCCGATAGGAGTCGAACCTACAACCTTTGGATCCGGAATCCACTGCTCTATCCATTGAGCCACGGGCACAGTATTTTTTATTCTTTACTCTGCCTGTACGCGCTCGATAGGAGTTGAACCTACAACCCGCGGATCCGAAGTCCGATGCTCTATCCATTGAGCTACGAGCGCTAAATCAATGGGGCGAATGACGGGATTCGAACCCGCGACGCCCAGATCCACAATCTGGTACTCTAACCATCTGAGCTACATTCGCCATGCATCTTTTATATTTTTTCAAAAAAACCTTATTAATTAAACGAATAAAATTTTAACACATTTAAAATTAAATGTCAATGTTTTTTATTCTTTTTTTTATGGGCCTGAGAGGATTCGAACCTCCCACCCACTGATTAGAAGTCAGTTGCTCTATCCAAATGAGCTACAGGCCCACATTTTCCAAATAAAAAAGCGGAAGACGGGTCTCGAACCCGCGACCTCCAACTTGGAAGGATGGCGCTCTAGCCAACTGAGCTACTTCCGCACCTTAGTAATAATAAATTACTATATGATCTATGAAAATATATATCGGGGCGAAAGGACTCGAACCTTCGACATCTTGCTCCCAAGGCAAGCGCGCTAGCCAACTGCGCTACGCCCCGATGATTTTTTTTGTTTTTCAAATTTTAAGTGACTTTATTATACATCAGTTTATTTCATAAAGCAATTTATATTTTGGCTTTTTTTTAGGTATATTTCGTTTTCTAATTAAAATATCGTCGTTTTTCTTCTAAATAATATTTATTAATAAAATTATTGCGTTTTTACTTTATTTTCTAAAAAATCATGAAGCAGCTTAAACGCCAAGCCGCGATGGCTTATTTTATTTTTCAATTCCAGTGGCATTTCCGAAAACGCCTCGCTGTAACCCTTTGGAGCGAATACAGGGTCATAGCCGAACTGGTTGCCGCCGCGTTTTTCGTGTAAAACCGCGCCGCGCACCTCTCCTAGAAATTCAAACGCATCATTTATTCCAGGCCATCTCAAAGTTATCATACACTGAAAATAAGCAGTTCTAGCCTTATCTTCCACTTGCATGAGATTTTTTAGCAATAACTGCCTGTTAGCCTCATAATCATGGCCGGTAGATGTCGCGTAACGTCCTGCGCGTATCCCCGGCTCTCCATTTAAAGCGTCGACAAAAAAACCCGTATCATCGGCAACTACCGCGATTTTTGCTATTTTAAACCCGTAAGAAGACTTTATTTTTGAATTCGCAAGAAGCGTATCGCCATCTTCGGGCGGTTCGCCGGCTTTAGCGGCATTTTTTATATCGGGCCTCAAGTCTTCGAGCCCCAAAAAATAAAATGACGTACCGGCAAAATAATGGTTAAATTCGCTTATCTTATCCTTGTTGCCGGTATATAAAAATATAGGCACGGCCGGGCGCGGCTTTATCGCGCCGGATACAAAGAGTTCTTTATTTCTGTCAACTATTTTAAAATAATCAGTCAAATTAAGAATATCAGTTTTCATATTTTTAAACCTTTCTTTTTTATTATATGTTAAATTTGAGTATTCGCGCCCGGCATAAATTTTTGCAGATAATCGGAAAAAAGCTTGCCCTTAATATTCTTGTCGCTTTTAAGGCGTATCTTAGAAATCAATTCTTTATCCTTGATTTCATCTATTTTATTTAAACCGTCACGCCCCGAACTAAGTATATATATGTGCTCAAAAATCTCTACTACATATATATTTTTTTCATACCCTAAAGACGCAAAATCGATGACTTTTATATTTTCGCTATATGCGTTAAAGCTGTTCTGCTTCATATATTTTTTTACAAATATAAGTATCACGATGCAAATAACAGTCGAAATTATAAATTTTAAAAGCGTACCGGCAAAATCAAAGTTAAAATTTGAAACCGGTTCCTTGTAATCAATTAGATTTTCAGATGTTTCGGCGGCAAGAGCCGGGCAATGCCAGGCCAGAAATAATAACGAAATCATCAAAACTGAAAATGCGAAACTATTTTTAAATGAAAACTTTAATTTTTTTTTAAAATATTCCCGAGTCATTATAAATTCAGCTGTCCTTCCTTATTTTATGTCTGTTATCACATATTTCCCGACTACGGCAATCGACGACAAATTTCCATTATTTTAATATTAGAAATTTCGACGTTTATTACTTTTATAAAAAGTCTTTTTCGACGTTTAAATTAAAAATCAGAAACAGTGTAAACACGGTATTTATTTTACCATATATTTCGTATTCTTTCAATTTAAAAAATTAAAAACAAATTGCTAATTTAATAAATTGAAAGCGCGATATTTTTGAAAAATATTTCAAACTCTTGAAAGATCTCGATAAAAAAAATAAAGTAAAAAAACGGCCGTTCATTTTTATGAAACAGCCGTTTTTATATAATTTATCCTGTAAGATTGCTTGCCGGGTTTTATTTCAAACTCTGTAAACGTTCCTGAGGGCTTATAATGTTTGTTATACGGATACCGAAGTTTTCATCGATAACCACAACTTCACCTTTGGCTACGAGTTTATTATTAATTAAAACGTCAATCGACTCGCCGGCTATCTTATCAAGCTCTATAATCGACCCTGAAGTTAATTCCAATATTTCGCGAATCAGCATCTTGGTGCGGCCAAGTTCAACTGTCAATGTAAGCGGAACGTCCATCAAAAGTTCGATATTAGATGAAGCACCAGTCGCGCTGCCCATATTTAAAGGCGTAAATTTGGCTGGCTGAACATTCTGCTGCTGCTGCGGAGGCTGCTGCATATACTGCGGTGGATATTGAAAACCGCCCA
>JASDSY010000010.1:276865-459817 GCA_041441465.1 Candidatus Wallbacteria bacterium
TCTGCTGCATGCCGGGCTGGCCCATCATCGGCTGCTGCTGCATATACTGCGGTGGATATCCGCCCATCTGCTGCATGCCGGGCTGGCCCATCATCGGCTGCTGCTGCATATACTGCGGTGGGTATCCGCCCATTTGCTGCATACCGGGCTGGCCCATCATCTGGTCCTGGCCATATTGCGGCGGATATCCGCCCATTTGCTGCATGCCGGGCTGGCCCATCATCGGCTGCTGCATATTTTGCTGAGGCTGTTGCTGCTGCGAAGGAGCCTGCTGCGCCATGACAGGCTGCGGTTTTGGCACCGCCTGCTGCTGCGGCGGTGGCGGAGCCTGCTGCACGGCCGGCTGAGGTTGAGCTGCCGTTGCCTGGTTAAGCAACGCGTCTATTTCATCCTGATTGGTTATAAGCAGCGACTGCGAAGCGCTCGGCGAAACAACAACATCGCCCTGCTGCGGCGCCGAATTTAACGCGACCATTCCCATTAAAGAAATTATGTCGCGCGCAAGCGCCATAGGAAAGCATAAAAATAGTTCAGTCGCTACCTGGTTCTGCTCGCCGTTAAAAAGACATTCGATAACGACTTTTGAGCATACAATATCGGCGCCGATGCCCGGATCGTACCCGGCCTTGAATTCAACGACATTCGAAAATGCCGAATTAGCTAAAAATGGCACTCCGCCGGCCATTTGGGTTAGTTTATCCTTTAAATAAGTATCGCAATACCTTTTAAAGCATTCTTCCAGCGCTTTGTTATATTGCGGAATATTCTCAGGCGCCGGAGCTGAAGCGTCACCGCCTAAAAGCAAATCACCCAGCGCCGCGGCATTTTTTTCATTTATGAACAGCAAACTGCGCCCTTTTACTGCTTCCTCAAAATCAAGGAATAAAAGGTGCATTTTTTGCCCTGAATAATAATTAGCGACAGCGGTATTTTTTATTTCAGCCACGTCTATTACTTTAGCTTTGGTTGTAGCGGAAATTATGCCTGTAAGCGCTTCCTGGCCGCCGATAAATATTTCTTCTATAAATTTTTTGAATTGCGCAATTTCATCTGGATTCAAAATCGCCGGTGAAGCTGCCGCATTATTTACAGGTTGCGTTACGACACCCAACAGGGCGTCAATTTCTTCTTGAGTTAATAGTGCATCAGACATCTAAGTCTAACACCTCCTCGTTTTCTCGTATGACTTGTGCTATGGCTACAGATAATTTGTTGTCGACAAGACCTGGATGCCCTTTAAATTTCATGCGGCCCCCGGCGTGAACATCCAATAAATCCGTGGTTGTCCTGTCTAACATTATTACGTCGTCTACATTGAGTTGTAAAAAGTCTCTTACCGTAATTAATGACCGTCCTAATTCTACGACTAATGGTATTTTTGCTCGCTTTAACGAGTCTTCAATTTTTTTGGTGTTACCGTCATTTTGAATTTTGTTTATACCTGAATACAAATACTGCACATTTAATTTTTCGAGTATCGGCTCAAGCACAATATGCGGAAAACATAAATTTGATGTCCCTTCAGTTTCGTTTATACGAACTTCAAAAGTTACAAGCAAAACCATCGCATTCGGCAGCGCAATCTGGGTAAACTGCGGGTTCGATTCCATTAATTCGATCTTTGGCTCGATACTTACAAATTGCTGCCAGGCTTCAGTCAAATCATTTAATAGCCTTGCTATAATTTTTTTCATTACAGTTTCTTCAATAGGGGTCAAAGACCTTGATTTTGAGAGCGACTTCCCAAGACCGCCGAATAACCGGTCAATCATCGCAAGCGAAAGGCTCGGATTAATCTCGAATACCGCATTGCCCTTCAAATCGCCGCCGACGTCAAAAACCGATATTACCGAAGGATTCGGCACAGATCTTATATATTCCTCATATGTTATCTGATCAACCGATATAACCTGAACTGAAACCATCGAACGCAGCATAGCCGACAAACTCGTAGTTACAGTTCTTGAAAAATTTTCATGTATCTTGGTTATTGTTCTTAATTGTTCTTTAACGAATTTATCGGGCCGCCTGAAGTCATAAGGTTTAATTTTTTTATTGCCTTTTTCAGCTTTCAATGCCGCAAGCATCGAGGCGCCGACGGTCTGACCCGAGCCAGGAGTTTCGGTTTTTTTGGCCGGCTGAAGCTGGTTGAATACAGGCGCACTTATCGTATGTTCCTGCTGCATATACTGCGGAGGATAACCGCCCATTTGCTGCATTCCCGGCTGACCCATCATCTGTTGCGGGTATTGCTGACCCATCATCGGCTGCTGCATATATTGCTGAGGATACATAGCTTGCTGCATTTGCGGCTGGACTGCCATCTGTTGGGGATACTGCTGACCGGCCATTTGCGGCGGATATTGCTGACCGGCGCCAGGCTGCTGCTGCATTGCCGGCTGATTCTCCTGGATATTAGGCGGCGGCGTCATCGGAGCAGCCTGTTCCGGAGACGGCGATGGCTCAACCTGGCTGACCGGGCCAACTCCCGCGTCGGCGCCGCCGGTCAATTGTTTCAGCAGCTCATCTATTTCATTTTGCGACATTATGTCTGCCATTTAGCACTGCATCCTTTTTTACTCAATTAATTAAAAGTGCATTTTTGACGCACTCATTAATTTTATTCTATGGCCATCGCTGAAAAATCAGGAATATAAACATTCACAACAACGTATTTTTTCTTATGCGTTCCGCCCAGTAATGATGAAGAGCCTTCATCTTTTATATTATCGCCTATCATCAAATTCAGTTCTTTTTTTATAGCTTCATGCAATTTGGCATTTTGATATGCTTCTTTCAATTCCTGAATAGAAAACATCATTATATTTCTTGCAATCTTATCCCTTACCGCAGCTTTTTTCGAATTAAAAAATTCCTTGACTTTAGTATCGCTTACATCGGCCTGCAGCTTGAATTTAATTATACCTTTTTCTTTGAGCGGATATACGGTAAATTCATCAAACTCCACGCTGTCCTTCACTGTAACTTCCGCTTCGATCACAACTTCTTTTTTATCCATAACCATTCTATATGTAAATATGGAAACAACCGCCGAAAGAATCAGCATTATCAAAAACGCAATCGCGATCAATAAATATTTTATAAGAGCGTTAGAAGACTTCTTTTCCTCATCAGCCATTACATAACCTTCCCTTTTTATAATAAAATAGTCTAATTTGCCTTTATTATCGACAAAATCATAAGGTTATTAAGACCGTAAAAAAAGTTTTTTCTAATAAAACGACGGCAATTTTTTATAAATAACCGCCGTCTTGAATTTATCGACAAATTTTTTAATAATATATTACCCAAAAGATTTCCTGCTAAGCAAATTTAAATAACAATTTTAACTAAGCTATGTAATTAAAATACCGCCCATAGCGAGTGTTATTTTTTTAAAGACTTTAACAACTTATAAACCGCCGAAATATCCTCTCTTCCCAATCCAAGGCTTTTCGCCATTGCAAATATTTCCTTGGCGTTATTTGCAGCCGGAATCGAGATATTATTTTCATAAGCAGTTAATGTAGCCAGGTACATATCTTTTTGCATCCACTCAAGCGGAAAATCCGGCGAAAAATCATTAACCGCAATTTTTTTAGCTTTGACGGCGGTAATCGGGGCCGCGACAGGCAGCATCGGCAATTCATTCAACAGAAGCTCTTTCGGCAATCCGAGAGTTTCTCCCAGAAAAAGCGCTTCCGAAAAAGCTATCATCGCGTGAGCGAGCATTGAATTTATAACGAGCTTAAGAGCCGATCCCTTTCCGTTCGAACCGGCTTTAATAACTTTTTTGCCCATAAATAAAAGCACGTTTTCAATCTGTCTGATATCCGCTTCGGCGCCGCCGGCTAAAAATACAAGCTCGCCCTTTTCCGCTGGCATTTTAGATCCGGCAACCGGAGCATCGACAAACCTTATCCCGGCCGTATCGCACATTTCAGCCATTTTTAAAGTAAACGACGGATTTACAGTACTGCAATCACACCATACAGCCCCTTTTTTCATTGCACCGACAAAACCGTCCGCGCCTGCCGCAATACTTTCAACCGCTTCCGGCGTGGAAACCATCGTTATTACCAGATCGGCGCCGGCAGCCGCATCTTTCAGCGAATCCGCTTTTTTTGCGCCTTTCGAAATAAGTCCACTAGCTTTTTCCGCCGTCCTGTTATATACGGTCAGATCACACCCGTTTTTTAATAAATTTAACGCCATTTTTTCGCCCATTATTCCAAGGCCTATAAAAGATATCTTAATAATATTCACCTTTCCTTATATAGCTTTTAACTGTCATAAAAAAATCTTCAAAGTCAAGCAAGCTTTTAAATTACTATTTTAAGATAATGTATTTATGTTTTTATGTTTTCGGTATATTAAAGTTTTATGTTTTTATACGAATTAATTCGAGGATTTCAATTTCTTTTTATATGAAAAAAGGATATCGGAACGGTAATTGACAATTTTCGAATAGATCTCATCTAATGAATCTGCCACGACATACTTGGTGCCGTCCGTTAAGACAATGACGGTATCAGGCATAGCTTCCGCCTGGACAATTAAATCAGGATTCAGCATAAACTCGGTTTTATTAAGCCTTCTTAATTTTATCATTTTCACTCACATTTTATCATTTTACTTGTATTCACTATAATTTTACCAAATTTAAATTTTAAAGTCAATTTATATCAGACCGCCAAAAACTAAAATAAAGCCTTCTGAACAACAAAAAAAACAGCAGATTTTGACCTAAACCAAATTTCTGCTGTTTTTTTTGTTATTTATAGGTTATTAGCTCAAGCTTATTACTAACGTCTAAGCGCGATTATTTCCTGAAGCAGCTGGTCGGCGGTAGTTATCGATTTGGAATTTGCCTGAAACGCCCTCTGCGCGATCATCATATCAGTAAATTCTTCGGCAAGGTCAACGTTTGACATTTCAAGCGTCTGCGATTGTATCGACCCGCGGCCGCCCGTATCTGCGACACCGATTTGCGCGCTGCCTGAATTTCCGGAAGAAGCATACAGGTTATTGCCTAATTTTTCAAGGCCTTCGTTATTTACGAATTTCGCAGTCGCAAGCTGAGCAATGGTCACTTTCTGGCTGTTCGAATAAACGCCCTTTATAACACCGGCGCTGTCAACTTCGAAACCGCTTAATTTTCCCATGGCGTTGCCGTTCGAATTTTTAACGGCTGTTGAAAAACTCGAATCGTATTGCGTTACCAGATTAAAATTCGGCTTGAATGAAACCTTGGTTGAATCTTTAGGTGTAAAACTTATGGATTTCGCCAGATCTGGTAAAATTACCCCGTTAGCTGTAGCTGTAGCGTTCTGATCGATTTTGCCGTCCTTGAAAATTAAAACGCCGCTTCTATTGCCGAGTATTGCATCGCTGGCTTTCTCCAATTCAGCGGTTGTCGGAACCGAGCCCTGTATAGGATTTTTTGAAAAATAGTCCTGAACCAGAGCGTCGTTTGAATCCATTACATTACGATATTCCCATTTATTGCCTTGAATCTTTTCGAATTTCATATTTATAGTATGCGCCGTTCCGGTATTATCATAAACCGTCATCGGAACTGTATGAATAGCGCCGCTGTTTATCTGTACAGTCGCGGTTGTGGAATTCGTGCCGCCGCTGCTTAAAACAAAAGACGCATTATAAGGGTTTTGCGGATCTACGGCCGGAGTGTTAATCTGAACTTTTCCTGCATCTGTCTCGCCGGTCGTCGTTATAGTCGCGGTGCCGGCCTGAAGATTCGACGCTTTCAATATTATCTGGCCTATATCGGTATTGCCGATTATTTGACCGTCTTTTACATTTGTATATTTTATTTCAGTAGATGTGCCGCCGCCTGCCGGGGTAAATACGTCCGTTAAATTATATGATTCTTCGGTGCCGGCTGTTGTCTGCGGCGAAGAGCTGCCGAATACTTTTTCGGCTATCGAACGTGTCGTCGCTGTCATTGCAATCGGCGGATCGGTAACATTGGCCGGAGCAGCCGGAAATCCGGTGCCGGTTGTAGCGGAAGCATCAGGAATTATCGCAACGCTGTATTGCGAGCCGGTTAAATTCCTTTTAATCATAAGCCTGTCGCCCTGCATTTCAGCTGTAACACCGCTTACCTGATTGTTTATCGAGTCTATTAAGTCTGAAATTGTCGAACCGTCGGTGCCGTATGAAGGAAGCTGTGTCGAATCAAAGCCTGTCAAAGAATCGGCAGACTGTACTGTTATCTTATTTTTGGCGCCTTTATGCATCTGATTGAGTATAAGTTTATTTGTGGCTGTATCGAAATTAGCGCTCACGCTGTCCGGGTTAGTCGAATCAGTATTATAAACGCTTCTGAATTTTTCATTGATTTTATTCGCAAGTAAGTTACCCATTTGTGTTTGTGTCAATCCTGCAGTTTCAGCGGCAGTCCAAGAAACCTGATAACCGTTTATCGTCATGCTCCCGGCCTGGCCTCCGGCAGGCGGTGCCGATACTGTATTATTCGAAGCAAGCTGCGCGTAGGTGCCTGCATTTAAACCGGTAACCTGAATCGTCTGTTTGCCGTCAATTGAAATTTTAAAGTTATTCACATTACCGATATCGAGATCGGCAAATGTCGTAAATCTTGTAAGCCCGGTAGTTACGCCGGTAACATTTGACGAAGTGGCGGAAACTTTAGAAACCGTTATCGAATGCGCGCCGCTTTTCACTGTGCCGGCGCCTGCGGCCGACTGTGCGAACCCTGAAGCCATAGCTGAATTAGCTGAAGTAGTCGTCGTTATCCCCGGAAATTTAATATTTTTCCCCGCAACAGCGTCGTCAGGATTTATTACATTTATTTTTATGTCCTTTAAAACAGATTTAGTACCGGCCGAGGCGTCTGAAATTTCAATTTTTCCGGTCTGCGTATTAAATGTCGGATTGCTGTTTGGAAACGATGTTTTAATAAAATTCAATACATCGCCGATTGTCGTATTTTGATCGATTTTCATTTCCTTGCCGGAAACCGCAGCGCCGTTTCCATCGACGCCTGAAAAGACAAGTGTTTCATCGCCGCTGATATTTCTCATATCGAAACTCGTCGCGGCGTCGCCTGTCGAATTATATATTTCACTCAATTTTACAGTATCGGATGCGACTAAAACTCCGTTTTTTGAAAATGCCGTCGACATCGCCCAAGTTTCGGCCACCAGAGGTTTAATTTCCGCGCCGGTGATTCCAGCGCTGTTATTTGATTGAAGCTGCAGCGAAGCGGGCGTGCCTGTAGGACCGTCCGGATCGTATATTATAGGGCCGCCTGTCGCGCCTGTTAATTTGCCGCTGTTATCAAAAGTAAGACCGCCTTTTCCAACTTGACCCTGAGTGTCGTCATACGCAGTCCAGCTCCAATTGTTAGCATCGATTTTTTCAAATTTAAAATTAAGCTGCTGCAAAACACCCTGGTCGTCATAAAATGTTAATGTCCTTTCTGCCGGCAGACTTCTTTCAGCCGATGATGACTGAAGATTCGAAGCGAAGTCGACAAAACTTGTTGACGAAGCCGGAAGTTTCTGATAATTTGAAAAATTAATAGCCGTAGTTTTCGAATTGGTATCAACTGTAAGCTGCCTTGTAGTAGGGTCTTCCGTGGCGGTCCAGCCGACCACTTTAGTCGCGGAACCGGAATTTATTAAATTCATCTGCGAATCAATATCCATTGCGCCGCTTCTTGTATAATACTGTTTAATCCCGTCGGTGGTTATAAAAAAACCGTCCCCGGCAATGCTCATATCGATATCGCGGCCGGTCGACTGTGTCGTTCCGTTCGTAAAATCACTTGTAATGCTCGCAGTCGCAACGCCAAGCCCGATCTGCATGCCGTTCACGCCGCCAAGGTTTGCGCTTGGCCCCTGGCTGTGTCCGAGCGATTGACTTAATATATCTTTAAATGAAACTGAACTCTTCTTGAAGCCTGTCGTATTGACGTTGGCTATATTATTAGATATGACATCCATCTGCACCTGGTTAGCTTTAATACCAAGCACTCCGGTTGTAAAACTTCTCATCATAAAGGCTGCCTCCTCCGTACACCTTAAACCGACAATTATACTGTCAAAGCCTTTTATATATAAAAATTAAACGCTGACGCTTGTTATTTCACTCATTTTGGCCGTCGAATTGCCGATCGTAAAAACGTACTCGCTGCCGCTGAATTTAACGCCGGTGATCTTGCCCGAAAGGAATTTTGTGCCGCTTTCATCGAGCGCTACGGAAGTTTCAACATTTTTCCCAATAAAATTAACGGCGTTCATCTGTGAGCTTGTCTGTTGATTGGTCAAAAATGCAGCGAATGATTTATTAAGGTTTGTCGTCTGTTCGAGATTTGAAATGCTTGCCTGCTGCGCGATAAATTCTTTATTATCTACCGGACTGGTAGGATCCTGATATTTCAGTTCTGTTATCAGCAAAGTTAAAAAATCATCTTTGCCAAGTTCGCCCTTTGGATTTCTTGCGGAAGACGCGGTATATTTGCTCATAAGATCACTCACCGTGTCGCCGGCTGAAGTACTGCTGCTTGCATAATTAACACTCATTTCATATTCCCCCAAACTTAAATTCTTACATTAAGGACCTGATCATTTAAAAGACTATCCGTAACTCTGCCACTGCTCGTATTTGCCATTGAGTGGGCCATCCATGGCTTCTGACCATCCATTCCTGAACGCTCATTGCCGCCGTTGGAGTTTCCGGCACCCGAATCCTTGCCGTTATTCTGCTGCTGCCAGCTGTTGTTTTCACGGTTAGCCATAAACATTGACGAGTCATTTGAAAATTCGATATTTTTTACTTTAATTCCGGTTTCATTCAAAGTTTCTTTTAATTTTTCCGAAGCGGCCGCTAAAATTTCACGAGTTTCCGCGTTTTCCGCGGTAAATTTAGCGCTTACCTCGCCGTTTTGCATTGTCACTTCAACGCTTACTTTGCCCAGCGACTCCGGATTCAATATTATTTGAGTTGAATAAACTCCATTTTTAGCGGCTGTAGCCTGCTTTAAATCGGCTATATGATTTTTCACCTGATCAATCACGGCATTTCTGTCAATTTTAGCGTTTTTACTACTTTCAACATGCGTATTATTTTTATTCGATAAAATTTTATTTTCGGCATTTTCACCTGATAATACATATTTTAAATTTTCATTTTTATCTGAACCGTTTTTTAAATTATTTTTTAAATCGCCGTTATGGCTTTTTTTCTCCTGAATCGGCGCTTGAGCGTTATTTTTAGAAATCTCGCCGGCTAGGGCATTTGAAAAACTGCCATTTTTATTCTTCACGTTAGCTGCGCGCGACGGCATATCTTTTTTAGAAACATTTACTGAAACGATTTCTATTTTTAATTTTGACAAATCGACATCAGGCATCGCCTTAGATATATATTCATTCAGTTTCGCCAGAAAAGCCTGCTCACGGCCGCTCATTTTGATGTCAGACTTTGGATCAGATTTAACGCTATTTTCATTAACCTTATTTTGTTCATTTTTAACGGAAACCCGAAAATCAATAACGCCGCCAAAAACTTCTTGAAGATATTTTTCAACTTCCTCAGAATGTTCAGTTTCCTTCGTTTCTTCGTTTTCCTGCGTTTTATCATCTTTACTAACAGTTTCCTTCTCTTCGGCAGTTTTTGTTTGTTGCGAGCCGCTTAACGCTGTTTCATTTGTTTTTTCTTCATTTGCATTATTATATTCCCTGCTGCCTGTTATATTATTAACATTATTATCGTTGCTATTTAAAGTTATAATTGGCGAAGCGGCGATAAAACTACCTGCCTTAAAATTATAAAAATCATGACCGCCATATTGCTCGCCGGTTGAATTTGTATTCTTGCCGGCCGCAAAAATCGAATTAACTGTATTGAAATTATTAGCCGGCGGCTGTAATGAATATTCCTTTAAATTATCGGACTTCGACTTTAACGTTTCGCTTAATATGTCAAAAAAATTCGTGCTTCCGGTCTTTTTAGAATCGGATTTGCTGTCGCTTTCCTTTAAATTGAAGCCGGAAAAATTATTTTTAAGATCTGAAACGTTATTTCTTGCAATCATCGTTTCTCCTTTTAAGGTTAATTAAGAAATAAACCTAAAACCTTAATTCCAAGTTGTGTGTTTTTCTATCAAATTACCGGTTGCTTTCTTATTTTCAAGAATAAATGCTGATCGATATTATTATGTTTCACTATTCATATCGGCAATTTATTCTAAAATCGAATACTTTCACAAAAATAAAAAGAGAACCATGAATTATTATAAATTCATAGCCCTCTTTCATATAAATAAATATATTATTTTTATTTTATAAAATTACGTTTATTTAATTATAAATTCAAATTCAGCACATTATAAAAATTTTTATTAAAAAATCGTTTAAATAAACACTGAGTTTTACTTATTTAAAGCGGTTTCATTAGTACCGCCGGAATTATTCATAGCGACTTCAGCCGTATCTTTCGGCGGCGCCTTCTTTATCATCTCAGTTATCTTCAATACTTTTTCAGAAGGCAATTTTTCAAGAATTAAAGCGCCTTTTTTATCTTTCATCTTCGAAATTATCTCAAAAAGAAAATAGTCGTCGAGTTTCAAAAGCGCATCAGCAGCGAGCTGCGGATCCATTCGTTCATATACCTTAGCGAACTGCTCAATTGATTGTTCAGACGAAACCCTTTGCGTTTTTTTATCTTCAAATTCTTTTAGTTTCTTCGCCAGTTCCTTTTCCTTGCCAACTACATCAAGCTCCCGGTCACGAAGCTCCTTTTCCCAGATCGAAAGTTTAACGAGTTTTTCTTCAGCCACAATTTCTTTACGTTTGAGAGTTTCAGACAAATCTTTATATGACGATTCCTGTTCGTGTATTAATGCCTTTATTTTGCTCTCTTCCGAAGCTTTGATAATCTCCGCTTCCCTGACATAATCTTTAACATAAGCGCTTTCAAGCCATGCAGCCGGCAGGTAATCGCGAACGCGCATTATCCCAAGAAAGTCAAATAAAATGACAATCACGCCGAGCAGCGCCATAAAAATAATTCCAAGAAAGCCAACCATAAGCCAGGAAAAAATCGTACCGATAATGCTTCTTTGCGGGGGCTGGACTTTTCTGTTTTTAGCGCTCGAGCCGCTGCTTTTGGATTGCTGCGGCTTCGCTTCTTCTTTTGGTTTTTCATTTGGCGGCGCTCCGCCTTTTTTTTCTGCTGCCATTTAAATCACATCTTAACCTTATAAATGTGGTGTTTTCATATTACTGCTGATCTCATCAATAATCAAATTATCATTTTTTAAGAATTCGGCCCTGTATTTTTCATATTCATTTTCTTTATGTTTTTCAATAATTTTACGGTTTTTAACAGCTTCTAAAAGCCGTTTTTTTACTTCTTCTACTTCCGAAGCGGCCTCCTCGGCTTTTTCTTCAAGCATAGCCCTGTCTCTTTTCAATTTTTCCAGGTATAATTTGATGCTGGTTATCATCGCGATATCTATATTGCCCGAATAAATTTTCTTCAAGTTAGCATAATTAAGGCTAATTTGCGCTTCAACGCCTTTTATTTCTTCCATAATCTGCTGATAACGAATTTGAGCCGCAGCTAATTCCTGAGTGATCTTTTCTTCTTCTTTTTTTCTTAATTTTAAAACCAATTCCAGATTAAAAACAAACTTCTTCATATAGTCAACCGCTTTTTCATATATTATTTTGACTTAAATGCCATATCACGCCTAAAAATAGTTATATTTTTAACTTTCAAAAATTTTATAAAGCTCGTCAACGGCTATATCATAGTCGGTTTTATTTTTTACCGTCTGTTTCATGTAACTCATAAGCTGCGGATACATAGTTTTCGCATAATCAATATCCGGGTTCGAGCCGTCGACATATGCCCCGATATTAATAAGATCTTGCGCTTCCATATACCGGGCAAGCGTATTTTTGAATTTGTTCGCAACCACAAGATGGTCTTTATCAATAATTTCAGTCATAAGCCTTGAAATTGAATCAAGCACCGAAATTGCCGGATAATGGTTTTGCGCGGCCAGTTTCCTCGTCAAAATAATATGCCCGTCAAGAATACCTCTGACTGTATCAGCTATCGGCTCATCCATATCGTCACCGTCGACCAGGACTGTATATAAACCTGTTATGCTGCCTTTTGACGACGTGCCGGCCCGTTCGAGCAATTTTGGCAAAAGCGCAAAAACTGAAGGAGTATAACCTCTCTGCGCCGGCGGTTCACCTACCGCCAATCCGACTTCCCTTTGAGCTTTTGCGAAACGGGTAACTGAATCCATCATTAAAATTACGTCAAGCCCAAGGTCTCTGAAATATTCAGCTATCGAAGTGGCGACAAGCGCGCCTTTCAATCTTACAAGCGATGACTGATCGGATGTTGCGACAACCACGACAGAACGTTTTAAGCCTTCAGGCCCGAGATCGCGTTCTATAAATTCAACAACTTCGCGGCCGCGTTCTCCTATCAGCGCTATCACGTTTACATCAGCCTTAGTATTACGCGCTATCATTCCAAGAAGCGTAGATTTGCCGACGCCTGAGCCGGCAAAAATACCCATCCTCTGGCCTTTACCGATAGTAAGAAGACCGTCTATCGTCCTCACGCCCGTAACAAGCGGAGTATGAATCCGGGGCCGGCTTAAAGGGTTAGGCGGCTGGTTAAACGTCGAATAATAAGTTTCAGGATTGGCGATCGGCGGCTGTTTGTCGATGGGATTACCGAGCCCGTCGAGGACGCGTCCCAATAAACGCCTGTCAGTAGCGACTTTCAGGGGAAGCCCGGTAGCTACGACTTCGCAGCCCGGCCCGATACCGCTTAATTCACCGAACGGCATCAGCTGGACTTTAGAGTCTTTAAATCCGACAACTTCAGCCGCAACAAAATTTGAAGAACCGCGCGGTTTTATATAGCACATTTCCCCCATACATACGTTCGGCCCTAATGACTCGATAACAAGTCCTATAAGCTGCGTTACACGACCGTTTAATTTTATGGGGTCGCATTTGTTTATAACCTGTAAATATTTATTAAGATTGAATTCCATCTTCTTCTCTTGCTGCTTCTTCTAATAATTTTTCAATTTCAAGAAGCTGGCTTGAAATTGTGGCATCGATATTTCCCATATTTGTCGAAATTACGCATCCGCCGGTTTCTATATTTTTGTCGTCTATTATCTTTACTTTAGATCCTACAGGCAATGACTTTAAAATTTCATCTTTTTTTTGAGTAAAGTTATTGAGGTCCTTAAGATTAACATAAATATTTAAAGTATCTTTATCGACTATTTTTGAAATAGCTTCATTAACAGAATAAAAAATGATATCGCGGTTAAGAGTAACTTCGCATTTAACTACTTTTTTGGCAATAGCCATCGAAAGCTCGACGATCTGCTGTTCGGAATTTTTTATTATATCGTCTTTTTGTGAAAGCGCCTGCTGCAGAACCTGATCAAGGCTTTCAAGAATAGACTTAGCCCTGACGCCTGCCTCTTCTTTGCCTTCCGCGAAACCCCTGTCAAAAGCCTGGCGCCTGGTATCTTCTTCTATTTCATGACAAATTTTTTTGGTTTTTTCAATTTCTTCCTGTTTAAATTGTTCGGCTTCTTGCCTGATTCGGGCCGCATCGTTATTTGCGCCGGTCAAAATCAATTCGGCTTCTTTTTTTGCCTTTTTTATCTCGTTATTAAGCTGGTTCACTTCATGCTGCAGCTTTGCCAATACGCTGGTAGCATCGGATTTCGTTTTTTCAATCGACTTCGACGTATCAATAATGATAGGTTTGCTATCAAATTTGAAATTTTTGAAAATATTAGACAATTGTTTCCTCCGCGCCTGCGCGTGAAATTACGACTTCTCCGGCATCTTCCAATCTTCTTATCGCATTGACGATTTTCTGCTGCGCGTCTTCGACGTCTCTTACACGAACCGGCCCAAGTAATTCTATATCTTCAAGAAGCATCTGGCCCGCACGCTTCGACATATTTTTAATAAATTTCTCTTTGACTTCATCCCCGACAGCTTTAAGCGCGAGGGCAAGGTCTTTAAGCTCGATTTCACGTATAATTCTCTGAATACCGCGGTCGTCGATAAGAATAACGTCTTCGAATACAAACATTTTCTTTTTAATTTCATCGGCAAGATCCGGCGAATCAGTTTCGAGAGTTTCAACAATCGCCTTTTCTGTGCTGCGGTCAATAAGGTTTAATATCGAAACTGCCGCGTCAATGCCGCCGACCGTCGTCGAACCTTCATCTATTACAAGCGATAATTTCTTTTCGATTACCGACTCGACCTCACGGACCGTTTCCGGCGAAGTCCTTTCCATTTTAGCGATCCTCTTTATAACCTCCGGCTGAATTTCGCCTGAAAGCATTTTCAAGATCGACGACGCCTTTTCAGGCTGCAAATAGCCCATAATCATAGCAATCGTCTGAGGATGCTCATTTTGAATAAGGTTATATAACTGGCTCGGATCGGCTGCACGCGCGGTTCCGAAAGGCTTGACATACTGAGTCGACGAAAGCCTTGCCATAGCTTCTTTGGCGCGCTCCGGCCCTAAAGCGGCTTCTAACAATTCCTGCGCAGTGCGCGTACCGCCGGTTGCGACAAATTCATTAGCGCGTATCATATCAAAAAATTCTGTAATAACCTCTTCAACTGTATCCTTGTCGACATTTTCCATTCGCGTGACTTCTATCGTAATAGCGTCAATCTGGTCGTCAGGCAAATTTTTTAAAAGCCTTCCCGCGACTTCGTTACCAAGAAATGTCACAAGAATAGCGGCTTTTTGTCTTCCGGTCAATAGTTTAGATTTTTCACCCATAATTTAATTCTCTTTTTTATTTTATTAATTTTTATTTTACTAACAGTATTTGCCGAAGCGATAACTTATAGCAAATCAAGCCTTTGTTTTATTGAATTAAATTTATATCCCGCAAATATAATGACTTAATCCGACGTAATCCATATTTGCAGGAGTGTCGAAGCCTCTTTAGGCGATTTATCAATAAACTGCTTGATCGTTTCGATCTTATTCATTCTGTCGCGAGCCTCAGCCGGTATCGGCATTTCTTCAGGCGTTTCAACTTCTTTTTTAACCTGTATCGGCTTAAAGTATGTAATAAGCAATTCTTTGTTTTTCCAGATAAACCATAATATAAATATAATTGCCGCTGTCGGTATTGTAACAAGCAGAAGCTGAAACAACATATCCTCAAATTTAGCTTTTTGAGCCTGTTTTTCCTGTTCTTTAGCCGGCTCTCGGTTAAAAGGGAACCTTTCGACCGTTAAAGTGTCGCCTCTGCCTTTGGTAAGGCCGGCCGCCGATGCTATCGAGTTTTCAATCTTTGCCTGCTGCTCTTTTGAAACTATTTCATCGATCATTACAGATATGCTTAGTTTCTTTACATCGCCTATTGCGTAGACGGTTTTTAATTTCTTTTTATTAGTGTCGTAATTTTTGCGCGCTTCTTTTTTCGCGTATTCGTCCTTGCCTTCTTTTACATCTGGATAAGTCGGAATATTAGACTGAGTGCCTGGAACGCCCGCCGGTTTTTTGCCGAGCCCCTTATAATTTTCCTCGATGACTTCTTCCGAAACCACCATACCGCCTTCCTCGCCTTTGATCGGCGGCTCTATAAATTCGTCAAACGCCTCGCGCTTATCGAAGTTTAATTCTGCGAATACGGTTACGACAGCCATATTATGGCCTAAGATTTTATCGAGCACATCCTGAAGCTTGCTTTGAAGGCCGTCGATATAATCTTTCTGGAGCTTAAATTGATCCGTCGCTATATTTTCATCTGGTTTGTTGCTTTTTAAACGCTTGGAAAGGTCGACGAAATTCTGATCTATTATGCTTATGTTTTCCTCGAGAATTCCGGTACCGTTGCAAATAAGGTTTCTGATGCCTATAATCTGATCGTCTTCGAGTTTTTTTCCCGGTTTTAAAACAAGATAAACTGTCGCCTTGTCTTCTTTCTGGTCTTCCTTGAATGTGCGTTCAGGCGCGTAAAAAATATGAATCCTGACGCTTGAAATTAATTTCGAGGATTTTTTTATAGTGGTCTCAAGTTCCGCCTGGAGCGCCCTTAATATGTTCAAGTCCTCGATTTTTCTGGAACTCGAAAAAGCGTTATTGGTGGTGCCGAAAATATCCGAATAGCCTTTGCTGCGGTCGGGCAGGACATTATCCTTGGCCAATTTAAGTAAAATTACGTCTTTTTGCGAAGACGAAACATATATGGTGGAACCGTTATCGGCAAGCTTGTAAATATAAGAACCTTCATCGAGTTTTTCCTTGATGTTAGCCGCCGACTCAGGCTCGAGGCCGCGGTATAAAAGCACATAATCGGCCGCCGTATAAAGATAAGAAACGGCGATTATCGCTACAAACAACACACCGGCCGTAATGTAGATCGTCACTTTTTGCCATGTGGCGAGTTTTTGAAATTGTTCGAATAAAAGTTTAAAATAATTCAGCATTTATATTAACCCGGCGCTTAAATTTGCATACGCATAATTTCTTTGTAACTTTCAAGAGCTTTATTGCGGACTTCGAGGGCGAGACTTAAACCTATTTTAGCTTTTTCCATCGCAATCGTAAGATCATGAACGTTATCAAGCTTACCGGTTAACATATCGTTTGTTTTCCTGCTCGAATCTGCTTCAAGAGCGCCTAAATCATTAATCGCTTTTTGAAGCACATCTGAAAATGACTCAATAAGGCCTTCTGATTGTTTGTTCTCATCCTGTGATGATTTCATCGCGCTTTTTTTGGCAGCAGCGCTTCCAAATGACTGGGTGCTTCGATACCCAGCTAAGTCAGTGACTTTCATGTACTCCCCCAAACAAAATCCCATTACTTAAAGCTTCTTTTACGCTATCTATATATACGCGTTCATAAAAACACATACTTTAAGTTTACATAACTAATTATAAACGATTTTTTTAAAATTGCATTATATTTTTTTATTTTTTTCTATTTTTTTTTAATTACGCTTTTGTTCCGATCTCGAGCGCTTTGAGCATCATATTTTTAGCTGAATTCATAGCAGTGACATTCGCTTCGTAAGCTCTCGAGCATGTTATCATATCTACCATTTCGCGGACCGAATTGACGTTAGGATACGCGACGTAGCCTTCTTTATCAGCATCCGGATGCGACGGATCATAAACCATGCGCGGCCCCGTTTCATCCTCGACAATGCCTTCAACCGTGACTCCGGCAGGTATTGAGTCGTTTAAAGTCTTAAGCGAAAAAGCGCTTGTGCTTTTAACAGCGAACACTGGCATCTGCCGCTTATACGGGCCGCCGCTCTCAGTCCTTGTAACATTGGCGTTGGCTATATTATTGGATATTATATCCATTCTTAAACGTTCAGCGGTAAGGCCGGAACTCGAGATATCTATTGATTTAAAAAAACCGGACATTTTTCCCTCCTGTAATCCTTAATCTAAAACTCAATTTTAATATTTAACTTCAGCCGCTTTAACAGCTTAAAATTCAGATTAAGAAATTATTTACACCCTCGCGGCTTTCGATATCGCCTGTGAAATTTTTGCCAATTCATTTTCAAGGGCAGTGGAGTAGGTCCTGTAAACTATAGTATTTTTCGACAAATTTGCCATTTCTTCGTCTATGTCAATATTGTTGCCGTCGTTACGCATCGAGGTTTTATCGATCGTCATAACCTGCGGCCTCACGGTCCCGGCAAAGCCGCTTCCGATCTGCACATGCTTCTGGTTCGTCACGCGGCCTTGAAAGCCTTTACTTTCAAGTGCTTTAGCCAACTCATCCTCGAAGCTTACTTCCTGTTTTTTGTAACCAGGCGTATTTATATTAGCTATATTATTAGAAATCGCGTCCTGGCGCATCATCGAGGCGTCCATTGCCGTTTTTAAATAGGCAAGATTCGGATTTGAAAATAAAAAATTAGAAATCATCTCATCCCCCGTTAATATATAATTTATCCTAATCTTTATTTTCGGCGCCAAAATTATTTTATCAATACCAAATTTTCAAAAATATAAAAAAATTAAAAATAAATTCATCCGCTTAAGCGCGGGGGTGCGCTTTATTGTATATCATTTTCAAACGTTCCTGGGTGACATGCGTATATATCTGCGTGGTCGAAAGGCTGGCATGCCCGAGCAGCTCCTGCACCTGCCTGATATCGGCGCCATTTTCCAGAAGATGCGTCGCGAAACTGTGCCTTAAAATATGCGGGCTGACTTTTTTCTGAAAACTCAATTTTTCGAAGCAGTCGCTTATTATTCTGCGGACTGTACGGTCAGAAAGAGCTTCGCCTGAAGGATTTACAAAAACATACAGGCAGCCGGGATATTTTTGTTTAGTGTCTTCGATGAATTTTCTCAAAAACCCGAGCGCGATATCGCCGACAGGAATCATTCGTTCCTTCGAACCTTTTCCTAATATTTTGAGGGTTTTTCCTGAAAAATCAATATCGGATTCTTTTAAAAAACAAGCTTCTGAAATACGAAGCCCGGACGCGTATATAAGCTCGAAAAGCGTGCGATTGCGAAGCGATTCGTAGTCGACCGGCTCGATGCTTTCTAAAAATTCAGAAACCTGGTTATAATATAAAAATTTTGGAAGGCGTTTTTCGACTTTTTGCCTTGAAACGGTTATAAAAGGATTTAATTCGATGTAATCATTTTTCAAAAAATAATCGAACATAGAACTTAACGCCGAAAGCCGGCGATTTATAGTAGTTTTCTTTTTACTTTCCCGGTTCTTCTCGCCTATATAACGTCTTATCAGGAATGTGTCTATTTTAGCGATACATTCCGAAAAATTTTCCTGCTCGATACCGTAATTTTTCGACGTAAAATCGAGAAAATCTGAAATATCTTCATGATAGGATTTTTGGGTATTTTCAGAAAGATTCAATACTGATGCGATATACATAAAATATTCATCAATTATGTTCATAAACGTACACTCTCTTTAAAGAGCCGAGGTCACCCGATAAACAGCAGGCCACAACGGCTTATATTGGTTAAATAAAACACCTGTTCATTTTTTATAATAAAAAACTTTTAAATTTTACCATAAAAAATAAAATTTAGCAATAAAATTAGAATATATATTCATTTTTTTCGGGAAGCTGATTAAAATAGCGATATAGGCTTAATCGCGCCTTCGATCATAGACTTGATTCCTGAAATGGTTATTATATTTTCATAATCAGGGCATTCGACAATCTTAGGGCATAAATTTGATATAGCCAGAAAGGCGTCGACTATTTCAGGGTCAAATTGCGTTCCGCTGCAGCGTTTAATTTCATTTACCGCGACTTCATGCGAAAGCCCCTGACGGTAAGGACGAGTTGAAGTCATAGCGTCATAAGTATCGGCGATAGTTATAATTCTCGAGCCGAGCGGGATTTTGTCACCCTTTAAGCCGGCCGGATAACCTGTTCCGTCAAATTTCTCGTGATGGTGCTTTATCTGCATGCACACGCTCTGTAAAAATTCAACGGATTCAAGAATTTTAGCGCCCATTACCGGATGGTTCTTTATGCTAGTAAACTCATCATCGCTTAATTTTGAAGGTTTCTGAAGTATGTTTTCCGCTATGCCGATTTTTCCTATATCGTGAAGAAGAGCGGCATGCCTTAATTTATTGACTTCGTTCTCGCTGAGCCTCATTTCAGCGGCTATGGCCAGCGCCAGAGCTGTAACGCGCCTCGAATGGCCGTGCGTATAAGAATCCTTGGCGTCGAGAGCCGTCGCAAGGCTCTGAATGGTTTCAAGATAAACGCGCATCAAATCATTATATAAATTCGCATTTTCTATGGCTACCGCGGCATGGCAGGACATCGTGGTTAACAATTCGAGATTTTCATTAGTGAACGGAATGCCGGTTATGCCGCAAAGTTTTTTCTCACAGCAAATAACGCCTTCCACGCGTTTTTTCACAAAAATAGGGGCGCATATTAGCGACTTAGGTACATTATCGTGAAGTATATTATGTTTTTTGTAATCATTTTCTAAGTGCGTATTAATAACGATCATCGGAACGCCTTTTTGCGCCACCTTTCCGGCCACTCCTTCACCGGGCCTGAAAGTAAGGTCTTTTAAATAATTTTCAGGAAGGCCGTGATGCGCAATTACCCTTAAATGATCCTGCGTATCGTCCCATAACATCAAAGACGCTATATCCGCGTCAAATATGCTTATGATGTTATTGATAATTTGCGATATTACATTTTTAAGATCGAGCGAGGAATTAATCGCCATTCCAAGTTTATGAAGTGTAGTCAGTTCAACGACCTTCTGCTGCATTCTATTATAAAGCTTGGCATTTTCTATGGCGTTAGCGATCTGCGCCGCGAGTGTTTCGAGAAGCTTCAAATCGTCATTATTAAAAACACCCGTGCTTATTTTATTATTGACGTTAATTACGCCCATTATGTTATCTTTTATAATAAGCGGAACCGAAAGGACCGATTTAGTTTTATAATCGACGTGCCCTTTAGTGCGGCGCGAGAATCTTTTATCGCGCGATATATCTGTAATTAAAAGCGGTTTCCCGGATTTTACCACATAACCTGATATGCCTTCGCCGACTTTTATCTCGGCATTTCTTATAATGCTTTCTTCGAGGCCGTGCGCCATAACGATTTTCATTTTCGTCTTTTCCTGATTCAATAACATCAGCGAACATATTTCGACTTTCATAACTTCCGAAATAAGCTTGATTGTCATAGAAAGCAATTTATCCAATTCCAGAGTCGAATTAATTATGTTCGAAACCTGATTTAAGGCAGTCAGCCTTTCGAGTTTCTGGTGCGCCTCGGCATAAAATTTGGAATTTACAAAAGCCGATGCCAGCTGATAAGCAACGGCATCGAATACTATCGTATCGTCATCGGTAAACGGGCTCGAATTCTTATCGCCGGCGATTACCATGACACCGATAAGCTCATCTTTAAATTTTATAATGGTGACGCTCAATGAGCCGATAAATTTATAAATTTCGGGTGAAAATTTGAAATGCCTTTCCTCGGCGATATTTTTGATCAATACGCTTTTTTTATTCTTTACCGCAAACTGCACCGGCGTCAATTCACTTTTCGAACCGCACTCAGCATCGTCGCAGCACGCGAATAAACGCTCATAAGTATCTTCGCCGGCCGTAAAATTCAATTTAAAATTATCAGGTGAGCATGTAAAAATCGCGCAACCGTTTACATTAAATATTTTAGACACGGCTTTGGAAATATTTGCGAATATTTCTGAAATATCGCTTGAATTATTTATACATCTTGAAATATTAGTTAACGCATCTATCGAATTTATACGCTGCACTGATTTATTCTTTAGCGCACGGTTTTCTTCGAGCAGCATTGAAATTTTATCTGTTTCTTCAGGTTCGACGACATGATTAATTGAGCTTTTCAAAGAATTAGCGAGCATCCTGGCTTTAGCCTCGAGTTTTTCTCTTGAAATAACATCAATCTGATTTGAATAATCACACAAAACATCGAAGTGCAAGTTATGAGTTTTTATCTTTCCGGTTGAATTTTCTTTTATGGTTCTCACGAAATGCTGCTTTTCGATCTTGGTCAAAAATACCGGTTCGCTTATTATATTGGCAATAATAGCGCCGTAATTATCCTTAACCGGAACGATAAAGTAAGAAAAGCCTTTTGAGCACTTCAGAATTAAATAATCGCTTCTTTTAAGCGCGGAATTATTGCAAAATTGGCATTCTTCAGCGCATTTATCATTTAATTCGATAAAATGCGAACAAATTTTTTTAAAAGGAAAATCCCCCGCCAAAAGCGTAAACTCTTTATCATAAAGATTTACCTCAAGATCGGAGGCCATATTAAAGTCCGTAATTATTTGCTTTAACGTCGAAATTTCAATAATTTCCTGGTAGGCCCATTTTTTTTCGGACATCTTCCCTCCAAAAAAAAATGACACAGAGAAAACTTCTTAAGCTTTCCCTATGTCAAGTAACTTAGAAAAATTATACCATAAGATTATCAATTTAGCAAGTTTATAAATATTTTTTTACCTAATTATTTAAACAAAGTTTAAAATCGTGAATTAATTCCGCCAAAGTAACTGTCATTTCGGCATTAACGATAATTTTAAATTTCTTAAAAATACGGCATAAAACATCAAAATCCCATAACCGGCAATTTTTTTATTAAAATCAAAAAAATCGAGCTAATTTAATATGATCTCGCAGGTGCCGTATTTAGAAGTATCGGCCGCCGAATAGGCTTTGACTATTATTTTTTCCAGCGTATATGCCTGGCCCGGCGGATTATAAATTCCGGTAGCGGAAATATATCCGATTTGCGGATTTCCATAAGGCCGGTCATTAATATACCACAGCACTTCCTTGTTATTATGCCCGAGAACATCCGCGGTAAATTTATAACTAGATGTCGTTTTAACATCGATTCTTACGGGCGTAATGCCGCTATTCACATAAACTCTTACCGGAGTCAGAGTTATTAACGCGGTAGCTATCGCCGAAGGATTTTCAACAGATTGCGCGCTCAAGGTCACCTGGCGTTCTTCATTTATGACCGCCGGGGCGGTATACGTGGCAATAGCATACCCGTTGCCGGATATTATGCCGGTAATTTTACCTACATCGTTATTTCCGCCGGCGATTCCGTTAACTTTGAATGTCACATTTTTATTTATAAATCCCGTAAGGTTGACCGTAAAATTCCATGATTCATTCACTCCAAAGGAATATGTCAGAGGGCTTATTGTAATGCTCGAGTCCTGTTCAAAAATTTTTATTTTATCGGAACCGAATATTGAGTTATCGAAAAAGCCGCTGTTCATTTTTTGAAGAAGCTGTTCCTTATTATAACCATAAATTCCGGATTCATTAATAAATTTTTGCGTTAAAACGCCATAAGTTCGGTTCGTAACCGCTATCATGTCATTCTGGTTGTTAGACAGGATAAAATTTTCAAAAGCGGTTTTCCCCTGGGCTTTTTGTTTTCTTATAATTTCAGTGGCAAAAATATTATATTCGTTCAATGCCGGAATTGTTATGGTGTCCTTAGCGGAAGCCGAAACCACCCCAAGATATGCTTCATTGGCGTAGGAGCCGAATTTTAAAGAAAGCATCTTCCCCTTATATTTACCGGTAAATTTGAATTTTTTGTTATTAATCTGGCACGAAGCCTCATTTACGTTATTAACACATATTGTTGCCATATCTCCGTTTGCCGCTATTGCCGAATTTTTTGAAACCGCCGCCGCCGAACCGGCCGGAGAATTTAATGCCGGCGCAGTCGGTGTCGAATCGATCGAACCTTCGATAACTATAAGTTCGTCAGATCCTTCAAACCCTTCTTCTTTACTCACGCAGCCCGTAAATAAAAATGCCGAGCCTGCCAAAATGATCAGCGCGAAATATATATTTTTGAAAAATGAAATTTTTGTCGTCATATTTTTTATCATAAAATCAACCAGCCAATTAAATTTTTTAAAAAGAAGATAATATTTCAGGAATAAGCTCTGCCGCGTCAGAATTCGGATATTTTTTCTGTATTTCCTCAAATACCGTCCGTGCTTCATTAAAATTACGCGTCGATTTTTTTATCATACCGATATAAAACATCGCATTATCTATTAAGTTAGAGCCGGGATAATTTTTTATCAGCGCAACAAAAATTTTTTCCGCTTCCTTATATTCATGCTGAATATAAAAATTCTGGCCTATCGCAAAATCTACAGCGGCCGGATCAAGATTTTGATTCAATTCCTCGATCTTATCTTTTGCGAATAATGCCGCATCAGAATCAGGATATTGTTCCAGGATAGTTTTATATTCAATAAACGCTTTTGAATAATCGTGTTTCATCTCGTAGACCATTCCAAGGTTATAATGAGCGTTATCCGCGAGATTGCTGTCAGGATAATTCACGCATATCTGTTTGAAACCGCTTATCGCTTCGGCCAAACGTTTTTCCTTTACCGCTTTAATTGAATCGTTGAGCAGCGCCTTAACTTTTTTTTCATTGTCATTAGAAAGCATATTTATTCAACTCTCCTTTTTTATAATCGTTATAAAACTCATTGAAATTGCCATTAATAAGAGCCATGCGGCATAATTCGGCAAGCCTTACCAAAAAATGAACGTTATGTATCGAATTAAGCATTGAACTCAATATTTCCTCAGCTCTGAAAAGATGATGCAAATAAGCCCTCGTAAAATTTTTGCATGTATAGCATGAGCAGTTTGGCATTATAGGCGTGAAATCGGTTCTATAAGCAGCGTTTTTAATAAGTATTTTTTCATAAGGCGTCATCAGCGCGCCGTGCCGGCCGAGGCGCGTCGGCAGAACGCAGTCGAACATATCCACGCCGCGGGCTATTCCTTCTATAATATCGTTGACTTCGCCTACTCCCATCAAATAGCGGGGCTTTTCAAGAGGCATATAATCAGTCGTGTAGTCAAGCACGTCATACATCAATTCGTTAGGTTCGCCCACCGATAAACCGCCTATGGCATAACCGTGAAATGGAATACTGGTTATCTGTTCCGCTGAGCGTTTCCTTAATTCTTTATAAACCGAACCCTGAACGATGCCAAACATGAAATTTTTAAATTCGCCGTTATGTTCCTGCTGAATATGCTCATATTCCTTATAGCTTCTCTTCGCCCATTTAAAAGTACGTTCAACCGCTATTTCAGCTTTTTTCTCAACCTCCGGATATTTCACGCACTCGTCTAAAACCATCATTATTGTCGATCCAAAAGCTTCCTGAATGCGGGCCACTTTTTCAGGCGTAAATTCGCATTTAGCTCCGTCTTTAAACGAACGGAACACTACCGATTCATCCGTTATTTTACGCATTTTCGAAAGCGAAAAAACCTGAAAACCGCCTGAATCGGTTAAAATTGGACGGTCCCACCCCATAAATTTATGAAGCCCGCCCGCCTGCCTTATAAGTTCATGCCCGGGCCTTATGAAAAGATGGTAAGTATTAGCCAGTATTATCTGCGCATTAGATTGCGTCAAATCGCGCATTGTAAGAGCTTTTACAGTTGCGCATGTACCTACCGGCATAAACACGGGCGTCAATATATCGCCGCGCCATGTTTTTAATATGCCTGCCCTGGCTTTACTTTTTTTATCAGCCTTTAAAACCTGAAAGTGTTCGTTTTTGTGGAATGACAATTTAAAAATTCCTTTCTGCTTTTCTGTTTATATTTTCTAAAAAGGCCGTTTATAAAATATATTCCAGCAGGCCTTTTTCATATTTTCTATTTTTTTATTTATTAATCCGGCTTACTTTATGCCAAATAAAAAAGAAAACTTCGCTTAACTCTTTTATCGCTCGTCATCTTCTTTTATCATCACCGGTTTGACTTCTGCCGGCTTTTTTTCATTGGAATCGATTTTATTTTCAGTTTTCGGCGGTTCAGCAATTTTATTTTCAGCAGGCAAGTTTTCAGTCGCCGCCGGTTCTTCCTGCGGTTTTACCTCAATCACCACATTTTGAGGTTTATCATTAGTTTTAGCTTTATTTTTATCCTTTTCTTTTTCTTTAGACTTTTCCGTATTTTTTTCGGCAGTTTTTTTGGACTCAGCCGCTGCGGGTATTTTTTTAGTTTCGGCTTTAGGTTTATTCGTTTCAGCACCGGCCGGTTTCTTTTCTTCTTTCGGCTTTATAGCATTAGCAGGTGCTTCTTTGGTTTTAACGGCTTCATGCCGTGATTTATCATCTTTCAATTTTGTGTCTTTACGGGATTCCGATTTATTTTTTTCATCGAGCTCTTTTTTTAATTTCTCATTTTCTTTTTCCGCTTTTTCCTTTTCTTTCCGCTCTTCGATTTTTATAATTTCACCGGTTAATATATTTTTGGTCAATTCTTTCAATTTATCGATTTCTCCGACAAAATAGCAGATTTTATCGACGTATCCATAATCGCCCGGCATTGTATGGGTTTGAATCTTTATAAGCGAAGGTTCCGGAATCGCGGCCACAAGCGTCATTACAAGCGGCATATCGATATTGGTTGAAACAAATCTTATCGCGCCTGAAACAATATCAGGCAGCCTGACTATCGTTTTACCGTCCTTAAGCTTATTTACAAGCGCCTTCAAGAATTTTTGTTGTCTTTGCATGCGACCAATGTCTCCGAGGCGGTCATGCCTGAATCTGCAATATTCAAGCGCTTTTTTACCATTCAATACCTGAAGGCCTTTTTTAAGGCGAATATGCAAATTCTGCTTGTTATCGTCATATGTCATATTTTTTTCAACATCGATTTCAACTCCGCCGAAAAGATCAACTATTTTTTCAAAGCCGTCAAGATCGACTTTAACATGGTAGTCAATTTTATTGCCGGTAATTTCCTCTATTTTTTCAATAACTTTTTTTAAAGCCGACGCCTCGCTTTTGGTTTTAACCTGTTCAAACGTATAAACTGAATTTATTTTTTGTATACCATGGCCGGGAATTTCAACTTTCATGTCGCGCGGTATCGAAATAATATCCACTCTTTTTTCAACGACAGAAAGATACGCCATAATCATCGAATCGGTGCGGTTAACGTCTATTAATTTATCAGTGCCTAACAATAAAAATACATATTTATCCTTGGCCGGAATTATATTTACAACCTTATTCACATTTTTAGCAACTGTATAGGCTTTAGTAGCGACATGCTTTTTTCCAAAGACAAAAAACGCCGCCAGTACTAAAATTACAGCGAAAATCCCGGTAAATTTTATAAATATAATAAATAATTCCTGGCTTTTTGTCCTGTATCTTTCTGAAGTATCCTGTTTTAATATGTTTAATTCTATTTTTTCAAGATTACCCGCCGAATCTGATATTCCGCCCAACTCAAAATTTTTGTTGAGTTCAGTTTTAGAATCACCGCTTTGGGCACTGCCGGCTGAATTAATACCGGCATTTTTGTTGTCTCCGGTACCGGCGCTGATATTTTCCGAACCGACACTGTTTGAATTCAAGTTTAATTTCTCGTTGTTATTATCCATAAAAATACTTCACATTCTAAAAAAGTAACTAATTATACCATAAGTTCATTATCTTTATCAACTTATAATCATTTTCTGAGTTTCAAATCCACTATTACCGGGAGAATATTTTTTATTTATCAAAGCGGGCTTACCCGGAATGTTACTACTTGACTTATTATCTTTCGGCTAAAAAATCGAAAATATGAATTTATCCGGAATCAGGCATTTTAAATACCGGCAGCCATTGATAAGTTGGAATTATTTACCGTTGACAGTAATTTTTTTTTATGATAAAATTTCATCGTTTTGTTTGACATTTTAAATTTATAAGTCGCTTGTCATAACCGAAATGATTTACAAATATCTAAAAAGAAGTATTAACAATGAATGAAACAACTGAATCGGAATTAAAATGGCTGCATGATTTTTTGCCGTATATAGCTGAATTATTTTCTGACAAAAAAGAAGATATAGGATTCGATCATTGTATTCGAGCTATGAACATCGCACGTTATATCTCTACTTTAGAGCACGCCGATAAAGACATGTCCGCGCTTTTGTGCCTGCTTTCTAAGTTCACGGTCAAAGAGATCAACAGCGTTCTGCCGCTTCTTGATAAAGACGAGGAGTTTAAAAAACAGTTTATAGTTAATTTTCAAAATTTTATAATCCAGATAGATTTTTCCGTTTTAGAAGTCAAAGTCGCGCATGACGCTATTTGTCTGGAATCAATGGGAGCTATAGGCATCGTAAGGCATTTTTACAGGGGCGCTTCTGAGAATCTTCCGCTGAAACTCCTTATAAAAAATTTTGACGAAAAAATAATGAAATTAAAAGCTTCAATACAAACCGAAACGGGAAAAAATATGTCCGTTGAAAGACAAAACTTTATAACCACATTTTTAAATCGCCTGAAAGGCGAAACTGTCTGGGAAAATCTTTAATAACAATATTTTAATAAAAACCTGATTTAAAATTGGAGAAATAAAAATGAATATTTACATACTTAAAATCGCATTTGCCGGTTTTTTTACAACATTTGTCAATAAGTACTTCTTTTAATATAAAAACTATAAAATTTTATTATTTTAGATTTATAATATCATCACATATGTCGTCAAAATAATTTGAATGCGTTATCAAAATTATACCTTTGCCGTTTTCTTTTAATATTTTTATTACATTTTTTAAATTTTCACGATTTATAACATCCTGAGCACTTTCAAATTCATCAAATATATAAAAATCATAATCATTAAGCAAAAGATTGGCAAGATATATCCGTTGCCTTTCACCGCCCGATAAATTGTTTGCCCCCTGATTGATATAATATTCAGAGCCTTTTTGAAGAAGAATATCACCGATTTCATATCTTTTTATTTTTTCCATTTTTTCAAAAAACTCTTCTTTTTTTATTTCCATAAAATTTTTAAGCTCACCCGAAAATATTTCGACTTTTTGAGGCATATAAACGATTTTATTTCTTAAACTTTTTACATTTATTTCTTTTATATCATAATCATTAATAGTTATTTTACCAGAACTCAATTTTTCAATATAAAAGCCTGTTTTAAGGAATGCAAGTGTGCTTTTGCCTGATCCGTTCGGACCTTTTAAAAGTTTTATTTGACCTTTGTTAAATTCAGCAGTAAAATTTTCCAAAACATTTATGTTACCTTTATAAGAAAAAGTAATATTTTCAAGTTTTATGACCTTGGCTTCGTCTAAATTCCTGCCTTTTAAGTTTTCTTCAGGGCATTCCAGAAACTCCTTTAACTTTTCAAAAGAAACTAAAATCTTATAAAAATTAAGCCTTAAATTAACGAAAAATGATGCAGGCTGATATATCGCTCCAAACAAAGTATTGGCTGCAAAAAGCGTCCCCGTGGTTATTTCACCATATATTACGAGAAAACCTGAATACAGCACAATAACAACACTGCCATAAAAACTTATAAAATCTTTTAAGCTATCAATCATCATATTCATTTTTGATACACTGTAATATCCTTTTAAAAAATCACGATAGCACAATTCATATTTTTTTAATTCATTATCAGCTTTGGATAGAGATTTTATAAAAAAAACATTATAAAATCTTTCATATACAAATGAATTTATTTTAAGATTTTTGCTCCTTAAAAATCTTGATACCCTATTAAAATACCTATGTGTCATTCTTACGGCAATAAAATAAACCGAAAAAATTCCGGCAGTCATTAATGCTATCTTATTATTTAATACATATAAATAATAAAAAAGGCCAATCAATTGAATAAAATTAGTAATTATTCCGAATATTACAGTTTGACAAAATCCCGTCACTGTGGAAAGATCTGATTCAAAAAGGTTTATTACATTTCCTATATTTTTTTCTTCAATTTTTGAGTAACTTGCATCAAAAAATTTTTTCAAAAACTTTACCTTGTAATAATATATAAATTCATTTGAAAATATTAATGCTAAATAACTTTGCAGATAAGAGATAATTATTGTTAAAAAGAATATTACTGAAATCCTGATACTGATTTCTATCATTTTTTCAGAATTTTTTAATAAAATTGCCTCGTCAATCAATCTTTGTATCAATCCTGGAAACGTTATTCCCAGAGTAAGATTTGTTAAAGTTAAAATCAGTATCACAAAAATGATTTTTTTTTTATTTTTAAAATATTTAAGATAATATGTTAGTAATTTTATGTTTTTCAAAAATATTTCCTTCGTAATAATAAAAGGCACTTCGTTTATTTTTAGAAATGCCTTTTATTATTGGTATTATGCACTTTTATTTTTTATAATACTTATTTTTGCGGTTCAATAGAAATACAATCTAACCATTTTGCTTTATCTTTTAAATTTAAATATTTCTTTTCAATTAAGTTATTAATAGCTTTCTCATCAATCGTATTCAACTTATCTTTTTCTTTGGAATTATATTCATTAAAAGCAATTTCGAGAAAAACCCTATTAATTTCTTTATATAAAACCTTTTCATTATTTAACTTAGAATTTGATAATTTATCAAGTTGAGCCATTTTTTCCCTTTTTGAAATTTCGTTCTTTAAAAATAATGGTATTTCAGTTTTAGAATTATTTAATTCCATATAATATTCACCAGGGCATTCACGCCATACAATTTGCTGAATATTGTTTATATTTAAAACTAATTTCTTTTTTTGGGTTGTATTTATATTTTTATCATATAATTTTTTTAAAAATAAAGTTACCTTATTAAGATCTTTTTCATCTTTTATATTGTTTTGAGCTGTATTAATTAAAGATTGTATAACATAAGTTTTCAAAATTTCATAATCTCCAAATTTACTTTGCATCAGCTTAAAATATTCATTAAGGTATTTTAAAAGAGTTTCTGCATTATTTTCATTTAAATTTAAAATATCTTTTGAAAAACGTTGGAAATGTTTTAATAGTACTTCGTTAGAACACATATCTCCTGATAATTTTTCTATTGAAACATTGTAATCAAAATTTTTTTTGAACATATTTATAAATATTAATATATCATTTGCAACATTATAACTACTTTCATTATTCATTTTCAAAATATTTGTATAAGAAATTTTAAGGTCTTTTATAAAATTATAGTCAATAGGTTCAATTATTTGAGCCGATGCATTACCTAAAAAGAAAAATGTTAAAAATATAATACTTAAAATAAGTTTTATTATTTTCATGATATATACTCCTTTTTAATTATATAGGTTTATTACAGATTGCGCCATGACACGGATTATAATGAACATCAAATGGTGGGCTACATGCAACACCACCAACACACGACCCACAAACATTGTAATCATCACAAGGAGCTTCATTATACTGATCACATGCAACGCCACGTGTTGTACAAGAAGATATTGACGAAGAATCACTACATCCATGATAACCATAACAAGGATATTTCGATGTTCCGTCATCAAAATTTGTTAATCTTAAAAATTTCATAATAACATTTCCTTTACCACTTTTCTATTGTACTCATAATTAATTTAAGCTTAAACCTATTTAATTGACAAAATTGCTTTACAGGTTTAACATACGAATTATTAATTTCAATTTTTTCTCCATAACAACCACCTCCACAAAAATATTTTGCCCAACACTTTTTACAATTACTATTTTTGACTAACATTAAATTAAAAAAATCCTTAACATTTTTAATATGTAACTCATATTTTAAATTCCCAAATTTTATTTCTTGCTCTTGATTAATAACTCGTGCACATGGATAAATATTTTCATCAGGTGTAAAATAAAAATAATTAATTCCTGTTAAACAACCAAAATTTCTTTTTACTCCATTTTTAACATTTTGAATCATTATTTTAAAATTTTGTGGTAGCTCGGCAAATTTCCGATGCTCTATCATATCAATATATATTTTTTTTAATTTTTTTACTGAAGAATTATCTAAAAAAGAATTATAACTACATTCACTTAAAAAATAATTTGAACTTGATAATTCATCTTTAAAAAAATTGGAAACTTTCGGTATATCCAGGTTTTTATCAGTTAATGTAGCCCGAAAAGCCATATTAGCAGTATTTATTTCTTTTAAATTTTTCATAATTATCGGAAAACTTTTATCCCCATTCTTAAGTTTTCTATAACAATTCATACTATCATTACCATCAAAACTAATTAAAATTCCGATATTTTTAGATTTAAAATAATCAAATTTTTCTTTATCTAATAAAATAGCATTTGTTGTAAAAGAAAGTAAAAACTTTTTTTCAACTTCTTTTTCTTTTTTTTCACAATATTTTACAATTTCTTTTATTAAATCAAATTTTAATAAAGGTTCTCCACCAAAAAGAATAACTGATATATTTTTATTTTTTGAATTTTTCACTAAAAAATCGATAGCTTTTTTAGCAGTATCAATTGTCATATCTGATGGTGTTTTTCTTGCTCCACTTTTTTCAAAACAATATTCACAATCCATATTACAATTATGAGTAAGCCCTAACCAAATTCCTTTAACATCAAAATGTTTTTCAAAATTATCACAATAATCCTGAAATTTTTCTTCATTTTTTAAGTAATCTGATTTCTTAAATTCTTCAATAAAATTAGAAATATTTGACCTATACTCTTCCGAAGATAATTCGTGAGTTAAAATATCAACTGCATTTTTTATTTTATTTATTTTTAAAAAATTATAGAATTCTTCGTCGATAGCAACAACTGAAGGGATTTCCGTAAAGATAAGATAATAATTCTTTAAAAATTTGTAGTAATAAATTTTAAAGTAATTATTATGATTATTTTTCATAAGTAAAAAACAGCCTTTTTTAATAAATTTTGTAATATTAATATTAACTTATTTTTTTAAAGACTACAATATCCTTTTTTTTTTTTTTTTCGCCATTTAAATGAATTTATAATCAAAATTCTACGATTTAATAGTTATCATATAAAATTTCTTAAATTTTCTACACTTACACTTATTAAATATTTTTTTACATAACTTCATTTTTGCCCGCAAACGTTATATTATGTACATTAAAAATTCACGCGGCCGATTGCCGAACGTCCGGAACCTGGAAGAATCAAAAAAGTAGGACATCCCTTAATCTTGATTTAAAAATTGTCTTGACATTGGGTGGCAGTTTATATAGTATATATTTTTTATGTTTATTTTTCCAAATATCAATAAATTTTAATGGATATTTTACACAGCCTCTATATAAAGTAATGAAAATTCAGGATTGCGTCCAAAATCCATAACGGATTTTTAAGGTGCGTTTTTTCTTGCCGCAGCTCACACGCAAAAGCCGGGATATTAAAGGAGATAATATGAGCGCTAATTTAACTGCTATAAAGACAAATAGCAAAAAATTAGTCGATTATTCTAAAGCAAATTGCTGGTTATCATTACCCCATTCGATTGAAAAAAATATCGACGTTTTTTACGTTTATCCTACTTCATTTCGCAAAATAAGCAAAAACGAGCCTAATATCTGCGAAATCGACAATGCGATTATGCAAAAAATTGCAAAAATAACATTTACTTTACAGGCCGAAGCTTTTGAACAGGCCGGCAATATTTTCGCGCCATATTATAGACAGGTAGACGCCGTATTTTGTTCAAGCCTGCCTGTAGAAGAACAAAACGCTTTTTTTAGCAATGTTCCCAAGTCTGACATATTTAACGCATTCGATTATTTCATTCGAAATCTTAATAATAATCGGCCATTCATTCTGGCCGGACATTCTTTAGGCCCTATTATGGTAAAATATTTATTAGCTGAATATATGAAAGAAAACCCTGAAGTTTATTCGAGAATGATTGCTGCATATGTAATAGGCTATTCTGTCACTAATGACTATCTCGCGGAAAACCCGCACCTTAAATTTGCAACTGGAGCCAACGATACCGGCGTCATAATTTCGTATAACACGGAGGCGCCTGAAATAGAAGGCAATAATTGCGTCGTACTGCCGGGCGCAATTTCAATAAATCCGATAACGTGGACACGCGAAGAAAAATTAGCACGCGCCGACGAAAGCCTTGGCTCAATAGTAACTGATGAAAACGGCGAAATCGTATCGGTAAAAAATTATGCTGATGCATGCATTAATAAAGCCAGAGGCGTGGTAATCTGTAGCTCGGTGGACGTAGAAAAAGCGGCCCCCGGAAATATAGTGTTCGGCCGCGGAATATACCACAGCAATGATTATCAGTTCTATTTCCATAATATCAGGGAAAACGCCATAACAAGAACCAGAAAATTTTTGGAAAAATATAAAATACAATCAACTTTTTCTGGGACAAATACATTGAAAAAACAATAAATTTAATCGTATTTCTATAATAAAATCATGAAAATCAGTTAACCAAAAAACAACAATGGAAATTTAAATTTTAGATAAAAACCTGTTGTTTTAAGTGAAATAAGAAATCTCAATTTAAAGTGGGACAATACAAATAAAAAAAGGGCCGTTTCGAAAGTTACCTTTCAAGGCAGCCCTTTTTTATTTGAAATTAGATTTAATGATAATCAAATTCTCGCAAATAAGCAAGATTTTATCATTAGCAATTTTAATTCATCGATAAATAAGTTATTACTTATTCTGAAGGAAATTTTTAATTGCAGGAATTCCCGCCGGCACTACTGCCGCATTACCGGAATGACGCGTATTAAGATAAACTACATTGCATTCTTTGCCAAGCGTCGCTTTCATCATATTAACGTTTGCCGGCTCATTGTCGAATGACGCGACAATATTTTCATTTTTCATGAGCTTAAGCAATTCCTCTTTCTTGAAATTAGTGGTAGAACCGCCATTATTCTTTAAAAGGAGAACCGAACCGGTATCGCCATAAGGAAAACCGGCGTCTTTAAGAGCATTAATTGTACCTTCGCCCATCTGATTTTCGCCGCGTCCCGTAAGATAACATATTCTCGCTCCAGCGCCATGCAATGTTTTTACATATTCAACAGCTCCCGGATTAGGTACGTCATATTTAAGATATTTCGAAGTAAACGCTTCCTTCGAATAGAAAGCCTTTATCTTCTGAATCAAAGCTTTGTCCGTTACCCCCATATTTTTAAGCGTATCATCGATCTCATAGCATACGGTTTCTTCATTCAATGATTCGGCTTTTGCTTTAAAGTCAGAAGGCACGCCCGGGGTATTAACCGAAAAATCTATGAGCACCTGACGCATGCGCATAGCCGGCGAAAAAAGAGTATCGTCAAGGTCAAAAACGACCATAGCCGATTTTTCATGCTCTATGGTATTTGCGACACGCTCCAATACCTGCTGCAAAACCTGATGTGAGGCAGCACTTTCATAACAATAAACCTGGGATATGCCTGAAAATGAAATTACGACCGCAAACAGTAAAATCAGGCAAAGATTTAAAGACTTCCGAAAAACACTTAACATAAAAACCACCTTTAAAATAAAAATTTAAATTATAGCATATTGATTCTATCAAAAATATTTGACGTAATCAAGTTAATCGCCGTTTTTTTTTACTATTTTAATTTTAATTTTTTAGAACGGATGAAAGCAAGACGCCCTAATTATAATATGAAAAACCAGCCGGCTGCCGTCAAAAAGGCAATCAGGAAGTAAAAAAGAAAACTGAAATATATATTACTTCTATATTACTAAAAATATAAATGCAAAATCATTCGAATGTATCGAGTTCCTGCGCGCTTAATATCAGCGGATTTTCGCCGTGAATACTACACGAGACGCATTTATGGGTTCCTATTTTATAATTTCCGCGGTCATTGCATTTCAATCCGGTAACCCTGAATTTGACGTTTTTCAGCCGTTCGTCACCGCCGTAACCGCTGCTCAAGCTTAAAGTCACGACCTGTTCATCGCTTTCGTTAAACCTTAAATAGCCTTTTTCATAAAGTTTTTCAAGGTTAAAATTAGCGCGGTCCATTTTATAATAACTATTTTTATTGTAGGTTAAAACCGCCGCGTTAACGATAGAAGATTTTATGCAGCAATCCACATAATTAAAAATCCTGGTTATCTGTTTCGAACTTGAATAACGCGCATTTGTCTCATTAACCGCCACTACCAGGCGCATGAAATATTCCTGCGAATTACGCTGTTCACCCATTTTTTTATATATCAAAACAAGATTATACAGCGATTTGACATCGTTATGATCGATATCGAGTATTTTCAGGTAAATTTTTTCGTATTCAAGCAGCGATTCATGAAGTTTACCCTCGGAAAATTTCTTTTTAGCCATCGCGGAATGCTTCATTACATATTGTTTCATTTCATCGATTTGTTTTTTCCTTGCATCGCTTGTTACCGGTTCATTTACCAATTTAATTTCACGCGCTGTAAAGGTTTCTTTGGTTTTTCCCTTTATTTCAACGGTACCTTCGAACAGATCGACGGCTGCCGTGTCATCGAGAAATTCTTCCATTGTAAAATCGCTGTCCTGGCCGCTCTTTTTATTATTACGTTCATTTTTTTCGGAATTTATCACGACCTCACGCACCGATAAGGTCCTTTTTTTCTTTTCTTCGTCAATTTTACGCTGCTTTTCAAGAGCTATGGCTTCCTCCAGCTCTTTTGCTTTTTTAGCTTCAGCTTCCTCTATTTCATTTATTTTTTTTTCTATATCATGTTTCAATTTCAAGGCGACCTCGTTTGATGCGTTATATAAAAGCGCAGCATCGACAGCCAATTTTGCATTTTTATAGTCTTTTTTTACGTTAAAAATATATCTGGCAAATCCGAACCATTCAGTAAACCGTGTCGGATCATAAAATGTTTTTCCCTGTTCAATAAGGTCTTTGGCTGATTTTAACGAAAGAACTATCTCTTTGGTGCCGACGCTTTCACCGCTCGCGGCATCCTTGTTTTTATCGAGTAACTCCGCAAAATCTTCCGAACTTTCCAATTTTTCTTTTATTTTTAAAAGTAATATTTCCCTTTTAGTTATATTTATCATAGAGGCTATATCGCGGTCTGCTACGTCATTCTGGAGCGCCATGTTAAAGCAGTGAAGGGCATGATCATAGGCTTCTCGAGCAAAAGCCTCGGTGCCGTTTATGAACCATCTCGAAGCTGCCTGCGAATGCCCTTTATATTCGGTCATTTTCGTTTGAAATTTATCGGGTATGTTCATTTTAGTTTTGACGGCAAGATAGCGCAAATAGGCTAATATTTCAGGATTTTCGGAATCGAGTTCGCAGGCTTTGAAAATAGCGCTTTGTGCCGCCGAAATATTGCGGCGTTTCTGATAATGATACCTGGCCATCTGATACCATTGAACCGCGTCATACTTATCATCTTCCGTCGCGGCGCATAAACGCGAATCAATCCCTGAAATAAAAACCGGAACTGTTGACAGCGCAATCAGCGTAAAAGCTATAATTACTATTCTTATGCCGGAGAATTTTTCGTTATTTTTAAATGAGCCGGACCGGCCTGCAAAAAATATCACATTAACGAATATTTTGAATATCGCTTTAGAAAATCTTAACCATTTAAACGTCCGCAATAGATTTAAAATTATCGCGTACGGCAATTTAATGATGTTATAAAAGCCGGAACAGTAATGATTATTTTGTTTTACTTTGTCATTCATAATGAAAATTCCCCGTTAATTTTTAAAACCCCCTGCTTAATAAAGATATAAAGCAAGGGGTTTTAAAGAAAATATATATTCGGTAAAAATTCTAGAGTAATTCAGACGCCCTTGTGGCCAGAGTGCTGCGTTCGCCTTTAGTAAGCGTTATATGCCCTGAAATCGCTTCATTTTTGAATTTTTCAGCAACCGTCGAAAGGCCGTTTGAGGATTCGTCGAGGTAATGGTTATCGATCTGGTAAGGATCGCCTGTCAATATTATTTTCGAACCTTCGCCGGCCCTTGTTACGATCGTTTTAATTTCGTGCGGAGTAAGGTTCTGCGCCTCGTCGATTATGAAGTAAATATTAGGCATCGAGCGGCCCCTGATATATGTCAGAGCCTCGACTTCAATAAGGCCCTGATCGATGAAATATTTATAATTATCTTTTCCGCCCGCAGACGAAAGGAAATCGAGATTATCAGTTATAGGCTGCATCCAGCTTTCGAGTTTGTCGTATTTTCCGCCGGGTAAAAAGCCGATATCCTTTCCCATCGGCACAATCGGCCTTGCGACGAGAAGTTTCGAATATATTCTTTCATCGACGACTTTTTGAAGGCCGGCCGCGAGCGCAAGAAGGGTTTTTCCGGTACCTGCCCTGCCGACGAGCGATACGAGCTTTATTTCGTCAGAAAGCAGCAATTCGAGAGCGAACCTCTGCTCGAGGTTACGCGCATTCAGGCCCCACGGTTTCGCGCCTATGTGATAAAGCGGTATGAGCTGGTCGAATTGCTTATAATATTTACAAAGCGCCGACTGACCTGTGCTTTCAACTTTCAGAAGTATGCACTGGTTAGGGAAAAACTGCTTATCCGGCATTTTAACATAGCCGTCGCGGTAGAATTTTTCGATTACTTCCTTTGAAACATTTATTATCTGAAACCCTTTGAAAAGGTCAGATACATTTACTTTATCAGACTCGTAGTCTTCCGATTTAATTCCAAGCGAGTCGGATTTAACGCGGACATTGATATCTTTTGAAACCATAGCAACCGGGCCTTTAGCCTTACCTGATTTCGCGAGATTAAACGCCACTGAAAGTATTTTATTATCCGGCTTATCCGGCGTAAATGAAAACGGCATGCCCTTGCAATCATGATAATCAAGTTCTATTCTTATTGTGCCGCCCTGTTCGTTAATAGTTACGCCCTCAAAAATTTTCCCCTTTTCGCGGAACGAATCAAGGTGACGCATCGCCACGCGAGCATCCTGGCCTGTACCGTCCTGGCGTGTTTTTAAAGCATCCAGTTCTTCCAGAACCATCATCGGTATAACAAGTTCATTTTCTTGAAATTTGAATATACAAGCAGGATCGTGAATTAAAACGTTTGTGTCTAAGACAAATGTTTTCATAGTCTTTACCTTCTTTCTGAAGTTATGTTTACAGCTTTTCAAGCAATATTTCGTGGACTGACATGCCGCGTGTTACTTTTACCATCGAATTGTAGAGCTCTTTTTTATTGAATATTAAAATTATAGGATAACTGCCTTCCCTGATATTTGTAAACTTAAAATTTCCTTTATAATCCGTAACGGCCGTTTTGCCGCAAAAATATACCTTAATCGGCGGGCATTCATAAGGCTTAACGGTTTCGACTCTGACGCGGCCGAGAAGCGTCGCGTAACTTTCTATTTTTACGAGCCTTATGACGGCAGTCTGAGATTTAGGCATTATTGTTATAGTCTTTTCAAAAGGCTCATAATAATTTTTAGTCACCTTTATTTTCTTTTCGCCTATGCTTATATCGTTGAATTTAAAATTCCCTGATTCATTAGTCTGGCAAAATTTATCGTCGATAACAACAAGCGCGTCCGAGAGCGGTTCGTCGTTCTCGTCGGCAATTACGGTGCCGTTGAATTTGCCGACATTTTTTCCAAGATACATCACTTTTTCTTCAATATCTTTACTTTTAGTCAATACGATATTTATGACGCTGCGCTCGTCAAAATTAATTTTGACGGTATCCTGATACGAATGATATCCGTCGGCATAGACATTTATCGTATAAAGACCTTCGGTCTTATTTATGAATTGGAAAAGACCATCGTTCGATGTGAACGTTTGATCAGAACCGCCCTGCATTTCGCCGCCTTCATTAATGAGCATGACGCGCGCCCCGTAAACGGGCAATCCGGCGATATTTTTTACATAACCTAAAACAGGAAGTCTTTTGTTATCCGAAGAGCAGTAAGCGATTCCTGAAAGCATAAAGAAAAAAAAACAAATCAAAAATATGAAATAAAATTTCTTTTTATTATGGCTGGCGATTTTTATAAAAATAATTATTAACCCTCTTAAATTTTTTTTAATTATCTTCTTTTTCGATAATCTTATTAATTATCGTATTAAAATTAGCATTCATTATATCGTCAGGAACATTCTGGCCCGTGCTTATATAACTTATCGGCTTTTCCATTTCGGAAGCGAGGCTTATAAAAGAGCCCCATGTAGTAGTCTCGTCCGTTTTAGTGAATATAAGTTTGTCGAAACTCACTTTATTGAAATTTTTAGCTATATCGAGCATATCACGATATCTTGTAGAAGCCGAAATAACAAGGAAAGTTTCGAATTTAAGCTCGTTATTCGGCGGATACAGAAACTTTTTCAATTCTAAAAGCTCGAGGTTTGCCCATTGGCTCCGGCCTGAAGTATCTATAAGTATTATATCGGCATCCTGATGCTTCTGTATAGCAGGAATTAATTGAGCTTCGTTATATATGACTTCGACCGGTATTCCCATAATATCGCCATAAACTTTCATCTGCTCGCTGGCCGATACTTTAAAATTATCGATTGTAAAAAAAACTACTTTTTGTTTCGTGAAGTGGAAATTGATTCCGATTTTAGCGAGGGTGGTGGTTTTCCCGACTCCGGTGGGGCCTATAAAAGCCACCAATTTCGGCATTTTATTCTTGCCGTGATCCGTCTGATCGAGTGCGATAGGCTCTGAAATTTTAAATAATGACGCCATTTTAGTACGCAAATGTTCCTTGACTTTTTCCCAGTTTTCTTTGCTCGCTTCCGGAATAAGCTCCATTTCATTCATTATTTTGTTCAGAACCGGCTCTGAAATATCAGCTTTTTTTAATATTTCATAAGCTTTTTGCAGTTTTCCGGTATAGCATACCCCGGCTGACGCGCTGTCGACATTCTGGCGCTTGACATGGGTGGCGAGCATATTTATCTGGTCCTGCATTCCCTGCATTAATTTTATCATTTCGTTGTAAGGCTCGCCGGCCGACGGATGAGTTTGAACCGGCTGGGGCTGACTGGATTGCTGCTGCAATGCCGCATGTGACATATTAGGAGTTATGCCGGAATTCTGATTTGAGTTTTGAAATACTGACTGCGGATTATAATTAGCAGTACCCGGCTTGATTACATTTGAGTAATTCACGGGCTGCTGTGGCTGTTGAAAATTTGGCTGCGGCTGCTGAGGCGGCATAGTCATTTGCGGCTGGACCGGCTGCTGGCCGCCGTAATTATAGACCATGCGCGGATCGATATCCTGAAGTATATTTTCATAACCGTCCGGAATATTATTTGCGTAAGACTGAGCGGGAGGCATATTTGGCCCCATTACTCTTTGATTATTGAGGGTATTATTATTTTCATAAGGAACTTTTGGCGACAAAGGCGGCACGCTTTCATTCTGCCTCTTCATAACCACAGGTTTGGCGATGTTTATTCCAATGCCGGCGACAACTTTCGCTTTTTTCGTTTTTACAAGGCCAAGCCATTTAGACTCGACATATTCGGTACTTTCTAAAATTACCGCGTCTTCGCCTAATTCATATTTTATTTGCAGCATAGCCTCTTTTATTGTGTCGGCGTAATAAGTCCTTATTTCATTCATAATAAAATATCACCTGTTAATCAAAAAGTTCACCAATTTTATGAAATAATGAGAAAAACCCTTTTTTTAAACGTTCATTTATTTTATCGGGATTTTTTAATGTCAGTTTCGATTCTTCCTTAATTAAATCGCTTCCGATTTTTTCGACGCATTCGGCGGCCCTGGAATAAGGGAAAGCCGAAATAAAGGGCTTTTGCGCCCTTACCGATGAAGAAACCGATTTATCCTCATAAATGTAACCGCCGTCTTCTATTTTTATATTTAAAAACCTGCGGCTTACAATAGAAAGGCGTTCATATACATCTCTGGCTTCGGCCGGGGAATTTACACGATTTACTACAAGCGTCACTATTTGTTCAAGCGAATTATCGTTCATCGCAAGCGCTTTGATCACACCGTACGCGTCTGCCATCGCAGGCGGCTCCGGTATCGTCAAAACTATTATCTCCGAACACGCCTTTAAAAAATAAATAACGTTATCGTTAATTCCGGCGGAGGTATCAACTAATATTATGTCGACCTTTTTCTCGAGTGCGCTCATTTCCGATATGAAATGCTTACGTTCAGATTCTTTCAAATTCGCAAGCTCTGTAATTCCGGAACCGCCCGGTACGATTAAAATTCCATCCGGGCCTTCTATTATAATTTCAGATATATTCTTCTGGCCGGTTATTACATGAAAAAGGTTGAATTTTGGCCTGATCCCAAACACCACATCGATATTGGCCAGACCAAGGTCAGCATCGATGAGCAATACTTTTTTACCGTGCCTTGCCAGAGAAATGCCAAGATTCGCGACAAAATTGGTCTTGCCGACTCCGCCTTTGCCTGAAGTTACGGCTATAGTGCGTGCCGGCTGCGTTTGCGTAACCGCTGCGCTCATGTTTTTCTGAGCGTTAAGCTTATTATGCAGAAACCTTAGCTGGCCGGGCGGAACTGCGACATTTTGAACCTCTTCCGAATGGTTTCGGACGGTATTTTTCTGCTCATGATCGCGTCCCTGGCTTTTGCTTATGATCTCTCTTAAATTTGATATCTGGTCACGGTTAATCATACAATCTATTATACCATTTTTTTTTAATTTGTAAAGAATTTATGAACAATATTATTAATAATTTAGAATGTTTTTATAAATACTCATGACGCTTTGTTCATTTTATTAATGTTAAAAATTAATTGTCCCTATGGCGCGGATTTCGATGTTCGGCTCGATCTCATTCATTGAAATAACCGGAAAATCAGGAGCGATGCGCGCTATAAATCTTTTAAAGTAAGGGCGCAGCCCCGGCTGCACTAACATTATCGCATTCATCTGATTCGCCATGGCGCTCTGTATCAATACTCTGGCATTCTGATACACTTTCTGCGCGATATCAGGCTCTAAAGCCATATAGCTGCCCTGAATGGACTTTATCATCTTATCCTCGAGCTCCGGCTCGATCGTAATTACCGGGATATAATTTTCCGGGCCGAGATACTGCCTTGAAATTTGGTTTCTAAGAGCGCTTCTGACATGTTCGGTCATTATATCAATATTGCCGACATCGTTCGGTATGCAATCCGCCAGCGCTTCCAATATAAGCAGCATATTTTTAATGGATACGTTTTCTTCCAGAAGGTTTTGTAAAATTTTCTGGAACGTTCCGGGCGGCACGGCATTAGCGTTAATGACCTCGTTCACAAGCTCAGCGTTCGTCTCTTTCAATGTGCTTATGATCGTCTGAACTTCCTGGCGTCCGAGAAGGTCGCGGGCATGCCTTTTAATGACTTCCTGAAGGTGCGTTATCAATATCGAAACCGGATCGGCGACTGTATATCCTGACATTTCAGCCTGTTCGCGCTGCGATTCCGTTATCCATATCGCGGGAAGCCCGAATGCCGGTTCAGTAGTCTGTATTCCTGGAATTTCAGTCCCCTGGCTGCTTCCCATCGCAAGGTAATGCCCTATCATAAGATTATAAGAGGCGATTTCATTACCTTTTATTTTTATTTTATAGGTATCCGGCGGCAGCGATATATTATCGCGTATTCGGATCGGCGGCACAATCAAGCCTATATCGATAGCTGTCTGCCTTCTTATCATGTGTATTCTTTCAAGCAGGCCGCCCTCGGTTTGAGAAACCAGCGAAACAAGGCTGTATCCGATTTCGAGTTCTATCGGATCGTTAATCAATAAAGAAGCGACGTTCTCAGGTTTACGCTGTTTTTCAACCTCAGCTTCTTTCTGTTTCTCGACCGCCGCAACTTCCTGGGTAACTTTAGCCTGATTCATATAATAAGCCGAAATCCCCAGTATTCCGGCAATCGAAAAAAATGCCAATTTTGGAAGTCCCGGCATTATTCCCATAAACATCATTGCGCCTGAAGCGATTCCAAGAACTCTGGCGTCATTTAAAAGCTGCGTCGAGATATCCTGACCGAGGTTAGCTTCCGACGCGGATCTTGTGACAATAATACCGGTGGCGCTTGAAATCAAAAGGCTCGGCACCTGGCTCACAAGACCGTCACCGACAGTGAGAAGCGTAAATACGGAAGCTGATTGGGCCATGGTCAGGTTATGCTGAAAAACGCCTATAATAAAACCGCCGACTATATTTATTATGGTAATTATGATACCGGCGATAGCGTCGCCCTGTACAAATTTCGAGGCGCCGTCCATGGCCCCGTAAAAGTCAGATTCCATCTGTAAATTTTTCCTGCGCTTCCTGGCGTCATCCTCATTTATAAGGCCGGCATTCAAATCGGCGTCAATAGCCATCTGCTTGCCGGGCATTGCGTCCAACGTAAAGCGCGCCGCGACTTCCGCGACGCGTCCTGAACCCTTGGTAATTACTATAAACTGAATTACCGTTATAATCGAAAATATTACTATACCGACTATGTAATTTCCGCCGACAACGAAATCACCGAACGCTTTAATAACTTTGCCGTCAAATTTATCGCCGTAAAGCAATATCAGTCTTGTCGACGACACATTAAGCGCCAGCCTGAAAAGCGTTGTAACCAGGAGGACTGACGGAAATATCGAAAACTCTATCGATTCCTTAGTATACATCGATATGAGCAATATTATAAGCGACAGGGTTATGTTTACAGTCAGGAAAAGATCCAAAAATACTGTCGGCAAAGGGATAATTATCATTACGACAATGGCGATTACCGCTATCGTAATGAGCATATCTAGGCGTTTTAAAATTTCAGCCAACGGCACTTGAAGCATTAAATCACTACTCTAAATTAAATTTTATTTGTGTAATTTCAATTTTAATAAAAAATATCTCTTTTCCCAAATTCGCTTAAATTAAAATTATGCCCGTATATATCAAACCATCTGAATCGTCAGGACATATATTTTAATTTATTTTCCAAATCATAATATTATATTTTTAGAAGTCTAATGTATTAAAATAATTTTCAAGCAATTAAAATCGCGCTTTCTCCGCAGCGGCAGACAAATTTAATAAATTATTAATTTTTCGGGTTAGTGCGGTAAAGCAGCGCGAGAATTTTAGCCACCACGTTATAAAACTCTTCCGGAATTGCTTCGCCGACTTCCACTTTTTCATATAATGCCCATGCCAACGGCTTATCTTCATGGAGCTTGATATTATTTTCAGCGGCGATTTCCCTGATTTTTTGGGCCATAAGGTCGGCGCCTTTAGCGACTACCGTCGGAGTGCTGGTTTCTTCGTCATATCTTATCGCGATGGCAAGGTGTGTCGGGTTCGTCACTACCACTTTAGCTTTCGGTACTTCTTTCATCATCTGCCTTGTCGACATCGCGCGCGCCCTGCGTCTGATTTCCTGCTTAATCTGGGGATTACCTTCGTTTTGTTCCATTTCTTTGCGCATATCATATTTTGACATCATTATGCTCTTTTCAAATTGGTAATACTGATAATAATAATCAAGAAACGATATTATCAAAAGCGCTATTATTATTTTTATGCTGAGTTCAAAGGCCATCGGGCCGGCTTTAGGGATTATAAGCTGCGCCTCCGTTCCGAGCAGCCCCGGAAAAAATCCGATGTTATTTACAAAGAAACTATATGGTATATAAATCACAATAGAAACTTTAATAAGCGATTTCACGAGCTCGAAAAGCGCTTCCGCCGAAAACATTTTTTGCAGGCCGCTGACCGGGTTGAAGCGGTTAAGATTAAGCATCATCGGTTCGAGCGAAAAATAAAAACCGGCCTGAAAAAAGCTTATTCCGAGGGCCGCGACCACCGCGCAAATAAAAAACGGACCTATCGTAAACCAGAAAGCTTTCGATAATTGAATTATCATTTTCGAAGTATATAATTCGTCAAACCTTATATTCAAATTGACAAACTGCATCTTAAAATACGTAATAAGCTCGGAAACCATATAATTACCGAATATATATATATATCCGAAGCAGAACAAAAGAATGATCATAGCCGTAAGGTCCATCGACCTTGCAAGCTGGCCCTGCTTTCTTGCCTCTTCGCGCCGGTGCGGGGACGCTTCTTCAGTCTTCTGGCCGGTCGGCGAATCATCCGCGAAAAGCTGAAGGTCAAAAATCAATGAATCAGCGCCGTTAAATATGTTTTTTTTTTCTAATTCTAACTCAACTGCATTTTCCATAAATATTACCTTAAAAGATAAATTACCCGCATTATCTCGTCGAATATTCCGGTATATATCAAATATTTGATATACTTCATCATTTCCGGCATATATAGCGTTATTACAAAAAAGCCGACCATTATGTTCACAGGAAAGCTGAGCATAAAAACTTCAATTCTCGGAACGGCCCTTGAAATAATCCCGAGCACTATCATTATAAAAACTATCGGAACTACAACCGGCACGGACAATTTCAGGCTGAGTATAAAAACTTCCGGAACCTTTCCGATAATTTCGCCGAAAAAGCCTTTACTGTAAACCACCTGGCCAAGAGGCACGGATTGCAAACTTTTAGCGATGGCCTCTATAAAAAGATGATGGCCGTTCACAGCAAGAAATATCAAAAGGAAAATCAAAAAATTAAAAAATTCTATAATCGACTCTTCCTGCAGTGATTCCGGGTCGAAAACCTGGACCATGCTGAATCCGAGCTGGGTATTGGCGATTTCGCCGGCCAGCCTTATTCCTTCGATAGCTATTGTGGCCGTAAATCCGAATAATATCCCTATCAAAAGCTCTTTTATAACTATAAGCGCGAACATCGGCACGCCGGCCGGAATGTGCGCCGGCCCGTGCGCTGCCAGCTGTATAGGCAGTATCACTACGGAAATCAAAAGCGCGCTCGCGACCCTGACCTGACCCGGAATACTCTCGGAGCCGAGAACCGGCGCCGTTGAAAATACACCCGAAACCCTTATCAATATTAAAAAAAATGTTTCTATATGCTCGAATATCTGAAATGTCATTAAAAAACCGTCATTATCTTTATTTTATTAAACGTCAGCGCTATTTTATGTAGTTAGCCATATTTATAAATATATCACGCGTATAATCCGTTATAAATCGAAGCATCCAGTTGCCGAGAAATATTCCGGTAAGGCTCATTATCACGACTTTCGGAACAAAACTCAGAGTTTGTTCCTGAATCGAAAAAGCCGTCTGCAGGACCGATACTATAAGCCCGACTACGAGGCTTATCATTACAAGCGGGCCGGCCACTATCATCGTCACATATAACGATTTTGCTATTTGTTCCATTATGACGCGTTCATCCAAATTAAACACCCCGATAAGAATATAATTTAATTTTTTATTGCTCGATATATTTTATGCCGCTAATTTGTTAAAAAAAATTAAAATTTCCCGCTAATGAATATTAATTCATCGAGCCGGCATTATTTTTCAAGAAAAACTTGAAACCAATGATTTTATTATGAGATGCCAGCCGTCGGCCAGCACGAAAATCAAGATTTTAAATGGCAGCGATATCATGACAGGCGGCAGCATCATCATCCCCATCGACATAAGCACCGCGGCGACCACCATGTCAATTACAAGAAACGGCAGAAATATAATTATTCCCATTTCAAAGGCTATTTTCATTTCAGAAGTTATAAAAGCCGGCAGCACTATATAAAACGGCACTTCGCTCTTTTTGTCGTACTTTTGACCGTGCGCTAGATTTATGAAAAGGCTCAGGTCCTTTTCATCGGTCTGCCTGACCATAAAATCGCGAAGCACGTATGAGCTGCGCTCGAGCGCCTGAATCTGAGTTATCTGTTTGTTGAAATACGGCTGTACGCTTTCGTTATTAATGCGCGCGAATGTCGGCGACATCACAAAAAAAGTCAATATCAATGAAATACCGATTAAAATCTGGTTAGACGGCAGCTGTTGAGTGGCAAGCGCCCTTCTCACGAATGAAAGGACTATCACAATACGCGTAAAAGCAGTCGCCATTATAAGTATTGACGGCGCAAGCGAAAGCACCGTAAGGAGTATCAATATCTGCAACGAAGTCGAAACATCTTCAGGAGCGTTAGACGGGACAATGCCGAAATTTATTTTAGGCATCGTTATAGGATTTTGATTTGCAACCGCGGAGGCGGAACCGGTATCGGGGGCTTTAGGCGGCTGCAAAGCCTGAGCGCTTTTGGAAATATTGTCAACCGGCGGCTTTATATCTTTTGAAAACGACGCCGGTTTAGCCACGGGCTTTATGTTCTGAGCAGAAGAAAACGCAGGAAAAAACAAGCATATCAAAATTATCGACAGGGATAAAATAAAAAAGTGGCGTTTAAAACCATATAAAAGTTGCCGCAATATGGTTTGCGACATAAATTAAACCTCCGAACGTACTCTGAATTAAGTTTACATAATATATTAATCACCTCAAATTTTACTAAAATATAGTGTCATTGTCAATTTAATTTTTACTTTTTTTTCGATTTTTTGACGCGCCGATTTATCGTTCATTTTCGATCCGGGCATGTTCATTTTTATAAACGCCATTGAATAAAGGCGGCTGTCATGAATCCGGAATCATAAAACACAAATGCCAGATCAAAAACCGCTCTAAAACTTTAAAATCAAAACATATAAAATTATCGCGCACCGTACGAACGAATTTTTATTCATCGGCTTCGCGTTCGGGAGTATCTATAAATTCGATAATATCACCCGGCTGACATTGCAGATGCCTGCATATCAAATCTAAAGTCGAAATCCTTATCGCCTTCGCTTTTCCGGTTTTCAATATGGATAAATTTTGTTCCGTAATGCCTATCAGCCGCGCGAGTTCATTTGATTTCATTTTCCGCCTGGCAAGCATTACATCGATATTTATTCTAATAGCCATTTTCGCCTCCCGTTAAATTGTGTATTGCTGTTCATCATTTATAAGCCGCGCCTCATCCATTACCAGAGAAATCAATATTATGGCGCTTCCTATAAAAAGCGTTGAAAATTGGAACGTGCCGACGCCGATCGACAGCAATCTTTGCCCCGGCGGATTATTCATTGAAATTGCCAAAATCATAAGAGTGTTCATAAATATATCCGTAAATGACCATATTATAACTAGTTTGCCTAATTTCTTTATATAATTTATATTATCGGCCGAAAAAAATATTTTATTTTCATAAAGCGAAAAAAGTCCGGTCAGATACTTTGTCGCCAGCATTATGATTCCGCCCGGAATCATCGCTATAAGTGCGCATATTAATTCCGTATGAAGCGGCAGAATTTTACACAGCGTAAAATTATCAACATTGACATATTTCAAATATTCCGGCCAATTATTGTAATTCATCCAATATGCCAGTATAACAACCGGCGTCAAATAAAAAATGATGTTGCATATTAACCTCAGCCTGAAGCTTATTGTTTTTATTTTATGAATGTTATCGATAGTTTGTCCTGTCATTTAAGCGCTCTCCTAAAAAAATTTTTATCAGACAATTTTCAACTCAAGAATTTATCATATAAATCAATCCCGGGTCAATAAATTTTAATTAAAACATTCTATCCATACTAAAATACTGTTTTGAAGACCGGTCATCTCCTTTCGCGAAATCAAACCTTACCGGCGCTATCGGTGTTATTATGACAATACCGGCACCATATCCGCTTTTCAACTTAAACCCTGAAGAATTCGGACTATTTGAACTTCCCCAGGCATCGCCCATGTCATAAAAAATATGCGCGTTAAAATTTTTATTAACTTTATGGCGCAGTTCGACATTAGCTAAAAGCATTTTATTTCCAGTAAATTCCCTGAATTCAAATCCGCGAAGCGAGTTTACGCCTCCGGCGCCATATTCTTCATATATAGGAAGCGTCCCGCTGGAAATGGACAATGCCTTAGCCGTAAACCTTCCAGCCAGAACTTCATTCTTATTTAACGAATGATATTTTCTAAGCGTAAACCCATATTTAACAAAAGAATCAGGCCCTTTTAAAAAGCCGCCCGTCGAATCTATATTTGCTGAATGAAAAATTCCGGAAGATGGCTCGAAAACATTATTTCTGGTATCTTTGGCAATAACCGAACTTAAGGTTTGATAATGGCCTTCCTTTATATATAAATCGTTAATTATCTTTTTTATGCCGTCGCTATCGGCCAATTTTACATTTTCATCCTTAAAACTCAAAGTTCCGCTCAAAACATCCGAAAAATGTTTCGTGGAAAAAATAGAAAATCCTTTGCGGCGCTCTTCATAATTAACGGCATCAAGATTATTCCTGTATAATTTTTGAGTCTGACTTGAATTATATACATTTCCGCCGAGAGAATAATCTTTGCCTTTAAATTTCGGCTCCGTAAACTCAAGTTCATAAGCCTTCCTGCCGCCAAACTCGACATTCGCATTCGCATATTGCCCTTTGCCTCTGAAGTTTTTTTCGGTAACGCCGACACCGCCGCTGAAGCCGTTAACGGAACTATAACCTCCGAAAAAATTATAAACTCCAGTTTTTTGCTCTTTCAGTTCGATTATGAATTCGATCTTGCCGGGCGCCGAACCCGCCTCGCAACGAGGCCTCACTTCGGAAAAATACCCGAGATTAAAAATTTTTTGAAGGCTTTTGCTTACTTTTTTATCATTATAAATTTCACCCTCACGAAATTTTATCTCGCGAAAAATAACATTTGAGCGGGTATGTTCATTTCCAACAACTTTTATTTTTTCAATGACATTCTCTTCGATAAAAAAAGTCAATACATCAGAGTCAAACGAAACATCACGGACTCTATTCATGACAAATCCAGCTTCGTCAAAAAGTTTTTGAATCGAACGAACATCGTACGAAATTAATGAATGGTTAAAGACATTGCCCTTTTTAGTCTGAATCGATGAAATTATTTTCGCCTCATCAAAAATCGTGTTTCCTTTTATAACAATATTTTTAACCGCAGGATTTTCAGACACGTTAAAAATAACTTTCGCACCGGATTCGACATTAATTACGCGAGATGTCACATCCGGCCTGAAATAGCCAATATCATATATTCTTTTTATATTTTCATCGATTATGGTTTTATTTAACCTGTCTCCGGCTTTAATTGAAAGCGATAACAATATTACGCTTTCCGAAATTTTTTGATTTCCGTCAACGATTATTTGAATAACTTTCGGATTATCGCCGGATTTTTTTGAATCGGCGTATACAGCATCAGCCAAAGTAAAAAACAATATCAATATAATTACCATAAAATGAATATTTTTCATAATTCACCCCGAATGTATAAATTCAACATTAAAACAATAACACAACACAAATTAAAAGTCAATAACTTTTTATTGTTTGTTATTAATATTTTATTGTTTTACAATAATAAATTATCGTATTATCTATTAAAAAATTTAGTTAAAAATAAAATAAATAAGATTTTTATGGAAAGAATAAAGTCAAAGTTAAAATGTACGGTTAGATTCTTCGGAGTCGTGATTAAAAGCTGCCATAAACAAATACCGCCCGATTTTTCAACCGGACGGTATTTGTTAAATTGAGCTATGGTAATTTTTCAGATTATTTCCAGAAATAAAACCATGATGCGAGACCGTTTATAAAAGTATTTCCGCACTCGAGACATTCACAAAAGCTAAAATTATTTGTAACCAATTCGGAACCGCATTTTTCACATCTTGTTGTTTTCATCATATTAAATTCACCTCTTCAGATAAGGCCTTAGAGCCATATCAATGTTTTATAATATCATCATTTACTGTTGCTGTTATTTTGTACTACGCCATTATGCCTAAGTTGATTTAGTAAAAGACCATTTAGTGTTTTGTCGAATGAACGAGTTTTGCGGTTACACTTTTATAAGAGCAATTAGCGTGCCAAATTTTATAATTCTTTATTTAAAAGACATTTCGGGTGAATTTAATTTTTTACTTATTATTTATCATATTAAAATTGCTTTTATTATAATCAATTTTGCTTATTTTTTAAACAGCGAAACGTTGTTTTTTAAATTCATTTACATTAACTCGAATTAAAATAAAATATTTCTTATTGATAATTCTTATTTTATAAAACCAAAACTATCGAAATATGATCCTAATCTTAATCATAATAAAAAATATTTCAGCGGTCATACTTTAAGCAAGTCAAATCAATACAGGTTAAAAACCTTTAAATCTGGCTTTACCGTCGTAAAGCGGCGTATAAGAAACAGCTTCCTGAGGGCATATACATAAACACCTGAGGCAGTACATACAGTGGCTTTTTCTTACAGGGTATCCGTCATTACCGACTTCTATCAAACCCATCGGGCATTTTTTCGAGCACAATCCGCATTTAGAACACTTATCGGCAATAAAACGGTTGCCGAAGCTGTGATTCATAGTTGCGTAAAGCCCCGCTTCCACAACTTTACCAATATATTTCATGACATTTCCGGCCGGCATAGTCTCGGACTTTGAGAGCGCTTTAAAATCAGAACCGGATTTTATATTAAGACTATCAAGAAATTTATTAATTTTTTTATTTATCGACGGAAGCCTGTAGTTAAGATATTTTTTTAAAATCTCGCCTGTCGCTATCGATTTACCAAAAAGCGGCATAAGTTCGGTATGGGCAATATAATCATCAACATGGCCGATAACGTCGAATCCTCTAAGTTCAAGTTCAGATTTTATTTTAAGTCCGAAATCTACCGGACCTTCCATGTGGGTGCCGTATGTAAATGCTTTTTTGCGATTTTGCCCGGGAATCGATTTGATGAAACTCGAAAATACGGCTGCCGGTTCAAAAAAATAAATCGGCGACCCGAATCCTATAAGGTCAAAGTTTGCAATATAATTATTAAAGTTTACAATTTTTTTATTTAAATCCAGCATTTGTTGATCTTTTGCCGGATCATTTTCGTATGCGCGAATTATTTCATTAATACTAAGGCCGAGCGGAACACGTTTTTCTGCTTCGAGAATATATGCCGGAACGACCGGAAAGTTACGCCACAATAGCTTCGCGTCCACTATCTTCTCGATATCTAAAAGATCGCAGCGATGGCCGCGTTCATTTATTCCGCGCGCAATCATCTCAGAATATAATCTGGTGTTGCCGGCACCCGAAAAATAAACTAAAAGAATATTCATAATCCACGCTCCATTATAAAAAAATCCAAATGCGCATTATTTAAAACATGCCTTTAACATATCGGCTTTTAAATTTACGACAGCTGAAAAATTATTTATATTATTAAATTATTTTGGATTACTTTCTCGATTTTTTTATGTTATCAAGAATTTGCCTGATACGGTCATTATAATTTAATGGAACGGAAGAAACCTCGGATGAAGTTTTAATAATAAGAGATTCAGATGTTGAAACTTTTACTTCTTCAGTTATCATAATTTGAAGCGGCTTTAGAGCAACGGAAGAAGTTATGTCTTGGAGCATGATTTCAGCGGACGATATATTTTGTAACGCTCTTTCCGCCGAAGCAGCCGATGAATTTTCAGGCACTGCCAGGACCTTAACCGAGGAATCGGAATCCCGGCCGGCTTTAACTTCATGCGTACCGGCAGGTAATTCGAGCTTAAACGGAGACGTTATAAGAGCCTCTAATGATTCAAGACTGATATCGTTTTTTAATTTAAGCGACATATCTTTTTTCATAAGTTCTATTGATTGCGTTGAAATTAATATCACCGGCGGCCTGGCGGTTTTGTTATTTTCGTCATTTTTGACGGAGGTATTTTTTTCATTGCCGCTAACCGTTTTTTCAATATTTTCAATTTTAATTTCTTTAGTGTCGGTCGTGCGCTGTATATCAGAAGGTTTAATATCGCTGAGTCTTATGCTCTCTGTTTCCATGGCTTCAGAAGCTTTTTCCAGAACCGGATATTTGCTGTCTATGCCTTCGGTATTTTCAATGCGGTCCTTTTCTGTAAAAATTGTCGGCGTAACGAACATTATAATTTCAGTATTAAGCTTTTCCTTATTCGTATTTCTAAAAAGCTGGCCGAATCCCGGTAACTTTGAAATTATAGGGATTTTAAAAACGCTGGTGCGTTCTTCGGTGTTAATTAAACCGCCGATTACAACTGTTTCGCCTGAATTCATGCGCAAAACTGTCCTGGCATTTCGCGTCCTGATATGCGGATAGCCCTCTTTCGTATATTCGAGCACCGAGCTTACCTCGTTGAATATTTTAAGCGTAACCTCGTTTATATTATGGATTTTCGAGACATCCACCTGCAGCTTGATGCCGATATTTTCCCATTGAACCGTTTTAGTGAGCTGAATATTATCGCCGGCAGCGTTTTTAGAAGACGTGGTAATTTCGATAGGAATCCTGTCGCCTACCTGGATCTCGGCTTTCTCCTGGTCCAATACTTTAAGTTTCGGCTGCGCGAGCACTTCGGCCGCGTGTTCTTTTATTAATAAATCAACAAGCACTGGGCTTTTGATTGTGCCAAAAGTCTTCAATTCGGTCAGCGAGAAGTCTTTTTTACCTTTATCGAGTTGAATTCCAAGGTCTTTTATACGGTCGCGCTTGATTTCAACAAGCCTTAAATCAACAGCCACCTGGGGTTTTTTATAATCCATCTGGCGCACTATTTTTTTGGCTATTTCAATATTTTCAGGAGTGTCTATCATTACGATGCCGTTTATACGATCATTCAATGTGACTTTCGTATTCTTGCCTATCGTTTTTAAAATATTTATAACTTTTTTCGGATCATCGTTTTCGAGAATGAACACATGTGAAGTCAGTTCACTTTCATAATCAGCCGATTTGGTTTTAGGATATATCAAATAAGTATTCTTGTTCATTTTCTTGCGTACAAGGCCGTTTGTCCTTATGAACATATCTATCGCAAGATCGATCGGCATGTTGTTAGCGAAAAAAGTGACTTTTTTATTAGGCACGCTTTCGTCGAGGAAAAGGTTAAGATTTGACAATTTTGAAAAGACCTCGAGCACTTTAGGCAATTCAGTATCCACAAAAACCAGCGAGTTTAAGGATACCTCATAATAGTTGGCCGCGGCGCCGCAAACTCCGGCCGGCCAAACAAGCCAGACAGCGAGGAATGTTAATATTAAAAATTGCTTAAATAAAAGCTTCATAGCAGGCGAATTATAACATAATATTAAAATAAAAGTCAAATAAATTTTATTGACAATCGCGCGGGAATATGGTAGCATTATTATTGATTTTAAAGGATTTTGAGGTATTATGACTGCAGATAAAAATAAAACAGCCGACAATTTTTTAGATGACGCCCTCGAGCTTTTATATGGCCAGAAGCCGTCCGAAGCTCTGCCTTTATTAAAAAAAGCGGTTGAACTCGCGCCTGAAGACGCGAAAATTTTATCTACTCTGGGGCTTTGCTATTTTATTTTAAACGACAAGATTAACGCAATAAAGTGTTACAAAAAAGCTATGTCAAAACGTCCTGACGACGCGAATAATTATTACTACCTTGCAAGGCTTTATACGGATATAGGTAAGAATGTAGAAGCAATGTCGGTTTTATCGAACGGCATTTATCATTGCCGTGAAAACCTTAAAAAGAACCCTAACGGTGAAAATTATCTCGTGCTCTCAAGGCTTTACGCTCTGAACGCCAAGCATAACGAAAGCATCTTAACGCTTTTCAAAGCGGTAAAATTGATGCCGGAGAATCCTGAAGTTTACAGGCTGCTCGCCGAACAATATTTCAACATCCAGTTATACCGCGAATGCGTGATCGAAGCTGAAAAGGCTATAAAACTCGATCCTGAAGACTATAACGCTTACCTTTACGCCGGGCTTTCGCTGCATAAACTAAATGTAATAGACAAGGCGCTTTATAACTTCGCCAAGTCGCTCAAGATAAACCCCAATCAACCGGAACTCAAGTCGCTGCACGACAAACTAATAGAACTTAAGGTGCAGAACGGTTTGACCGTCGAAGAAGTGATATATAACGCGCGCCGCGAGGACAAAAGACACCGCGGTTACGTCAAGTGGTTTAACGACGAAAACGGCATAGGCAGCATTATAAAAATGCCGGAACAGCAGGAAATATTCGCGCATTATCTCGCCATCGATTCTGACGGTTACCAGAGCCTCTACGAAGGCGATGAGGTTGAATTTTCGATTTCAAATTCTCCGTCAGGTCCAGTAGCTACGCGCGTCAAAGTTACTGCCATGAAAACAAACCGGATAAAAACCGGCAAAGTCAAATGGTTTGACGAGGAACGCGGAGTGGGTGAAATTATTCTAAAAAACGGCGATCCGGTAACTTTTCATTACACAGCGATAATAAAGAACGGGCCGAAAATTATCGCCGGCGGCGCGGCTGTGACCTGCGAATTATTCGATACCGAAAACGGCCAGCAGGCTTTTAATGTCAAAGAAGTATCCATAGCGGCAGGCCGGCAGATCGAAGACAAAAACAACTCAAAATATACAGGCACTGTAAAATGGGTTGATTTTAATAAAAACATGGGTATAATCGAAGAAATAAGCTCCGCATTTCAGGCTATATTTAAAATATCGGACATTGAAGAATCGGAAAATATAAACAAATGCTCTCTTAAACCGGGGCTTAAAGTAAGCTTCGACATACAAAGCGTCGAGTCGCTCGAAAGCGAAAATGTAAAAAAAGCAGTTAATATCACGGAGGCTGAAAATGTCTGAGTGGTTCCTTTCCGAAATGATATTATGCAAAAACTGCCTTGCTAAAATATGGTTTTCACCCGAAGGCTATATTTTATGCAGCTGTCATAAAAGCCAGACCGACCGGCCCAATCACGAAAAGCTTTACCTGAGCGCTCACGACATAGAAGAAGCTGTCATCAACGACATTTTTGAAAAATTAAAAGATAAAGAACGCCTTGATAGATTAACCGAAGCCACAAATCTCGCCCTGGCTCAATCAGGCGTCAAATTCACCACGGAAAAAGTTTATGAACAATTATTCACAAAATACGACAGGGTATTCAGGCATTCGCAAAGCATCAAGGATAAGAAAATACTCACCAAAGCAGTCATCAAGAGCATAACGCTGACCGACGGCAATTTTATAGAAATCGAATATCACGACCTGTGATAAACTTTAAAATGAACTGACCGTATTGTTTATAAATCTCCTGCCGAATTATTTATGAACATATTTTCAACGCACGCTTCCGGCGGCAATTCAACTGCAGTCATAATAACTTTTGCTATGGTCTCCGGAGTCATGAAATCTTTTTTCAGTTTTTTCGGAAGGAATGAATACAGCGGAGTTTCGACAGCGCCGGGCCTTATGCAAACAACTCTTATTCCGTCATTTCTTAATTCATGCCGCAAACTTTCGCTGAAGCCTTCGACCGCGAATTTAGAGGCGCAGTACAGAGACCATTCCGAAAATCCTTTAATGCCGGCAATCGATGAAATATTGCATATCACGCCGGTTTGTTTTTTTATTAACGGTAAAAATATTTTTGATGTAAAAATAGTGCCTTTCACATTGACGTCAAAAATTCGATTGTAATCAGCTTCGCTGAAATCAATTACATTCTTGGGATAACCCACGCCGGCGCAATTAATCAAACAGTCTATCTTTTTGGCCTTAAATATTTTTTTCGCATAAACAAGCGCCGATTCTATCTGTAAAATTTCAGAAACATCGGTATTTTTGGCATAACAAAAACCGGGATATTCTTTTAAAAGGCCACATTTTTCTGAGCTTCTGGATAAAATTAAAACTTTATAACCTGAATCCAAAAAGAGTTTTGCTGTTTCATAACCAATGCCGGAACTGCCGCCTGTTATGATTATATTTTTGGCATTACTGTTTTTTCGTTCATCGGCCGTCATTTTTTTACCATCGCTTTGATATAATCCGGCGCTGAATTTTTAAATGCGCTAATTTCTGCTTCTGTTAGAGGAGTTACGGGCAGGTCGTATTTTTTTACAAGCGCCGCGGCTGCTTCCAAAAATTTATCTATATGTTCAAATGTGTGGGTGGTGTTAATCGTGCATCTTATTCTTTCCATACCGTGAGCGACTGCCGGCGCGCCGACCGCGCTGCATAAAATACCGTATTCATATAGGTCCTGTTCGATTTTAAACGCTTTTTCCTCATCGCCGATTATTATCGGGATAATTTGCGAGTATCGTTTCGGAGTGTTTACGCCGATTTTGAGAAGGCCGGTGACCATCCTATCGACGTTTTTCCATAATTTAGCGCGAAGTTCCGGCTCTTTTTTCAATATCTTAAAGGACGCGATAAGGCCGGCCGCCTCGTCTGCCGGAAGGCTTGAAGTGAAATAGTACGTCGAGGTATTAATTTTAAGCATATCAACCATTTCCTTACGGCCGCTGACAAATCCGCCAAGCCCGCCAAGCGCCTTGCTCAAAGTTCCCATCGCCACCTCGATTTTATCGCAGACTCCGAAATGTTCCGCAGCGCCGCGTCCGTTTGGGCCCCAAACGCCGGTGCCGTGCGCCTCGTCAATCATCACGGCGGCCTCATATTTTTCGGCAAGCTCGGTAATCCTGTCGAGATGAGCCAGATCACCGTCCATACTGAAAACCGAATCGGTGATTATGAATATGATCTTGCCCTTATTTTTTTCAAGAAGTTCTTCGAGATGGTCCATATCGCTATGACGGTATTTAAAAAAATCCGCTTTTGAAAGTTTAATCCCCATCTGAATACTTCTATGATTTATCTCATCGCCGAGTATCACGAATTCTTTTTTTCCGATCTCGCGGCCATAGAAAAGCTTTATATAAAAATCGCTGTCCGTCAACGCAGGTATTACGCCGACATTAACCATAAGGCCTGTCGCAAATATTATGGCATCTTCGGAATGTTTGAAATCGGCAATTTCAGCTTCGAGTTCTTCTAAAAGATTCAAATTTCCCCCAAGCCGCCTTGATTCACAAGTTCCAATTCCATGTTCAAGAAGCGCTTTTTGCGCAGCTTCTATAACTTCCGGACGCTTGCTGAGCCCGAGATAATTATTCGAGCAAAAGCAAACCAGATCATGCCCGTGAATTCTAGTCACCGGGTCCGCGAATTTTTCGATAAGAACATCGGAATGGGCGAACCCGCGTTCCTTTAACCAATTATAATTCTGTATGAAATTTTGGAGTAAAAGCGAATTTTTCATTTACACCCCTGCAATTTTAATTTTTTATGAAAATTATAAAATCTGTCAGCTTAATTTTTTTAATGTCAATATAGTTATATCATCGGCCTGTTCGGCGCCGTCGGCAAACGCCGAAATATCTTTTAAAATCTTATTTACCAGATCAGGTATGTTCTTATGACTAACTTCAGTAATTTTTTCGAGCAGCCTCTTTTCGCCGAACAACTCGAGCGATTTATTTATCGCTTCGGTTACTCCGTCGGTATAGGCGAAAAATATATCGTTACAGTTAATCATGATTTTTTCGTCAACGAATTTAGCCTCATCATAAACGCCGAGGGCAATGCCTTTATCCATTTTCAAATACTCTGCGCTGCCGTTATTTTTAAACAGCACCGGCGGATTATGTCCGGCGTTCGCATAACATAGTTCGCCTGTTTTTATATTGAATATCCCGAAAAACAAAGTGACGAACATTACAGTATCGTTATCTTTGCATAACTCGATGTTGGCATTGGCCAATACCTCAGCCGGAGTTAAATTATTAGCTGCAATAGATTTTATAAGCGTTTTGGTAACGGCCATGAATAAAGCAGCCGGAACGCCTTTTCCCGACACGTCGGCGATCGTAACACCTATACGGTCGTTATCTATGAAAAAATAATCATAAAGGTCGCCGCCGACTTCTTTTGCCGGCACCATCGTGGCTTTTATGTCGAAAAGATTCCGCTTCTGCGTTTCCGGAAGATCGTGCGGCACCATGCTCATCTGAATATTATGCGCTATTTTTAACTCGCTCTGTATTTTTTCCTTAGCGGCCGTCGTTTCCTGAAGTTCTTTCAAATATTGCGCAAGCGATTTCTGCATATGCAGAAATGTTTTGGAAAAATTACCGACTTCGTCGTTCATTTTTTCAGAAAAAGTTTCGAGCCGTTCCTGAGATTCAGGGGAGAGGCTGAAGTTTTTCATTATGAGTTCTTTAGTGTATATCGCCAGCTGCTGCAATGGTTTTAAAAGCTTGCCCACCATAAGGTAAGTAACTATCATCGACACTATGAATATATATAAACCTATGAGCAGCAATTCATTTCTTGCGTTGGCGACCATCTCGTCTATATAATCTATCGAAAAATCAGCGCCGGCAACGTAAATTTTGCCGTTTTTCGTCTTAAACGGAATGAAAACCGACCCGAAATTGCCGTAACCATCCTTATATTCATGGTAAAGAACCTTGTTTTCCTTAATAACTTTTTTAAGAGTATCAAGCTCTATATCGCTATACTCATAAAAAAAAGTATCGTATTCGTTCTTTTTAATCTGGTCGTCAGTCGCGCTTGTCGATGTGAAATAAATTTTACCGTCTTTTTCGACGTAAGTATATACGTAATAAGCCTTGACATTTTTAGCGAAGTTACTTAATTTTATGACATTCTGATAATGTTCCGCCGCGGGTATCGAATTTTTATCCGTTATTCTTTCGTGAAATTCGTCTCCGACAATATTTGTAATGCCGTTCGCGATTGCCGTAAGCGTCGACCTTATTTTATTTTTCTCGAGCATTTCGACATCTTTAATGCTTTTCAAAGTATACGCGGTAGTACTCAGCGCGCTCACTATGAAAACGAGAAGTATTATTTTTTCCTTTATCTGCAATTGCCTCATAAAATTAAACATTATGCTTCACTAACCTCATTTTTTATCAAAATAGCAAGTTTCCTCATAAGCCACACGCTTTTTTCAAATTGCTCTATAATGAAAAGGAGCGTAACCTTTTCATCCGACTGCAGTTCCTGCTGAGCGCCTATGTATTTTGTCCTTAAGTTATCCATAAGATCGCCTTTGTCGGCGGTTATATTTATTAAAATATCAGTTTCGAGTTCTTCACCCGAAGCAAAAGCGTCTGAAGCAGTCAGTAAAATAGCGTCAAGGCCTTCGATAAAATTATGGACTATCTTTTTGAACTCGCCGTTCATATTTGAATTATAAATAGTTTCAGTAAGATTAAAAAGATTATCTTCGAGAGAAGATATTAAATTCTGGCGGTTGACGTAATTTATAAGCTGCACAGAGCATTGCTTATCGAGATTTTTTGTAGTGAGTTCTGAAAGGAAATAGTCGATTTCAGCGGAAAGTTTTATAAAAATCTTATGAACTTCGCTGATTACGATTTTATGGTCGGATTCATCAAATTTATTACGCAGGTAAATTATATAATCCGGCAGTTTTTTTATGAGCCTGGACTGTTCTTTAGCCAGAAGCGTAAATGCCGATGGCGGATCTTTAAGCGCGCGCATATCGAGGAATTTTAATGCGCCTTCGCTTTCGGTTTCGTCATGCGGCCATATTTTTTCGAGCATGTTCGAAACAGGCTTTGAAAATATTGAAAGCGCTATTGAAACCACTACGTTATAAAGCAAAATAAGGTTCGCCATCTGCTGTTCGAGCCTTAAATCATTGGCAGTTATAAAGCTTTTAGCGAGCGGGACATTAAAAAAGCTTTCTATGTAAAACAGCGGCAGAAATATCGCGGTTCCGACAACTCCGTTTAAAACCTGAAACATCGCAAGCTGCTTTGAAGTTCCCTTAAGGCTGAGAGACAGCATCCAGTTGATAGCGGCCTCGCCGACATGGGCCGCGTATATGAACATTATGGTCTGCTCTATCGAAATCGCGCCGACTTTAGCCAGAGTCAGCACTATTATAAGGAAAGCGTCTATCGACTGAACGGCAAAGGCGAGAAACGAGCCGATCAAAAAAGCGAGCATCGGCGAACTTTTGGTATAACCGAGCATAGACTGGAACCATTGCGCGTCTTTCATAGGCAGCGCGCCTTCGGACATAAGTTCGATTCCGTAGAAAATAAGGCCGAGGCCGAACAGCGAAATAATCAAATTTATGTATTTTTCAGGTTTTTCAAGTGAATATAAAATCCCGCTTACGCCGATTAGAAGAAGTATTATAGTCTTAATATCGAGGAATGCTACTATAAAAAGCAGGCATGACCCAGGATTGCACCAGTTAATAATAGGCATTGCCGCCTGAACAGTCAATATTCCGGCAGAGACCATACTGACGATCGTATATGTAATAGCCGATGTGCTTATCGCGACCGCGCCGAAAAAAAGGCCCCACATTCCGGCAAAGAAGGTGTGGCCGGTGCATTTTTCTACGGCAGCCTTGACGCGCCGGCTCGTAAGCTGGCTCATATTATTGTCTATTAGTTTAAAGCCGGCCATAAACATACCGAACCCGGCAAGAATTTTTAAAAATATATCAAGCATAATATCGAATTATCCATTCTAAATTTAAAATGTTTTGGTCATTTTCAAAATATTTTTATTTGAATTTCTGGTATAGGTTACAGATTGCGTGAGATTATTCATAAGCTGTATCCCGAGGCCGCCGATCTGCCGTTCCTCGACAGGCATAGTAATATCAACTGGCGCCTTCTTTAAAGGGTTAAATTCGATTCCATCGTCTATTACAGTAAACGTAAGCATTTTATTCGCAGCTTCATTCTCGAATATTATTATTATTTCATGGCTATGCTTATCATTATATCCGTATGAAATTATATTGACGACTATTTCTTCCAATATGAGGTTAAGCTCGAACGTAGTTTTCACCGGAAGCTGCCACTCGGCGGAAATACCATCCAAAAAATCCTTCAATGTATCCAGTTCGGAAAGGTTGTTTCTTAATTTTATTTCTTTTTTATTCATTTTATTTATCCTGCGCACGTTAATAAAAATGCCATATTTTTTTGCGATAAATAAAGCCAGGCGTTAAAGATCGATGGGCTTTAACATAAACTCGCCTTAATAATATATCCACTGAAAAATATGACATTTACTATATTTATGACGATAAACGACATTTAAAAACGACAGCCGCTAAAATATCATGCGCGCCCAAAACAGGCGCGGCAGATAAATACTACGCAAGTTCGCCTGCGCTGGCGTTAATTGTAAAAAGTTTTGAAAAACCTGATAAATCAAGAACTTCTTTCACATTCGCCGACGGATTGATAAGCGACATCTTACCTGAATTTTTATTCATTTGTTTCAAAGCAGCGAGTAAAACTCTTAAGCCGGCGCTGCTTATGTATTCCACAGCGGTCAGGTTAGCGGCTAATTTTGACGGATTTGTCGCTATAACCTTATTGAATTCTATCTCGAGCTGCGGTGATGTGTTGGCGTCGATACGGCCTGAAATTTCTAACATAGTCCACTGATTTTCTAATTTTGTTACGTTAACATTCATAAACTTATTTATCCTCCTATTATAACCTTCAATTAACTTAAACTAAGGTTTACAAGATATTGAAATTATTATAACATTAGTCCACAATACAATTCAAGTTAATTTTTTCGTTATTTGCTAATTCAAGAAATATTCGAAGTCTTTCCCATTTCAATTCCAAAAAATCAAGCTTTACTTGCATCTTATTTTGTGCTATTCTTTATGCTGGCAAAAACATGAACAAGACTTCAGAAAATATAAAAATCCGGGGGTAGTTTATGACAGGTAAGAACAAAAAGATTTTAATCATCAATTGCGGCAGTTCATCGTTAAAATATGAAGTTTACGAGATGCCATCGCGCAAAAGTCTTGGCAAAGGCCTTGTAGAAAGGATCGGGGAACCTTCAGGCAACATAAAACAGGAATCATTCAACGGAATATTCGACGAAACTTGTGAAATTCACGATCATAAAGCGGCCATGGCGCTCGTCATAAAAGCGCTGACCGACCATAAAAACGGCATCATTGAAAACGTCTCCGAGATATTCGGCATCGGGCACCGCGTCGTTCACGGCGGCGAAGAATACTCATCGTCGATTTTAATAGACGACAACGTTATGAAATCAATAGAAAAAAATATAGAACTCGCGCCGCTTCATAATCCGGCCAATCTCACCGGCATCAGGGAAGCCATGACGGTATTTCCAGGATGCAGGCAGGTAGCCGTTTTTGATACAGCTTTTCACCAGACTCTCCCGCCGGCAGCATACCTATACGGCATTCCTCGCGAACTTTACGACAAATACCGCATCAGGCGTTACGGCTTTCACGGCACCAGCCACCGTTTCGTCGCTTCGGAAGCTATGGGGCTTTTAAAAAGGGATTTTGAAAACACCAACATCATTTCGTGCCACCTCGGTAACGGCGCCTCCATTACAGCGATATTCCACGGCAAATCGATCGATACGTCAATGGGTTTTACGCCGCTCGAAGGGCTTATGATGGGAACGCGCTGCGGCGATCTCGACCCGGCGATATTATTTTATCTAATGGAGCGCGGCTATTCGGCGCAGGAGCTCAACAAAATATTGAATAAGCAGGGCGGTTTACTGGGTCTTTCGGGCATTTCTAACGATCTCCGCGACCTCGAAAAGGCTGCTGAAAAGGGCGATAAAAACGCGCAGGAAGCGCTCGAGGTTTACGCCCACCGCGTGCGCAAGTATATCGGCGCTTATGCGGCGAACCTTGTCAAAGTCGACGCTATAATATTCACGGGCGGCGTAGGCCAGCACGGAGCAAGGATGCGCGAAAGGATATGCCACCGCCTCGAAAATATAGGTGTAGTGATGGACTACCGCAAAAACCTCGAAAACGGCAGCAAAAAAGGTATAATATCGATGGATTACTCGCCGGTCGCAATCTGTGTAATCCCGACCAACGAGGAACTGCAAATCGCTATAGACGCTTACGACATTATAATGGCGGCATGCCATAAATAGAAATCACTTTAAAACCGATTGTCTTATAATACAAAATAAAAAAGAGGCAGATAAATTCAGATAGTTTAGCTGTCTCTTTTTTATTTCTCTTTGTTATTTTGTATTCGCCTGAAATGATTTTTTTATTTCTTTATAATTTGCCAGCAGCCTAAGCGTTTATTACCGATACGGATCAAAATGCCTTTTTCTTTCAGTGCGGCAATCTGTTCTTTTACTGCCCTTTCAGTAATCAGCTAATTTCAAAGCCGTAAGGTTTGGATTTTCATTTATTATGTTAAGTAATGGTGAAGAGTTCACCATTACTGGTTTTTCCCCAGGCAGGCGGAGCCTGCTGATAAGGGCTTCAAAGCATTTTATCTCTCTGTTTCGCGAAAATTGGCGGTTACGCCTATTTTCGCGATTGCTAAATTCCGGCAAAGCATGAACGCAGTTCATGCTTTGCCGGAATAAAAAGTAAAAGCAAAGGCAAGAAAAAAGTAAACAGAAATATATGAAATCAGTGTAAAATCAAGATAAGAATAGCAGGGTGGGATGGGGTTTCAAGGGGAAGGCAGGGAATAATTCCCTGGCCTTCCCCTGATAAAAAACTAAAAAATAGAATTAAATTTAACTAGAATCAATTTACACCGGCGTATAAAAGCATTCCGGTTTATTCGCCGTAAGGGTAAATGGTAAGGTTTTCCGGTCTGAAGTAAGTACCTTTCAATATCGATAAATCGCCGTTGCGGTTCTGGATGAGCACCGATTCATTAGCGTTAACATTGCTGCCCATCAGTTCGATAGACACGTTATAAACTTCCGGCGGCCCTTCTTTACGCTCCACCTGCGCCTGCAAGTTCTCTTTAAGAAGGCTGTTATAATCATGCGGATTGAGCCCGGCTGTCAGTCTTTCGAAAATAATTATCTTATGGTTCTTCTTGTCATACCACAAATATTTGAGTTCATTTTTAGAGCTTTTCATTTCATATAAAAGGTAAGAAAATATCGGATTCGAAAAATGCGTCCTCGCGGTAACCACAAAGTCGGTTTTATCGATATCGATAACTGAATCGTATTTTAAATAAACGAGTTCATCCCTATCATATATTGCCATAGAAAAAATCACTCCTTTTATCAAAATATTTACGGTATTTTTCAAGCATTTTACGCTGTTCATACTTCTCGCAGAGCGCGCCGAGCGTTTCTGAATTGACATTCATCTCAGCCAGCGACTCGAGTTCGCAGTTTATATCGGCGTCGCATTTGATTTTAGCGAGTTTTTGAGAAAGATAGGCCATATCGCGGCCTGTTCTTAATAGTTCCTCGCGTTTGCCGCCTATTTTAGGAAGCACCTCAAAAATACCGTCAAGGTTTTTGTATTTAGCGAGGAGCTCGACGGCCGATTTCGGGCCGATACCGTGAATGCCCGGAATATTATCGGAAGGGTCTCCGACTAAAGCCTTATAATCTACAACCTGGTCAGGTCCGATGCCAAGGTCGTTTTTAAGCTCTTTTTCATCATATTCCACGATTTCGGTTATGCCTTTTTTCAGGCAGATCATTCTTACTTTATCGGAAATAAGCTGAAACAGATCGCGGTCGGATGATATTATTTTAACGAAAAAACCGTTTTCAGAGGCTTTCTGGCAGAGCGTACCGATTACATCGTCAGCCTCGAGGCCAGGCTGTGAAAGACGTTTTATACCGAGCGCGTCTATAAAATCAAAAACCACCTGGAATTGCGGTATAAGTTCGGCAGGGCACTCAGGGCGGTGGGCTTTATATTCAGGATAAATCTCATCGCGGAATGTTTTTTCGCCGGTATCGTGAACGCAGGCGATATATACCGGCTCGTAGTCGTTAAGTATTTTATGAAGCATATTCAAAAAGCCGTAAACCGCTGAAATATGCATGTTATATGTAGTCATGAGCGGCCTTGCCGCGAACGAAAAATGCGCCCTGAATATCAAGTTATATGTGTCTATAAGATAAATCGTTTTTTTATTGTCGAATTTTTCCATTTTTTCTCTGCCGTTCCTTATTTTATAAAAAATACCGCTGTTAAAAATCATTTTACATGAATAAAAAAAATCAAAAGCCGGATTCAAGTTTTAAGATTCCCGTTATTGCAGCGAGAAGTTTTCGCCGAGGTAGATTTTACGGGCAGTTTCAGAAGCCGCGATCTCGTCGGGCGTTCCAGATATCAAAACTTTTCCGTTATTCATAACATAAGCCCGGTCGGTTATCTGGAGCGTTTCGCGGACCGAGTGATCTGTTATCAAAACGCCGAGGCCTTTTTGCTTCAAAGTTCTTACAATTTCCTGGATATCGAAAACCGCTATCGGGTCGACGCCGGCAAACGGTTCGTCAAGAAGGATAAACGAAGGATCGGTCGTAAGAGCTCTGGCAATTTCAACGCGGCGGCGTTCGCCGCCTGAAAGCGCATAACCGTAACTTTTGGCGATTCTTGTAATATTAAGTTCCTCAAGGAGCCTCTCGAGCTTTTCCTGCTGCTCTTTCGGAGTGTAATTCGTAAACTCTAAAATCGCCTTGATATTTTCTTCGACCGTCAATTTTTTGAATATCGACGCTTCCTGCGCAAGGTATCCGATGGCCTGGCGCGCCCTTTTATACATCGGATCGTAGGTTATATCCTGGCCGTTCAAAAGCACTCTGCCTTCATCGGGAGTTATAAGGCCGACCACAATATAAAATGTAGTGGTTTTTCCGGCGCCGTTCGGCCCGAGCAGGCCGACAATCTCGCCTTTCAGCACTTCGAGCGACACGTTATCAACTACGCGCCTTTTAGAATATGCTTTTAATGCGTTTACTACCGCTAAACTTTCCATATTATCTTATTTTCCTATTTCTATAATTTTTAGCAACTATATTTTCACATATCTGACATTACATGACATACATATTATCTTTAAAATCAACTTAAAGCATTTTAAACATTGAAAAATGTATTTTAACTGACGCCTTCTTCAATTTTAAAATTACATAAGCGAAAAAATTCTCATACTATACCAATTGAAATTCAGCAATATTTTTAAATTTATGAAAGCACAAAAAACAATCAGAACTTTTATAATGAATTATCAACCGCCGAATTGTTATTTTTAACTTTCACTTTGCCCGAAGCCGGATTTATAGTAAGCTTGACTTTAGGCGATCTTTGCGGCTGCTGTTTTTGGAGAGAATCGGTGCCGTCATTTTTTCTCCCGTCATTATTACGTCCCGGCGGCGGATTTCCTCCGGGCGGATTTTTATTTTCATTAGTTTGCTGTCCAGTACCTGGTGTAACCGTAGTCTGATTATTGCCGGTATTAGAACCTGTGCCGCCGGTACTCGAAGCCGAACCCGAGCCGGTCAACGCCGAACCGGATGTAGAAGCGGTTTTATCTACCGCAGGAAGCTGAACTTCTCCGGTTTTCAAGGTAACCTCGGCAGTTTTATCAGTTTTGCGCTTATTCAATTTTACGCCCTTAGTTTCCGCTTCGATCTCAGGCAGTTTCTCTTCTTCCTTATTTGTCTGAAAGAATTTAATCTGCGGTTTATCGACGATTATCCTGTCGGTTTGCGTATAATAAGTTATTTTCGCGCCGACGACGTCGTTATCTTCGTTGCCTTTTCCTCTTTTCTGGAGAGCGCGGGCATTTCCTTCGATTTCCAGCTTGCCGGCTTTGTCATAAAAAGTGGCGGTATCGCCGAACGCCGTTATATCTTTAGTCGTCATAGTGACATTTTCCTTGGCTATCATTTTGCCTTCCTCGGTGAAAATGTCAATTATTTCGGAATTTACTGTCGATGTGATTTCTATGTCGCTCGTATCCTGGTTCTCATCTATATACGGAAATTGAACCATTTTTACCTTGCCGCGCGCAACCACATGCGTATTTCCGGCATACGACTCTATTTCATTGGCTTCAAGGATAATTTTATCCTTGTTGGCAACTTTTTTATTATCTTTCGACTTCTTTTTATCGCCGCCAGGTTCCTTTCCGTTCGTTTTATTACCGTCCTTAACGTTTTTGCTTATACCGCGGCCCAGGTTGGTTTTAGAGTTATCCGCCGGTTCATTCTCGTCATCTGTGAACACGGATTCAGTTTCCTCAGCGCCGTCGTTTTTCGCGCCGGTATCGCCGGCATCTGACTGCTGTTTTTTATTATCTTTCTTGGCGACTATCTGGACCAGTTTCGGCTTAATATTAGCGAATGTCCTGTCTTCTTTCGAAATATTCTTAACGTAACCAGCCGTCAGCGTGTACTGGTTGTTTTCGATCTTCACATTGCCGAAAGCTTCAGTTACTTCTGAAGTTTCGTCATAAATTCCTCGGTCGGCGTATAAAATCATGTCCTTTTTTATAACGCGCAAGCTGTCAAGAACCTGATAACGCCCGTCAGGCAGCATTTCCAATTTATTCCCCGTTATATGGGTCGGCGATCCTTTCGGGTCGTTTTCTTTAGGGTTCAAACTTGCCGTAACATTACCGATAACTTCCACCCGGTCGTTTTTCAGATAATAAATTATCCTCTCGCCGCGCACCTCATTCGGAGTTTTGTCCTTGCTTTTACTTACAGGGTTACCGACAAGCGTGACTTTTTCTTCCTTTTCGTTATAAAGCGCCTTATCGGCATAAGCGAAAAATCGGTCGCCTTCGATATTAACGTTTCCCGAAAACACCGAAAAATTTTCTTTAGTATGCGAATCAACTCGCTGGCAGTTCATTTTGAAATTCGGGTCGAATATATTGACATTCATAAGCGCCTGGGTAATTCCAGTTTTTTCGTTATAAGTGCCGCGCGCGCATGTTAAAATACGCTTATTCTGGACGACACGCACATTTCCGGAAACAACATAAGTACCGTCAGGCTCCATTTCAAGAAGGTCGCCCGAAATTTCTATCGGCTGCTTTTTGGTTTCTATTTTTCCGCTTACCTTCGAAATATCTTTTTCAGAAACTGCGGCAAAATTCCCGACTGCCGTAATCCCTAAAATGCAGATCACAGCTGCCATAATCACAGCCGTTTTTTTTATGAAACTATTCCGAATATTTTTGTTATTCATAAATTCCCCGTTAATTATAATTTAGCGGTTAATGACTATCGAATCGTCATATATTTTTATATGAACATTGCCGACGACCTTTCCGCGGTTTTCCTTAAATTTATTTTCCATGGCGTTACCGGTTATTTCCATTTTAGGTTTGACGATTTTTATTGGCTCGCGCGCTATCATGACTTTGTGTTCATAGTGGTACTCGAGCGATTCGCTGTAAAAATTGTCCGTTATCATATTTTTTCTCGTATCGATTCCGAAAAAACCTTTGTTGTCATAACCTCTGACTATCGGTTCGATGTTGAAAAACCCCCTTGCCGTTTTTGGTTTATCGAGCTCGATTTCGGCGCTGGACGCTGCCGCTTTTTTTACAGCAGTTTCAGAGGTATCCGGATAAATGGATTTTGCCTCCACATTACCCTTAAATTCCATAACTTTCATATTGCCGTCCTGCGTAGCCTGATTTGCGCTTATCAGCTGTATCGAATCAGAATCGGGATCGGTCTGGAATTTGATATTAGTAAAGTGATGCTTTTTCAAAGTATCGTCCTTTACGAGTTTATCCGCGCGCAGTATCCATTCTGCCCCGCCTTTTGGATTTTTCTTTATGAATGTGACATTATGAAGTTCTATAACCGGCGCTTTTTTTTCCGAAAATATGCCGGCTGTGTTGTAAACATTATAAAGCCACAAAAACATAAAAAATAAAAACACATAATAAGCAAAATATCTTCTTTCGAGCACGAATTCTATCCACGGGTAGTATTTGCTGCTTTTTATATCTATCCGGTTGAATTTTAAGAAGACTATAATGCTTATCGCAGTGTCTATTATCCAATATATCGCTTTTTTTATATAATACTTCAAAAAAGCCTTACCTCGAAGTGCAGTATTTTTGTATAGTTTCCTTTAATATGCCTTTTTTGGATAAAATAGTATTAATAGCATCACGAACAGCGCCGCGGCCGCCTTCAAACTCAGTCGTAAAATCCGCAATATCCTTTACCTCCGTTACCGCATTCAGCGTGGCTATTTTTACGCCGGCCCTCTTCAATATTCCAAGATCATTTATGTCATCGCCTATATAAGCGACATTATATTCCTTCAGGTTATATTTAGCCAGCAGTTCCTCAAATATAGTTTCCTTATTTGTTACTCCCTGGAAAACGTCGCCGACGCCGAGTTCCTGCGCGCGTTTCGCGACTATCGACGATGAGCGGCCGGTAATTATAGCGGTTGCGATGCCGGCGGCATGCGCCAGTTTAATTCCGACGCCGTCATGAACTGAAAAGGCTTTTATTTCTTCGCCGTTTGTGCTCATTATTATCTCGCCGTTCGTTAATACCCCGTCGACATCCATTGCGATAAGTTTTATGTGACTGAAAATTGACATTTTAATACCACCTCAAAAAATATAGTAATTAATTTTATGATTATTTTAATTTAATTTTTTTATTAAACTCGAGCCGCACAACTCGATATTTCAAATCAATATATTTTAGCTTTCAGCAGGTCATGCATGTGTATTATTCCGATGACTTTCAAATTATCAACGGCCACCACCGGAAGCGTAGTTATTTTGCTGGTTTCCATAAGGTTTATGGCCTCCTCGCAGAGTTTATCCATAACAATCCTCTTCGGATTTTTTATCATCGCTTCGCGCAGCATTACCTTTTCTATATTTCCGTTATTTTTACATAAAATTCTTCTTAAATCGCCGTCCGTAATTATACCCTCGAGGTTATTCAGGCTGTCGGCGATTATAAGCGTGCCGAATTTTTTTTGGGTCATCAAAGAAAGCGCTTCTATCAGCAGGACATCGCCGGAAATTAAAGGCAGTTCCTCGCCGCTATGCATAATATCGCTGACTTTAGTCAGAAGGCGCCGGCCGAGCGACCCGCCCGGATGGAGCATCGCAAAGTCTTTCGGCATGAAGTTTTTGATCTTAGTAAGCGCCACCGCGATAGCGTCGCCTATTACAAGACTCATCGTGCTCGAAGTAGTAGGCGCAAGATTCAAAGGGCAGGCTTCCGTTTCGTAAATAAGCGGCAGCAATACGTCGGAATTTTTAGCCAGATCGGAATTTTTATTATGCGTTATCGCTATTATTTTTGTGCCTATGCGGCGGGCATAGGGAATGATCTCGATCAATTCACGGGTATTTCCGCTGTTACTTATCATCAAAAGAATATCATTCGCTTTTATCATTCCAAGATCGCCGTGCAGCGCCTCGGCCGCATGCAAAAATGCAGACGGCGTCCCGAGCGAAGATAAAGTAGCCGCTATTTTTCGGCCGATTATACCTGATTTTCCCATACCTATGACAATAACCATACCGCTGCTTTGATGGATCAGTTTTACGGCCTCGAGATAATTCTGCCCTATATTTTCAGAAAGTTCCAGAAGAGCTCGCGCCTCGTGGGTTATTACGTCGCGGGTCTCCTTTATTATGTCCACTACAAGAGTTTCCAATTAATTCACCTTTTCTATAAAATAATGACATTAACGCCATTATTGCCGTACAATAGCAATCTTACCCGGCTTGTTTTTCAATTTTTATATAATAAAAAAGCCATACCGGGCCATTAATTGTTTTTTCAATTTCAGGCCAAAATTAAACTTGAATTCTATAATTTTTTTTGCTTTTTGTCAAAGGAAAATTATTGAAAAATTAAACTTTATAATGCTTTTAATTTAATATAAACCGCCATGTTCTTTAAAAAGCCCTATTTTTCTTGACTTAAAAGGATTTTTATTGTAAAATACCTCAAAAATATTAAGGTTGGTATGAAATGAGAAAAAAATTTTATTATCATTTATTTCAGTTATCACTGTTATTGTTTAATTTATTATTAATTTTATGCACCCTGTCATCGTATGACTTAAAAGCTTATGCAGCAGTTAACGGCACTCAGGAAATTATAGCGTTAAATGTTAATAAACTGAACACGGGCGAAGTAAAAAATGAAAAAGAGCAGCCTTTAGTTCTTGAAGAAGTATCGGTTACGGCTTCCAGACGCAGGACTCCGCTCAAGGACTCGCCTGCCAAAGTTAATGTAATAAAAAAAGAAGAAATAGAGAACTCGCCTTCCGAAAAAATCGAGGATCTTTTGCAGCGCATACCTGATGTAAATCTTATGAAATCCCAAAGGACCGAATGCGCGGCACGTGAAATAACTCTCCGCGGAGTTCCCGATCAGTCTAAAACATTAGTTTTAGTCGATGGTATTCCAATGAACGGCCCGGCTCACGGCTGGCTTTCGTGGTCTCTCATCCCGAACGAGGCAATCGAAAAAATTGAAATAGTGCACGGCCCGATGTCGGCGCTTTATGGTTCGGGCGCAATGGGCGGCGTTATAAACATAATTACTAAAAAGATAAAAAAACCTCATGAAACAATATTCAAAACCAGTTACGGCAGCATGAACACTCTTTATAATTCAATATTTCACGGCGGCCTCGACAAAAATTTCAGCTATTATATAGGCGGTTCAGTTTATAGTACTGACGGCTACATTGCGGCAAAAAATCAAAAGGCGTATAATACTAAGAACGCACGTACCGACCAGAACGCTCTGGCAAAATTCATATGGTATTCGGGTGATGACTCATCGTTGATGCTCGGCTTTTCGCATGTAAACGAAGACGTCGACAGAGGAAGAACTTTTATAAATCATCAATACATAACCGATATGGCATACCTGACTTATTCGAAGGAAAGTGAAAAAAACGATAAAATTTTGGCGGTCGAAAGTTCAATATACTTTAAAAATCAGGACTGGAGTGTAAAATTTGATAAAAAGCCGCTTTATAACGCGTTATATCAAATCGAAGAACACGGCCTTATAGATAGGGGGCTGACATTTAAAAAGAGCGTTTCGTTAGACAAAAAAAATGTCCTGACCGCCGGTATCGATTATAAAGTCAGCGGTCTTGACATGACCGATAAATTCATTACCGGCCCGGCCAGGACCGGCGGCGCTCGCGGAGGACAATCATTATTTTCGATATTTGCGCAGGATGAAATAAAAACCAGCGGCAAAGCCACAGTTACAGTCGGAGTTCGCAATGATTTCTGTAAAAGCTACGGCGGCATGAGTTTTGACACGAACCCCGCGCCGCTCCAACCGTTCAATAATAAGTACAATGACAAAAACTGGACTGCGTTTTCACCAAAGGCCGGCATTACATATCATCTCGATAAATTAACCACATTACGCGCCTCGATAGGCAAGGCATTTGCCGCGCCGAATCTTATGAAACTTTATACCACAATGCAGCGCGGATTAAACATGGTTTACGGCAATCCAGCTCTCGATCCTGAAACTGCCGTTTCTTATGAATTCGGCATTGACCGTTCATTTAATGAAAAATTATCGGGGAAATTATCTTTATATAACACTAACAGCGATAATTTTGTAGGGCTTCGAACAACTTCAGCCACAGCAGCCGTTTATGATAATATTACCAGAGTAAAAATAAAAGGCATCGATGCCGAGCTTAATTATAAAATTTCGGAGCGTTGGAAAAATTATATCGGCTATACTTACAATAAATCGGTAATCGAAAACGATAAGAACGATCCGGCCACGGCGGGGAATTATTTGCCATTCGTCCCTAAATATAAAGCAAGGATAGGCTTTACCTATTCCGGACCAAACAAAATTTCAGCGGACTTATGCATGAGGTATACGGGCGAAAGCTATATCGATTTAAAAAACACAAAAGCCGACATACTGGGCGATTACTGGACCGGCGATCTTATGCTGTCAAAGGAAATCAGGAAGAACCAAAAAATATCTATCGGCGTAGAAAATATATTCAACGTAAAATATGATCTTTACGGCATTCCCGACGACAAATCAGCGGCTCCCGGAAGAGTGGTCACTTTATATACGACATATAAATTTTAAAGCTTAAATATATACATTGCCGCATTATAAAATAATTCACGCAAATCACATTCGAACGAATGTCCTAACTCAGTATAACAAACCGGCCAAAGTTAAAAGCTATAATTCGAAAATGTTTTATATTTAAGGAGCATGACCTGGCCGAGATCTTTCAAAATCAGATGATGCGCTTTATAAAAACAAAAAAAGGGCTGGCTTTAAAAATTCTTTTAAAATCAGCCCTTTAAAAAATTCTATAATTCGAGTTTATTGTTTTTTATCTGCCGCAGCCGGTGCCTGACCTGGCGCCGGTCCTTCCGGAATATAGACGACCTCGCCATTTGCAAGCCTGTAACAAATTCCCATTCTTTCGCCTTCGCCGCCCGATTCTTCCTTCGACATTTTATATTTCTCTATTTTTATGCCTCTTTTATTAATGATTTCCATGTTAGATTTTCCGGGATTTTTTAATACCGTAAAATCCTCGGTATTAAGCAAGCCAAGCGCCTGCTGCGTGGAAAACATGGCTAATATTAACGATGTAACGGCAAACATCATTGAAACGTCAAATAAATTAGCGACGCTGCTTAACGGATCCTCATCGGCTGCATTAAAATTGTATCTTGATTTTCTCGCCCTTGGTTTCAAATTTTTGAGATAACTTTCCGCCATTTATTTTTCACTCTCCGCTGAAAAAATCGTTTCAAGCAAGTACTCGATGTCGGACATATCTTTTGAATACCAATGCTGGCGCGCCACAAAAATAATATAGCATAATCCGGCTATCGTAAGGCCGGTAACGGTAGTGCTGAAAGCGATTATCAAATTATTTGACATGGCTTCGAGATTGCCGGTTGCGATAGCTTTGAGTGCCGGCCCCATAGGTATGAGAGTTCCCATCAGTCCGAGCATTGGCCCTATGCGTACGCCGGTACGGGCTATATGGCAGCTTTTATTCGCTTTAATCTCAATTTCCGATATCAATTTATTAAGATAAACGTTATTATTCGGAAATTCTTTAGAACGCTCAGCAAAAATAGTCAATAACGTCGGATATGATTCTAATTTATAAAAATCATTTTTTAACGATTCTAAATTTTCATTGCCGAATTTATGAATCGTCACAAGAAATTCATTCCATTTTTCAACGGCCGTTTTACGGTTGCGCCATTCGCGGAGAAATCCGCCGGTTTCATATAAAGTCCATATTAGCAAAACGATCAATGCGACAATTGTAGGCGCGCTAAGAGAAATAGTTATATTATAAAGGGTATCTACAAGTAATTGCATTTGCACTCTCCCAAAAAATTATTTTAAAATATGCGGCCCTTTTATATAGCCGATCAGCATTATAAAGATTGAAATACCGGCAATAACTAAAAGGTCATAATGATAAGCCGGTGCGATAGGCGCTGCCGCGCCGGATTCAGTTTGCTTGCTGTCCTTAATATCTTTCAAGTCTTTCTTTTCAAGTTTCGGCCCGCGTACCTGCTTATTAGCCTCTGATACATTCGCCTCCGCTATTTTATTCTGATATTTTTTTATTAAATCGTTTAATTTTGGAGTATTAGGTCCGGCCAGTATTTTTTCAGTGAATGTTTTCAATTTTTCATTTCCGCCCTCCCTGACTCCGCTTATAACTCCATATTTAGAAATCGACTCAGCATACGCCGCGGCGATTTCCTGTATAACTTCAGGCGCCGGCTTCCAGTAATCTTTTCTGATCGTTTCCAGAAGAACTCCCGTCATTTTCTGAAACGCATAAGGATTTTCAGTATCAAGCCATTTTCTGACATTAAGTTTCCGGCTGTCGCGCACATAAATGTTAAATACTTCCTCTAAATTTTCGTCAGTTACGCTTTGATTACGCATAATCTTCCAGCCCATTATGTTGTCAAAGTTTTTCGAAATAATATCGGCGCCGGCATATCCGTCCTTCATCATTTCCTTGATCCATTTAGGGTTTAATACACGCGCCCTGAAATCAGTCTGTACAGCCTGATTGGCGTCTATAAGGCCGGCATTATCCATATCGCGGACATCGATAAACATAAAGCCCGGTTCTTTGCCTGTAAGGTGCTTCACCGCCTGCGATAACGTGCCGTCAACCCACCAGCCGTATTTTTCGTTAAGCGGAGTGCTGCGGCTGTCATGCCAGCTTCTGAGCACGAGCTCGGTTTCCTGTATGGCAGAATTATAAGCCTCAGGAGCGTTTATTCCCCACATTCCTTCGGTATAAACATACCTGCAATGACTTAGGTAAATATTTAAAAAATCCTCATTCTTATCCCATTCGCCCGAACGGTCGGTAAGGTAATAAAACCACGAATCGGCGATTTCTCCGGGCACCCACCCAAAAATCCTCGCCTGCGATAATGTCTGAATCTGTGACTTCGAAACGCCCTTTTTTTCAAGTTCGGCTGAAATCTTAACGCTGTCTTCATAAACATAATTGTCTTTTTCGTTCAATGCCGCTACAAGGCGGACCGCTTTATCCAGAAGGCGCATTCTAGTTGGCAATTGATCGCAATATACGTTTCTGGCCGATAAAAAGACGTCAATTCTCGGCCGGCCCAATTCGCCCGCCGGAATTAACTTAACATCAGTTACAGAGTTTTTAGAATCCCATACCGGTCTAACGCCCATAAGATAAAGAATTTGAGATTCAACTACGCCGTAATCGCCGTAAGTCGCGAGCGGAATAAGACTGAACGCGATTTTTCTCGGATACTTTCCTTTCTTTTTATATTCATCGGCGAGATAATCTTTTATAATTTTTGTACCGATTTCCCATGACGGTTTCGACGGTATTTCTTCAGGATTGACGACATACATGTTTCTGCCCGAAGGAACAACCGCGGGATTTCTTTCGGGATTGCCGGCCGGACCCGGTGTGATAAATTTTCCGTTCAAAGCCGATAAAATGCTGTCGATTTCCTGATGTGAATTTTTCAATCCTTTAAATAATTCAACGGCAATATTGATTCCTTCGCTTAACGCTTCAGGCAGTTTATTATCTTTAACTATTCCGCCTGCGCTTTTTACCGCCTCTAACGCAGGAATGTTTTTATTTAAGATCAATTCCATAAACGCTTCGGATTTTTTTCTTAAATACTCGTCGGAATCAGTTTTAGCCGGAATTTCAAAAATCTCTTTCGCCGAATTCAAAAATCTTTTCCCGAGGCAGGTTACTATATATGCAATTAAAATTTCTTTTGGCGGCTCTTCGCCTAAAACGTGCAAATTAGCTGGAATAACCTGATTTTTGATATCATGAAGATACATATAAACTTTTCCGATTTCGTCATCCGTTAATTTAGCGTCTTTTTTAAGATTTATTTTCAGGTCGTTATCCAATTTTACAGCCTTTACCTGTTCGGTAATCGAAGCGGCAAAGCTGTCTTTGAGGGCGCCTTTTTCCAATCCCTGCCATTTAATAACCGCCGATTCGAGATTTAAAAGATCGTCCGAAAGGTCGGCGTTCATTAAAGGCGGCGGAAGGACATTTGTGATAACAGCCATAGCGCGTCTTCTGCACGGTACCACTTCGCCTGAATTATTCGCCAACCACGGATTAATATTCGGCATATTGCTTAATAATATGTCGCTCCAATCCGCGCCCGACAAAACATCCGGCTTTCCGGGAAACAGCCATTCAGTGCCGTGAGTTCCGAAATGAATTACGGCGTCAGTCTTAAATTTTTCTTCCAGCCAGAAATAAGTCGCAAGGTAATTATGAGGAGGCGGTATTTTTCTGTCATGCGCTATTTCGATCGCGGCAGAAGCGGTATGCGCTTCGCCTTTCAGAGGCTGCGGAAGCAGAATAATATTTCCAAGGTCAATTCTCGGTATAACTATATATTTTTTACCCTGATTAGTCCACACGAGAAAATTTCCGGGAGCGGCGCCCCAGTATTTAGTTACTTCATCCTGACGCCATTGAGGTAATTTCTTTTTAAACCATTCGATATATTCATCTTCAGGCAATAAAATCGCTTTTCCGCTTCTGGCGAGCTTATCGAGAGTTCCTTTTTCCCATACGCCCATCTGCCGTCCATGATCAACCAGCCGTTCAATAAGTTCGACTTCGCCTGTCGGAACATTATCAATTTTATATCCTTTTTCTTTCATCTCGTTTAAAAGTTTTATAATACTGCGCGGAGCGTTTAATAAATGCCCGGTTCCGCGCATAAGTCCGGATTTATCCATTTCTATGTCATAAAAAATAAAGCTGACTTTTTTTTCAGAATTTTGCTTTCGCGCAAGACGCGCCCATGAGGCGGCACGGCCTACGATCCTTTTAATTCTGTCTTCGATCGGCGTTATCTCTTCACTGTTACTGCCGCCGCCGGATTTAGTACCGCCGGAAGTGATAAATTCCGCGGCGCCCTTGAATTCATTCGACGAAAACTGCCATTGCCTCGAGGATTCATTCATCCCGTTGTTATCGCTTTTCAGCCAGTCGTCGATCGATTCTTCAGTGAACCAGACAGCGTGAATTCGGGGCACTCCGAGCGTCTCCCAGAATTTGACATCTTCCTGTGTGGACGATGTTTGAACTACAACATCAGGTTTGAATTTCAGAGTCAAATCCTTAAATTCAGGCGCATCGGCGATTAAGCAAACCGCCAATATCCCCTGCTTTTTGAATTCAGTTATAAGCGCATCTACAACTTTCGGCTGATGAAATAAAAAATGATGGTTAAATGTGCCAATTACTATTCTCGGACTCTTAGCCATATCCCAGCCGTTTTTTTCCGCGCAGGCAAGAAATTTGTCGATATCGTCAAATTTTCCATACTCGGTATGATAAATTTTAGTCATTTTCTGCGCTTCAGGGGGCTCAACTTTTCCCGGCCTTTTAAAATAAGTTATGAGAGTATATTGAACCATATATTTTAACGATTCTTTAGATACGCCATAATATTTGATTAAAGTTTTATCAATTATTATATTGCCTTTTTTAAATAATTCAGGCCAAAAAATATCCATATTGCTTCCATTGCGGCATGCAAATATCTTAATCCCGGGATTTTTATTAACCGCATCGGAAAATATTTTTTCATATTCATTTTTTAAGTCGGCTGATAAAAATAAAGTATAGATTACATCGTATCCGGAAAGATCCAGAGAAACATTGTTTTTGAAATCTTTTTCATTCAGGTAAATCATTTCGGCATTGAGCTCTTTTTCGAATGATTTCAAAACATCAAACGCGCCGCCGCTCAAACCGATTAAACCAATTTTAATTTTCTTCTGCTGGTTTATTTCGTTTGAATCAGAATTAATTTCAACGGCAAAAGCGCGCGGTAAAAATTCAGGCGTTGTATTTATTCCTTTATCTGTAAATATTAAAAAATTAATGATTATAACAGTAAAAATAATTATAATCATTTTAGTTATAGTGTTTAAAATTGTCATTTTATCTCCATCATCGAGCTAAATTTTAAATTTAGCCGCGGGTCAATTTTTTTATCATGTCCGTAAATTCCGGATATTTTTTAGCCAGCGGCTCGCATTTTGATTCTTCATAATCGCTGTACTCAAAGCCGGGCGCGACCGTCGTTCCGAATAACGCATATTTTCCGCCGTCTTTAAGGCGCATGCCCTGCCAATAATCACGCGGCACCATTACCTGCAATTTTTCGCCGCTTTTTATATCATGCCCCATAGTTATAATCTGGCCCCTGCCTTTGCCCTCAGGCGGCAGTATAAGCATTTCAACTGAATCGCCCATATGGAAGTGAAATATTTCATCGGATTTCAAACGGTGCATAACAGAAAAAGTATCAGCAGTCAGCATATAATAAATCGCCGTACCGTAACTTCTGTCGCCGTCATAGCGTTCCGGCAGGGATTTTTTCTCATAAGCCTCATCGCTTCTATATGTTTCAAGAAAAAAACCGCCTTCAGGGTGCGGTTTCAAATTTAAAAATTTTATTATCTCTTCAGCGTTCATAGAGTGCCTCCAACTTTATTAATTTAATATTATAATCTCTTATTATTTTTTTATAAGCTTAAATATGTCGTCAAGGTGATAAATTACGCTGTCGGTGCTTGAAAGCAGGCTTATCATAAATAAAATAAAAGGCGTTATAAAAGCCGAGAAAAATTTTATTATGTTATGGATATTAAGCGGCCAGACAGGCATTTTTTCAACTATGGTATATAAATTATCGATAAGCACGATTTCATCGGCCGAATCGACATCGTAAATCTTACTCACTGAGCTGTTGCTTTTTAACTTATTATAGTAATAATTGGAAGTATTTTCTAAAATAGCGAGCGCCTCGTTCTTTACATTTTTCATTTTAATGTGCGCCTTATAAAGCGAAGCGAAAAACGCGAAAAATGTGAAAGCGTAAAAAAACATATAAAATATGGTGAACTGCTGTGAAAATTTATCGAATATCATTAATATAGTAAAATAAAAAGTCACTATTATCAGAAAATAATTAACAGCCATAGCGAGGCTGCCAAGCGATTTAAGCCCGCCCGAATGGTCGGGATGCATCGGCTGCACTTTAATATCGAACTGTAAAACCTTTTGCAAAAACCATAAGGTAATTATGCATTTATAAACAACGACGGTAATTACGGCGAAATTTATAAAAATGAAAATAGCGTCATAATAACCGGTAATACCGCCGCGGACACCAAGCCAGCCGCCCGTGCGCTGAAAAAAGACATAAATCGTAAGGACCGTCGATAATATAAAACTGAGCCAGTGAATAAAATTTCGATTATACTTCAATTCGAACTCGCGCAAAAGATTATTGTATTTATCATAATCTTCAGTCTTTATTATACTTTTTTTATAAAGAGTTTCTGATGTCTCTTTAATTTTAACGTAAAGATTAGTCATAAGCCCGGCGCCGATCGCGGCGAGCAGGCCCATACAAATATTATCGACTATATAGCTCGGCATCGGGTTCAATCCGTTGCCGCCGAAAAATTGCCCTGTAACAAGGCCGAAGGCATAAACCATGCAGTAAGAGACAAAAAAATAAAAAAGCCCGGCGTATATCGGATCGTGTTTGGTAAAATATGAAAAAATGAGGTATATATAATCCGACGAATAAGCGATAAGCGGCTTTATTTCAGGCAATCCCTGAACCGTGCCGCAGTCTGAGCCGGCTGTTTTTAATTTTGATATGTCATTTATATTTGCATCCATATTCGCGCCTGCCGTAACGAACCGTCACGAAATAAATTTCGAAACGGCCGATATTATTTTATAATTAGCATTCATTATAACATTAACATATTCTATTTTAGTAATTTACTTTGTTCCAGCGGTTCTTTATACGGCTAAATGTGTTCATAAAAAGCCGTGCCCATCATGTTTATTTCAGCGAGCAGTTTTTTGAAAAGCTTGAAATCAAGCATATTCGGACCGTCGCACAGCGCCCTGTCTGGATTTTCGTGGACCTCGAGGAAAAGGCCGTCGATTCCCATGGCATAAGCCGACCGCGCGTAAGGTAGCACGAGGTCGCGAACGCCGCCGGAAGAACCGCCCGATGACGGCAGCTGGACGGAATGTGTGGCGTCGAATATAATCGGAAACCCGGTTTTTCGCATTATAAAAAGCGCGCGCGGATCGAAAACCATATTATTATAGCCGAAAGCGAATCCGCGTTCAGTCAGGGTTATATTTTCGTTGCCGGCGTCGATTATTTTTTCGGCGATATATTTAACATCGCCTGGCGCCACAAACTGGCCTTTTTTGACGTTTATAACGCGGTTCGACCGCGCGACGGCCTGCACAAAATCCGTCTGCCTGCACAAAAACGCCGGAATCTGTATCATATCAGCGACAGCGGCAAGCGGCTCGATTTGCTCTTCAGTATGGACATCGACTAATACAGGCACATGATAGGTCTTCTTTATTTCCTCTATCATCTTAATACCCTTTTCAAGGCCGGGGCCGCGGTAACCGTCGAGCGAAGTACGGTTCGCTTTGTCGTATGAAGTCTTAAACACGTAATTAAAGCCGGCTTTTTCAGTTTCGGATTTCAGGAAAGAACAGGTAGCATGGAGCATATCCATATTTTCAATAACGCACGGGCCCGCTATAATACATAATTTCTCACGCCCGCCTATTTTTACCCTGTCGTTTATGTTTATCGTTTTCGTATTCCCAAGCATTTCAAAACCCCTTCTCTAAAAATTTTTAGAAGCCGTATGAATCAGCGCGTTTTTTACGGTCTCCTGTTCCGGAACATGTTTCATATTCCGTATCGACGATTCACCGGAGTATATTTTTAAAATCAATGATTCGATCGTGCTCAGCAGATCATGTTTAAGCGTAAAATCAGATAAAGTCAGCGGCAGTCCGAGTTTTATATAGAACTCGATAAGTTCTATCATTTCGTTATCGCTGCGTTTTTCGCAGAGCATCTGCACCAAAAGCCCGTAAGCCACGCGCAGTCCGTGCATATCGAATTCTCCGCCGCGCGGCGTAAGGTGTGTCATATAATCGCCTATTGCATGTCCGAGCGCGGCCCGGCATTTATAGCCGCCGTAAGCGCCGACTATGCCGGTCTCGATTACGCATAATTTAATGACCGATTCGAGGGCAGCCGAAGACTGCCTGTTAAGTAGCGATTCAAGGGCCTGCGGCGCAATATTCAATAATCTGTTAAAAATCGTTTTAGCCGCTAAAAATGCTATTTCAGCGCCGGCGTCTACTTCCAGCAAAATATCGTCATCCGCCTCAAAATGCGCCCTGCATTCTATATATTTAGCGATAGAATCGGCAATTCCAGAAGCGAGCAGACGCGGCGGGATATTTTCAAGTATCGAATAATCCAGTATTAAATAATCGGCAGTCCCGGCCGGAGCGAGAGTTTTTTGAAATTGACCGTCCTGGTTATAAATTACGATATGCGACGAATAAGCAGCGCAGGTTGAGGGCGATGTCGGAAAAGTGATTAACGTGACGCCGGCCACGTTCAAAAAATCATAATATACTGATTTGGAAAGGTCCATCACTTTGCCGCCGCCAAAGCCTATAACAGCTATCTTTTTACCCTTAAAACCGTTCAGCGCCTTATGGAATTTTTCTATAATTTCAGCTGTAATATCATTTTCAATGAAAAAAAACTCGAGTTTTTCGTCAGGCGCGACGCTTTTTATCTGGGCAAGCTCACTTTCAAACTTGGCGGTCAAATATTTGTCGGTTACTACAACTACCGTTTCGATCGCGTTAATATCGAAAATTCTTGAAAGCGAATGCAGATAAATATTACGGCCTTCAATTATTTCATGCGGCCCCGTAAAAATTTTAATCACTTCGTTCATTTCGTTTCATTCCATCTGCTGATTAACTGCGCGGCAACAGCTATATAATTTTCGGGCGTAAGGTCTTCGGCTCGTGCCAAAAGATTTATGCCGGCCTGAGCAAAAAAAAGCTCGAACATTTTTTTTAAGTCGCCGTTTTTTAAAAATTTAACAAAATCCGCCGGGTACTTATTAATTTCAGATATCCTGACAATATTATTAGCAATAGAATTCAAAGCGACTTTGCGGCGCTGGTTAAAAGCCGACTTTAGTATTGCAAAAACGGAATATTCAGGTATTTCGTTGCCGATAAGACTTTTTTTGGGCGCGAACCTTACAAGCGCCGAATCGACGTCAGGGCGCGGAACAAAGCATTGGCCGCCTATAGTTTTAACTGAAGAAACATCCGCCTTAAAGGCGCAGGCCGCGCTTAAAATGCTGTAATCTTTCGAGCCGGGTTTCGCGAGGATCCTATCCGCGACATCCTTTTGTATTAAAAGCAAAACATCGGAATAAGCAATCTCGGAATAAAGTATTTTCTCGATTATAGGCGAAGTTATGTAATACGGAATATTTGCTACAACCTTGATTTTTTTAGGCGGCCCGCCGTCAGCCGGCGCGGCTTTTTTTATGACTTCGATAACATCGGCCTTCAAAAAATCCTGCATATAAAAGGTAACGTTAGCGTCTTTGAAATATTTTTCATATATAGGAAATAAATTGCGGTCTATTTCGAATGCGGCTACATGGTATGCTTTCTGGCAGAGCCGCGAAGTCAGGTTGCCCGGTCCGGCGCCGATTTCTATGACAATATCGTTTTTATCGACCGAGGCTATTTCAGGAATTAAATTAAGTATATTATTATCGGTTAAAAAGCACTGGCCGCGCTTTTTATCAGCCTGAAGCCTGAATTCTTCCACTACGCTCAGCACGGATGAAGGATAATTCATTATTCCCCGCCCTTATCTATTCTGGTTTCGGTCACTTCAATATCGCTGTCGCTGACTACATTTCCGGATGCCAGCTTCAGTATTTTAACGTCCACGCGCCGGCCCGCCTCGGTAAAATTTATCGTCACAACATCATTAGACGATAATTCCTTGCCCGGCTTTGCCGGCCTTCCGTTCACCTGTATAAAGCCGTCACCGCACGCGTCATGGGCGGCAGTACGGCGTTTTATAAGGCGGTATAATTTTAAAAATTTATCGAGTCTCATAAAAAACTTTCACCGGCCCTTTAAATTTAATGACTGAAAGGCACGGTAATTCGTGCCTTTCAGTTTTTTCAGGTATTATAATTTTAATTGATTATTGAAATTACGCTGGTAATTTCTTCTTTGAAAACCCTTTAAAAATAATTAGTCCAACGAAGAAGTAGCGTCGTATTTTGTAAGGAGATGATAATTTTCCTTAACTTTTTTGATTTTCAAAGTGTTTTTTATCTCATTTACATAATCTTCGATAACTTCGGTACGCTTAGGGGCCAGCAATATTTCCTTTATGCTGCCGCGTTTTTCTTCGAGCGATGAAACTTTAGCCGGAATCTTATCTGTAACCTGTATGATGTTGAAACCGAGCTGCGCTTCAAAAACGCTTGAAACCGAGCCGACAGGCAGTGAGAAAGCGGCCGTTTCAAGTTCCTTATTTACCTGGCCGCGCGTGAATTCTGGAAGAACGCCGCCGCTGTCTTTTGTAGTCTGATCGATCGAGTATTCGCGTGCGGCAGCCGAGAAATCTTTGCCGCCTTTTGTTATCTCAGTGTGAATCTTTTCAGCTTCGGCTTTTGTTTTTACCGTTATGATTTTAACTTTAACTTTTTCCGAAGTCGAATATTCTGATTTGTGCTGTTCATAGTATTGTTTTATTTCTTCATCGCTTACATAGAGGCCTTTGGTTATGGTATTTTTTATTTTATCTTTTACTTCGTCAAGCGATTTGTAGTTATTCTCGTCAATCGTGTTGACCTTAAATATATGGAAACCGAGGTTTGATTTGAGTACATCCGAGTTTTTGCCGGCTTCTATATCGAATATCACTTCGTCAATTGCCGGATCCATCATACCCCAAGGCATTAATATTTCGCCTTTTAAGCTTTCGAGCATTTTAGGATCTTTTACCTGTTCGCCTTTGACAAAATCGCCGAGAACTCCGCCGTTAGCTTTTGAAAAACCTTCAGAATATTTCTGGCATACAGCTTCGAATTTTTCACCTTTTTTGAGTTCGATTAAAGCCTCGTCCATTTTCTTGCGTATGAGTTCTTCAGTCTTTTTAGTTATATAGGCATCGGTAACCTGCTGTTTTACATCTTCAAATTTCTTGAATGTCGGTTCGTTTATGGCCTCAGCCTTTAATATAACAAGGCGGCCTGGAAGTTTTATTACTTTTGTAACGTCATTTTTAATCATCAAGCTTTTTACTGCGTCCATCACTTCAGCAGGAATTTCTTCGTTAGGCTTCGATAAAATTTCCCCTACCATTTTCGATTTGTCGAAATTAGCAGGCGCTTCGCCGGTATAAATTACGCCGATCGCTCCGCCGTTTTTAGCCTGCGAACCGGTTGATTCTTCCGCGGCGATCTGGTCGAAATTAACTCCGCCTTTTATTCTTTCGCGGATTTTATCCATTTTTTCAACGACTAACTGTTCGGCTCTCTGTTTTTTGAGATCGTTTATAACGTCGGTTTTACATGCGTCAAACGGGCGGTCTTTAGATTCAACACGGTCCGAAACCATTATAACATTATATCCAAGAGCGGTTTTTATAGCTTCCGACGCGGTGTTTTCCTTAAATTCAGGGCTGAACGCCTTTGACAGAATCTGCGGCACAATGTGGCCGTTAAATGTGATTTCGCCTGTAAGTTTATCGATGTTTTCAATTTCTTTGTTGTCGTTATAAATTACGCCGAGAACGCCGCCGTTTGATTTCGAAGGCGAGTCGGAATATTGTTTCGCCAGGTCGGCGAAATTTTCGCCTTTCTTGCAGCGGTCCGAGATCTGTTCAGCAAGTTTCTTTGCGTTTTCTTCGAGTTTCTTTTCGATATATGCAGCGCGGACTTCGCCTGTAACGTCTTCGTATGGTTTTGCATAGGCCTTGCGCTGATCGGTAACTTTAATTATATGATATCCGAACTGTGATTTTACAGGTTCCGATATTTCATTTATTTTAAGTTTAAACGCTGTTTCTTCAAATTCTTTCACCATCATGCCGCGGCCGAAGAAATTAAGATCGCCGCCGTTTGCTTTTGAGCCCGGATCGGTCGAGTGTTCACGCGCGAGGTCTTCGAATTTTGCGCCTTCGTTTAATTTTTTCTTAAGCTCGGCAGCAAGCGTATCGGAAGCCACTAAAATATGTGAAGCGCGGACTTCAGCTGTTTCGTTGTAAAAAGATTTCAATTCGTCTTCAGACGGCTTCATAGCTTCCATTTTAGCGGCATTCTTAGTTTCGATCAATATGTTTTTTATGTTAACCGAAGCGCGCGATTTGAATTTATCTTTATTTCTGTTATAAAATTCAACAGCTTCAGAATCGCCAACTTTTATTTCGGCTAAAAGTTTTTCGTCATCGAGGCTTTTCGATATTGATTTTAATTCGATGTTCCTGATGGTCTTGTAATTTGTTTTATTGCTTTCGAAATAAGCTTTTAATTCGTCTTCTTTCGGGGTAATGGTATTTTTTACAGAAGGCGCGTCAGCTTTTATGAATATGTGCGCAAGGTTTATTTTCGAAGCGTTTTTAAAGCGCGCTTTGTGATCTTCGTAAAATTTCTTTATTTCTTCATCTGTAACGTTAACTGCTAATTTGCCTTTTATTTCGTCTTTCACTTCGGCGAATTCTTTCTGGATCATCGTTTCAGCTGTAGCGCCTGGAAGTTTGCCCATTGATTTGAATTCGTCTTTATGTTTTTCGTAATATTCTTTGAGAAGGTTTTCATTTACATCGCGAGGTTTCGCAACCTGCTCGGCGAGTTTTCTCTGCTGAATTTCGGCGCGGAGAGCTTCTTCGATGCCTTCGCGTGTCTTATATCCTTTTAATAAATACTCTACGAATTCAGCTTTCGTTTTTCCGAAGTTAGCCGCGTATTTTTCAAGCGCTTCTTCGTAATCAGCCGGTTTCACTACAATTGTTCTCATCTTTTCTTCGAGTATTTTGCTCATAAGGACCTGGTCTATTAAACCTTCCCTCTGAACTTTCGTAGCCATTTTCTTGAAATTATCGTTCATTCTGTTGAAATAGTCGTAAAAATCACCAAAAGTAACCGTAAATTCATTTTCTTTAGTGCCGCTGCCAGCCGTCATCAGCAATTTATTTTTGTCGTCCTCAAGGCTTTTTTTCTTAAGCGACGCAGCTTCGTTAGCTTTTTCGTTCTGCAGATTCAAATGGAAAGTACCGGCGAAAATAAATATTGAAAGCACAAATGCCGCTACTACCGACCAGATTACCACCTTAACGATAATGTTGTTTTTAGAAAAAAATATAGACCCCTGATTCATTGAAGATTTTCTCCCTTCAAAATTTATATTATTTTTGAATTCGTAAAATTGAAAATAAATGTTGTGAATATATCAAACTTTTAGAAGTTTGTCAATATATATTGCTCATTTATATTACCGCGGGTTATCCTGAACCGGCCCGCTTTTTTTTGAATGCGCCGAATTAATTGACATCGCTTGTTATTTCGACATTCTTATAACACTCGAAAGTGACCGGGGATAATTTTATATTTTTTACATTTTTACGGTGAGCGAGCATCTGATTTGCGTGGGTCATCGGTATCCACGGAACGTCTTCATGGATCAGTTCCTGGGCTTTTTTATATAAAAGCTGCCTTTCGTCCCTGTTAAGACTACTTTGCGCTTTCATAAGAGTGTAATGGAGTATTTCATTGGTATAAAAAGAGACATTCTGCGCCTGTCCTTTAACGGTATTATCCTTATCCAGAAGCAGGTATAAAAAGTTATCAGGATCAGGAATATCGGCGCTCCATACATACATTACCATCTCATGTTCGCCGTTTGCGACTTTTTTCTGATATTCGACCCAATCACAGCTATATTTTTCAACTTTAATTCCTATGTCTTTAAGGTTAGCGATAACCGCGTTCGCCACCTTTTCAGGCTCCGGAAACGCCATAGTAGTAATCGGCAAAACGAACAATTTCGTGGTAAAGCCGTTTTCAAGCCCTGCAAGTTTCAAATATTCCGTCGCCTTAGCTACGTCATAATCATAATCCTTGATCTCATTGTTATAGCCGAGTATATTCGGCGGCATAGGGTTAACCGCCATTATCGAAGCCTGCTGATAATAAAAATTTATGATTGCCTTCTTGTTAATGGCATGATTGATAGCGAGTCTTACCTCGCGTTTATTAAAAGGCGGCTTTTCCATATTCATGGCGATATAGCCGATGTTTAAGCCGGGTTCGGTCAGAAGCTTGACTTCCGGGTTGCGATTGATCGCGTCGACATCTTCGGGGCTTATTCCGTCCATAACATTTATAAGCCCTGAGTATAACTGCATAAGGCGTAATTTATTATCAGGCACCGTCTTAAATATGATTTTTTTTAATTTTGCCGGCGTGTTCCAATAATTATCGTTGCGCTCTATCACGACGGAATCGTTCGGGATCCACGTTTTAAATACAAACGGGCCGGTGCCGCAGGGGTTTTTATAAAAATTCTCCTTTTGGTTTTTAACAGCCGCCGGAGAAACTATTGCCATAGGGGCCATTGCAAGCAATTCAATAAACGGCGTATAAGGTTTTTTTAATTTAAAGCAAACGGTATAATCGTCGATTTTTTTTATAGACTCAAGCATCGAGAAGTTGCTTTCGAAGCATTCGCAGCTTCCGAGGCGGTATGAATGGCTGCGGTTAAGCTGGCGTTCAATGTTAAATACCACGGAGTCCGCGTTAAATTGAGTTTTATCATGAAAATAAATATTTTTTCGAAGCTTAAAAGTATACTCGAGCATGTCCTTTGAAATTTCCCATGACTCGGCAAGCCACGGCTCGATATCGGCGGTGCCTTCCTTGAATTGGACAAGGTTTTCGTAGATATTGTTTATAACCGACGACGAGGTGCCGTCCCACTGGTTCGGCGGATCGAGAGAAATCACGTCAGCCACGCGGCCGTATATAAGCGTCGACTCGGGAGTAACGCTGTCTTTCCGAGAATAAGCGTCCTTATTCATCAATTCGGAAAAAAGAAAACGGCCCAGCAGCAATATTGCAAATATCGTAACCAGGGCCGAGAAACATATTAATATTTTTGAATTTATTTTTTTCATAAAAAAATTTAATTAATAAATTTTTGAATTTAATTTACCGCTTGATTATTTAAGCAAGCCTATTCCGTTATCTTCCTGGCTATTTTATAAGCCATATTGACTATAGCGCCAAATATTCCAGGCGACGATATTTCCCTGAAATTTTTATCCTGCCTGTTTTTATCTTCTTCTTTTATTTTTTGAAGCATCTGGTCGTATTTTTCCATTTCGGCGTCAGTAATTTTTTCATTTTCCTTCATGAACGCCGCTATCTTTTCGAGCTCGCCGTTATCAAGCCACATCGAAGAACAATCAGGGCAGAAATCTATATAAATTCCAGACGTATAGTTGAAGTTCACCCTGTCCATGCAGCCGCGGCACCTGATACAATTAACCGGTTTTTCAACTGCGACATCGGCTTTAGGCTGCTTTTTAAGCGCTATTATCTTTTTGCCTTTCGCGTCAAAATCAGCGGCAATCCTTTTTAACTCTTTATCGTCCAGAAATATTCCGCCGCATTTTACGCATTGGTCGATCTGAACGCCGTCGATATTTTTTTTCTTTAAATTGCTTTCACAGCGCGGGCATCTGCTCATAAAATCAACTCCATTAAGCCTATTTTCCGGTTTTCTTATCGTTCATTTTTTTTGCCAATTTTTTGAAAGGATTGTCGTCATCCGCGCCGTTATCGTCGCCCACTTTTGAAAAATTACGCCAGTCGTCTTCGTCGCCGGCCTTTGGAGCGGCTTTCGACGTTTCTTCTTTCTGCTTTAAAGCTTTGAGGCTTAAAGATAATTTTTTGTTTTCCGGATCGATCCCGATAATCATTACTTCGATAAGATTACCGGTGCTCAATACTTCCGAAGCGTTTTTCAGCCTGTGGTCGGCGCCTAGTTCAGAAATATGTATCAGCCCTTCGACTCCCGGCATAACTTCGACGAACGCGCCGAAATCAGTGCATCTTGTGACGCGGCCGCTTATTTTTTCGCCGACTTTTATTTTAGACTCGAGCGCGCTCCACGGATGTTTCTGGAGCTGCTTCAAGCTCAACGATATTCTTGGATAACGTTTGCCTTCGGCAGGCGGCTCTATCTTTAAAACTTTAGCTGTGACTATATCGCCGGGATTAATGAAGCTGGACGCATGTTCGAGGCGGCCCCAGCTTAATTCGGAAATGTGTATAAGACCTTCGAGGCCTTCTGCGATTTCCATAAACGCGCCTATATTATTGACTTTAGTAATTTTTCCAGTTATCGAATCGGTTTTCTGGAGGCCTTTGATAACCTTATCGAGCGCAATTTTCTGCTCTGCCTCGAGAATGGCGGAGCGTGAAAGCACTATATTTTTGCCTTTTTCTTCGAATTTTATTATTTTGAAATTATAGGTATTGCCGACATATTCTTCGCCTTTCTCGACTTTTTTAACATCGATATGGTTGATAGGGCAGAATGCGCGGCGGCCCATAAGCGATATTTCAAAACCGCCCTTTATTAAAGATTTAACTTTGCCAGAAACGGGAATTCCGCGTTCGAACGCGTCTTTTAAAGCGCTGACGCCGGCGTCGCCGCCGAGCGCGCGGCTTAAGCGAATTTCGCTTTCAGTTACCGCTACTACATAAACTTCAAGTTCGTCGCCGGTTTTATAATTAAAATTTCCGTTAACGTCTAAAAGTTCTTCCCTATTTATGTATCCGTCGGTTTTAGCGCCAAGATCGACAAATACTGAGCTTTCGTCAAATCCGAGGATTTTAACAAGCATTTTCGCGCCATGCTGTATTTTGTTTTTAGTTTTCTTCGCTTCGCTCTGTGTAAATAATTCAGCAAAATTTTCCATATTTTCAGTCATAACTGATGCTCCTTTATATAAAAAAATTAATGTCCATAAAAAATTATAAAAAGTATATCATAATAAACAAAAATTATCCAATTATTTTTATTGATGTCAAAAAATTAAATTAATTCCTATTTTTCAATCTTTCGCGAGCCGCTTTCGCTTCATCATATTCGGAATTTATTTTTATAGCCTTTTCGTACATAGAAAATGCTTTAGAATATTTTTTCTGTATCTCATAAACCTTGCCGAGGCTGAAATACCCTTCGGCAAAGTCCGGATTCATTGAAACTGATTTTTCGAAATTTTTAACGGCCTCTTCGTAATTAGCTCTGGCAAGATAAGTTATGCCAAGAAAATTATAACCTTCAGGCGATTTCGGCATCAGCTTTATTATCTGCCTGAAATTAATCTCGGCGCTTTCGTAAGCTTGATTTTCGAGGTTAAACATGCCTTCTTCGAAATATTTGTCATATTCCGATTCCGGCGTCACAAGCGCATTGGAAACGGTGTCTTCGTTTTTTGAAGCCGTTTCAGGTTTAATACTGCGTTCATTGTTCGGCGCCGTATTTTCCTGATCATATTTTACACGTTTTTCAGGTGATTTTATGATTTTTCCGCAGTAAATACAGTATTTTTGAGACAGCTTATTTGATTTGCCGCAGTTCTGGCAATATTTAACTAATTTAGCTATATTCTCAGGCTGCATGGTGTCGAGGTTCAGATTAATAAAATCGTCGAATTTGTCATTATTTTTTATTTTCGACAGTACATCGAGCGCTATTTTATTAGCATTATCAATTGCAATTACATCGCAAAGCAGCTTTTGCGCCTCGTCTATGTGTCCGAAAAGCAGATGGCACTGTGCGCTGGCAATTTTAGGCGCGACTATTTCAGAGTATAATTTAATGCTTTCATTATAATATTTCTGGGCAATTTTAGGCTGTTTGAAATAATTATAAGTTAAAATGCCGTATTCGTATAAAACTTCAGCTTTTACCCTGTCAAACGCGGCGCTTTTATCGCGAAAATTTTTAATATTAAAAAAAGGCGCATTTTCGAGGTCCGGGGTTAATTTTAAAAGTTTTTTCAGCCGGTCGCGCGCCTGATCATATTTTTTTGTCTTCTTATAGTAGTTATAAATTATGGCATTAGCTTCAAACGATTCGTCATTTAAGTCAAATGCTTTTCTCGCCTCAGCGTACGCCTTGTTTATATTGAGTTCCGCGGAATAAATCACGGCCGAAATAACATAAGCCCTGTAATTTTTAGGATTTAATTTTTTTAATTTTTCGCAATAGGCGCGGGCATTATCGAAATTTCCAGAGCTCATGTAAAGAATCGACAGGAAATATAAAGCTGTTTCGGATGTTTCATCCACTTTTATTATCTCGTTGAAATGTGCGAGCGCGTCCTGATCGCGTCCGAGCATTTTTAATATTATGCCGAGTTTCGAATTTAAGTAAGTTACTTCCGATGTCGCAAGGTCCGTTTGAGAATTCAATTTCTCGGTTACCAGTGCAAACGCGTCGGCGAACTGCCACTTTTTTATCAGCTGTGATATTTCAGGAAAAGGGTCGTCTTTAGCCAGCACCATTCCTGACCCGAACGCAATAGTCAAAACAAATGCCAGCATAACAATGAATGCCGTTAATTTTATATTCTTAATTTCAGTTAACCAGCATAATGAGTATTTTTTCATATTTTTCATACACCCGATACGTTCTCTTTAATAGATTATTCGAAGCATAGCTCCTGGATATAAAAAAAGCCGCGCATAAGAAGAATACTGACGCAACAATCGCTGCAGCTTCTGACCTTTAAAGCAAATTATTTCAAGTTTTGAGCCAAAAAATTAGAAAAAAACAGAAATAAATTTTAAATTCAGTTTTTATTTGGCATTCATAACTGCTTCCGTCATGAGCGCCTTGAATATTTTATTATGCCATTTATTTATGTTGCATTTATTAAATCAATAATTCACGAAAAGCGCCTTAAGCGTATTTTCCATTAATTTTGAATTGTCAGTTTCGAGGGCCGAAGCGTTTTGAGTCTCAAGAATCTTAAAATTCGCGAGCCCAGAATCGGAATCGCCGCTTTGATTTCGAAAATAGTGTAAAAACGATTTATAGCCGCGCACTTCACCGTTCGTAACGCCCGTTTCAAGCAAATTATTCGTATAGGTTTTAGCCGAATCCGAAAAACCGGCTAATGTAAGGTCATTTAAGGCGTTGCCGACGTTCGACGTAAGGGTTGACGCGTAAGAAACAGCACGGCCAACGCATGATTGAGTGTAAGTTTCAGTGTTTTTAAGCGCCTGATTGCTTTCCGCGTTTTGTATAGCGTTTGTAAATACCGCAGGATCGTAATAGGCCGCGCCTGATTTCAGGCTTATCCAGCCGATACCGGCGTATGCCGTCATTTTTTGCTCATTTGTGGCGCTGCCGTTATTTATTACATTGGTAAAATGGGTTTGGGCCGAAGTTAAATCTCCGCTTTTCATGGCCGATGTACCGGAATTCACTTCCGTTACAGGATCATTCACCGGAGTCGGCGTAGGAGTAACACCGCCGCTTGAACTGCCGCCTCCGCCGCAGCCGGCGTTAAGCATAAAAGCCATGAAAAGGCCAAGAATAAAAAGCTTTATTCCTGACGAGCCAGACGGCTTATTTTTATTTAAGTTTGAATTCACAGGTAATTTCATTATAATCCTCCCAGATAAGCATAACGGTTTAAGCAAAATAATAACAACTACAGCATTTCAATTTCGAGTTTTTTAGCAGCCGCTGATTAATTTTTGTTAATTAACTTCATTAAAAAAACGGCCGTTAAAATTCATCACTTTATAAACATTGTTAAAAGCTCGATCAATCAACTACAATGCGCGGAATACCTTCGTTTATCCTGGTAACTACCTCATAATTAATCGTGCCGATTTTTGCCGCTATCGTTTCAGCCGATACCGCGTCTTCGCCGTCCGCGCCGAGCAGTATTACTTCGTCTTCCGGCATAACGTTTTCTATATTCGTAACATCGATGATGCACATATTCATGCAAATCCTGCCGCGTAAAGGCGCGCGCTTGCCGTGCACAAGCACGTATCCGACATTGGAAAGCTTCCTGTCATAGCCGTCATAATACCCGACCGGCAGTATCGCGATTTTGCTTTTTTGAGTGACAAAATCCGAGCAGCCGTAACCGATAAATGAATTGGCTTCGACTTCCTTAACCTGAGCGATTCTTGTTTTCCAGGTCAATGCCGGCTTCAAGTTAAATTCGCCGCGCTTGCGTTCATAAGCGGATATTTTAGTTTCCTTCGACGGCCACATTCCGTAAAGGCCGATACCAAACCTTATCATTTCAAAATGAATTTCAGGGAAAAGCATTGTTGCCGCGGTGCAGGCTGTGTGCCTGTATTTTATGTCGATACCGCAGCGTTTTAGAGTTTCATACGCCGCATTAAAATTCTCGATCTGTTCCTTTGCGTATGAATGCTCGGTCGTGTCCTCGATATTCGCGTAGTGCGTAGACATGCCCTCGACAATTATATTTTTTTTGGATTTGACTAATTTGCAGAATTCCTCGAGTTTTTCAGGATTAACGCCCTGGCGGTGGAGGCCGGTCTCTACTTTTATGTGAATTTTCGCGTCTTTTTTGTACTTAGCCGCCATTTCCTGAAGTTTATTTATAATTTCGCTGTTATATGTCACAAGGGAAATATCATGTATAACGGCATCTTTAAGTGCCGAAAGCGGCACGTACCCAAGGACGAGTATAGGTTTTTTTATTTTTGCATTCCTTAATTTCAACGCTTCGTGTATTGAGTTAACGCCGAAATAAAATATATCAGGAGAGCTTTCGGCGATTTCCGCCACTTCGCATAATCCGTGGCCGTAGGCGTTAGCTTTTATTACCGCCATTATTTTAGCTTTCGGCGTAACGCTCTGCCTCGCAACCTCGATATTATTTAAAATCGCGCTTTTAGAGACCTCAACCCAGGTCAAATGTTCACTTGTCATAATTAATGTGCTCCTTAATTTCCGTATGCCCATAAATGTTATAAAAAACGCCGGCTGTAAAAATTTTCATTTTTCATAATAAAAAGTAAATACTAAAGCTTTTACAGTATATATTTTTAATTTTTCTCTTCAATTAAAAAGAAAAACATTGTTATAAATTTAAAAATCTATCATAGTCAAGGGCATTTCGGAAAAATAAATAAAAAATGATTTTCAAACCGCGCAAACCGACAGCGGCTTAAAGCGAACATAAAATTACCATAAATTTAAAATAAAATCAACTGCCGAATAATGGTGAAAATAATTTCACATAAATCCATTGTTATAAAACATAAAAATATTTTTAAAGCTAAAAATTTTATTTTTTACATTTTATTTTTCATAGAAATTAATGTATAATATGCAAATATTTTATTACATAAAGCAAATATTAAGTAGGTAGTTTTATCAGCCTTGAAAAAATAATCGAAAAATATGTAAAAAATTTCAATAGCGTAATTGTATTTTAATGGTGTAATATCCGAATATTATTACACTATTAAAAAGGAAGTACACCATTAAAAAAATGCAAATAACTTGTTTTAATTAGTGTTTTTATTTTTTACAAATTATGAAATTGCCTCAAACTTTAGCTCCTTTAATCAACATTGTCTTTATTTCAAATTTTAGAACTTTGGGAATATATTATAAAAATATCGGAGTATTTTTATGAAATCAATTTTCTTTTCATGGATCGGCGATCACGATCTGAACTTCGTTTCTAAAAACGGTACCAACGGGCCGATTATAGCTCTTTTCGAATCGGAATTCAAAAATGATTTTGATGAAATTCATCTTCTTCATGACCATCACCGCCGTGACGACGCCGAAAAATACATGGAATACATAAAAAAGAATTTTAAATATAAAAAATATTTTCATTATTGCGATTTAAAGGACCCGGCCAACTATAATGAAATATATAAACATGTTAAAGGGATTATTGAAGAAACCATAGGCGGCTCGGCCAAGAACGAATTCCGGTTTCATTTTCATACAAGCCCAGGAACAAGCCAGATGAGTTCGATATGGCTTTTGCTGGCTAAAACCATATACCCGGCCGTTTTATATCAATCCTATTACAATCAGTCGGCCAATACCCAGCATGTGAGGATAGCTGACATACCATTTAATATAGACATGGAATACCTGCCCGACCTGAAAAAAGCGGCCGACGAAAGGCTGATCAAAAATTGGGACAATATGCCCGAATTCAAGGCGATAAAATATAAAAGCCAGATAATGACCGAACTTGTGAAAGACGCGGCAAAAATAGCAAACCACGACATACCAGTTTTAATACTGGGCGAAACCGGCACCGGCAAGGAGTTATTCGCGAAATTCATCCATTCGGTATCGGCGCGTTCGAAAAATAAATTCATGGTTTTAAACTGCTCGGCAATACAGGAAACAACAGCTAACGCCACGCTTTTCGGCTGGTCTAAAGGCGCATGGACCGGCTCGGTCGGCGAAGGCGAAGGCCTTTTCAAACAGTGCCACAACGGCACAATATTTCTTGACGAAATCGGAGACCTGAGTCTTGAAACACAGACAAAAATTTTAAGAACGCTCCAGGAAGGCGAAATACAGCGCGTCGGCGACAGCCGCGTATCAAGAGTCAACGTCAGGATAATAGCGGCAACCAATAAAGACCTTTTCAAAATGATTTCAGAAGGAAAGTTTCGAGAAGACCTCTTTTTCAGGATCAATGTCGGCAAAATCGACCTTCCGCCGCTTCGCGAAAGGGGCGATGACGCTCTTTTAATAGCGCAGGGCTTTCTCAAGGAAATAAACCTGAAATTCAGCCAGGACCATTTTGTCTACACCTACAATGACAAAAAATTTTCTATGGATACAAAAAAATTTATACTTAAATATGAATGGCCGGGAAATGTGCGCGAACTTTATCACACGATCGAAAGGGCCTGTATATGGAGTGATTCGGACATAATAACTGAAGAATCATTTAAAAAAGCGGTCACTAAATTTAAAAAAGCGCCGGAAAATTTGCCGGCAGCTGCAAGCTTTCAAACCCCTTTAAAGCCTTTTAATTTAGCTGAAAAAATCAACGAAATAAAGAAAAAAATCATATCCGAAACATTCGAGCGCACGGGCGGCAATAAGAGCAAAACGGCCGAACTGCTTGGCTACAATAATTATCAAACACTTTCCTACGATATGAAAACCCTTGGTATAGAGCCAAAATAAAATATGGCACGCGATTTGCATTAACGATATGCGTAACTCTTCCTCATAAATAAATTTAAGAGAGGGATTATCATGTCGTTAATAACACAAATCGAAACGGCCGCCAAAATTGAAAATGAAGTTAAAATAACATCAAATAGCGGCACATTCACTGGAAAAATTTATGATTTCACGCCTAAGACGGTAGTCTTGAAAGAATTATCCGGCGCCTACAAAAATATTGACATAAACGCCATATCAGCCATACAGGACTTAAGCGAAAGCGCCGAACCGCCGCGCGAGGAAGTTAAGTTTCGCCGCATTGAAAACGGCGGAAATTATTTTACCGACCTGAATTCTTTAGCCAGCGATATAAACAGAGAAATAAGCGAAATAAAAACAAGAAAAATGAGAAAAACTATAGTCGTCGAAAGATATGAATTAAAAAAACAGCACGGCGACAACTATTATTATGAAATTTATGTATCGGAAGATTTTAAGATACAGGAAGAGATGAACATACGGCTCTATGCTAAAATTCATGAGCTGGTAGCCGTGGTTATCTCGACCGTACACGATTTAAAATTAACGATACAGACAAACGAAAAACTCATAGGTGAATTATACAGAATCGACATTTCATTTGATCCGGGGTTTATACTCCGCGCGATGTCAAACTCCTTCGACATAATAAAAAACCGGCCGGCCGGGCTTTACGGCAAACTTTTAGACAAAAACCTCGATGACATAAAATTAATTAATAATGACAGCGGATTTAATTTTGCAGGCAGGCTTAACGAAATACAGAAAGAAGCGGTCAAACTGGCATGCAGGTCTGAAATTTCGTTCATCTGGGGCCCGCCCGGAACAGGTAAAACTCACACTCTTGCCGAGCTTTTATATCAAAAACTCAATAACGGCCAAAAATGCCTTGTCGTATCGACCTCAAACGCCGCTATCGACCAGGTAATCAAAAGCTTTCATAAATTGCTCCCAGATCATGAAACACTTCCGGCGGTCAGGCTCGGCCATACCGATGACGAAACCTGCCTGGCATATATAAAATCAGGAGGCGGTTTTACTGACGTTCCGATAGTATTCTCGACGCTTGCGACCTGTTCGCTGCGTTACGCAGACCTTTCTGAGTACAGCTTCGACACGGTCATCATAGACGAAGCGTCAATGGTATCAACCGCCCACGCGGTTATGGCGGCAAGCCTCGCCGATGAAAGCGTAGTTTTTGCCGGCGACGAAAACCAGCTTCCGCCGATTTCATTAAGCGCCTCCAAAAGCCTTTCCATGAATATTTATGATTATATTCCGGCATATAAAAATTCAAAGTTCGTCAAAATGCTTAACGTTCAATACCGCATGAACGAAAAGATATCGGATTTCATAAGCGAAACCTTTTATGACGGCATTTTAAAATGCGGAACCGGAATTAACCCTCTCCGGCCGGTATTCATAAACATCGATAATTCCAGATATAATTCGGCATATTACAGCGTTGACGAGGAAAGTTATTATAACCCCATGGGGCTTTTTATTTCTGACGCAATAATAAAAAGTTTAAAACCGGAAGAACTCGGCGAAAAAATACTTTTGATTTCTCCATTTCGTGCACAGCAAATAATATATTCGAAGTATATAATAGACAGGGAGCTAACCGGCGCGTCTTCGCTGACAATACATAAATCGCAGGGATCCGAAGCGGAAACTGTCATTGTCGATATCACAGCCTATGACGCCGGCCAGGCTTTTTATAATTCAAACGCAATATTCAATCTTTTAAATGTTGCTTTTTCAAGGGCTAAAAAAAGGCTTTTCATAATAGGCAGCCTCGAAATGATAAAAAAATTATCGCTCAAAGACAGTTTTTGGGCCGCAATAAATTACCAGCTCCAGAATAAATTCGAATTTAAAGAGTACCGCGTTTTTTTAGACAAAATGGAAGCGCTTACTTTTGATTTATTCGAAAAGCATAACGGCAAAAGTTTTTTAATAACCGACGACGGCAATAACTCGGATTTTTTCGAATACATCGCCGGATCAGCCGCTGACAAAAAGTATTATATTTCGAGCAATTACTGCGATAACGAAATTTTGCTAAAAAACCGTGTCATATTGAGGACAAAAAGCTCAAACAAACTTCCTTTAATGGTAATTTATGACGACTTCGTGATTGCGTATTTCGACGGACGCTATAAAATATTAAAACTCGCAAACGCGGCTGGAAGTATTAAGAGAATAGCCACGGCCCATCTGGTTGACATTGAAGATGACAACGCGCGGCATACCCATTCGCTGTTATGTTCTAAATGTGAATCAAACATGATTATCGAAGGAAGTTTCTCATATTTCCACCTGAAATGCCCGAAGTGCGGATTGCAAAATAAAATAAGCGAAAAAATCGCTAACGACATAAAAAGAATATATGAAATAAAATGCCCGGAATGTCTTTCAGAGGTCCAACCGATGAAAAAAGCGAGCGACCATACCTACACTTTTTTCGGCTGCATGAACTATCCGCGCTGCCGCGGCGCAGTGCCTTTCAGTTCACTTAAAGGATAACGGCAAGTTCAAAAAAAGCAGGGATTGATTATGAGCGATATCAAATTACTAAGCGAATTAACCGACAAACGCAAAGAGACATCAGTAAAAATATTAAACATATCTCAGGCTCTTATAATTTCAAGCCTTAAAAGCATGAAATTCAGTGATTTATGCAATTGCATCAAAAAATACTGCGATATTGACATATTATTCGCCCAGCGTTTCCTTGACGAACTGGATATTAATGAACTAAAAAATAAAGCCGGCTGCGAAAACTTATACAATTTAACTGAATCGCTCGATATTTTAGTGAAATTAAACAAAAAAACAGCGGCGGAAATATTAAGCGCTGCGGATAAAAACGCACTCGCAAAATCAGCCGGCCGTGAATTATTTGAAAACCCGCCCGCTGGAATTTCTACGGTATTATATAAACTAAGTAAAATAAACCTGAATGCCGCAAAAGAAATTTATCGCCTGACAGCTCATGAAAAATTAGCCGGTTACCTGACACTATTCAATTCTCAGGAATGCCTGTGCAAGCACCTTCATTATTTATCGCTTATCGATCAGGAGCAAACACTGCCGCTTACAAAATACTTAAACATCGAGACGCTGTTCTACGAAACAAATAACCAGCCGTTGATATATATAACGGCCATATTATCGATGCTGTCCGATATCGATCCAGCGCTGGCGGATAAACTATTCAATAAATACGGTGCAGAAAGGCTTGCCGCGAGAGCCGAAAACGAGGTTGGAATAGCATTTGACGCCGGCAAAATTACGCTTGGCAATTTTATAAAAATTTTTCATTAGAATACTTATTCATAAATTATTTTTCAATAAAGATATAATTCGTCATATATATTTCCGCAAAATATTTGAATACTCGGATATTTTCCAAAATTAATTTTAAATTTCAAATTCCCGTAAATATTGACAATTTAATAATCTGTATGTTATATTTTAGTGTCTTTGCACATTTTTACGCGGCTATGCCGGTATAATCCTTTTATTATACAGAAGGAAGAAAAACATTGAAAACGAACCATAAATATCGCATGTCATTTACAACGGGCGGGCTTTTTTTACGCGAATCCATAAAATGCGCTGAATTGTATGCCGCATCTTGCGACTGGGAAAAAACGCGCGACGAAGTAATAAGCGGAAATATTCTGCAGGCACGGACGATAAGCTCATCTAAAAGGATTTTCGGCGAAATATCGGGCCGTTTGCAAACGCTTAATGACGAAGAAATGGATTTTTTACTTAACTCCGCGAGAAATGAACAATGTTTTATGTTATGGACGGCAGTCTGCCGGTATTATCCCTTCATACGCGAATTTGCAGTCGAAGTCATCCGCGAAAAATTTCTTGCCTTCCGATCCAACTTAACACCAGAAGATTTTAACGCTTTTTTCTTTTCAAAGGCCGATTTAAATCCGGCACTTGAAAAAATCACCGTGCAGTCACGAAACAAGCTGAGGCAGGTTTTATTTAAAATTCTGCGCGAGGCCGATCTTATAGATAAAACAAACAACATAACGCAGCCGATTTTGACATCCGGCTTCATAAATATAATAACGCGCGGCAAAAGTCTGGAGACATCGGATTTATTGATATTTCCAGTCCATTTTTAAAAATACGGGAGAAGTTAATGAGTTTTGATATTGAAAAAAAATCCATGCCGGAAAGGTTCCAGCACCTTCTCAAACTTATAAAAAGCAGGCGGTTTCTTGACATGCAGGGCCTTGGCAATGAAATACCATTTTACATCTGCCCGTTCAAGCCTGAAGAAAGCGTCGAGATGGAGAAAACACGGAAAAATCTCACGATAAATCTTATGCAGGCCGGGGTCAAGGTTTGCGAAGTGAACCTTTACGATATTTCAATCTCGCTTATTAAGGAAAGAAACATATGGGAAAACATAATCGAAAATGAACAAACTTTTAATAAAACTGACTTAATGGAAATGTTTGAGGGGATTTTAGACGCTAAAACATATATCATTCCAAATATAATCAATAAAGTAAATGAAAAAGAATGTAATGCAGTTTTTATTTCAGGTGTCGGAGAAGTATTTCCGTATATCCGTTCGCATAATATCCTTGAAAACCTTCAAAGCGCAGTAAAAACAAAACCAGTTATTTTATTTTTCCCGGGTTCTTACATCCATTCAATCGAACACGGCGCGTCAATGTCGCTTTTTCGCAAGTTAAGCGATTATAAGTATTACAGGGCATTTAACATATATCATTGCGAGATATAAAAAGGGGTATTGATAATGAATTTAAAAGATTTATTTAAAAAACCGGTTGACCGTCCTATTGAGGGAGTTATAAAAGCCGACGATGAAGCTCAATTAAGGCTCGAAATCGAAGAATATGTTCTTACAAATGAAATCGAGGCCAGGCTCGAGAATTTTTTTGACGCTTACAGAAATTACAGCGGCGCAAACGGCGCCTGGATTTCAGGTTTTTTCGGATCGGGTAAATCGCACCTTCTAAAAATGCTCGCGTTAATACTTGAAAACAGGGAAATAGACGGCAAACGAGCAATCGACCTTTTCCTGCCGAAATGTGAAAAAAACCAGATATTATATGGCGACATAAAAAGCTCAGCGCAGATACCATCAAGAAGCATATTATTTAATATAGACCAGCGTTCGGACGTAATAAGCAAAACTCAAATAGACGCGCTTTTAAGCGTGTTTTTAAAAGTATTTAACGAAGCGTGCGGTTATTATGGGAAACATGGCTACATAGCCGACTTTGAGAGGGACCTTGACACGCGCGGGCTGTATAACGAATTCAAGACCACATACGCCGAAACAGCTAAAATTCCATGGGAACGAGGACGCGAGCAGGCCCTGCTTGAAACACAAAACATATCCAAAGCATATGCTGCGGTTATGAAAGTACCCGATAATGCCGCTGCCGGCATTTTAGACAAATACAGGCATCAGCATAAAGTTTCAATTGAAGATTTCGGCGATATGGTTAAAAATTACATCAACCGCATGCCTGCTAAATTCAGACTCAACTTTTTTGTGGACGAAGTCGGGCAATACATAGCCGAAAATGTAAAACTTATGACCAACCTTCAGACAATTGCCGAAACGCTTGCGACAAAATGCAATGGCAGGGCATGGATAATAGTAACGGCACAGGAAGATATGAATACGGTAACGGGCGAGATGGGCAAACAGCAAAGCAACGACTTTTCAAAAATCCAGGCGCGTTTTAAAAACAGGCTCAAGCTCACAAGCACCGATGTAGCGGAAGTCATCCAGAAAAGGCTGCTTGCCAAAAATGAACAGGGTATAGAGGCATTATCCTCAATCTATCATGAACAGCAAAACAATTTCAGGACATTTTTCGATTTCAGCGACGGCGCGCAAAGTTACCGTAATTATAACGACCGCGACCATTTTATTTACTGCTATCCTTTTATTCCATATCAGTTTACACTATTTCAGACGGCGATACAGAACCTTTCGGCCCATAACGCTTTTGAGGGCAAGCACAGCTCAGTCGGCGAGCGTTCAATGCTCGGCGTTTTCCAGCATGTTGCGCGCCATGTAAGCGAGCATACCACGGGGCAGCTCGCGACATTCGACCTGATGTTCGAGGGAATACGAACCGCCCTGAAATCAAATATTCAGCGGTCGGTACTTAACGCCGAGAAGAACCTCAGTAATAAACTTGCAATAAAATTATTGAAGGCGCTGTTTTTAGTTAAATACGTAAAGGAATTCAAGGCTTCAGTCCGTAATTTATGCATCCTTGTATTTGACAACTTCGATCGTAAGCTGCCGGAGTTAAAAAAAGAAGTCGAAGAGGCGCTGGCGTATCTCGAACAGCAGACATATATCCAGCGTAACGGCGAGTTTTATGAGTTTTTGACCGATGAAGAAAAGGACATCGAGCAGGAAATTAAAAATACCGACATCGAAAACGAGGCGGTAATAAGCGAAATCGAAAAGATAGTATTTGAGCATATAGTAAGGGACAGAAAGTTAAAATTTGAAGACAACGGTCAGGATTTTCCATATTCAAAAAAAATCGACCAGAATTTGCGCGGGCGCGAGTATGAACTTGCAATAGACATAATAACGCCATTCATTGGGCAAAACATTGATAAGGCCGGGCTTTGTTTAGACTCAGCATCTAAAAACGAAGTAATGGTTATTCTGCCGCAGGACGACCGTCTGATCAGGTACCTGACGCTTTATAAAAAAACTGAAAAATATATCCGCCAGCAAAATTCTTCGGCGTTAAACGAATCGGCCAAACGCATAATAAATGACAAGGGAGTGAGAAACTGCGAACGCTATAAAGAAATAGAACGGCTTTTCGTGGAACTAATGGCAAATGCTGAAATCGTCGTGGGCGGCAACATGGTAACAGCGCAGGGCGAACCGCGCGCAAAAATCGAGCGCGGCTTCAGCGAACTCATACGCCGCGTTTATACCAACCTTAAAATGCTTAAAAACGAACAATATTCAGAAAATTTAATATCCGGCTTACTGAAAAAGAACCGTGACGATATGTTCAAAAACGAAACTGCTTCATTGAGCGAACCTATGCAGGAAGTTTTATCACATATACAGAATACCGGCAGGACAGGAACACGGGTTACTATCAAAAATGTTCTCGAAAATTTCGAGAAAAAACCTTACGGCTGGTCTAATTGGGCCGTATTATGCACGCTTGCGAATTTATTTTCATTCGGAAAGATAGAACTCCGCTCGGGCGGAAACCAGCTCGAGGGTGAGGAGATTGAAAGGGCGCTTACAAATATCCGCGAGCATGCCAATATTGTAATCGATCCGCAGATCGAGTTTACGGCAAGCCAGGTGCGCCGCCTCAAGACTTTTTTTGAGGACTTCTTCAACCTGCCGCCATGCGCTAACGAAGCAAAGGCGCTCGGCGCCGAGACATCGGAAAAATTCAAGAAAATGGCCGCCGAATTAAACGAATACATTAATCAGAAAGAAAATTACCCTTTCTTAAACTCGCTTGTTCCGGCTGTTGAAACAGTAAGTGAAATGTGCGGAAAACCTTACGCATGGTATTTTTCTGAAATTTCAAAACATGAAGAAAAATTACTGGACCTCAAAGAACGGATTATCGACCCTATAAAAAATTTTATGGGCGGCGCGCAAAAAGGAATATATGAATCAGCGTTCATTTTTATAAACGGCGAAAAAGCGAACATCGAATATATCGAAACTGAAGACGCCAAAAGGATTCTGGCAATCCTTAACGATCCGGAATGTTACCGCGGCAGGAATTTGCAGCAATTAAAAACGCTCGCTGACTCGCTTGCCGAAAAAGTAGCTGAACGCCTTGCTAAAGAAAAAGAAAAAGCGTGCGCCATTGTAACGTCTTTATCGGATGATTTTACTTCAACGGCGCAATTTTCCAAATTTAAGCCTGAACTGGCCGATATGTTCCAAAATAAGATACGCGGCATTTTATCTAGAATTAACGAAAGCAAAATAATATCGGCAGTCCGCGACACTGCGCGCCGGTTTGAGGAAAAAGGTTTAGCTGATATAGTAAGTGAAATTTCGGCGCTTATAAAGCCGGAACCAAAAATTATCGAGATTGAAAAAAGCACCGGCAGTAAAGATACTCAGCCAGCCATCCGCCCGGAAAAGGAACAAACCGGTCAGGTGCATCCGCCAGGGACGATGGAACTGGTAAATAAAAATTCTATACACATAGAACTCAATAAAAGATTTCTCGCGACTACAGAAGACGTTGAATGCTACACAAGGCTTTTAAAAGAAAAAATGCTTGAAATGGTTAAATCCGGTAAAACTATACAAATATAAAAAATTCAATAGGTAATGTGAAATCAAAATAATATAAAAATCGAATGTACTCGATATTTTATGAATATCAAAAAGGAATAAAAATATGGATACGGCAAAATTAAAAAAATTCGCGCAATATGCCAGAAAATATTTAATCGGCGAAGCCGCGAAAAAAATAAAAATCGTACTCGGCGAAGGGAGCCTCTGCAGGCGTGAAAATCCGCAAGCGGTAAGCGAACTTGAAAAGCAGATAAAACAATCCTCGGAGTCGGAAGTCGCCGAAAAGGCCGCGTATATCTGGTTCAACAGATTTTGCGCACTGCGTTTCATGGATATTAACCGTTACACTCCGATTGGAATAGTATCGCCGGCGGAAGGCCTGACACAGCCTGAAATATTGGCCGAAGCCAAATCCGGCCATATTGACGAAGATCTTATTGACGATAAAACGCGGCAAAAAGTTTTCGGGTTCCTTAACGGATCGCTGCCCGGGCATAATCCTCAAAATGAGGCTTATCAGCTGCTGGTAATAGCCGCGTGCAATTATTATAATAAAATTATGCCCTTCCTTTTTGAGAAAATATCCGATTACACTGAAATTTTAATACCAGACGACATGCTTTCCGACAGTTCTATATTATCATGTACGCGCGAGGCGCTGACGGCCGAGGAATGCCGCGATGTTGAAGTGATCGGCTGGCTCTATCAATTTTACATATCAGAAAAAAAGGACATGGTTTTCGAAGGACTCAAAAAAAATAAAAAAGTCACGCCGGAGAACATTCCGGCCGCTACGCAGTTATTCACGCCAAACTGGATAGTCAGGTACCTTGTGGAAAATTCACTGGGCAGGCTGTGGATGCTGAATAAGCCGAACTCTAAGCTCGCTGATAAAATGGAATATTTTGTTGACAGCGGGCAGTTGGCAGGAAACAACGGAGATTATCTTAAAGTTTCTTCGCCGGAAGAAATCAAGGTTTGCGATCCTGCCTGCGGTTCGGGGCATTTGCTTGTTTATGCATTCGAGCTGCTTTATCATATTTACGAGGAAGAAGGCTACGATCCTAACGAGATACCGGAAAAGATATTAAAAAATAACCTTTACGGCATAGAGATAGACGAGCGTGCCGGCGAACTGGCGGCATTCGCGCTTACAATGAAAGCGCGCGGCAGGCACAAGCGTTTTTTCAGCAGGCAGATCCAGCCGAATATATGCGTTTTAAAAAATATCGACATAACTCCGGACGAAATCAGCGCGTTTATGGACGCGGCGGGGCGCGATCTTTTTACCGCCAATATCCAGGAGCTTCTGGGGCAATTTAAAAATGCCGGCAACTTCGGTTCGTTAATCAGGCCGGCCGAGACCGATGTAAATTATTTAATTAAACTTTTAAACGAAAAAAAATCATTGGCCGAAGATTTATTTTTGCAAAAAATAAATGACAGGATAAAACAGGCATTAACGCAGGCCGATTATTTGAGCCCGAAATATCATGTAGTAGTGGCAAATCCGCCGTATATGGGCGGAAAAGGCATGAACGATGAGTTAAAATCATTCGTTCAGAAAAATTATCCCGACAGCAAATCAGATTTATTCGCTGCTTTTATAGAACGCGGATTTGAAATAATCAAAAATAATGGTTATAGTGCTATGGTTACAATGCAAAGCTGGATGTTTTTATCTTCATTCGAAAACCTTCGTAAATATTTAATTAATGAAGTTACAATTGAATGTATGGTACATATGGCAAATATGGTTATGGGAATTGCATTTGGAACGGCAGCAACAGTTTGGAATAAATCAAAAAAATTGTCTTATAAAGGACATTTTTCATTTGTAAATTATTCGGATTTAAATGAAGAAAATAAGCCTAAAAAATTTCCAGTTCAAAATGAAAGACTTAAATGCGTCTCATCGGACGACTTCAAAAAAATTCCGGGCAGCCCGATCGCGTATTGGACTAGTCCAGAAATATTGAATTTTTTTAATAATAAACAAATTAGTGATATCGCTGAAACTAGATTAGGTATGGCTACCGCCGATAATGATAAATTTCTTAGATTGTGGCATGAAATTTCCGAATTGAATTTCGGTCGTAAAATCAATTCACGCCAAGAAGCATTAAATTCAAGATTAAAATGGTTTCCATATCAAAAAGGTGGAAATTTCAAAAAATGGTATGGAAACCTCGAATATTTAGTAAATTGGAAAAATGATGGTGAAGAAATACAAAATTTCATCAACCCAATAACAAAAAAAGTTAGATCACACAATTATAATTTGGATTATATATTTAAACCAGGAGTAACTTGGAATGCGTTAACATCTTCAAAAACGTCTGCTAGACTATCAAATAATTCTTTATTTGATAATGCAGGTTCATCTTTATTTACTAAAAATAACAAAATAAATGAGTTAATTACAGCTTATCTAAATTGTAATATTATAATTTCCATTATAAAATATATCAGTCCAACTTTGAACTATCAACCGGGCGATATCGCTAAGCTACCAATAAATTTAGAATTTAAAAAATCAACTTTTATAACAAATAATGTGAATACACTTGTAATTCTAAGTCAATCCGACTGGGATTCTTACGAAAATTCCTGGGATTTCAAACGCCTGCCATTATTAACAGCAGACAGTTTAAATGAAAATATAATTTTTGAACAAAATGACATTACTTCAAACGACTCCGCGCAATCTTCAGCCAGTAATGCAAACAACCCACTGCCCACTCCGCTCACACAAACTCTCGAGTCGGCCTACACCAAACTCCGCAAGTACTGGAAGAAAATGACGATTGAGATGAAAAAGCTCGAGGAAGAAAATAACAAAATATTTATTGAGGCGTATGGATTACAGGATGAATTAACGCCAGAGGTCCCGCTTAACGAAATTACGCTGACCTGCAATCCGTATTACCGCTACGGCAAAATCGCCGGCGACAGCACTGATTCAACTGACGAAAATGCCGGAGAAAATTTACCGTTCGATGAAAATAACTTCGCGGCAGCCGCTGACGCTCAAAATGAATATCCATTCAGCCAGGAACTCGAGGACCGCCTTTTATCAGACACTATTAAGGAATTCATATCGTATGCCGCAGGCTGCATGTTCGGACGATATTCGCTCGATAAACCCGGCTTGATACTCGCCAATCAGGGCGAAACTCTTGAAGATTACCTTGAACATGTGCCCGATCCAAAATTTACGGCTGACGATGACAACGTAATCCCGATACTCGACGGCGAATGGTTCACTGACGATATAACTGAACGGTTTTATAAATTTTTGAAGGTTACATTCGGCGAAAGTAATTTCACGGCCAACCTTAAATTCATAGAAAACGCGCTCGGCAAGGATATACGCAAATATTTCATAAAGGATTTTTATAACGACCACGTGAAACGCTACAAAAAACGCCCGATATACTGGCTGTTCAGCAGCCCGAACGGCAGCTTCAACGCGCTGATTTATATGCACCGTTACCGTCCCGACACGGTAAGCGTAATATTAAACAATTACCTCCGCGAATTCAGGCTGAAATTAACTTCCAAAAACACGGATTACGAAAGGATAAGCATAAGCGGCGACGCCTCGGCCTCTGAAAAAGCCAGGGCCTTGAAAGAAATAGAAAAAATCAAAAAAATACTGAACGAACTTGATAAATACGAGCGCGAAACGCTCTATCCGCTCGCCTCAAACCGTATTTCAATAGACCTCGACGACGGCGTAAAGGTAAATTATCAAAAATTTGGCGCGGCATTGAAAAAAATACCCGGCCTCGATAAAAGCGAAGAATAAAAAACTAAATCGATTTTAGTATATCAACCGGCTGTTCTGGACGAAAAAACGCTTTTATGATAAAATATAAATTATCTGGAGAGTGCTTTTATGATAAAAAAAATTAATTACGCCGATAGTGTCTGGAAAGATATTATTGAACAATATTTTCCGCAATTCCTTGAATTTTTTTATAAAAATATTTATCAAGATATAGATTTTAAAAAAGGATATGAATTTTTAGATAAAGAATTTCAACAAATCGTAAAAGATAATGAGATAGGCAACCGCTATGCAGATAAGCTTGTTAAAGTGTGGCTTAAAGATGGTTCTGAAAAATGGCTTTTAATTCATGTCGAAGTCCAGGGAAGCGTTGAAAAAAATTTTTCTGAAAGGCTGTACATATATAACTACAGAATATTTGATAAATACAAAAAAGAGGTTATAAGCCTTGCAATTTTAACCGATGAAAATAAAAAATTCAGGCCTGAAAAATATGAGATAAAACGCTGGGGATTCCATTGCCTATACAAATTTCCGATCATTAAAATCATTGATTATAAATCAAAGTTAGATCAACTTGAAAAAAGCCTTAATCCATTTTCAATTGCGGTATGTACACATTTAAGACTCATCGAAGCGCGCGATGATTACAATATGAAATATTTCTGGAAACTTCATCTTGTAAAGGCAATGTATAAAAAAGGGTATAAAAAACCTGATATTTTAAATCTTTACAGGTTTATAGACTGGTTAATTATTCTTAATAAAAATTTGGAAATAAAATTTAAAAATGAATTGATAAAATTTGAGGAGGAAAAGAAAATGCCTTATATTACGAATATTGAAAAATTGGCTGCCGAAAAAATTGCTCAAAATATGATAAGCAAGGGAATGGATAAAAAAACTATTGCTGAATTAACAGGGCTATCAGAAAAAGAAATAAATAAACTCGCTAAAAATTCGAAAAAAGCCGCTTAATATAAGAATTGTTTTACTGAATAAAAATTAAAGAAAACGGCGGTTTTATTTATGAACGAAAAAGTCAGTCAATCATTAAAAAAATTATTTGAAAAGCACCGTATAATATTCTGGTACGACGCAAAAAAAGAATTAAGGAACGAATTTGAGGATGTCAGCCTGCCGGATGTGGAAAAACTTGAAATTAAAAATAATGAGTTCGGCTTAAAATACAAAATATTGCGTGAAAAGCCTGAAACGAAATTTTTGATTTATAAAGAAGGCGCCGCGCCCGCCGACACTGAAAACTGGCTGCTGGACGTTCAGCTTGCTAACTTCGAATTCAGGGCTGACCAGACGGCGCTCATACTTTTTGAACTCGGCCTGGGAAACGAATTCACCGAACTTGTTAACGCTCATATCCAGTTTTTTCAATCAGCCAAACGCCTTGCCGCGCTTAAAGAAAGCCTCGCCGAAAACGACACTGAAGACGCAATCAGACTTAAAATGACCGCTGTCTGCGCAGCCTGCCCGGACGTGTCGATCGACGATATCCTGTTCAGCCTTTTAGCTGAATCATCGGAAGACGGCGGCGATAAAATCGCACTCATAAAAAAATGCGGCCTCGATGATTCTTTATGGAACACTCTCAAAAAATTATTTGGCTACAATTCGGCCGCGCCCGGAATCAAGGATTTCATAATAGAACTTTTCAAATCATGCTTCGCATACGAAACCGGCGCGAAACATTCGCTGAACAACGAGGCTTTCGTTTTTTTCAAAAGATGGAAAGACGGGCGTTCGAATAAAACTGCCTTCGAAAAACTTTCAGATGAATGCGCCGCCGTGCTGAACATAGATAACGAACTGCACTCAAAAGATTTCAGGACACTAACGTCAATAGATTTTTTCAGGGCGGCCGATCAAAAAATAATAGGCGAACTTATTAACGCCGCAGTCGAAAAAATTTATTCAGCCTCCGAAATATCAGGCTGGATACGCTCGCGGCAAACTGGTTTCTGGCACGACTATTACGGAAAAATTTACGCCGCCATAGACTACGCGGTCAAATTTATGAGCGCGCTCGAAGAGTGCGGCCTGAATATGGGTTCATTACAGGACGGGGTGCAGAGGTATTCGACAATATGGTTCAAAATAGACCAGAATTACCGTAAATTTATGTATAATGTCCGGACCTCCGGCGAAATTTCGATATTGGAACCGCTGATCGAACGCGTCGAAAACCTTTACACCAATAATTTTCTTTTGAAAGTAAACGATTACTGGCAGTCATTCGTCGATAAGGCCGGCTCGTGGAATTTTTCAGGCGTCACCATGCAGCGGGACTTTTTTAACGTTCATGTAAAACCTTTCATCGACAGGGATAATAAAATATTCGTAATAATCTCGGACGCGCTGCGTTATGAAATAGGCGACGAACTGCTGGGTCTTATCAGAAAAGAAGACAGGTTCGAAGCTTCGCTCGAACCTATGATAACGATGCTGCCAAGCTATACGCAGCTCGGTATGGCCGCGCTGCTTCCTAACCGCGAAATAAGAATAGCCGATGACGACTCGGGAACTGTATTTGTGGATTCTCAAAATTCACTCGGCTCCGAAAACAGGTCTAAAATACTGGCCCAGGCGGTTAACAGCGGCGGGCGCGCGCTCAAAGCCGAAGAGTTTTTGAATATGAACCGCGATGAATGCCGCGCGGTTGTCCGCGATAACAGCGTCATATATATTTACCACAACGCGATTGACGCAATCGGCGATAAAATCGCCTCAGAAGATAAAGTATTTATGTCGGCCCAGGAAACCCTCGAAGAACTGATCCGCATCGTGAAAAAACTCACAAACGCCAACGCCAGCAATATAATCGTAACGGCCGATCACGGATTTATTTACCAGAACAGCGCTGTAAATGAAAATGATTTCAGCTTGAGCGTTCCCGAAGGTGAAAAAATCCAATACCGCGACAGGCGGTTCATCCTTGGTAAAAATTTAGATCCGGGCAGCGGGTTCAAAAAATTCAGCCCGGCGGAAATGGGGCTTTCGGGCGAAATGGAAATAATGCTGCCTAAATCCATAAACAGACTGCGGCTCAAGGGCTCAGGCAGCAAATATGTCCACGGCGGCGCGGCGCTTCAGGAAATAATCGTTCCGGTCGTAAAAATCAATAAAAAACGCCAGAGCGATGTATCGACGGTTGAAATTGAAATAATACGCGGCGCTAATTCGATCATAACATCGGGACAGCTTTCGGTAATATTTTACCAGACACAGCCGGTTACGGATAAAGTCAGGGCGCGGACGCTAAGGGCCGGCATATATAACCAGTCAAATGAGCTGATTTCCGATTCGCACGAATTGATTTTCGACTTTACTTCGGATAATCCACGCGAGCGCGAAAAAACCGCACAATTCATATTAACCAGAAAAGCCGACACTTCTAATAACCGCGAAGTGATACTCAAGCTCGAAGAAAATGTACACGGCACTGCACAATACTCCGAATATAAATCAGCCAGATATTCTATCAGGCGCGCAATTGCGAGCGATTTTGATTTTTAAAGAGTTTAAGAGCAATCGCGCAAAGTTATAATTTTAACGGCAATATAACCAGGCCGGACGGCCATTATTAAAGCAAGCAGCAAACAATAAATTAATATAAAAGGGAAACTGTAATTATGAACGAACTGGATAAAAAAATAAACGACTATTTCACGGGTCTTGTGGTAAGAAAAGACCTTGTAAAATTGGTAAAAGGCAACGCCATCGTGCCGACATACGTCCTTGAATATCTGCTGGGGCAGTATTGCGCTACAAATGACGAGCCGAGCATAATCTCAGGCATCGAAACCGTCAAGGAAATTTTAAAGAACCATTATGTCCACCGCAACGAGGCCGGCCTTGTGCGTTCAATGATCAGAGAAAAAGGGCGCTATAAGGTAATCGATAAAATAAGTGTATCGCTTAACGACAAAAAAGACACTTACGAGGCGGAATTTTCAAACCTCGGAATAGACAAGCTGCTTGTGGATTCAAGCACTGTCAAGACATACCCGCGCCTTTTAGTAAGCGGCGTATGGTGCATCGCGGATGTCGAATACGATTACCGCGAAGATAAAAGTATCTGCCCGTGGGTACTTTCAACAATTAAGCCAATACAGCTCGCTGATTTTGATTTTGAAAGCTATACGGCGCTGCGCGAAAAATTTACAACCGACGAATGGATCGACATATTGATCCAGAGCATAGGTTTCAATCCAGAGCTTTTCAGCAGGCGCAGCAAATTAACTCAGCTTGTGAGGCTGATACCATTTTGCGAGAGAAATTATAATCTGATAGAACTCGGTCCGAAAGGCACCGGAAAATCTCATATTTATTCTGAACTTTCGCCGCACGGCATACTCATATCCGGAGGCGAGGTAACAGTTCCGAAATTATTTGTAAATAACAGCACCGGCCGCATAGGCCTTGTGGGTTACTGGGACGCCGTGGCATTCGACGAATTTGCCGGCAAACAAAAACGCGTCGACAAGGCATTAGTTGACATAATGAAAAATTATATGGCCAATAAATCATTCTCGCGCGGCGTTGAAACGCTTGGCGCGGAGGCTTCGATGGTATTCGTCGGCAACACACAGCATATAGTTCCTTATATGCTTAAATACAACGATCTTTTCGACGACCTGCCAGATAAATATTATGATTCGGCATTTTTAGACAGGCTTCATTATTACATCCCCGGCTGGGAAGTTGACATTATACGCGGCGAGATGTTCTCAGACGGCTACGGTTTTATTGTGGATTATCTGGCGGAAGCGCTCAGGAAACTCAGAAATTTCGATTATTCCGACCGCTACAAACAATACTGTAAAATCTCAGACAATATATCAACGCGCGACCGCGACGGCATAAATAAAACATTTTCGGGATTAATGAAAATCCTGTTTCCGGCCGGAAATGCTAAACCAGAAGAAATCGAGGAACTGCTGAGGTTTGCCATGGAAGGCCGCAAGCGCGTCAAAGACCAACTTATGAGAATTGACACAACATACACTGCCGTCAAATTTTCATTTACCGGCATAAACGGCAAAGAGCAGGCTGTAACCACGCTCGAGGAAGACGAATATCCGCGGTATTATTACAAAAAGCGAATGTATTCCTCGGCCGGACCTGAAAAAACGGAATCATCCGAAACTTCTCCTGCTATAAGTGCGGAACCTCTTCAGGAAAGCCCGGCAGAACCGGCGCCAACCGGACTTGCTGAAAAACATGTAGTTATAAAGGAAAACCAGCGCGGCATAACTTATGAATCTTTGTTCTGGCCGTATATTGAAGGCGCCTCAAAAATAGTAATAACCGATCCGTATATAAGGGTGTTTCATCAGGTGCGAAATTTAATGGAATTTCTGGAGATAATAGCTAAAAACAAACCGTGTGAAGACGAGTTTAACGTCCATTTAGTCACGGTTGACGCGCAGCAGCAGGAACTTTTAATCCAATTAAAAGACGCCTGCTCCGGCACCGGCATCAATTTCAGCTGGGAATTCGAGGAAAACACCTCAATCCACGCCCGTCACATAGTAACTGACCACGGCTGGAAAATACTTTTAGACAGGGGCCTCGATATATTCCAGATTTACGACTGGAAAAATGTTCTCGCGTTCACGAACCACCTCCAGCAGGTCAGGACCTGCAAGGCATTTGAAGTAACTTATATAAAGAATAAGGAATAACAAAGAACAAAAGTAATAGTTTCTATATAACAAATTTTTTTATACTTATACAAAAAAATTATTGTAAATAATAAAGTATAAATCCAGGAGTTAAATTTAAAAATGCCTTTAAATAAAGGCATTTTTTTTTGGCATAAAACTTGTATTTTATTAATATAGTGCCAATGTAAAATGGCATTTTTATTTTAAATTTACAGGAGGAATTTTAATGTTAAAAAAATTAATCGCAGTTGGTTTAGTAATTTTATCGGCATACGGCACGGCGAACGCCGATAACAATATCGACTTAAACAAACGAATCGCCGAAATCAGGGCCAAACACAAACAAACACAGGCAAAAGAAACTTTAAAGAATCAGGAATTCGAGCAGCCTGCAGCCAGTGCCAAACCACTATCCGGAGGCCTTTTTTATGGTTATGACAAGGTAAAATGGGGAGCAACTCTCCGCGAGGTAAAATCGGCATATCCAGAAATAAAACCTGACAAAGACTGGACTGAAAACGAAGGCGTGCCAAACTATGTCTGCTATACCGAGTATATGCCTGAAGGCAATGTCGTTCGCAAGCGCTACTTCTTTTTCCGCAATGATATGCTTTATAAAGTTTTATTGGACTTCAATCTTGACACATTAGATAACAGCGATTTATTTGTTAAAAGAATTGACCGCGACGTACTTAGCGCAATCACTAAAAGGCTTGAAGAGCAATACCACGGAAAACCAATACTGCTGTCGACAAAATCGGGATTTAATATTTTTAACGATTTAATTGTTAAAGAAACATATGGCTGGAGCCTCTTTGGCGATAAAATGCATGTTGTTCTGACAGAGGTTTTTAACAAGGGCGGCAGCGGCGGTTCACGCCCTATCGAATCGCTGCAGGTATGTTCTTATGTAAAAAGTATCGAAAATGAAAGAAGCGAAAAACAAACTGAATTAAACATCAAAGAAAAAAATTTAAAAGTTGATTTTTAAATAATTTAGAAAATAAAAAAATCCGGCCAGTATAAAAAATAAGATACAGGCCGGATTTTAATTAAAAGAATATGACTTTAATAAATTTTAATTCCTTGATTTATATACTAAAATCGTTTTCTAAAATACTTTTTTTTCAATAATTATTTAGTTTATAAACAGCTTCCAAAGTTTTTTCTTTATATAAAAACACTCATAAATCTATACCAATACAGATAAAAAAAATCAAGAATACATTATCCTTAAATCAAATAAAGTATTCTTGATTTTTTATTTTGCCTTATATTAACTATTTTTCCATATTGTCAAGATCGCCGCCTAGTGCCTCAAATGCCTCGACCATTTCCTGAAAAGCTTTTATTTCCTTTTCCGAAATTACTCTGTCATCGTAATATTGCCGGCCTTGATAACGAACAGTAGTTTTTTTCGATCCGGCAATGGCTTTTATCATATCTGAATTGGAGCTATTAATAAGGCATGTATAATTTTCAGATGAACCATTGACACCAAAATCAGTTACCAGATCATTCCAGCCTAACGTAATTTGAAATTTATTATTGTCTGTTTTAATCGTATAACCCTTCACACAAAGCATTTCTTTATTATATCTTTGAATTTTCAAGAATAGCAATGGCTTTGGATATTCTTTGGATTTTACTATCATAAGATGGAAGGATTCTACATCCGAATAAGGCGTCGAATTTTTATGAATATAACGAGTGACTTCGGCCACATCGTCAGTTGTGGCATTTAATTTTTTCATTATTTCCTTTATTTCTTTTTCTGTATACTTGCGGCTTCGCTCAAGCGTTTTTTCTGAATTATATTTTTTATTCAACTCATCCAATAATTTTTTGTAAAAATCCGAGCGGTCATATAATTTTAATCCATAACAAACGCCGGCTAATTTTTCAGTTAATTCAACCGCTTCCTTATATTGACCGGTTTTATACAAAAGCGCTACATTATTATGGTAAGCTTCAATAAAATTTGGATTTTTTTCAACCGCATGCTGAAATTGGCTGATAGCATTATGATCCATATTCAAATTACAGTAGCACAAACCCAAATTATAATATGCCTTTGAAAATCCCGGATCATATTCAATCGATTTTTTCAATAATTCAACAGCGGTAGTATATTCGCTTTTTTTTATATATTCCGCGGCGTTATTGAATTCTATTTCAGCTGAATTTAATCCTTCACTGAAAGAGAGCAGTTTTATTTCGAAAGTCTGAATCTGAACTTCGCCAGTTTTAACTTGAATTTCATTTGTTTGAGCATCTGCCGGAGAGTATAAACTCAGCAAAAAATAAAATAAAAATACCATTAAAAACTTAATTTTCATTGACATTTCTCCTTTTTAATTATAAATTAATAATTGCTGCAGCATTAATCAATAAATACAAACTTCATGCCATATTAATAAAATAGCCTGACTATAATTAATATCATGCCTAAACTTAGATTTTAAAAATATAAACAAAATTAAACATCAATATTTCATTATATATTTTTTTATAATGCTATAAAAATTTTTATGGTATTTTCAGGAAAAGTTTTTATATATAAAATATTTTTGGGCGAAATCTTCGTAAATTATTAGAATTTAACCAAATAGTAAATAAAAAATCTACCTGGCACAAAACTTGTTTATTGTTTATGTGATATAAAATTTTATTAATAAACGGAGTTGATTTCAATCATGAAAATAATCAATACCATTTCAATTGTAATTATCACTTTAATTTTGAGTTTCAATCAATACATTAATTTCAATGATAAAGCCGAAAGAAAAGCAAATTTCGAAAAAATAACCAGATTAACTGCTATTAACGAAGTTCTTGAAAAAGAAAGAGTCAGTGTCTTCAAACAATATATAGACGCCCTCGATTCATATCAAACAAAATCAATATATCATCAGATTTATCACGCAATTAACGCTCAGTTAAAAATGCAAAACATAACAGTTCAGCAAAATCAATTATTTTTAGAAATCATAAAAAGTATTAATTAATATACAATTACAAATTAATCATAAAATTTTAATATGATTTTTTATATTTTTGAAATTCAACTGAAAAAAGAAATTTTTTTATAAAACGCGAACAGATTTTTTCTGTAAATTTTTCAGCAATCTAAGAAATCTTGTTTTCACAAATCGATTTTTGTGATATACTACCTGCGATTAAAAACCTTATTTCATTTAATTCTATTGTACTTAAAGATGAAGTTTTATAAATTGTCAATGATTATTATTTCTTTTTTCTATATTTTCAGCAAATAATATTAAACCAAATAAGGTGGATTATTAAACAAGAAAATGAAATAATTTTAGACGAAATTAATTTTATAGATCTTTATATACTTCATGTTTTTGGATATAAGGGATCAAAATACTTAAATATCAAATCAAAAAATAACGAAGAAATTTTATAATGAATAAGGAATAACATGAAATCATTAGAAAAGAAATATCTTGAAAACTTAATAATACCACATAGAATGATCTCTTTTATAAGACTTATCGGCGAATATAAGGGTAAACAAGAATTATACGAACAACAATCTCCAAAAATTCTTGAAAGCCTTAAAAAGGTTGCTATTATACAGAGCACGGAATCTTCAAACAGGCTCGAAGGAATAACGGCCGATATAAAGCGAATTGAAGATCTCATTGAAGAAAAAACAAAGCCTCAAAATCGTTCTGAAAGTGAAATTGCAGGCTATCGTGATGTTTTAAATACAATACATTCAAATTACACTCATATTCATTTAAAACCAGGAATCATTCTTCAATTACATCGCGATCTTATGAAATATACCGAAAGACAAGGCGGTAAATGGAAATTTGGTGATAATGAAATTTCTGAACTTTTACCCGACGGTAAGAAAAAGATCAGATTTAAAACCGTACCTGCATTTCAAACAAATGAATATATAATAATGCTCCAGGAATTATTTAACGAACATATAAAGAATCAGACAATTGACCCGCTAATATTAATTCCTCTTTATATTCTTGATTTTTTATGCATTCATCCTTTTGACGATGGCAATGGAAGAATGGCAAGGCTTTTGACTGTACTTTTGTTATATCAAAATGGATACGAAGTAGGAAGGTTTATCAGTCTTGAAAAAGTAATTGAAAAAACCGACAAATCTTATTATGACACTTTATATAAATCTTCTATTGGCTGGCATGAATCCAAACATAATCCTTTGTCATGGGTTGAATATTTTCTTAGCATCATTCTTGCCGCATATAGAGAATTTGAAAGTCGCGTTGGAAAAATAACTTCTGGCTATGGATCAAAAACTGAAATGGTATTAACCGCAATACAAAACTTCATAACTGATTTTAATCTTTCAGATGTTGAAAAATCATGTCCTGCTGTCGGTCGTGATATGATTCGAAAAATTTTATTTAAATTACGTGATGAAAATAAAATTGAATCACTTAGTAAAGGAAGATATGCTAAATGGCGTAAAATTACATAAAAATATTCAATAGTGTAATTGTTTGGTTTTAATACACTATTAGAAAAGAATTATACCATTGAAACTTTATTAAAATAGTTGATTTTATTATGTTTGAAATTAATTGATAGCGTGATAAGTATATGATTAAAAGATATTCATCCAGATTATGCAAACTTGACCAATCATTTTTAGTTGAGAAATTAAAAAAATAGGTTAAGGAACAAATAAAATAATAATAGCAGTTTTATTAAGAAATCACGATTTACTTGAAAAAAGCGATCGATTTGATAAAATCCGGTATAATTTCAGTGGAAGAAGTTCAAAGAGCTTTTGAATTGACTTTGTAAAATTTGTATTTTTAGAATATTTAATTTCTACTTTAATTTGAGCGAAGGTTTGTGGTAAAATTTTTAGACATAAACAATAGATACTGTACTTAAAAAAATTATTTTTAACGATAACATAGGAGAGTAAAAATGAATCTAAACAATTTCAAAAAAAATTTTACGTTAAAAGCGCTTATAATAGTCATATTATCTATTTTTTGCTGCGTCCAGTCTGTAAATGCAGCTGAATTGTCGGAAAAGACAAAGCAAATAATAGCGGCGAGCGTTAAGAATGTTTCTTATACGGTGACTTATACCGGTAAAATGAACGAAAAAGATACCGACGGCTATACTACCGTAATAAAATTTAATTTTAAGGACGCCGATAATTACGCCATTGAAACCGTTGAATCCACATCGTTTCTTTCCGGAAAAGGCAGGGAGGTTTCTCTTAACGGCGAATACTGGACTTATAACCCCGATATGAAAGACGCCATTGTAACACATAAAACTAATGAATATATGGCAAGATACAAGAATGTATTAAAATATATGTGCGATGACCGCGATAAATTCGAAATTTCAGAATCGAAAAGCGAAAATTTAATAAAAGTTATTTTAAAAAGCACACTTGTGAAAACAACATATATTTTTACCATCGATCCGCAGACATCGAGCATAATTGAGTTCAGCTCAAAAAATGATGACATTGGCGCCGAATGTAAAGGCGAATTCAGCGGTTGGAATTCAGGCGTAGATGAACAGGCGTTCGAAAAACCTTCAGGCATAAAAACAGTTACAAGTGATGAAGTAAAATAAAATGTTAATATAAAAAAAATGGCCCTGTTATTTTGCAGGGCTTATTTTTTTAGGAAAATTAAATATTATTAAAAAAATCAAATAAAAATAGGAATTTGCTTTAATTTATAACAGCCTTTTATTGCCGGAAAATATGCTCTGCCTTATATGCTTTAATGTCTTTATAGATGGCGAGATTCTGTTCGGGCTGAAATAATTTTAAAAAATAATTTTTTATTGAACTTTTTAATGTTTTTTTGGATAATGTAAGATATGAGAGAAGAAGCTAACAAACTATATTTAAAATATACAAACGGTTCAATGGAAGCATTTAGTGATTTGGTGCGCTTAATTGCTCCTCGTTTTTACAGGCTGTTTCGCCATCTCGGAGCCGACGCGGCCGATTCTGAAGACTACTGCCAGGAATTCTTTTTTACAATTTACCGCGCTGGAAAGACTTTTTCGAAAGACCGTGATTTTATGCCCTGGGCTTACGCCATTGCCAGAAACATTTTTTGGAAAGAACGTGAGCGATCAAGCAAATTAAAAATAATTCCGCTGGCCGAATGGGTCGCATCGCGAGAAAAATATTGTTACAAGTATGAAATAAGCGATATATTGGCCAAATTACCGGAAGAAAAAAGAATCGTATTCGAGCTGAAACATTTCAGCGGCCTCAAATTCGACGAAATCGCCAAAATATTGAAAATACCCGTCGGAACAGTCAAATCAAGAATGTTTTCCGCAGTAATGAATTTAAAGGAAATTATCTCAAGGAGCGGGATATGAAACATCCAACGGAAGAATTAATTATTTCTTATCTTTATAACGAGTTAAATGACTCTGAAATCGAAGAAATGGAAAAGCATATCGCAGTATGCCGCGAATGCGCCATAAAAATCAAAGATATGAAAAAAACTATCTTTTCGTTAACTCAAATTAAAGAAACCACTTTGCCTGATTTTTTAGAAGACAGAATAGCTGATTCTTTAAAAAACTTAACTATCAATTCAGAAAATACTTTTGTCCAAAAAAATAAACCGGATTCGAGCAGCGAAATAATGACACCTGCAGAACTTGCTGAATTTCTTAAATTGCCGGTTAAAGCGATATATGAAATTCTTAACGACATTCCGCATTTATCGCTTGCAGGGCAGATAAGATTTCGCAAAAGCTCAATAGACAAATGGCTTGAATCACGTGAAAAAAATATGCCATCAAAGAAATATATTCCGCAGGATTTTAACGATTCGGTTAAATTATGGAGAATCGTGGTATAAATATTATTTTTAAGGAGGTCTCCATGAATAAAAAAATTTTATCCGATTTTTTCATGCACTTCTCACAGTTATTAAGCTCCGGCAAGCCATTACTTGACGCTCTTATCGTATGCCGGAAAAAAAGCTACATGAAAAATTATCAAAGCTTCATGGATTATATAATCGAAAAAATTAAAACCGGCAATAGCCTTACCAGAATATTTTTAAATATAAATTTTCCTGAAGAATATATGGAATATTTCAGCGCCGGTGAACGCGACGGAATGCTTGACCGAACAATGGCAGAACTCTCCGCGTCACTTAGCTCAAGCGATTCTGATTCTCAGGAAATTATTATAAATTTACCGAAAAATAATATAAAATCATCATCTAACGAAGGGTTATTAACTGAAAAAAACGAATATAACGAAGCTGTTAATTTAGTTAATAAATGGATAAAGCAATGCATTTCCGAGCAAGCCAGCGATTTACATGTAATACCTGTCAAAGGCGGCGAAGCCGTCATAAAACATCGTATAAACGGACTCCTGCATGAAAAAGGCCGCATCGGAAAAGAAGAGTTAAATAAAGGTATCGCCCGCATAAAATTCATGGCCTGCCTTGACGTAGCTGAAAAACGCATGCCGCAGGACGGCCGCATATTAATAAAAATAGACGGCAGCGAAGTGGATTTACGTGTTTCTGTCGTGCCGACAGTAGTCGGTGAAAAGTTAACCATAAGATTTTTTCAAAAAAACGAAACAGTGATCGGACTCGATAAAATAAATTTAAATGAAATTGAATTAAAAACCGTTAAAGAAATGTTAAAAAAACCATATGGATTGATTTTTATCACAGGCATAAGCGGCTCCGGCAAAACTACCACCTGCTATTCCGTATTAAACGATTATATTGAAAAAGGCTGTAATGTAGTTACGATAGAACAGCCGGCAGAGTATCTTTTAAACGGCGCAACTCAAATCGCGATCGATGCTTCGGTAGGATTGACTTGCCTTGCCGCATTAAAATCAGCTATGAGAACAGATCCAGATGTTATTTTTTTAAGCGAGTTTTCGGACCCTGAAATTATAAATTACGCATTCAAGGCCGCTCAAACTGGCCATATAGTTATATGCCAGGCCGGTTATAAGACTATATTTGAATTAATCGACGCGCTATTAAAGATTAAAACTATCGATCATACCGCGTTAGCCAATATACTTAATGGTGCTATCGCGCAAATACTTTTGCGCCGGCTTTGCGATTGCAAGAAAAAATCAGATATAATTCCGACATTTTTGAAAAAAAGTAAAAACAATAAAACATGTGCGCCAGTCGGATGTGATAAATGCCTGAATTCCGGTTATAAAGGTCGAATTCCAGTATATGATGCGCTGATTTTCAAACATAATTTAAAGGAAGCGATAGCCTCACGCGATATCAAAAAAATAAAAAAACTGCTTCCTGATTTACTTGAAAAAAAAGCCATTCAATTGATAAAAGACGGCATAACTTCATCGGAAGAAGTAAATAGAGTTTTAGGATTAACTATTTAAAATTTATTTTTATTAAAACATAAAAATAATAGAACAATTATATAAAATTCAACTCCAATAGCACATTGAAAATATCCACATGATATTGTATAATTATTCATGTAAGTTCATTGTAAATATCATAATGCGGGATGGTTCAATATGGCAAAATATAAAGTGCTTATCCATGAAATTACCTATGAAAAATCTCAAAATTACCTGACGGAACTGAAAAGAGATTTCACGAGGTGCGGAACGCGGCTGAAAAGTATTCTCATAGGCCGCGAGCTGCGTGGAATTGCAACCGAAGATTTTCTAGACCTACTTTTTCAGACAAAAATCCCGACGCTATACGCCGAAAGTCAGATCTGCGGCGACGGTTCAGATTGGAATGCGCCGGAACTTTCAATTCTCGGCGATATGAGCATAGCTGTGCCGGTAACAGTTTTCGATAACGGGAAACATTCGTTTCCTGAAATCCATAAAGAACCATTCGAGGCCACATTAATTTATGTGCCTGGCGCGTTATTACGAAACGATTCAGGCCAAATCCCCGCTGACCGGCCGGAAATTATCAAAGACGATAATCTGCATTTCGAAGGCTATTACTCGCTCTACGAAAGACGTCTTTTTCCGGCTTTTATGTACATTAACGATAAGGCTAAATCTTCTGGTCAAAAAGCGCTGGTAACGATTCCAGGGCTTGGATGCGGCCAGTTTGCGGGCGAATTCAGGGGCCAGCTCGGATACGAATTTAAAAATGTGCTGCTGCACTTTTTTACGAAATATGAACATCATTTTCCAAATATCGCATTGGTTTATTACGATCCTTACAACGAATGCGGCAACGAAGATTTCAAAATAAACGAAAACCTGTTTCTTGTAAGGCCATTTCTCAAAGGAAACCAGAACAAGCCGCAGTTATGCAGGCCGGAAGCTTATTTAAAAAACTACATTCTAAATGAATATGAGTTTTTCAGCGTGGTAGCCTGGGACCATGTCTCATGGCCGGGCAACGATTTTTACGAGGGGAACCGCGCAACGGACGACGGAGTAAAAGCCGCGGCAACTAATTCAATGGCAGTCCTGACCGGCATAGAAGGAAAATACAATCCCGATAAATTTATGTTTGAACCGCCAGATTGTTATAAAAACTGGAAAGACGTAATATATAAAAATAAAATTAAAATCCAGGTAAAAGAAAACTTGATCGTGTATAAAAATATATTATGAGAAAATAATTCATAAATAATACAATTAATGATAACAAATAAAAAATAAATTAAGGATCATCAAAAACATTTATGGTAACTCTCGATAAAACTATCGTAAAAAGCGGCGAAACCCTTAAAATCGACAGGCTCGACTATTGCCTGGCCGGCGATATAATCGTCGAAAACGGCGGGGTCCTGATATTCGAAAACACTTCGCTATGCTGGAACGAAAATTATGCAATAATAAGCGAAGGCCTTGTAATAGCAAGCAATGCTGCATTTCGCACCCAAGATTACTCGGCGGCTTCGGGCGGAATAATACTCATAGGAAACGGCGCGGCCGGTTCTGAATTCATTAACTGCAACTTCGATTATTCAGCCGGAATCAAATCAGAAAAATACAGGGCCATGGTTTCAACTGACGCCTTGAACGGCCAAGAAACATACGGCGGTGCGGCCGCGGTCTTCGATGTAACCGGAGGCACGGTAAATTTTTCTAAATGCGTGTTCAGAAATTGTCAGGCCTCAGCCGGCGGGGCGGTCTACATATCAAATTCCAGCGTAAGATTAGGAGGCGTAGTTTTCGAAAGCTGCGAAGGTTATAATTATAACGGCGGCGCGGTTTATGCCGAAAATTCCGACGATCTGAAATTAATCCACTGCAATTTTTTAAACTGCAAGGCATACGAGGGCGGAGGCGGATTGTATTCGTATTCAAACTCAATAATCACAGACTCGTGTATTTTCTCGGAATGCTCGGCCGGCGAGGGCGGAGGATTATACTTATCAAATAGCCCGGAGAAAAAAATAGAATTCCAAAAATGCCAATTTTATAATTGCAAGAGTGAAAATGAAGGCGGGGCAATTTATTTAGATAAATGTCATAATAATATACTTAAAGATATTCAATTTAACGACTGCACTGCCGGCACCTGCGGAGGCGGTATTTTCACTACCGCCGTGCCCAAACTCGAATCATGCAAATTTTCGGGCTGCTGCGCCAAATTTTCTGGAGGCGCAATTGAATTGGCTTATCCTGAAAATTCGGGTTATAAAAACAGCAGCACGTCAATTTTAAATGATAATAAAAATGAGCATACAGCCGGTTTACAACTTTCCGATTCAGAATTCAATAGGTGCCAGCCCGATAACGTCCACGATAACCTTAACAAGAAATCAAATAAAGAAAATTCACAGACGGATATTTACGGCGAACGGCAAATCCAACCCGGTCATTCGATAAATTACCCAAATGATAATATTAACCCGGCGCCGAATAATAAAGATAAAAATATGAACTGTAATTCAAAAAATAACCAGCCGGACACCGCTGAAGCTAATATATCTGCCGATATAATCCATCACAACAAAACTAAAAGTGATATAGGCAAATTAATTTATGAAAATTTTCTGCTGAAAAATAAAAAAAATACAATCGAACAATATCGTGATGTATTATTCATATCAATAATAATAATAGTTTCATTTTTTTTCACAATGTCCGCGCATTATATAGAATCGACATTTTATCCGCGCTGTCCTATGTTTTCCGCCGCGGGAATTGCAGCCTTTGCCGCCGGCATTTATCCCGGTTATAAAATAGCGTCTGAAATTCGAAAAAATATATTCATCTCGGTATTATGGGCATGCGCGGCAGTTTATTTTATGACCGATATAGACATACACGATAATTATTCTATCCTGACCCTTGTTTATTCATCGATCGTAATATTCGGCGGATATCTAATAATGAAACTCATAAATAATCGTGCTGCCGAAAACAAATAGTTATCAATTCACATTTTAAAGTATTTAATTAAAAAAAGCTGGAGCTGAAAGACTTATGTCCTTCCAGCTCCAGCTGTCAGTATATTTAATTATTTAAGTTTTGCACCTTAAAAGTGTCTGTAAATAAGATTTTTTTTAATTAATAAAATTTTATTTCTAATAATTAACCTTCAAATCAATCGTAAATATGTTAGTAAAAAAATATGGTTTAATGTAATAATGCTGGTTTTGATATGCGAAACTTCAGTTAATTACTAAATTATGTAACTTAAAAACTTGCTATTATTCCTGCGGCTGATTGCTGCCTGCGCCGCGGTTGCCGGGTTCCATGCCATTTTGATTCCGGCCCTGGTTCTGATTTGGATTCTGGTTTTTAGGGCCGCCATTCATGCCCGGATTAATAACGCGCGGTTCCAGATAGAGAGAGTATTTCTCTCCGTTTATGGTAACGCTTCCCGATACCATTATCATCTTACGCTTGCCAGCTTCTTTTTCGACCGAAGCGATTTTTATATCGCCTATTATATCCGCCTTGCCTTCCGGCATTTTCATTTTGTCTGCCTGGCCCGGCGCAGGCGGTTCATTTGGCGTTTCAAAATACGCGCCTGAAACTTTCGCCGTGCAGGATTTGATTATCGCAGGCGGCTTTCTGCCTGAAGCTTTCGCCTGCTCAGGGAATAATTGCAGCGACGCTTCCTGCGTTTCAATATTCGCTTCAACTATAAAATAAGTTTGCTTTCCCACTTCAATAACGCCGGCCGGCTTTTTAATTTTCGCGTTTTTCTCGGCGTGAAAATTCGGAAAAATATTAACGCACGCTATTTCGAATTCATTTTCCGCTTTAACCGCGTGGCCTATATAAAGAAACAAAGGATGAACCGGCGGACGCTGCTGCCCGGTAACGCCGTCACGCTGGCCTGGAACGCCCTGCTGCAAACCCTGCGCGCCGCCCTGTGAATTATTCTCCAACTGCGGCCCGCCTGCTTCTTCACCCGGCATTTGCGCGAGTAAATTTTCGGGACAACCAAATAATAAAAATGCCAGAATAAACGCAACCATTAATTTCAAGTTAAAATTTCTCATAATTTTCCTCCTTAATATTCATAATTATTTCGAACGGTAAATTTCAAGAATGGCGTTAGCAATCAGATCGAGATTATAAACCGACTGATGGTTTTTGACATATACCTTCGCGTTTTTAGTCATATCACCTATTAATATTATTTTTTTCGAATATTCTTTAGCGAGCTTTGACGGATCTTTCGAGTCAAAAAATAATTTACTGCGTTCATAAACCTGGCTGAACGGTATATAATTAAAATTACATGTGTAATCCATGACAAATTTCTGGGATACTTTATATTTGCCAAATTTAAGGGCGTATTTCGAATTTTCCTTTTTATCGTTCAGCATTAATTCATAATCTTCAATATTTTCGGCCGTCATGACAAGCGCGAGCGCTAGCGACGGAAATACTTCCTTATCGCGCAGCATGAAGCAATGGAATCTTAATTCGCTAAATCCATGCATAACGTCGAAGTTTATAAAACCTTTTTTATTCGGCGTAACACCGAGCGCCTGATACGGCTTCACTATCTTAAAATCATTGCCGGCCGTTTCCCAGTCTTTGTAAAGCCTGTTAGGGTCAAACTCGAGGTCCGCCGCCAGAACCATGCGCGGCGTTCTCTCGACGAATTCTATGAACTCACGCTCGTCAACGCCGGGCGTATCAAATAAAAACTCTATACCGACAGCAGCGGCACGCGAACGGCTGAAAAAGTCGCACACCCGATGAATCATGTGAACATCCGGAAACTTCTTCATCTTTTTTACGCATTCGTCAGTAACCGCGACAACGACTATCCTGTCCTGGAGATTATTCGTGTTACGCCAGTAATTCGGTGTATTTTCGGAGCCGGATATGCTTTTATCGACCGGGAATTCATCGTTGAATTCGCTGTCTGCCGGTTTGGAAGAAGTCCTGTTTTTCCTGATCTGCTCCAATTTTTGATTTAAAACATCAATATTTCCGGAGGCATTCGCCTGACCGTAAAAATCAGCAGAAAACAAACATAACATAAATATGACTAAACACAGCGGCAATATTTTTTTATTTTTAAATTTAGCGGCAGGCATCTTTTTATTTTCTCCGTTTCTAATTATTTAAAAAATATGAATATTAATTTTGTAATCATTAAAAAATACTATTTAGAAGACATTTAACCCAAAAATCAACATAAATAGGTCAAAAAATATGGAAGGCAAAATTAATTTATTCGGCCTTCCATTCATTTTTCCATGTAATTATTTAATATAAAAATCAAATGCGACCTGCATATATAAAATTATTTCACGGTTAATAAATTTTAGCCAAAATATTGTTCGGCATCTACGACGTCGCGGTTCATTTTCTTGAGGCATGCGTCAATTTTAGAGCACGAAAACGGGTCCTGAACTAAAGCTCTTTTAAGCTGCCTTAAAAGGTCGATACAGTTTCTAAAAAGTCTTATAAGATCGCCTTCGAGCAAAAGAGTTTGGGTTTCCATCAGTTCCTGAAAAGTCGCGCCCTTGCTCCACGCATACGCTATTTCCGCCATGGCGTTTTCGATCGTCTTTATATTCGGCACTTTGCAATATTCAGTTTCGATCCTGATAATATTTTCCATCTTATATCTGAAACTTCTCAACTTATCTTTCAAGTCTTTATTTTTCATCAGATATGAAGCGCGCGTCTTGTTTTCGAATATTATACCGCATATAAGGGCATTTATTTCATCTTCGTCAAGCCTGTTGATGTAACCCTCGAAATAAAATTCAGTGGCGTGTATTTCATAACCGAAGATCTGCGAAGCAAATTCGCCGCGCGGGGTAAGTTTTTCATTTTTAATATAGCCGACTGAGTTTAAAAACGCGAACTTATTTTCAAGATCGAACCCTAAAACACTGTCAAGACTGTGCACATCACGGCGCGCCCTGTCGTAAGCTTCAGCGAGCATAACGCATCCCGATTGAACGCTGCAAACTGAGCATTTGAATTTCTTTATGTTTTTACGGGCGAAATTCATGTCATTTTGCGCCTTATGCATCAGGCTCTTTACTCGCGGGTGCTCGTCGGGATGGATCTTGCGAAGGCTTCTTTTCAGTTGTATAAATTCCTGCTTGCCGTTTTTTATGGTCTGAAGCGCGTCAAGATAGCCCATAAGCGTCTTGCGCGGTTCCGGCAGGCGGCAGTTAATTTCGTTAAGCCGGCCTTCCATTTCATGCACTTTCTGTATTTTTTGGTCGATCACGGATTTAAGCTGATAATAGCTGAATGATTTTTCGCATAACTCCACTATTTCCTGCTTCGAGCGTGATGAATATAAATTCAGTATGCTCGAATACGAAAAGCCGAACTGGCTTTTTAACGGCTCAATTTTACCCAGAAGCGTCTGCTTGGTTTCAGCGTAGTTATAAAAGCGCGGATCGATTAAGGCATAAACATAGCCGAGCGGGTCGATTCCGCGGCGGCCTGCGCGGCCCGCCATCTGCTGATATTCGTATGATTTTAAATAACGGAAAGAAACGCCGTCATTCTTTTCGAGGCCGTCAAATATTACCGTGCGCGCCGGCATATTGATTCCGACTGCGAACGTTTCCGTCGCGAATAATATTTTTATAAGGTTTTTCGAAAATAAAATCTCGACTATTTCCTTTTGCGGCGGCAGCATTCCTGCATGGTGATACGCGGTGCCGAACTCGACAAGGCGCCTTAAATTGGTCGTCGAAATATATTTTTCAAGATTAAATTTAGCGACATGCTCGTCAAAAAGCGCGACAGCTTTCGCTGAATCTTCAGGCGACAATAAATTCAAATACCTGTTATTGAATGCGAGTTTTTCGCAATTTTTACGCGAAAAACTGAAACAGAGGGCTGGAAGCAGGTCTTTCCCCTTAAGATACTCAAATATTGACAGGCCATGCCGCCCCTGCGGCTCATTTGATTTTACAGCCTGTTTCATTTTCGCTGCCACCATATTAGCGTATGCCAGCGCTTTATTGAGATTAGTTAAAGTGAAAGACCGGTTGCCGCCCGCTATATAAACATGCGGCTCGAGCGGCACGGGACGCTTGTCGTGCAATACTATCGAAACATCGGCTTTTCTTATCGACTGCATCCAGTTGGCCAATTCCTCGACATTCGCAATAGTAGCCGAAAGGCATAAAAAATGTATCTGCTGCGGAGCGAGCATGATGCTTTCTTCCCAGACAGTGCCGCGGCGCGGGTCTTCTATGAAGTGCACTTCGTCAAAAATAACATAACGCACATGCTCGAGTTTTCGAGGTTCATCATAAATTATGTTTCTGAATATTTCAGTCGTCATAATAAGGCATGGAGCGGAAGGATTTATAACTACGTCACCGGTTATTATACCGACCTTATCGCCGTATTGGTCTTTAAAATCACGATATTTCTGATTTGACAGTGCCTTGATAGGCGCAGTATATATTACTTCGAAATTTTCCCTTATACACTTATCGATGATATATTCAGCGATTAACGTCTTACCCGAACCTGTAGGGGCACACACAATCACGGTATTCCATTTGTCTATGGCGTTAAGCGCGTCCACCTGAAAATCATCAAGCGTAAAATTTTTGTACTCCATTTTTATATTCCTCGATTCCCGATTTTATTTTAATTCTTTCAAAATTTAACATTTTATTATACTACAAGCGGTAATAAATTGCAATTTATTTTGTATTTTTTATATCCGGGTTTTATGTAACATAGCAGCCTTGCCGGCGACAATAAAATTATCTTAAAAAAGGCTTGTTTTATTAAATTATCAAATATTTACATTTACTAAAATATTTATTTTCAATATTATTTGAATAAAAAAATTGCCGCTGGTCATACGCTAACGATTACCTTAAATAATTTTTCCAGGTAAACTTGATACGCCTCAAAAAAAATGGTATAATTTTATTAACATTTTAAAAATCTAAAAAAATCAGGAGATTAATTTATGCTAAAAAAATATCGTGTTTTACCTGTTATGGCACTTTTAGCGTTTATGGGATTAAGTTTATATCAGCCGGTTACGGCAACAGCGGAAGAAACGGCAATAAATACTAATACCGCCGTTCAGGACGTGCAATGGAATAAAAAACAGCGTCCTGCGGTTTTGAAAAGTGAAAACGAAGAGGGCATATTCACTCTCGGAAACGTAAGATGGGGTTTCGACGAAAAAGGATCACACATCGACACATCGGAACCGAAATGGCGCCAGGATGTAAAAGTCGATATAAATAAAGTCTCCGACGTATATTTCGTAATAAAACCGTTCCCGCCGGAATGGCTTGCCGCGCACTGCCTTTTCATATTCGAATTCGACAATTCAGGTTATATCACTACCGAAAACAAAGAAACATCCAAAGGCCTTATACTTTCAATCGAGGCAAGACTCAGAATAGACCAGAGCTATAGCCTTGTTCAGGGCCAGTTCGATAAGTTTAAAATAATCTATCAACTCGGCTGCTACGAAGATTATATACAGGTCTGCTCGCTCGAAAATAAAAGATTGATTCCAATTAAATTAAAATTAACGCATGAGCAAAAAGCCGATCTTTTGGAAAACGCGATCCGCGCGTCTCTCAAAAACCGTGATAACGAGATGTATAACACGTTGCAGAATAACTGCACAAACAACTTATTCCTGCTTTTAAACACCGTTCTGCCCGATGAGCAGCAGTTCAAAGAATGGCTCTTAAAGAAATTTTTATATAACACGAGCATATCATTTCCGAGAACGGCCGGCATAGTGTTAAAAAAACACGGCGTAGTCGAGGAGAAAATGCCGGTAATTATGCCGAATAATTTAAATAAAGCCGATATAGCCACCCGCCGTCTCGAAGGCGAAACTCTTGCCGCGGCTCAGAAAAAGGCCGAAAAAATAAGCCGCAGGGCCGACAGCGTAAAGACCATAATAAAAGACGGCCTTGCCGAAGGATATATAAGCAAAGACCTCTTAAAAACGCTCATGTATAATGAGATCGCTGAAAGTGTATTCAGGCTTCACGTACCGGGGACCGTAACCGGCGAGGACAATAACGGCGAATTCACCATCGGCTCCGAATTTGCCGAAAAAATCGACCGCGCGGCTTCAGTCAGCGACCTTACTAATTATATCGATGAATGCTTCGAATCATATAAAAACGCGGTTTCTAACAGAATGACATTCGAAGGAAACGACATATCGAATTACCTAGACGCAAACCTCAGCGAACTCGGTAAAACTTTCAGCCAGGCCGCGAAATATTCAGAAATTAACCAGCGTAATTAATAACAGCCAATAAATTTAATCATTTATTTATAAAAAAAGACAGCTTTAAAATATAATTTTCAAAGCTGTCTTTTTTACTTTTAAGTTTAATTCAAATATTAACCATCACGTTATATTATATATTTGCCAATACCGTTATAATTAAGAATTCTTAAAGTGAAGCATATTAACAAAGGCAATTTTAATGGTTCGATTAAATGAGTTATTTATTAATTTCAATGATATGAACCCCGTAATTATTTTTTTCAGGTATTATTCTCATGTGTATAGCCTCTTGTTTAAATCTTTCGAGAAGGACCTCACGGCAGTATTTTATTAAAGCGTCTTTTTTGGCCGGCGTAACTTTATCCATTTCAAGAGTGACATTAATATCTTCTATAATGTCGTTAATCACTCCGGTACGCTTCCAGAGCCCTATCTTTGGAAATGGATCTATAGTCGAGCACTGATCAAATTTCTCCAGGATTTCTAACGCCGTTTTCTGAATATCGCCAAGAGGAATGTCCTTCCGGTTTCCGACCGCGTCAGGGTTATATTTTGTCGGAAGCATTATAAGCACGGTAAACAATTCCTGAGCGTTATTTTTATTGCCGCGTAATGCAGAGTAATTAGATTCAAGAGATTTGATTTGCTCGCTCAAGGAAATTTCCGCCGCAGACGAATTATTATCAAAAAAGAAAAACAATATGAATAATAATGATATTTGAAATAAAGTCAACCGGAATATTTTTTTCATTAATCAATCCACCTTATACATTAATTTTAATTTATACAATTAACATAAATAACCTTTATTAATCAAGGTCGTTAATAATCATAAAAAAGGGCAGCCCTGAAAGATAAATTTCAAAGCCGTCCTTTTTATAATTTTTGACTTATGCTGTAATACCTGCACAATAACATCCAGTAGAAACGTTATAGATTAAAATTATTTCATTAAAACCGCTTTTGACGGGTAATATAAAAAATCATCTAAGAATTACGGTACCATTAAAACAGCTACTAAAATTTACCACGTTAACGCAGCCACCGGCAACATTTGCAAGCTCAGCCTCAGATAATTCACCCGATTTTTGATTTTGAAGTTCATTGATGACTTCTTTAAATTCGTCTTTCGTAAATTCCAATCCGGCCGTTTTTCCAAATTCTACAATTTTATCGGCATTTACTTCGCCTGCCGCATTTTTGCACTTTAAAATTAATTCTTCATATTTTTTTTGAAATTCAGGATTTTTCTCAATTTTATTTATCATTTGCCTTACATTATCTTTACTCATAAAAAACTCCCTTTTTTAATATATAATCTGTACAACACATCTCTCATCAAAAATTACAATTAATTCGGAAATCAAATACTAAAAATAAAAGTTTATTAATTTTATAATTCCTTATTTACTGACATTTTTGAAATGCGAAACTTAATTTAAAATAAAAAAATATTTATTATTTCGCAGGACCTCTGCATATGCCTCTTATATTATATTTGCAGTTAGAGCAGTCGCCGTTATTGGGACAATTCTGACTTATACCGCCGGCCACCTTATCAAGTTCGGCATCGCCAAGCTCTTTCGAATCCCGTGCGGCGTCATCATTTTTTTTTAATTCATTTCTTATTTTAAGAAATAATTTTTTTTTCAGCTCTGATTCTTCTGAAAAATCAAAGCGCTTATCGTCGATCATAAAATAACCTCTCGGTATAATATCCGGAACAAAATAACATTTGCTCCTTTCTAAGTTAGCCTACGCACCTGAAAAAAACTATATTTACGCTCATAGGCGCGGCGCTGGCCCAATGGGTGCCGCGCATGCCGCCGGCAACAGTTTCAAGATCATTCTCCAAAAGTTCTTTATTCGCGTTTTCGTTTTCAATATATTCGGAACGAGCGGACAATATATCGTCTGGCGAAAAAGAAAAACCTGTTTTTTCACCAAATTCAACAAGCATGTCAAAAAATATTTTTTCGCTTTCTTTTTGATAGTCGCGTGCCATTTCCAGATATTTTTTTTGAAATTCCTCATCGTTTTTTATTTTTTCGAACATATCCTTTACATTTTCTTTACTCATAACGATGAACACTCCTTTATTTATTAAATATTGTTGTTCATTAAATTATACGTTTTATAAAAATTTTTATCTCAAAATTTAAAAATTATTTTCATTAGTTTTAAAAATTGAACGCAGCTTAGAAATAGCTCTCGAGCAAATTGTCGAAACTGTACTTTCGTTTATACCTGTCATTTCTGATATTTCCTTATTTGACAAGCCGCTGAAATATTTAAGCGAAATAACATGACGATGTTTTTCATCGAGTAAAGTAAGCGCTTTATATAATAATTTTCGATCGTTATTTAATATCTTTTCACATTCACCGTCAAAATCAACAGTCACAGGCGTGTCAAGTGCTGGAGCGCCAGAAGGGAAAACAACAATTCTGCTATTTTTTCTAAAATGATCAATTACGCAGTTATTTGCGATAGTAAATATCCATGTCGAAAACAACGCTTTACTTGAATCAAATTTATCACGATTCGATATGACTTTTAAAAAAATCTCGCTTACAATATCCTCACTATATTCCCGATGCAGTATCCTGTAAAAAACATAATTATAAATCCTGCCAAAATATTCCTCGTACATCCTGTCAATTTCAGAAATTTTTTTCAAATCATACATGTTCTTTTAATTTTACTCTCCAGTTCTTATAAAATAAACCTGGTTCTGAATAAAAATACTTCATTAGCTAAATAAAACATAAAAAACAAGCAAAATAAATTTATCAGCTAATGTTTGAAAATAAAATTTAACTACTTATTATATCATATCATGTTTACCATAATCAACTAACTTAAGTTTCGCATGGCAAAACCGGCATTATTACATTAATCCATATTTCTTAACTAATATATTTACAATTGATTTTGAAGCCGAATGCTAAAAATAAAATTTTATCAACTTTAAAAACCCTTATTTATATAGAATTTTGAAATTAGAAATCCAGGCCGGTAAAATAAAAAAAGAAAAAGCATTTTAATTTTTATGTTTAAATAACAGTGACAAAAAATTGAAAATATGTTAAATTTAACGACAAAAAATTGAAAAATAAAGAGTAATTTCAAGCAAAAGAATTTTAAAACAAGGCAATTAAGGTAATTTATGAATAAAAAAATACATTTCGAAAAAAAATTTGAAAATTCAGAACTCAGCGAGGAATTGAAAAAATATACCGCCAACGCGTTTATAAGCGCTCAAAGTATATTTGAAAAATTGCCGCTAGCTGACGAAGAATTTACCGGAACATGGCGGGAATATTTAACAGAATCAAAAAAAATCGGAGTTTTTGAAACACTGAAGAAAAAATTACCGCAGCTTAATTTTCCTATAGAAAAAAATATAAGTTTAAACGACGAATATAGACGGGCAGTAACAGCAAAAGCGCCGCCCGAATCTTTTGCCGTAAATTCCGGTTTGGTTCTCAACTCCGCCGAAGAGTTGACACTCACGATTCATGAAACCTCCGCCGGTTCTATACCTGTAATTATAGTAAAAAACAGAGAGGATTTCGTTAACTTATGCCGCGCGCTGGCCTTTAAAAATGAGCCGGTCGAAATCCAAGACTCGATGGGCGGCCTTGCCATAAGCGGCTACAATAACTGCGGCCGATACATTGAATACCTTAAAAATAAAACTTTTAATGATTTTTTTACTAATGCCACAGACACTCAAGAAAAACAAAAAAGCTTTTATCAGGATTGCTTTCTTCTTTTAAGCGACGGGCCGTATAGCGGACTGCCCGCCTTCGAAACAAGTTTTTCAGAAAACGAATGGCGTGAAATTTCTTTAAAAATAAGACTTGGGCATGAATCGGCGCATTATTTCACCAAAAGATGCCTCGGCTCGATGCGTAATAACGCGCATGATGAACTTATAGCGGATTATGCCGGCATTTGTAACGCGCTTGGCGAATATGACGCGAGTTTATTTTTAAAGTGCTGCGGTATTGAAAACTACCCGGAAATAAGAATTAACGGCCGGATACATAATTACAAGGGCAGCCCCTCGTTAAATCAAGCTGATTTTAATGTAATGTGCGGATTGCTTTATAATGCCTCGACAAATATCGAAACATTTGACCGGAAAAATAGAAAAAAATTTTCACGCGGTGATTTTACTGCCGCGGCTATTTTATGTATCGCATCTCTTTCATTAGTCGAATTAGCGGTTGAATCGGGAGCCGACGCTCTTCAAAAAAAACTAGAGAAAATATAAAAGCCAAAGGGAAAATAAGATAAATAAAGATTAATATTTTTATTTTTTTGTTTACAAAAATGTTTTTGAATTTACTCAATAAATATTTTTTTATTTTAATGCGCTTAATTCAACATACGATAATATTGACAAATTTGCTTAACTATTATATCATAACCTAATCAAAAAAATTATAAAATGCGGGTATTAAATTGAAAAATCATAAAAAAGCAAGTGGGAAAAAAATAAAAAGCGCAATTATTTGTCTGATTATTTTATTTTGTGTATATTTACCGGCGGCAAACGCTGAATCAAATATTTCAACACATGAAATAAAGCTTATAGATGTCATAAAAATGACAATAGAAAAAGACTCTAATATCAGAGTTAATAAAAGTCAGCAAAGGGCCGCCGGCGCAGGTGAGCTTTCGGCTAAAGCGGTTTTCGATCCTAATCTAAAAGCCTCAGTCACGCGCTCGTCGGAATACACCCCGTTGACCGAAAATCAAAAAAAGTCATACAGTAATTCAGGACACCCGGATGTCTCTAAAACCAGGCAGAGCGCTCTTTCATACAGCGTCGGGTACGAAAAGCGTTTCAGAAGCGGTACATCGATCTCGCCATCATTGACGGTTTCGACCACGGAATCAAATACTCCAAGCGGAACCGGGCCGTTCACTAACTCAAAAATCCAATTTTCGCTGACAAAGCCACTGGCAAAAGGCAATAACATAAAAGTTAACACCGCCGATGAGAAAACTTCGGCGATAGAATCAGAATGTTCGACATTGGACACGGTTCACACAATTTCCAAAGCCGTGCGCGACGTGATAAATTCATACTGGAGTTACGCATACTCATATAAATCACTGAAAATATCGAATGACGCGCGCGATCGTGCGCAAAAACTTTATGACGAAACCAAAATGCTCGTCGACAATTTCGAAACACCACCCGCCGAGCTTGATCAATTAAAGGCCAGCCTTTTCGAAAAAGAGGCGGAATGTGAAAAAGCACGTCAGGCTTTACTCGAAGCCAAAAATTCCCTCAAAACTTCCATTGGAACAACCGATGAAGTATTTTTTACAAACGCAGTGCCGGCGGATTTTTTCCCGATAGAAAACATTATAAACGAGACTTGCGAAGTCGAACGGCTTGTTAAAGAACTAACTATTTCTTCTCTAAAAAACAGAAACGATTATATCGCCGCCATGAAACGTTTAGAAAAATACAATTTTTCAATTCCGGCCGCCAGGGATTCATTAAGGCCTCAGGTCGATCTTCAAATCACCGCCGGTTACAGCGGCTTGAAAGAAGACAAAGGCGCGGCCGCATTAATTTCATCTATCAACAATAACGTACCGGGAGCGAATGTAAGCGCGGTAGTAAGTTATTCTTTTAATCCCGACAAAAAAAGCGCACGCGCTGAATTGATAAAAATCGACGAGCAATACATTCAATCACAAATCAAGGCTGAAGAGTTAAAAAGGCAAATCGGCATAAATATAGAAACGAATGTTTCCTCCGTCTCATCGATATACGGCCGTTACAAGCGCATGATAGAAGCAATAAAACTTTACAATAAAGCGCTTCAAAATGAGAGAGAAAAGAGTAAAATGGGCGCATCTACTTTAATCGACGTAGTAAGCGTCGAAGATAAACTTGGCTCGGCCGAGCTTTCTCTTGAAGCGGCGGTTTTGGAATACGCGACTGCCGTCACAAAGTTAAGATTTGAAGCCGGATGCCTTGGAAAAATAACGACGTCCGAATGTGAAATCAACAGCAAAGATCTTCTCGAACTGCCCAAAATTGGAACATTATAAAAATAATACGCGTTTATAAAAAATACTACGCCGCTTCATCTAAAAGAAAAGAACCGGCGAAAAAATGGGGTAAAAAAATGTCCGGTAGCCTTTTTAGAAAAACGGCCTTAGAAAAATTATCAACCCCGGATCAGCTTGACCGCATTATAGCGGTTACAAGTCCGCGCTCCTGGCTGGCGCTTCTGGCCATTGCAATAGCGCTCGGCACAGCTCTTTTATGGGGAATTTTCGGCACTATTTCTTATAAAGTAAGCGGAAGCGGCATGCTGATAAAAACCGGAGGGCTTTTTAACATTTGCCATAATTTCAGCGGCAAATTAATAGAAATCACTATCCGGGAAGGCAACACCGTAAATGCCGGAACCGTTATAGCCAGGGTCGATCAGACTGACACAATGCAGCAGATAAACGACGCGGCTGAAAAAATAAAAAACCTTAAACTGCAGCGCGAAAAAACCCTTACCTTCAATACTGAAAGCCAGAAAAAAAATAATGAGTATTATGAGCAGGAAGCAAAAAAACTTCAAGAAACCATAAAAAACGGAACTGACAATCTTAATCTTCTCAAGGAAAAACTTGCCAGCCAGAGCGTTCTTTTTTCAAAAGGCCTTCTCACTAAAGATACTCTTCTTACTACAAAGCAGCAAATAAACACTCAGGAAGAATCTATAGCTTCATCATACAATGATTTAAAAAGCCTCGAAGTAAAAAAAGTCGAAAACCAAAAAAGCAATAATGACGAAGTTTTCAAAATAGACAGCGAAATTAAAGAAGCTAAAGATAACATGAACTCGCTTGTAAAAAAATATGAAGACTCATCGAAAATTATAGCTCCATATTCCGGCCGGGTAATACAGATATCGACATCAGTCGGCAAAAGTATAAATATCGGCGACGCCATCGCCACAATAGAGCTGCCGGGGCAGGACTCGAACGAAGTGGAAGCCGTAACTTACGTTCCGATAAGCGAAGGAAAATTAGTTAAAAAAGGCATGGATGTGAGAATATCGCCTTCAATAGTGAAAAAAGAAGAATACGGATTCATACTTGGAAAGGTAACGGAAGTTTCCGAGTACCCCGTAACGTCAGGAAGAATAAAAGAACTTCTCGCCAATGACGATATTGTATCGACTATCACTAAATCCGGCGCGGTAATCGAAGTCAAAGCCTCGCTTTATAAAGACGATTCAACTCTCAGCGGCTATAAATGGTCGTCCGAAAAGGGGCCTCCGTTAAAAATACAGAGCGGCACCTTCTGTGAAACTCTTGTAACGTATAAAAATGAACGCCCCATAAATCTTGTAATCCCAATAATAAAAAAATGGACCGGAATTTATTATTAATTAAAATCCATAATGATTAAATTTAATTTGAAATAAAAAATTTACACGGCTTTATAACTTCTGAGACACTAACGACATTATTTTTATAATTTTTGCTTGAAATAAAGATAAACTCATTTTATGTAAAAAACATGCCTTCAAAAATAATAAGGATTTTTATGGAAGATAACGCAAATAAGAAAATTTATAAAAATGTCAAAACTCCGACACTTATACAGATGGAAGCAGTCGAGTGCGGTGCAGCCGCTCTGGGAATAATTTTCGGCTATTACGGACTCTACGTAACGCTTGAAGAGCTTCGAGAAAAATGCGGTGTTTCAAGGGACGGCAGCAAGGCGCTGAATATATTGAAAGCGGCGCGCGGTTATAATTTTACCGCCAAAGGTTTTAAATACGATCCGGCGGACCTCAAATACCTCAAATTTCCGGTCATAATACATTGGAATTTCAATCACTTCCTTGTTCTTGAAGGCTTTTCGGGCAAAACCGTTTATCTTAACGATCCGGCGGAAGGGCCTCGCCAGGTATCGTATGAGGAATTTAACGACTCGTATACAGGCATTACGCTGACATTCGAACCGGCGGAAGGTTTTAAAAAGAGCGGCCGCCCTAAAAGCATGTTGAAAGCGATCTTAAACAGGCTGCCCGGAATGCGCCTTGCGCTGGCATACTCGATATTGGCCGGCCTCTTCCTTGTAATACCCGGACTTATAATACCGACATTTTCAAAAATTTTTATAGACAACATACTGATCGGGAAAACTACGGACTGGCTGAGGCCGCTTATCATAGGCATGGCTATTACAGCGATACTTCGAGGCGCCCTTACGGCGCTGCAGCAGCACCATCTTTCAATGCTGGAAATTAAGCTCGCAATTTCTGGTTCCGCAAAGTTTTTTAACCACATACTGCATCTACCTATCGAGTTTTTTTCACAGCGTTTTGCGGGCGACCTCAGCGCGCGTCTTCAGTCAAATGACATCATAGCCCGCCTTTTTTCAGGCGAGCTTGCCACCAACACTTTGAATTGTTTTCTGATAGTTTTTTACGCCTTTCTTATGTGCCAATACGATATTATGCTTACCGCTATAGGTATCGCCATAGCGGTTTTCAATATTGCGCTTCTTAAAATAGTCTCACGGCGTAAAAAGGATCAAAACCAGAAGCTGCTTCAAATACAGGGGAAATTCATGGGTGATGCAATAAGCGGACTTTCGATAATAGAGACATTAAAAGCTACAGGCGCCGAATCTGATTTTTTCGCTAAAATAGGCGGACTTCACGCAAACGTAGTATGCGCATCCCAGGATATGGAAGTGACTAACCAGTTTTTAGCCTGCGTGCCGACATTTCTGACGTCCCTCAATAACGCATTAATATTAGGCGTGGGCGGAATGCTTGTAATGGACGGAAAACTTACGCTCGGTATGCTGGTCGCTTTCCAGAGTCTTATGACGAGTTTCATAGAGCCTGTCAACAGGCTCGTTCAACTTGGCTCGTCGATCCAGGAACTTGAAGGAAGCATGAACAGAATCGATGACGTTATGAACTACCGCACCGACAGCCGTTTCGATAATGAATTAAAATTCAGCGGCGAAAAGTCGAAACTTTCCGGATTCGTCGAGTTAAGAAACGTAACGTTCGGTTATAGCAGGCTTGAACCGCCGCTTATCGAGAATTTTAATCTCTGCCTGAAGCCGGGAATGCGCGTGGCATTGGTCGGCAGTTCAGGTTCAGGAAAATCCACAGTGGCTAAGCTAGTATCTGGATTATACGCGCCGTGGTCAGGAGAGATTTTTTTTGACGGCAGGGCCAGATCTGAAATTTCAAACCACATAATAACAAACTCCGTAGCGATAGTCGATCAAGAAATATCGATGTTTGACGGAACGGTAAAAGAAAACATAACTTTATGGGACTCATCCGTAGCCGACACGGCAGTAATAAAAGCCACACAGGACGCCGCCATTCACGAAGACGTGGCGCGCCGGCCGGCTGCTTACGACTCCAGGATAGAGGAAAGCGGAAAGAATTTCAGCGGCGGTCAGCGGCAGAGGCTTGAAATAGCAAGAGCGCTTGCTATAAATCCTTCGATAATGATCCTGGATGAAGCTACGAGCGCCCTCGATCCGCAGACGGAAAAAATAATCGACGACAGCATACGCCGGCGCGGCTGCACTTGTATTATAGTCGCGCACCGCCTCAGCACGATAAAAGACTGCGATGAAATAATAGTCATGGAGTACGGCAAAATAGTCTGCCGCGGCACTCATGAAGAACTTATGGCCGATCCGGAAAGCGCCTATGCGCAATTAATAAAAATGCACTAATTGCTAATTAATCGGGAGAAATTAAAAATGGAAACCAGGCTGAAAGCCAAAGATGTCTTTCTGCTGGAAGGTGAAAAAAAAATATGGCTCGTAAATGAAGGCGCTGTAAATGTTTTTTTTACACGCCTGACCGATGACGGCTCTTACGGAAAAAGAACCTGGCTTTTTACAGTCGAAAAGGGCGGCATGCTCGCGGGTTTTACATACAAATCAAACAATCCTTACAGGATAATAGCGGGAGCCGCGCCGGAAGCCGTACTTGAAGAAAAAACTACGGAATTCATAGAGTCAAACAACGAATCTGACGAAACCGCCCGGATGAAAACAAAATTATTAAACTCCTGGACGGAAAATCTAACGCTGGCGCTCGTCGACTATAAACTGCCGCCTAAAACACTTAAATTTATAGAGGCCTGCGGCAGCACAGAACTTAATGCCGGCACATTTTACGGCGCAAGACCCGGTGAAGTTCTATGGGTAAAACTTCTCGAAGGCGAAGCTGAAACTCTGGGTTGCTACATGGCTTTTTTTAAGGGCCATGCCGGTTACTTTCCTGTAACAAACCGTTTTTGGTTCAGAATGTGTTCGGAAAGCACCGCGGAAGGAGTCAACCCGTCGATATCCGCCTGCAATACCGAAAAATTCCTGACATTTCCCGACGCTTCAGTCAGTATCGGCGCGTTTCACGCCATAGTATTGTGGCTTTTGATCGAGAAAACGGAAAATACCGATACGGCCGAAAAAATAAGACTTTTTAAAAAAATTGAACATGACAGTTATCTTATCGACAAATCTCTGGCGGGATTCGCTTCCATAATCGCACCCGATTTCGGAATTTCTCCTTTAAACATAGACGATATCGACGCTCTTTCTGCCGCCTGCAAAATAATCGGCGAAGCGGCGGGAATTAAAATTATTATTCCGCCGTCGATGAAAAAAGACGAAAAGCCGGCCGATCCTGTAGCTGAAATCGCGAGAACTTCAATGATCAGGCACAGGAAATTACTTCTCAGGGATAAATGGTGGGAAAAAAATTCAGGCCCTCTTCTCGCGTTTCTTGAAGACGGAAGGCCGGCTGCTCTTATTCAGCAATCAGTATGCAGTTATAAAATGCACATTCCCGGCGAAGCCGGGGCAGTTTCCGTAACCGCAAAAGAAGCCTCCCGGCTTAACGGAATAGCTTATATGTTTTATAAACCTCTGCCGCAAAGGCCTCTAAAATTTGCCGACATAAGCGCATATTGCATAAACGCCGGAATAACCCGCGATATTTTTATGATGCTTCTGGCTGGCTGCATTTTAAGCCTCATAAATATGCTTACCCCTATGGCGACCAGTCTCGCGTTCGACAGCATAATACCGGAATTTGAACGTTCACAAATGGCCCAGATGACAATGATTCTAATATCGGCGTCGTTTTGCGTCCTGCTTTTCCAGTTTTTCAGGTCCGTAGCGACAATGCGTTTCGAAAATATCGCAGACGCTTCGCTTCAAGCGGCGGTCTGGGACAGGCTTCTTGCGCTGCCGGCGCCTTTTTTCAGAAAATTTTCAACCGGCGACCTGGCGATGCGCGCTACAAGCATAAATACAATCAGACAGACGATTTCCGGCACAGTTTTCAGTTCAATACTCACCGGCACTTTTTCAGTATTGAATTTTGCGCTGCTTTTTTATTACAGCTTTAAACTTGCCGTTATAGCTCTAATTCTGGGCCTGGTCGCGCTGGCGTTTTACGTTTCTGTTATGTTCCTGCAGTATAATTATTCCAAACGCATAACCGCGCTCGACGGTAAATTATCCGGCCTTGTTTTTGAAATAATAAGCGGAATAGCTAAATTCAGGGTGGCGGGTGCCGAAAGCCGCGCGTTCAGCCTGTGGGCAAAAACATTTAAAGAAAAAAAAGAAATTCCAGTCTATATTCTCAATAACGCAATGCAAACATTCAATTCGGTTTACACTCTTATATGTTCAGGAATATTTTTCTGGTATATAATTAATTCCATGGATGAAAACTCATTTTCTTCCGGTTCATATACAGCGTTCAATTCAGCATTCACGACATTTTTTTCAGGCATGATCGAAATATCCTCAACTTTATTTTCTATTCTTAATGTTTTTTCGCTTTATGAACGAGCGCTGCCAATATTAGAGGCGGTCCCGGAATTTGACGAAGCGAAAGAAGACCCGGGCGAGCTCAACGGCGCCGTAGAAATAAGCGGAGTAACTTTTAAATACGAGGGAAGCCTTATCCCGGCTTTAAATGACATATCGATAAAAATAAATCCAGGCGAATTCGCGGCGATAGTAGGGCCGTCAGGAAGCGGCAAATCAACGCTTATAAGGCTGCTTCTCGGTTTCGACAAACCCCTTTCCGGTTCGATACTTTATGACGGCCACGATCTTTCCGGCATAGACGTAAGAGCGGTAAGAAGACAGGTAGGAGTGGTTCTCCAGAACGGCCAGCTGATGTCAGGAAATATAATGTCTAATATCATCGGGTCTTCGACGCTGACCATAAATGACGCCTGGGAAGCCGCAAGAAACGCAGGATTAGAGTCCGACATCGAAATGATGCCGATGGGAATGCATACTATGATCAGCGAAGGCGCCTCCACTATATCAGGCGGCCAGAAGCAGCGCATATTAATAGCGCGCGCGCTCGTGAAAAAACCTAGAATAATAATTTTTGACGAGGCGACAAGCGCACTCGATAATAAAACTCAAGCCGTCGTTTCAGAGAGTCTTGAAAACCTTCATTCAACAAGAATCGTCATAGCGCACCGCCTCAGCACCATAATAAAAGCCGACCGTATTTTCGTTATTGAAAACGGCCGTCTCGTGGAAAGCGGCAATTATGAAGAATTGATAAAGCAAAACGGACTTTTTAAAAAGCTCGCCGAAAGGCAGATTGCTTGATTATATTAAGTATGGCATTAATTGTTTTATTTTCATAATTTTCATCATAATAACGCAGCGGTAATTATGATCGGCAGGTATAATTATTTACAGGGAGCAATAAAAGTGAAACCAGATATCCAAAATGAAGAAAAATCAACTTTTATTGAAAGGCCGGTATCTTATAAAACTCATGACGGCATTTTAATTGACGGAATTATAACTTCTCCCGATAAACCGTGCAATAAAAGTTTGCCCGGAATAGTTCTGGTTCACGGCTCCGCACCGTTAGATATGGACGGAAGCTGGCCTGCATATTTTCGCGGCATACCGCAAACATTTAACGGTAATGAAGTAAAAAACTTTAAAATGATCGCCGAACATTTATCGCGTAACGGATATACCGTCATCAGGGCAAATAAAAGAGGGGTTACCAAAACAATAACGGACGTAAATTATGATATTTATAAAACATCATCGTACACTAATTTATTGCATGATTTGAATTCTAAAATAGAAATTCTCAAAACCGAATCGAATATTGATAAATTTATTCTTTTAGGCTGGAGCGAGGGGACGATTTTATCCTCGAAAATTGCCCAGATGAGAAGCGATGTAATCGGAATGATCCTAATGGGCGACGTGGGTTCTTCATTTAAAGAGTTAATACGCCATTTTTATAAAACTGAAAAAGAGTTTCAAGAAGAAATCAGTTTAATCGAAAAAATGCCTGATTATGAAATGGCAGGACTGGACCGGCCGGCAATAAGGATAAAAGAACTTTTCCGGGATATATCCAACGCGGAAAGGATCGAAAAACTAAAAATTCCGATATTGGTCCTTCACGGAAAAATCGACGTTGAAACACCTGTATCTGAAGCATTTCTTGTAAAAAAAGCGATTGATAAAAACAATAACCCGCGCAGTAAAGTTATAATATATGAAACATTCGGACATGGTTTTGCGCCCCATCTCGGCGATAACAATGAAATAAAAACAGAGGGGCCGTTCGACGAATCCGTATTGACCGATATAAAAATATGGTTAAACAGTAATTATAAAGATATTTAAAAATAATCCGAAAATATTTATAAATATAAAGTATTTTTCATGTTCCGGAGGCAGAAAAATATGAGCATTTCAGCAGCAGGCACGAAGTTAAATATTGCAAGTCCGCCTGAATCCAATAACAGTAACGAGGTAAGTCAGCTTCAGCGGCAAATAACAAAATTGCAGAATCAAATAACAAAATTAAAAGACAGCAAAACGGATGAAAAAACAAAGCAGCAGCAGATTCAGCAGTTACAGCAGCAAATTATCCAGCTTGAAATGGAAATTCAGAGAATTCAAACCGAGAAAGCAAATAAATCCGCGAGTAATGATAAAGCAGATGACGGCGAATCAAAAAAATCAGATGATAATCGCATTGACATATATGTATAAAAACAATTAATTTTCAGAATAAAAAGTTTATAAATTAACTTGTAAATAGGTTAAAAAGCGCTTCTAAAATTTTTAATATAAATTTTAGAAGTGTTTTTATTTAGTAGTATTTTTTTTAAATCATTTAATTCATGAATACAGAAAATTCTTGTAAAAATATAAAAATATGATATAATTCACTTAATAAATATAAAGTCTGGAAAGGGATATTAAAATGTCCGATTTAATTGAACAATCAGGGGTACTGGTAGAACGTTTAGTAAAATTTATGAAAACGCGCGAGATGAATGATCCGCTCTTTGCGCAGTCTATGCAATTAATAGCCAAACTTAGAAAAGCGAAGGACAGAATGACGGATCTGGCGCAAAAATTATCCAATGACCGCGATAACCAATCATTAAGGAAGGAATTCGACACTGCGAAATTCGACCTCGAAACATGTTACGATGAGTGCGATAAGTTTGTTAACCCGCGTACATCTAACCCCAAACCGGAAGCTTCAAAATATGACAAAAAGCTTTTGATACCTAAAGAGCTTACTTTCGTTTCACTCGACGTCCAGGGTTCGGAAGATTTAAAAATCGACGAAGAACCGGCGAATGTAACACGAGCATTTTCTGAATATTATAAACTTATCGAAGGTATTGTCAAGGAATACGGGGTTAAAAAAATGGGCTGGGCCGGGGACGGATTTATAGCATATTTCGATAAGGCTGAAAACGCCGTTCTTTCAGTGTTAAAATTGATGTGCTCGATGCATATTTTCAACCTTACCTTAAACAAACTGGCAAAAAATTTCAGAATAAGAATAGGAGTCTCGACAGGCGAAGATTATTTTGACGAAACGCTGGAAATCGGAAAAATGACTTCAAAAGTTATCGACCTGGCCGGCTATTTGCAAAAAAAAGCAGAAATAACATCAGGCCCTAAAACCTTCTCGAGAGTTCTCGTCAATCAGACAACGCTCGAACGCGTCTGTAAAACGCATGCATATAAAAGGGTATTGAAATTAGACAAAATATTATTGGCTGCGGACGAATCCAAAAAAGTTTCCGCCATCGACGCTTTTGAAATCTTAATGTAAAATAATGACAAATATGAAAGGCTGTTTTTAAAATTTACTTTTAAAGCGGCCTTTTTTATTAATTTAATTTTTTTGCAATTTCCGGAACAGAATCTTAAAATTTGTAGTATAATTAACATAATATTTTTTTAATTTTAATATTTGTAAGGAGCAGATTTATTATGAATAAAAAGAATTTTAAATTTAAAGGCGGCTGGCTTTTAGGTGTTTTAGCGGCTTTGTTATTTGTTTCGGCCCAGCCGGCCAATGTTTCGGCAGCCGGAATTAACGATTTAAAAGAAACATTGCAGACTAAGGAAGCCGCCGCCATTGAAAAATCAGGTTCGACAACGGAATCCAGAATATCGGTAGAGGAAAAATTCACAACGGAAGCGCTTTTGAACTCGAAAGGCCCTAATCAATACTGCGGCGACGATCCTAATATTTGCGGCCAATACGCCATGAGCACGATATTAAATTATTACGGTTACAGCGAAACATTTACCGACATAAAAGAAAAAACCAATCCTACCGGATTAAGTTTTACAGCGCCGGACAGAATTTCATTTTACTTAAAAAGCAAAGGGCTCGATGTTTCTTATAAAAATAACGGCTCAGTAGAAGAAATTACCAATGCTATCGACACCGGCAATCCGGTCGTCTGCCTTGTCGCTACTGAAGGCTCATCACATTGGATAACAATTCTCGGCTACAAGAAAAACGATGACGGCTCCGTAAAATCGGTTACAATGCGCGATTCATATTGGGGAATCAATTCAAATTATGAAATGCCGATAGACGAATTTCAAAAATTATGGAACAAACCGCTCGGCAGCCTCGTAAACGAAAAAGTAGGTAAAATTACTGATACCGCATTTACTTATAAAAACCTTATGATGACAGTCAGCAACAAAAAGAGCTCTAACATCGCAAATAAAATCGGTTTACCTGGACAATTTTCAACCGCGATGGACGACCAGCTGTTAAACGGCGCAAATTTAGCTGCTACCGGCTGGGTGCAGAAAAATCCTGCCAAAGTCATAACCGGCGCGGCGGAAGTATTAAGCGGATTGCCGCAGAAACTTATCACTTATCCCGGCACAATCGCCAATAAAGTAGGCCAGAGCGTTTCTGAATGGGGTTCTAAAAAAGCCAATTCAGAAGGCACGTTAAATAAAGTAGTCGGTACGCTCGCTAACGGCGCAGGTAAAGTTATGCAGGCCGCCGGCACCCTTACGACATCGGTCGGCAACGCAGTATCATCGGTTATGGAAACAGGATTCAATAATATCAAAAGACTTTTCAACTGGTAATATAAACGACACTGTAATAAAATAAATAACATAAGGGGCCGTCAAGAAAGGTAATTCTTAGACGGCCTCTTTTTTATATGTAAAAATTGCATATGAATTTTTTTCATATTGTTTTTTATAGTTCATATAAAGACGTTTTTAAATTTAAATATTATTTGTAATTTAATTTAATAACGCCGCGGAAGTGCAAATATATAGTAAAGTAAAACTTGCGTTAATAAAGAAAAATCAAGCGTCAGCATATCATTTTTAACATCGTTCAATAAATAGATTAATTAAAAATTGCATACGGCTTCCATGTTAAAATGATAAACATTCATTATGGCATAATTTTTGTCTTTATTAATATCAGATATTAAAAAAATAATAGGGGCATTATCAAAATTATTAAAAGCAGTCTTATTTTATAACTAAAAGCACTTAAATTTAGCAGAATTAAATATATGAAAACATGAAAAGAATCAAAAATATTGTATTTTATAAGGAGGCATTATTATGTGCAGAGAAGATATAGTAAGAATGACGGCAGGGTCTTTTATCCTCATAAGTCTTGCCCTAGGATACCTTTACACATGGTATTTTTTGCTGTTTACGGCATTTGTCGGATTAAATCTTTTACAATCCGCCTTCACGCACTTCTGCCCGCTTGAAATTATATTAAAAAAGGCGGGGTTTGAGCACTGCAAAGAATAAAAAAATAAGCCATATATTTTTTGACAAAGTTATGGTTTTATGATAAGATAACACTAATGCCATTAATTATGAATAAGGAAGTGGTACAGTGGATATTAATGAAGCGAAAAAACTTCTTTCCTCAAATGATATTGCAAATACAAAGCAGGCTATAGAATATCTGAAAAATGACAATGATATAAGCTGCGTTGAATCGTTAAAAGCGGCCAAAACTTTATTGCCGATTAACGAAACTTCGCTTATTGAAGAAATTGATAATCTAATAAACGAAATCACAAAAAAAGCGTTATCTTCGACAGCCGAAGGCGCTAATACTGTATCACCGGGCGCTTCAGAATCCGCTCAATCAGAACCGGCACAGCAGGAAGTAAATGCCGTATCATCAGTTTCAGAATCTCAGCCGGCCGCCCCTTCAACAAACAATGCGCAGGATAACGGCCCGGCGGCATTAAACTTAGACAAAACCACTGACTCACCTAACGGCTTAAACAGCGAATTCCCTAAAAACGAATATCTTGATAAAGTCAAGGTAATGTGGGAAAAAGGCAAAGACGCCGCAATAAAAAACGCTACGATATTAAGGCTGAAATCACAATTAAACACTATTAAGAATGATAAATTAATACAAATAAAGCATCTGGGCGAAAAAACTTATGAGACTTTCAGCGCAGCGGAAGCGCCTGTCGAATTCATAAAGGACCAGATCAATAAGATAAAAGATATAGAAGCGAATCTCGCGAAATGCGAAGCGGAGGAAAAAGAGCTTGAAAATGCAAGGGCCGAAGGCAGCATGTGGAATGTTTTCAAAGCTAAAGTAGCCAAAGTCCTTGGTTATACAAAAATCAAGCTTGACATATCGATATTAAAAAGCAACCGCGAAGGCAAAGTTTCATCATTCGGCCAGCTTTTATACGACAAACTTACAGAATGCGAAAGCGTTTTAAAGCAGTCTCCGGAAATAACGGAAATTCTCGCCACAATTGAAAACCTTGAAAAACAACGGCAGGAAAAAGAAGTAGAAATAAACGAAATATCGTCACAGCAGTAATAACGGTAACAAAATTAATGATAAGCGAAAAAACAGCAAGCTTTTTTGAAATAACGGCAAAAAAAATGCCTTCGGATTATGCATGCAGTCTTTATTTTGCATGTATAAAGCTGCTGTCAGGCGACGTCGAAAGCGCTTATCCGGTTTTACAAAGGATAACGGCTGAACGCGCCGCCTATGAATATGCCGACTTTGCGGCTATGATATTATGCACTTACAATTATTTCGGAGAAAATAACAAGCCTTATATTCAATTTTCCACTTTTGAGGAATTGGTCGAGGCTTTATTAACAAAAAAAATCAGGCACGAATGGGATAATACCGCCGTGGCTGATTTTTTTAATTTTCTTAAGGATTTTCTCCTGATCAAATGGGTGCCGCCGCTGATGATTGATATTCTCAATTTTTTCATGATAACGGAAGATTACGCCCGCGCGTTCGACGTAATAGGAGTCATTAATCAAAATTATCCGCAATCTTATTGGGATGCGCGCGCGCGAAGCGTAAAGATTGAAATCGAGTACCTTATTTTGAAAAAGAAAATAAATGAATTCCGGCAGTTAAAAAAAGTCATGGAATTCAAACGCGGTTCAGGCGCAGTTCAAACTCAGGACGATATCGACCGCAAGCTTTCGACTGAGCATGAATTAGCGGTCGAACCTCAAAAATTCGAAGAAGAAGTGCTGCATTTATGCCAGCGCTATAAAAATTACCGGTTCGTACGTGAACAGTTATTCAGGGCGTCGTCGATATACGAACTTTTAAATAATGAGCGGCAGGTCATAAAAATATTATCCCATGTAAATAATTTTTTAGGCGACTTCGACGAGTCAATAAGAGCGCACTTCGATCTCGGACTTTACTATTTCAAGACGGAAAATTTTCAAATGGCGCTGCAGTTTTTTAACAATCATATAATGCATTATCCCGAAAGCAAATATATACCGCAATCAATTTTTATGATAGGCAAGATATTCCAGATGCAGGGACGTTTAAGCGAAGCTATTAATTTTTTCAAAAAAGTCATTTCATACGATGACGAAATATGGAAAAAAGAAGCCTCGAGTTCGGCAATCGAAATATGCAAAGAACTATACCGACAAAAAAAATACAATGAAACACTTGAATTTTTAACTCAGATAAGAGCGTCGGGATTCACGGCTGAAGCGATTATCGAAGCGACGTTCATCGAAGGAAGCTGCAACCGCGACATAGCGCTTATAACGTCCGGCAATCAAAGTTACACGCACGCCCAAAAAGCCGCCGAAATTTTCAGACTGCTGAAGCAGCGCTATCCCGATACAACTTTTGCCGCGCTCGCCCAGGCTTCGCTGAAGGAAATCGAGAGCGGCACATTGAAAAACGCGGTCATGGTCGAAAAAGTTTCCACTATTTTAATTGTCCTGTTTTATATGATTTTTTTCGGCATCCTCGGTTATTCGATAGTAATGCGTAATGAAAGCCCGGTTTATTTCATGCTCATGATTATCCAGATAGCGCTTTTGATCTCAATAACTATATTCTCAACCGGTTACAAAATTTTCACTAAAATTTTCGAATATTTCTTTGAATAAAATTTTAATTATTGCCGAGACTTTGAATATTCATAAATAACGGTAGATTATCTCAACTGTTTCATAACAGCAGACTGATAACAGAATTTATTAAAAATAATATCCTTCAAATAATTGCAAAAACGAGAGGTACTTTTATGACATTAAAAACAGCTAAAAATGAACGTGTCCAGGCCAAAAGAAAAAAAACTGCCGGCCGAGCTAAAATTATATCCGGCGAAAAAGCCTCAATTTTTAAAAATTTCGAAAAATGCCAGATCGGCGTGATAGGCGCCGGAAAACTTGGAGAAGTAATAATAGCGGGGCTTATTTCTCAGGACCCTTCAATAAAATCAAGATTATTATCGACAACCGATTCAAATGAACGCGCCGAATACATAAAAAAGAAACACGGCGTCAAATGCGGAGCAGATAACATAGCGCTCGCTAAAAGCAGCGATATAATAATATTATCAGTCAAACCGCAAAATGTAGCCGAAGTTTTGAATGAAATCAAGCCGTACCTTGATAAAACTAAAATTCTTGTTTCGGTAGCCGCCGGCGTCACGATTTTTTATATGGAGTCTTTTTTGAAAGATGACGTAGCGGTAATAAGGACAATGCCTAATTTATGCTGTCAGGTCGGCGCCGGAATGACCGCCATCTCCAAAGGCACGCATGCAAATAACGAACATGTGGAGCTTGCAAAAAAAATATTCGAGCCTATATCGCGGATAGTGGTAATAGACGAAAAACATATCGACGCCGTGACGGGCCTTTCAGGGTCCGGGCCTGCTTATATTTATATAGCGATAGAAGCCTTAGCCGAAGGCGGTGTAAAAGTCGGGCTTCCGCGCGACGTCGCAATACTTCTGGCAGCTCAGACGACTCTTGGCGCCGCTAAAATGGTCCTCGAAACACAGGAACACCCGGCCAAACTCAAAGACATGGTAACGACCCCGGCCGGCGTCACAATTGACGGAATAATGGAACTGGAAGAAGGAAAATTCAGGGTGACATTATTAAAAGCGGTTCTTAAAGGCGCGGAAAGGGCAAAAGAATTAGTAAAAAATTAATAACGCAAGGCATCCGTTATATACGTGAAATCCCGAATCGCTAAATATTTTTAAACAGAGTTATTTTTTTCAATATGCCTTTTGAAATTAAGCGGTTTTAAAAAATTTAAATTTAATGAACCCATTATTATTTTCGAAAAAGAGTGATTAAAATGCCAAGAAAATTAACAGCCCCTGGAATGACAAAATGTATTTTTTGTTACACATGCATGCTCACCTGCTCGCGTTTCAATTATAAGACTCATTCCGTTTCAAGAAGCGCGCTAAAAATTAAAACTACCGGCGGCATGTCTTCGCGTTATATAGCAGATATATGCATGAGCTGTGAAAAGCCGACATGCGCCTACGCCTGCCCGACCGAGGCGCTGGTTCCAAGAAATGGCGGCGGCGCAAGATTGATAAAAGAAAAATGCATAGGCTGTAAAAAGTGCGTTTCGGCATGCAAGACAAAATATTTGCAATTCGACCAGGAATTAAAACTGCCGCTGATGTGCACACATTGCGGCATGTGCGCGAAATTCTGCCCGCACGGCTGCCTGGCCATAGAAGTCGCTAAAGACGAAAATAAAGGAGAATAATAATGCTTTATCAAAATTATATACGCATTCTTTATATCGATCTTAACACGAAAAAAGTGAAATTTGAAAACCGCGAAGACCTTATGCATTATATAGGCGGCTCAGGGCTTTCGGCAAAACTCTTCGCCGAGCATGTAAAATACGACAGGCCGCCGCTCGATCCCGAACAGCCGATCGTTCTCGCCATCGGCCCGATGTCGACGATATTTCCAGTCTGCACAAAAGTCACGGCGTCATTTTTTTCTCCGCAGACCGGTGAATACGGCGAATCACACGCAGGCGGCCGCCTTGCCATGACGATAAGGCTTGTAAATGTCGACGCTATAGTTATAACCGGCGCAGCGTCAGACCCGGCAACTATCACAATAAAACCTAACGATATAATCTTTCACGACGCGGAAGCTATATGGATGCTGCCTGTCAGCGAAGCGGCGCAGCATATGAGAAACACCTCCGGCACGTCGGGATATAGAAGCATACTGAGAATCGGGCCGTCAGGAGCGAACCTGGTGCCTACCGCATGCGTTAATGTCGATACCTACAGGCATTTCGGCCGGCTCGGCCTCGGCGCGTGCTTCGGCTCTAAAAAGCTTAAAGGGCTTATTATATGCGGCGAAAAACATTTCGAAATAAAAAAACCGAATGAATATAACAAAATATACGCGGAAATTTACGATAAAGTCACTAAAACGCCGCTAATGGAAAAATATCACGAGCTCGGAACTCCTAAAAATGTTATACCGCTTAATAAAATAAATGCGCTGCCTGCATATAACCTGAAAAAGACGAATTATGAATTCGCGGAGGCCATATCCGGCGAGGCTTTTGCTGAAAATGTGCTTTTTCGAAAGGTATCCTGCGCAGGCTGCCCTATAGGCTGTATTCACGTGGGAAGCATGAGGCGCCTTTTTGATAAAGGCTATGAATACGAATCAGCGGCGGTCTCGTACGACCATGAGCTTGTGTTCTCCCTCGGAAGCGAGCTTGGCATAAAAACACCCAATGAAGTTTTAACCCTTATATTCGAATGCGAAGAAATGTGCCTGGACGCTATTTCCGCCGGAGTAATCCTGGGCTTTATAACCGAGGCGCTTGAAAAAGGTGATATTACAACGGCCGACTCGATTATCGACTATAAATTCGGCGATACCAACGCTTATGTAAAAGGCATAAGGCTTATAGCCAATCCGCCTAATGAATTCTACAAGAAAGTCGGCGCCGGGCTTTCGACATATACGAAATCGAGAAAAGATAAAACTTATGACTATGCAATTCAGATGGGCGGCCTTGAAATGGCCGGATATTTTACCGGGCCTGCGCACATTTTGGGCCAATTGACAGGAGTGCGGCATTCACACGTCGATAACGCCGGATATTCAATAGACCAGAAGCTGAAGGAATTAGTGCCAAAAACAATAGCGCAGAAAGTATTCGACGAGGAACTGATAAGATCGGTTTATACCTCGCTTGTAATATGCATGTTCGCGCGCGAGGTTTACGACTTAGACACCGTTTGCAGGGCGCTTGCTGTAATAGACCTTCCTTTTACGCCAGATGATCTTAAAACGCGCGGCCGCGAAATTTTAAAAATTAAATTTGAGACCCGCAAAAAAATGGGATTTGATGTTGACGCCCATCCGCTTGCCAAAAGATTTTTCGAGGTCCAGACACCGCACGGAATTATCAAGGAAGAACTTATGAACGAAGTGATAAAAGAATATAAAAACATAGTCGACGATTTCATGAAAAAATAAGCCGAGTCAGTCATGAACAGGAGTTCATTAAATTATGGTGCAAATACTCAAATTCATCGAAAAATGCGTTTACGTTGTATTAATACTGTTTATTATAAGATTGTTTTTCATGCCGACTTTTAACCGGCCGCACCCGGTCTCTAAAAAGAGGATGTGCATAAGCTGCATGAAAACTATCGAAGGCGCAGCGGAGCTCTACAAAATAGAAGCCGGAACGGATGAAGCGAAACTGAATATATTTTTTAAAACGCCTGAAAAAATAGTTGAAATACTTACCAATGAAGGCTACTTAAAAACTGCTCCGCGATGTCCGGCCGCCGGCAGATATAAAGTTTTTGAAATACCGGATGGACAGAGCGGCACGCAATTTGACGTCAGCTGCGATATCCACGGCGATCTTTCCAAGAAGACGGTGCGCATAAAACCATGGGAGAAAATTAAAACATGATACAATTTTTAAAATTCCTTGAAAAATGCCTTTATGCAATAATAATAATTTTTATAATAACGATGTTATTATTTCCTTCCCCGTACAAGCCGAGAGTTGGCGCCAAAAAAAAGGCATGCGTTTCAAATATGAAAACCATAGAAGGCGCGATGGAACTTTTCCAAATGGAAAACTCACCTAACGCGGCTAAAATGGCTTTAATTTGCAAAACACCCGAAAAGACCGTTGAAAACCTTGCCAAAGAAGGATATTTAAAAGTCGTTCCGCGCTGTCCGAGCGCTGAAACTTATAAGGCCATTATGCTGCCTTCCGCCGATAAAAAAAACGCTTTTAAGGCTGAAATAAGCTGTAATATCCACGGCGCTCTGGATAAACAGGACGGCGAAGACAAAAATAAAGGACTCTAATACAGACGCTGAAATAAAAAATATTGAATTTTAATTAATATGGAGCATTTATGAGTTTTAAGCGAAGTCGCAAAACCTTACGTATAAAACATTTACCCGCCTTTACATTCATTTTATTTTTATTATTTTTCAATATAGAGGCGTGCGCGGCAGCTGAGATAAAAATCAATGACGGCCGGCTGGCGCTAAACTCATCTGAGAATGAAATAAAAGCACATCACGATATGAATATAAATTCATCAGACGGCGCGGAAGGATTTTTCAAATTATTAAAAGAAAGCGTAAATACCCCGCCTGAAGAAAAATCATTAAAATCAAACAATGAAACTCTTATGCGCGCACTCAATTCGAACGACACGGCTGAAATAAAAAATTCGATATTAAAATTAAAAGAAGATAAAAACTTAAAGTCGGAATTAAATGAAGCGTTGTTTTATTCGGCAGCCAAAGAAGCCACAGCCGCAATAGAAATCCTGCTTAATGCAGGCGCCGACATAAATTATAAAGACAGTAACGGTTTCAGCGTATTAATGCACGCGGCGGCTAACAATAAACCCGACAGCGTCAAACTTTTAATAAAACGCGGAGTCAAGCTTAATGAAGTTAACGATTACGGAATGACGGCTTTGATGTGCGCGGCCGGCAAAAATTCGACAGAATGCGCGGAATTACTTATAAATGCGGGTGCGTCAGTCGAGGCGCAGGCGCCGCTTAACGGCATAAACGCTTTTATGATAGCAGTCGGGGCTAATAATATCGATACGGCTAAACTTCTTATAAAAAAGGGCGCAAACATGAACGTGCGCGCAAAAAATAACCGCACTGCGCTTATGCTTACAACACAGTACGGTTACAAATCGCTTTATAAAATATTAAAAGATGCGGGCGCCATAGAATACCCTTATATAGAGCCTGATTATAAATAAAATTTAGTTTTGCGCATAAAAAATACTAAAAAATAAGTGTTTGCAAATTTATCTAAATTTAATTTTAAAACTTAAGCCCGGAAATAACTCCAGCTACCGGCCCCTTATTTTGAACATTACTTTTATTCATTCTATAACGTAAATATTTTGAACCCTATTTTTTCACATGCTGTCAATGCGCATTCAGCTTTTTGCGCAAGATCCTCTACGCGGTGCGCGTCAGATCCGATCGAAATTTCCTTTATTCCGCAATCTTTAGCAATTTCAAGAACTTTTTCGACCGGATTAATTATGTTAAGGCCGTTTCTAAACAGCGCCAGATTGATTTCAAGCGCCATGCCTTTCTCCGCCATCTTGGTAAACATTTTTTCGAAATGCGCGGCCGGGATCTTCGAATCATCGCCGAAATCAGGATTAATTCTGGCCCCATAGCGCCTGTAGCCTTCGATATGAGCGATACTTCTGAATAATCCCGAATCGATTGTTTTTTCAACGTTCGCAAAGTACGAATTATAAAAATCGACAGGTTTCATCAGTCTGAAAATTTCATCGGCTTCCTTCGGAACCATTATGTCGAGATCGCCTTCTACAAGATGAACCGAACCGAGAAGAAAATCAAATTCATACTCTTCCGTCAGGCGTTTTTTTAATGCGTCGTGTATTTCAGGCGCGTAGTCCACTTCAAGTCCGGCAAAAACACGCAAACCACGGCCTGCATATTTTTTATCCGCCTTCCGCACCTCCGTTATATAATCTGCAAGCCAATCGCCTGTTACCGGAAATCTTTTTCCGTTTTTACGGACATATCCGTATTTTTCGATAACCGCCGGAACGGTTGTGTAATGCGGCGTAAAGCATATCTGCTTGAGGCCCAATTCCAGCGCGCGGCGGCAATAATCCTCGATAGGCTCATGCGTCGCGTCGAACGAGTAATTCGGATGAACATGAAAATCAACTTTTGGAAATTCTGACATTTAAGTTAAATCCGGCCTTTCTATATCTATTAATTTATTAATCTGAAATAATATTCGATTTTAAAGTAAAAAAAACAATAAGAGCCGATTATTTATATAATAAACCGCCCGGCAGTAATTAGTTTTTATAAATCAAAACGGCGAATATCAATACGCAAACATTTCAAAATCGTTTTTTCAGATCAAATTACAATGTTTTTTTATATTATATTGTTGTATTACAAACCAGCCATAAGCGCTTTTAATTTTTAAAAAATATCGATATAAATTTGAGCTTCTGGCCGCTAACTTTATTGTTAAATATTCCGTGCGTCGAACCGGAATGGCATATAAACGAGTCGCCGGGGCCTATTTCAAATTTATTTCCGTTTAATATTCCAAAACCGCGGCCTTCTATAACGAGGTAAAACTCATCCTCGCCGTCATGACGATGTTCCGGTATTGTCGCGCCCGGTTCCATTTCATTCAAGTTAAGGGCATTAAAGCGAAGTTTCGATGAATTTTCATTCAGATAATAGCGCGCCACTATCTCGCCTTCGCCGCCTCTTACATTTTTATTGATTTTGCATTCGACGTCATCATACATTTTAATCATTTCAAACTGCCCCCGCTTTAGATAAAATTTAAACATTATTTATTAAATGAACAATAATCCGAGACAGCTCCCATGTCCATTATCAAATTATAGTTCAGGATATAACTCAAATATCCATTTGAAATTATCTTACGCCAAGCTGCACTTCAAACAGCCTGTTCCATGGAAATTCAGGAATTATATTGTTAATCAGGAATTCGCCGAGATATTTATCAGCAAAGCCTATGAACAATTCCCTTAATTTTATTTTAGCTTGAAATTCTATGAGCCCTATATGTTCGCGCGGTAAATTGCGCGGTTTTAAATATAATTCATATATCTGCTTCCTGAAATTAGCCTGATAAGCCCACTCATCGAGGTAGCGCAACGCCAGCATCCTGTTTTTTTCATGCGGTCGCATCCATGACGACAAAATCCCCTGGCCGACGGCGTAACCTATTGTATTACCGGCCGTGTTCCAGCCGGCATAAGCTGAAATTTTGGCTAGAAGGCTGTTTTCGTGAAGCATTATCATAAGCGCGTTATCTGAGCCGTTAGCAAACGCGACATCGGCTATCGAAACCCTTCTGCCTTTTAAAACACTTTTTTTTACTGAGCTCACAAAAACCTCGAGCGATGAAGACGCGTTCATTTTATTAGAAATATCTTCCGCGCCTTTTGTGACGCCGTTAAACGGCGTGTTCACATATAAAACCATATCGGCTTTGCTTTCATTCTCGCACGTTTCGGCATAAGCCGCCGCGATATGCGCCGCGATGTTATGTTTTATAGCATAATCCTCATAAGCCGGCACCGTTTCAGGCCCCGGGCCGTCGGAGTATTTTACGAATACGGAAGTTTTTTTATCTCTCATTTCACCTGCGCAGCGCGCCAAAAGAACCATTCCAAGCTCGTCTGCACCCATGAACGATATGAATCTTTCGCGGCTTATACCTTCGGCATATTTAGCCAGAATTCTATATTCAAGCCGCGACTGCGAATAGGGATAGCAGTCGTCGCGGCATAATATGAAATAATCTATTTTTCCGCTTCTCGCTATGTCTATCATTTTTTTGTTTATCGCGAGATTTTTTTCGCGCCTTGCGAACCAATCTTCAAGACAATTTTCCGGAACTTCTTTATTCAAATTCGAAAGCTCGACCTGCTCGGTTTCGCTCAACTTCTGCTGCATCGCCTTATCGTTTAAAGCCGTTATCTGAAAAATTTTAGGCCCGAATTTTTCATAATACGCCGGTTCGACGCCGCCGCGGCTGGACTTTGGCGTGCGCATGATAGTGTTAAACACATATACCTTAACGTTCGGATTTATTTTTTTGATTTCATTGAATTTTTCCGCATTTTTTTCAAGGCACTCAACCGGCTGCATATGTATCCGCGAAGGCACAAGGCCGCCATATATCATGGTATCGCCGGATAATATTATAGAATCCGCATATTTTACATTCTCCAGAAGCCAGTTCCATATTTTATCGGTATCGCCCGGCACGGTTATTTTCGGCAAATATTCATAAGGCGTGCATATCAGATTAAAACCGGCGGCATCGGCCGTCTGTTTTACATATAAAAGATTCACGGGCCGGTCATCCATCGGCACGTAAAGAATGTTGTTGCATCGCTCGTTTAGAACCCCGGCGCTGCAATCAGATGTAACCGCCGAAAATGCGGCCGCAAAAATAAAAACAAAAATAAATAAAAACTTAAATGACCTGATTTTAAATGAATAATAATTCATTTTTTCGGCCCCTCCTTAAAATATTATCGATTATTCCATTTCGCCTTTCAATGTCCTTGTCATAAGCGATATTACCGATTCCTGCGGCGGTTTGCCTTCGTATAATATCCCGTACATTTCGTTTATGACGGGCAGCTCGACCTTTTCTTTCCTGCCGAAAAGGTAGCACGCTTTAGCGGTATGAATGCCTTCCGCTATGCCTGTTATCAATTTTTGCGCCTGTTCGCACGTATTGCCGAGCGCTATTTTTTCACCGAGCGTCCTGTTTCTAGAAAATTTAGAATAACTCGTGGCAAAAAGGTCGCCGATCCCGGAAAGCCCGTAAAATGTCTCCGGATTAGCCCCCTTGAACTGTCCTATCCTTATCATCTCGCGCAGCGCGCGCGTCAGATACGCCGATTTTGTATTATCTCCGTAGTTCAGTCCGTCGCAGATTCCGGCGCCTATAGCTATTACATTTTTAAGAGAACCGCCGAGCTCGAGGCCTATTACATCCTGCGAAGTATAAACCCTGAACCTTTTATTCGCCAGCATAAGCTGCACGCTTTCGCGCAGCTCTTTCGATTCCGAAGCTACGACCGTGGTCGAAGGAAGCCCCGCCGCGATTTCACGAGCCAGATTCGGGCCTGAAATGACCGCGACATGATTTTTCGCCGCCCTGCAATCGTAATTTCCGGATTTAACGAGCTCATCGGTTATTATTTCAGAAATGGTCGCGAATGTTTTCTCCTCGATACCTTTTGTCACTGAAATTATTTTCGCGCCTTTCTTCAAAAACGGGATTAGCTGTTTTAAGACTGTTCTGACGGTATGCGATGGACTCGATATTATAATGAACTCAGATTCACTTACCGCCTCCGAAATATCGCTCGTAGCGTAAACGCCTGACGGTATTTCAATACCGGGCAGGAATTCGCGGTTTTCACGAAATTTATTGATATCTTCGGCGGTTTCTTTTTTGTACGCCCACACCCTCACCGGAATCCGGTTCTGGCTTATCATAACAGCCAGCGTGGTCCCCCAGGCGCCGGCGCCTATCATGGAAACTTTGGCAATCATTTATTATCATCTTCCTTTTTGCAGCCAGAAGTAATTTTAAGCTCGCGGCCGTTTATTAAATTTATAATGTTCTTTTTGTGCATGCAAATTACGAGAATTGATATAACGGCGGAAATAAAGACAAGCAATGACGACGATTTATCGGCAAAATAAACCAGGAACGGAAGCGCCGCCGCGGCCGCTATCGAGCCTACCGATGCCATTTTCGTGGCGAGAACAAGCGCGATCCATATAATTATACAAATAATTCCGGCTTTCGGAGTAAGCGCCAGAAACACGCCGCCGCTCGCAGCGACGCCCTTGCCGCCCTTGAAGTTTAAAAATACGGTGAACACATGCCCTAATACCGCAGTCAGGCCGATCAAAAATAATATAATTTCAAAATCAGGGCCGTTTGCCGCTCTTTTGGCCAGATAAACGGGGAAAAATCCTTTCATTATGTCAATCGCCATGACCATGACGCCTATTTTCTTTCCTAATACTCTGAAAGCGTTGCTGGCGCCGACATTTCCTGACCCGACCTGACGTATATCTATACCCTTAAAAAATTTTCCGAATAAAAAGCTGGTCGGAATGGCTCCGCAAAAATACGCTAAAATAAAATAAAAAGCCATAGAAAAATTAAAATTTTCCAATTTTTTTACTCCGATACAATAATTTATCAGATAACAATGATATTTTAAAAATTATTTACAATTAACGCGCGCATATAACCGCCGCGCTAAATTAAAATATCATTATATTCCAATTTAGCGCGGATTATTTTATTTAAAAGCGATTACTGATTTTTTGAGGCTTTTGACATACTGGTCTTGAAATTAGCTCTTATCGGATAGCCTTCGAAGTGAAACGCCTGCCTTAATTTATTTTTTATATATCTTTCGTAGGCCGACGAGACGAGCTTCGTATTGTTGACGAATAAAACGAAAGTCGGCGGCGTTTTAGCTACCATCGTCGAATAGTAGATCTTAAGCATCCTTCCCTTGAACGAAACCGGCGGATGCAGTGAAATTATTTCAGTGATATAAGAATTTAGCATGGAAGTCGTAATTTTGGAATTGACGACAGCCTCATATATCCTTATCGCCGTTTGCAGCGGCTCGAAAACGTTAAGATTTTTCATCGCGCTGACGAAGCACTTAGGCACATGCGCCGAGTCAGGAAACTCGTTATGCAGATAATTTACGAGGTCCTGTTTCACGCTCTCAAGGTCTTTGCCCTTAATCATATCGATTTTATTGAACGATATGACGACGCCCTTGCCGTTTGTCAAAGCGACATCGAGTATGTGCTTATCCTGAAAAGTGATGCCCTTTACCGCATCTATCATTATTATAGCCACGTCGCATTTTTCAAGCGTAGCTATCGCGCGGTTCACCGAAAAATACTCTATTTTATCATAAGCCGAAGTATTTTTACGTATGCCGGCCGTATCGATCAAAGTAATCTTACGGTTTTCAAAAGTGATATTCGTATCGATAGAATCACGCGTAGTGCCGGGCTCCTCGCAAACGAGCGTGCGTTCATATCCTAATATCGCGTTCAAGATCGATGATTTGCCGGCATTCGGCTGGCCTACGACGGCGATTTTTATAGCCGCGTTCGGATCGTATTCATTGCCTTTTTCGTCCTTTTCCTTCGAGGCCGTTTCCTTTTTCAATGCCTCTTCCTCGATTTCCTTGCGGCGGCGGCGGCTCAAAGTTTTAGTCGTGCCGCGTTTGGTAAGACGTTCTTCATCCGGCTCCGGCTCTTTTTCTTCAGGAGTTTCGGAATGGCCGTTCTCTTTTAAAATATCAGTTATCATGTCGAGTAAATCGCCGATACCGGTGCCGTGTACGGAGGAAACGTTCATGACTTTCTCGAACCCGAATTTGCTGTATTCGTAATTCACCTTTAATTTATTAGGACCGTCGACTTTATTTATCACAAGGATTATTTCCTTGCCCATCTTCCTGATAAGATTAGCTATCTGCTCATCCAGAAGCGTAACCTGCGACATTCCGTCAACCGTAAATATTATAATCTCGGCTTCCTCGATCTTACGGGTAAGCATTTCGATTATTTTTTTGTTGAGCGTATTTTTTAAAGTAGAATCAATACCTGCGGTATCGATCAATTCAAAAAACACGCGGTTCCACGCGACCTCTTCGGTCATGAAATCCCTTGTCAGGTAAGGCGTTTCATGAGTCAAAGCGCGCCTTTTGCCAATAATTTTGTTAAATAACGTAGATTTGCCGGCATTCGGCCTTCCTACAATAACTACTTTTGGAAGCATTCAGTCATTCCCCTCGTTTTATATTATTTATAAATGCGATTAACCCGTTATCAAGCGTAAAAGACTTTCAAAATCATTATCTATGATCTGGACATTCGAATCAAGCTCATCCGCCATCTGGTCAATAGTCACATCATCCAAAAACCTGTCATCATTAAGCATTATTTTCGGTATCACAATATTTTCAGGTATATCGCGCGGATTTTTCTGAAAATGATTTATAATGTCGCGGCCGGTGACAAGGCCCGATACTGTTATTTTTTCACCAAAAAATTCATTTTCGACGGCGACAAGGTTCAATTTCAAACCGGCCACCCTCGTATTCAAATCGTTAATTATATTAGCGAGCGCTTTTTCCCCCAGAACTCCCGTAACCAGAGTAAACTCCTTTGAATATTTAAGTTTCGAAGGAATCTTATTGCGCATCGAATGAAAATCATCCTGGAACGAACGGGCAATCCCAATTCCGTTTTCATACTGCGGATAGCCGTCATATTCCTCGCCCTCAGGCAGCGGCTGTTCGGCCAAAAAGTAAAATTCATCGGCAAGATATACCAGGCTTTTATCAAAGCGGCGCCTGAATTTGCTCTGAAACGGCTTAACCGTATTAATCACTTCGAGCGCGCTCTTTTTATCGAAACTTTTTAACGGCGTAAGGTCGTCGCGGTATTTAGTAAGGCCGACCGGAACAATACCAATGCTTTCGAGCTGCGGATAAAAATACGAAAGGTCTTCGATCGTTTTAACCAGCTCTTCGCCGTCATTTACGCCGGGCATTAAAACTATCTGAGTATGGATCGAAATGCCGCTCGACGTTAATTCTTCGAGCTGTTTCATTATGTTTTCCGCTTTATGACAGTGCATTATCTGTTTGCGCAGTTTAACGTTCGTCGTATGGACTGAAATATAAAGCGGTGAAAGGTAAAGAGATTTTATCCGTTCGAAATCCTCTTCGTTCATCCGCGTCATTGTTATAAAATTACCGTAAAGAAAAGAAAGGCGGTAGTCGTCATCATGCAAATAAAGAGTTTCGCGCATTCCTTCAGGCATCTGCGCCATAAAGCAAAAAATGCAATTATTACAGCATTTCATCACTTCGTCAAAAACGGCCTTCTCGAAGCTTACGCCGAGGTCTTCCTCGTAATCTTTCTCAATCTCGAACTCAATCAATTCTGTCTTTGATCTTTCGACCAGCACTTTCAAATTAACGTCGGCCATAGAATACTGATAATCAATAAGGTCCCTTATGATCGAACCGTTAATCGTAATGATCCTGTCGCCTTTTTTTATTCCGGCACCGGCGGCTATGGAGCCTTTTTTTACTTCAAGAACTATCGCACGGTACTTTTCAAGCTCACGTTCATCAATTTCTAAAGGCAGTTCACTTTCCATAAAAATTCCATCTTTCTCATCATAAAAAGTACGGGCGCGTTTAACGCGCCCAAAAACACGATTTTATTTAAGTTTTATAAGTTTCAGTTTCAGTCGTTATTAAAATACTAAAAAACTATCTATATAAAAACACTGGTATTTTTGCCGCCCTGATTAAAAGCGTAGTGTTAGAACCTAAAAGCATCTGCTGAAACGTAGAGTGGCCGAATGCCCCCATCATTATCATATCAGCGCCTATTTCACCGGCGGTGCTTATAATCTCGCCCACAGGATCGGCCGAAACCTTAAGAATTTCAGTCGGCGTGATATTATAATTATTTAAATAACTTACTGCTTCGCTTAATACGCCTTTGCCTTCAGAATCATCTTCCGCCACGGTGACTACGGAAACATCAAGCTTGCGTTCAGTCGTAAACTCGGCAAGAACCTGAAGTCCTTTATTGGCAGAAGCCGAACCGTCGTATGCATATAAAATCTTTTTTATCGGCCTGAATTGTTCATCGACGACAAGCACCGGCTTATTTAACATCCTGGAAGCAGCTTCGACGACCGAGCCGAGAAATACTCCGCCAAAGCTCGCATTCTCACCGCGTTTCCCCATTACCACGAGATCGCATACTTTGCCCTGCTCAGCGACCGTATTCGATACTATGCCGGGCAATATTTTGCAATCATACGTTACTTTAGCTTCTTCGCAAAGCTTTTTCGCTTTTTCAAGCGCAGCTGCGCCTTTTTCTTCCAGAGAGTTTTTTACCTCATTATGATATTCAAAACTTGTAACAGTTTCCGATAAAAATGTAAGATCGCGTAAAAGCGGCCCTTCAACGATCTTTATGTCAATAACATAAAGAAGAGTTATTTTAGCCTTAAAAATTGCCGCTATTTCGATAGCGTGCTTTACCTGCGACTCAGCGTAATTTGAACCGTCAACAGGCACCAGAATGCTCTTAAACAAGGTAAAAACCTCCTAAATTTATTATATTTTCAAGTTTTAACGATATTTTCACGCTGGTTAAACGCGTAAAAACACTAAATTTTATCAGTATAGTATATAAAATTATATCTAATAAGTCAAGAATTGAATTTAACGCCCCGAAATTATTTTTTGTTTTTCTTTAATTTCATAATCTCAGGCATCTGGCTTTGAAACGAGCAGGCGACCCATTCATTTTCGCCGACAAGCCGTTTAGGCTTAAATCCGCATGCGCAAAATGCTTTTTCGACTTCTTCATACTGCGTGCCGAGTATTCCGGATATTATTACGATACCGCCCGGACGCAGCATCTCATTCAATTTATCCGCAATCCGTAATACAGCGTCCTTCAATATATTGCAGACTATAACGTCGCACTTTCTCAAAATAAGCTCGTCTTTTATCTTGTTTCTGAAACTAAGAAGATTACCGTAAAAAGCCTTCACCCTGTCGCTGCATTTGTTTATTTTTATGTTCTCTTTCGCGACTTTTACCGCATATTTATCTATATCGGTTCCCACGACAAGATCGGCGCCCAAAAGCCTGGCCGCTATCGCCAGAATGCCGGTGCCGGTGCCTACGTCAAAAACGATATCGTCTTTTTTTACATATTCTTCTATAAGCTTAACGCAAAGATGAGTAGTTTCATGATGTCCGGTGCCGAAAGCCATTCCCGGCTCTATCAATATAGGCAACTCGCCATTTTTGGGTTTAAATTTATCCCAGGAAGGGGTCACTATTATTTTTTTGCCAAGCTTTCTCGGCGTAAAAAACTGCTTCCACGAATTAGCCCAATCTTCTTCGTTCACTATATAAGTCTCAAATTTAATATTATCCGTTCCGTCAAACATATTTTTATCGTTTTTAATGGATTTTTTTACATCTTCCATCAATTTGGCGTCTTTTTCAAAAAAATAAGCGACTATCGAATTTTGTCCCTCGATTTTAGAGTCGCGTATTTCGACTCCGGAATCCTTCGGCATTTTTGAATAAAGAATAGCCAGCACCTGCTCATTCTGGCCTGTATAACAATCAATAACAAGAGCTATCCATTTTTTTTGATGAACTATTTTCAATTTAATCTTCCTTCCGATTTATTAAAAATTCAAGTTGAAAATTATTTACGGGGCGGACACATTATAAAAATGAGACGCCTTTAAGGTGGTTCTGCGCTTTAACCAGCCAGAATTTTATCTTCGGATCGGCTGTTTGCGCTATAAGATCAGCCACCGCATCGTGGTTTTCAAGATGCCATTCTACAAGCAGGCGCGCACACCATAAACAGTCATTTTCGTTAAATATCTTAAACTGATTGCATAAATATTTAATCAGGTATTGATTCTTAGGCGCCGGCACCTCGCTTATGAATTTTAAACGGCCGTTGTCGTCATTGGCAAGAAAAGCTTTAATAATCGAGTCAAATAGTTTCTCGTCATCAGCGACATTTTTTATGACAGCTTTTATCGAATCAAGCTGGCTTTCCGGCTCATCATGCTTTATCAGCCCGACCATCAATTCCTTTATCGTCGGATCATCGCATTCGCTGAGAATTTTGACAAGCTTTTCAGTATTTCCGGTCTTCGTCATCAGCGTATTGCGCATCTGATCAAGATGCTCATTTACATTCTTTTTTAAGGCCTCGATGACAAAATTTTTGAAATTTTTGGATTTCTGATCGAAACTGTCGTCGACATAAGCGCTATACATGCATTCGAAGTATTCGTTCGAACAGAGCTTGTCAAGAAGAGGCTTATCTGAAGTTTTAAGAGAATTTTCAACGACGCTGCATAATGTGTCGATTTCGCCCATTTTTATCAAAATCTCGATAGCCGTCTCACGCTTGAACGCGGCGTTTCTTAAATTTTCAGGATCGTTCACATAATTTAAAAGCGGCATTTTCAGTTTGTCTTTATTGTTTTTAATTATCTGTGAAACCCAGTATTTTATGTCGGCATTAGGGCTGTTATAGTGTTCGAATATCGAAGGAACGAGCTTATGCGCATTCTCCGATAATTTTTTGCTGGCTTCATTCCTGATAGGCCAGAATTTATTCGCCAGCAGCTCATAAAACTTGTCGATAATATCCATTACCGTATCATTTTTTATATTTTGAATAATTGTTATTTTCTCTTTTTTATCCAGTATTTCAAGCAGCATCTTAATTTCGTTAAGCGCCGCCGAACCCATGCCGCATATAGTAGCAATCGACCAGTATCTTATATTTTCATCGGTCGATACTTTAATGTTATCCATCAATACCGGAAGCGCCTTGGTTCCGAATTTCTCTAAAAGTGCCGATGCATGCTTACGCACAAGCCAGACTTTATCAGAAAGCGCCGCTAGTAAAGTAGGAATTACGCTTTCATCCATAGTTTCAGCGATCGCCGACAGCGCAAAAAATTTCAGCTCGGTGTCGGCTTTTTCAGTTATCTTCGATATATACGCTATAGCGTCACGTCCGAGAATCTTACTCATCAGCTTAATAGAAAGATATTTCGCATCCGAATTTCCATTTTCCAGAATCGCTTTTAACACCTTTATCGAGCGCTTGCCTTTTTTCTCGAGAATTTCTGCCACCTGAGCCCGCACCAGCCATGACTCATCGCAAAATGCTTCTGCTAAAACGTCTATAGCCTCGTCATCGTCAATTTCGCCAAGCGCTGCCGCAGCGAAATATCGCATATCGCGTTTCGGCGAATTAAGCATTTTTTTAAAATATTCGATCGCGCCTTTTCCCAGAATCCCCCCTAAAACCTTTATCGACCAGTATCTTATGTCCTCGTTATCGGATGTAAACGAATTTTTAAGGTACGGCACGATAAATTCGCCCATTTTTATAAGAACGTTAGAGGCTTCTTTGCGTATGATCCATGATTCGTCCTTGAAACAGTTAATAAGCGCGGCTATGCCCTCGTTATTTTTACATCCTTCAAGGCTTCTTACTATGAATATTTTATATTGCTTAGGAACAGTCGCTGAATTAAGAAGAGTAACGAGCGGAGTGGAAGAACTTCCGCCGATAGCGCCCAGAGTTCTGATGCTCCAGTAAAGAGTGTCGTCATCTACATTTGCCTGCGCCAGAAAAATAGTTTGCGAAACCGGCGAAACAGCTTTTTCCTTGCATTCGATAATAGCGTCAGAAGCCATTTTTCGTACATTCCATTGAGGATGACTGAAAAACTCGATAAGGCTTATAATGGATTCCATACTTTCAAGGTCACGGAGTTTTTTTATGCGCTCTTTTACATCGGCAGTAACCTGAGTATTGTCTCTTCCCGCATTCTCATAATTGCTGTCTTTTTTAGCGCGCGCCTGTATAACTCCAGGTTTGGCCGGTGTGCTTTTATTATTAAAAACCGTGCCTGAAGAACCTTTTATTATTAACTTGCCGTCTTTAAATATTTTCTCAACCATTTCACACCGCATTATTATAATTTCTAAAAATACTAAAAATAATTTCAAAAATCCGATAATTATATATTTTAATTATAGCAAAAAATAAAATAATTTAAAAGATATCATCATTTAAAAAAATTCAAACTTCACAATTAAAATACAATTACTCATTTTTCGTGTCCTCGTCTTTGGCATTATTCGCCGCATTTACAAATTTTCTGAAATATCTCTTAAAATAATAATAAATGGCGATCAAAATTCCAAAAACTATCCCCAAATTTTTTATCATAAATACCGGTTCCTTTTTCAAAATAGAATGGCATCGGACAATTAAGCGCAAAAAAACATTTTCGAAATAAATTTTGAAAATAAAAGCCGAATTATATAAATTCGGCTTTTACATAAGGTTTTATAAAATAGTATCAAAAACTAACATACTACTTTTCAGATTTATCTTTTGCCAGATGCGACTTGCCCTTACCGTAATCAGTCGTGTAAAAACCGCTTGCTTTGTATATTACCGCCGATGGGTGAAGAACACGCCTCATCTCCGACGAACAATTTTCACATTTAGGGTGCGGTTCTTTCGAAGAATGCATAAAAACTTCAACCATTTTTGAACATTTATCGCACTTATACTCGTATAACGGCATATTTATCATTCCTCCCTTTCTATTATAAGCATATTCCGTTTTATATTTATAAAAAAATTACATTCCGACAACTGTTATTTTATCTTCTTTACCGAGTTTTTTACGTTTCGCCTTAATCGTCCTGAAAAATACGTCTATCGTTTTACATAATAATTCTACCGATTCTTTTTTCCCGGATAATTGATAACGCCCCATTTTTTCGGTTATCGCCATACCCTGGCCCCATGTATCCTCTGTACCCGTCATTAAAAGCTCAACGCCTTTTAAATCGTTGTATGAATATATTTTTTCGCTTTTAAAAACCCTGTCATGGATTATAACAAAGTTATCAAGTCCTATTAAAAACGTATATTTTTCACTTTTATTTTTTATGCCTGCATATATCGAATAACCTGCCCAGCCGCATAACGCAATCGCCAAAAGCCAGACGCCGAAAACATCATAGAAAAACGCCAAAAAAAGAATCGACACAAGTATTAAAAGCCCCGCTCCTATAAAAGGGAACATCCTTTTTAAGAAATCAGGTATCTGGGCGTCATCAACCATCCATTCGACCTTGAAACTGCCGTCCGGCTCCTGAGTATAAGAAATAGTGGTTTTAGAATAATCAACCGTATTTACGTCAAGAAGGCCTTTCTTTATTATGGCACTGGCATCCTCGAATCCGGCTAAATCAGCATCGTTTGAATTGTTAATTTTCTTTTCGTCAATTTCAGACATTTTATACCTCAAACATCGATAAATATTAAGTATTTTATTTCAATACTTTTTAAATCAACTATTAGTTTTAGTTTTTCAAATTATATTATACAATTATTTTTTATTATTGTCAACCATTCCAATGAATATTCCATATCCAGAATGTTTCAATCAGAGCGGCCGGTAATACCATAAATAAGTTATTAATGAATAAAACATCCGGGTTCTTAATATTTAAGTTCAAAAGCCGTATAGGTTTCGGTGGCCTTATCATCAGAAAGCCTTTTAGCTATTCCGAATTTTCCTATCAAAGGCGTTTTTTTGAATATCAGCACACGCATTTTAAACTCGAGGCCGGCCGAGCTATGCCATCTTTTAGAAATACCGTCATTATAAACCGCGGCGCTGTCGAAAAAGAGGTCAGGATAAACTTTATTTATCGAAAAAACCCGTAATTTTAAAGGCTCGTTAATCGCCATGTGCGAATATTCCATGGAATACGCCATTACTTTTTTACCGACCAGATTCAATGTTGAATAGCCTCGCAAATCGCGGTACCCGCCGACCTGAAAATCGTAATCTCCAAAAGCTTCGCCGCCGTATACACGCAATTTAACGGTATTTTTTATTTTTTCTGACAAAATCATCCATTTCGAAATATCGTATCTATTTATCCTGTAATTATAGAATGAATTAAGTCTGGCTGTACTGTTTTGGTGAAAAATATTTATTAAATGCGCATTAATAGGATGAATCTCTGAATCAACCGTATTTTCCGCGCTATATTGAGTAAATTTAAAGCTGTAGCCGCGGTCCTTCTTCTCGCCTGTCAGCAGCTTCACATCGCGAAGCGCCAGAAGCGGCGAAATGGAATTCGATGAAATGTCACGGTCAAAAAGGCTTATGGTAAGACTGTTATTCCATAACTTATAATTTGCGAACAAATCTATTCCCTTGAAATTTTCAAGCACGCCGGGCCGTAAATCGCGGGTTATATCATATACGCTCACGCCGACAGTCGGCCTGAAACCTTTATAAGTATAAGTGCCGGCAAGGTTATGATATTTTCCGCCGTAAAGCGTTTGAAAATCAAATACATGCCTGCTGATTGGATCGGAAACCCTGCCCGTAACGCCGTACAGCGTTTTAGACGACTGCGACCCTAGCATCGGAATCACATATTCAAGCTTTGGAACAGTTTTATAAGGCATTATATGGTAGTCGCCGTTTTTAATGACATTAACCTCGGATGTCCGTTTTTCGGATAATGAAGTTTTTATTTCAATTTCATTATTGCAGTTTACCACTGAATATTTCTTGACACATTCTTTTTTTCTCTCATCGTAACCGGGGCCGTATATATTTTTTGAAGCGTCGAGAATCGCGATATCAGTACCGCCGGAGGCTAAAGTAATAACGGCGATTTTCTTATTTTTAAAATCATAATCGAAATCCAAAACAGATTCCTTGAAATTAGTGACCGGCGAAAAATCCTTAATTTTTATATGGCGGCTGTCTATTTCAAACTTTATCGAACATATATTAAAAATTGAATCAACAGCTTTAATAAAATACGCGGTATAATTATTACCGCCTTCATAAAACACTTTAGGTTTTAAAATCATCCCGTCGAAGCCGGTTACTGGAATGATTTTACCGTAATCAGGGCTGGTTTTATCATAATTGACAAACGCGATATCGTGTCTGCCGTTTTTAAAATAGTTCATAAATAAAATTTTAGGCATTGCGGCGTCGGATTCGTTATTTCTAGCCATTTGAATGTCATATATAGAAGAATCATAACCGATTTGAGTTATCCTTTCGACTATCTTGCCATCTTTATCTATCTTGCATATGTTCGTCGTACCCGATTCGTATATAACCACAAATATATTATTATCGGAATAATCTAAAACCGGATTCTGCGCGCGCAGCCATTTTGAAACCCTTTTCACTTCGCCGCTTTTCAAATTATATTTAAATATATCCGACTTAAGGTTATCATATAAATCAAGGGTTTTGCGTGCAAAATAAATATATCCGCAAGTTTTATCCAGAAAGAAATTATCCTCTATATTTTCAAGAAGGCAGCGGCGGCCCGAGCCTGATTTATCTTGCCTTATCAAAGAAAGGCGCTTGCTGTCGCGCGCATCGTTAGAAAGATAATAAAAACAGCCGCCCGAACAATCAAACCGCGGATTAATATTTATTCCAATATCGTTAACTATATAATTTTCATTAGTGGAGCCGGTTTTTACATAGCCGGCAAGGCTTATCCTGTTTTTTATCTGCTCGCTGTATTTAGCGCGCATTTCTTCCTGCCACATTTTAAAAATCTCAGACATAGACCGGCCTGTAACCTTCTTGACTGCTATATTGAATCCGTTTATTTTGTAAGGGGCCTGGTCTATAATTTCAGGAATGCAGCTTTCGCCGAATTTATCAGCCATAAAATCTACGATCGAGTTACCGATGTGATATCCCAAACGGCGGCCGTAATAATTAAAATAATAAAAAATCTGCAGTTTATTCAAGTCGAACAGCTTATTCGATAACACAGCGGTCCTGACTGCCGAATCCTTAACTTCGTTCCATGAGGATTCCTCGCGCTGCGCAACGCCTTCAATGAACCACATAGGAAGTATTCCCCAGCCGAGTATTCTGCCGGTGCCGTATTTCACATTTTTATCAAGCTTAGTCCCCATCAGATAATGTGTAAGTTCGTGGCGTATAAGCGACTCGACCCAGACCCTGTCCGCGAGTTCAAAAGCGTCAGGCGGAGTGATGCTTATCCATACCTTATTTTGCAGCACATTAGTATAGCCGTAAGCGGAATCTGTAAAATCATGTAATATAAGCGGAATTTTCACTTTCAATGCCGGGCATTTCAATTTTTCGCTTATGTCTTTGAATGAATTTTCTGCAATTTTGGAAACGGCAGCGGCGAATATATTGTCATCGTTATGATAATATATGTTAAAATGTTTTGTTGTAAGAATACGCCATGAAAGCGTGGATTGATTATAAGCGACCGCTTTGTTTAAGTTAAATATAAAGCCGTGTGAAAGGCAGGTAATTATAAAAAAAATAGCGACAGGTTTTAAAATTTTTTTTATTAAAATCTTATAACAATTATTAAATATCAATTCAAATGCTTCCTTAATAATATTTTAATAAATACGTTCATTATAAAAATCGTGGTTATTTTAGCAAATTTAACTTTTTTAGTCAATTATTAATTTGAATATTTTATTTTTTTAATGGACATAGCCGTCATATCCCGGGTCAGCCATCTTAAAAATCAGAAAATATTAAAGTTATGTTTTATAAAAGTAAAAATTAACTTCAGTCACGGCGCGGTTTCTAATCGTACATAAAAAATTCAGGGCGCCCTTGCGTGCGCCCTGAAAAAATAAATATATTCAATTATTCGAATTTACTTTAAATGTGTTATTTCAAAATATTATTCTTTAGTTTTTATTTCAAAGCTTGGAGTGTTCCAGATCTCTTTCGCATATTCGGTAATGGTCCTGTCGCTGGAAAACTTGCCCATGCGCGCTACGTTCAGGATCGACATTTCAGCCCATTTTTCCTTGTTCTTATATGTTTCGGCAACCTTATCCTGGCAGGCGCAGTAGCTTTCGAAATCCGCCAGCAATAAGTATTTATCCTGGAACAATATAGAATCGACAAGCGGCTTGAATATGCCTGGATTTTCAGGAGTGAAAAACCCTATTTCTATAAGCCTGAATATTTCCTGCAATTCATGTGACCTTTCAAGATAAGACATAGGATTATATCCGGCAGCTTTAATCGCGGTAACTTCATGCTCTTTCAAGCCGAATATGAATATGTTGTTATCGCCGACTTCTTCTTTGATCTCGATGTTGGCGCCGTCGAGCGTTCCTATAGTAAGCGCGCCGTTTAACGCAAATTTCATATTGCCAGTCCCTGACGCTTCAGTGCCGGCAGTCGAAATTTGTTCGGACAGGTCGCAGGCCGGGAATATTTTTTCGGCGAGCGAAACACCGTAATTTTCAAGGAATATTACTTTAAGTTTATCGCCTATCGCAGGATCGTTATTAACGACGTTGGCTATGCTGTTAATGAATTTAATCATTAATTTAGCCATCATGTAACCAGGCGCGGATTTACCGCCGAATATTATTGTCCTGGGCACAAAATCAGCATTCGGATTTTTCTTGATACGGTTATAAAGCGCTATGCAATATAATGCGAGCAAAGTCTGGCGCTTATATTCGTGAATCCTCTTTACCTGTATATCGAAAAGCGAGTCGGTGTTTACTTTAACTTTATTCTTCGCCTCTATGATTTTAGCGAGACGTTCTTTGTTTGCGTGCTTAACATCGAGCCACTGTTTCTGGAAAGCTTTATCTTTAGCAAGCGGTTCTAATTTTTTAAGTTCAAAAAGATTAGTAATCCAGCCTTTACCAAGTTTCGATATGATAAGGTCCGATAGTTTCGGATTTGATTTTTCGAGCCAGCGGCGCTGTGTAACGCCGTTCGTTTTATTATTGAAACGTTCCGGGAAAAATTCGTAAAAATCTTTAAAAATGCTCTTTTTAAGGATTTCAGTATGAAGCGCCGCGACACCGTTTATCGAATGGCTGCCAATTATCGCAAGCTGAGGCATTTTTACTTTTTTCTCGCCGCTTTCATCGATGATCGACATTCTTTTCAGCTTGTCAAGATCGCCCGGATAGCGGTATGCTACTTCACGCAGGAAACGGTAATTTATCTCATAAATTATCTGCATATGTCTTGGCAAAAGTTTTTCCATAAGCTCGACCGGCCAAGTCTCGAGGGCTTCCGGAAGAACTGTGTGGTTGGTATAGCCGAAAGTTTTAATGCAGATATTCCATGCGTCATTCCATTCAAGCTTTTCTTCGTCTATAAATATTCTCATTAGCTCCGGTATTGCAAGCGACGGATGGGTGTCATTAAGCTGTATCGCAATTTTATCCGAGAAATTTTTAAAATCAGGATTATGTATCTTATAACGGCGCACTATATCCTGGACCGATGCTGAAACAAAGAAGTATTGCTGTTTCAAACGCAATTCCTTACCTTCGTAGTTGTTATCGTTCGGATAAAGCACCTTTGAAATATTTTCCGTCATTACTTTTCTTTCGCAGGCGCGCATATAGCTGCCGTGGTTAAAGTAATCAAGATCGAAATCTTCCGACGCTTTCGCCGACCATAAGCGCAGCGTATTTACGGTATTATTGCCGTAGCCCGGAACCGGCACGTCATAAGGCCATGCTAAAACTTCTTCGCCCTGGTGCCATTTTACCTTGATCCTTCCTGTATGGTCATGAGTAGTCTCGGTAGTTCCGAAGAATTTAACTTTCATGGCGCCTTCCGGGCGGGCGATTTCCCATGGATTCCCGTTAATAAGCCATTCGTCAGGTTTTTCAACCTGAAATCCGTCTATTATTTTCTGGTTAAATATGCCGTATTCATAACGTATCCCATAACCGTGAGCGGGTATCTGAAGGGTAGCCATCGAATCGAGAAAACATGCGGCAAGTCTTCCGAGACCGCCGTTGCCAAGTCCGGCGTCGCGTTCTTCTTCGTTCAATTCCTCGATATCATAACCGAGTTCTTTCATGGCCCGAGCGCTGGCGTCATATATTCCGAGGTTTATCAAGCTGTTTGTGAGGGTACGTCCCATCAAAAATTCGAGTGAAAGATAATAAACTCTTTTTACATTATTCAAATGGTACGCCTGCTGAGTGCGTATCCAGCCGTCGATCAGGCGGCTTCTTGCCGTAAAAGCAAGGCTTAAATAACGGTCTAAGTTCGTTGCGGTATATTGGTCTTTTGCAAGAAAATACTCAATATTGTAAAGAAATGACTTCTTCAGCGATTCTACGTCCTTATTTGTATTAAGACAATCGCCTTTCGCTTCGGCACTTGAGAGAGCTTTTTTTTCTTTTGTAGTCATTATACACCCTTCCATTATTTTGATTTGTTAAAATTAAACCGGTTCACACTATATTACAAACAACAATGTTTCGTGTTTTAAAAGTGCAAGCCGGCTGAAAATTTACGTTATTATACTTTATTTAGACTTATTTGTCAATATTGAATTAAATTCGCCCAAAATTAAACCCTTTTAGTGATTAAATCAATTTTTGTTATTTTAATATGCTTTTTTAAATGTATGCTTTTTTTTACTCCGTTATATTACACTCTCAAATTATAAAATACCATTTTTACTGCTGTGCCGGCGGAGCGTAATTAAGAAGTTTATAAAGCCAGAAGCAAAGTCCGGCTACAAGCAGTGTAATTATTACGATAAGCAGCGTTTTTTCGAGCTCGCCTTTTTTGTCTGCCGATACGACTTCCTTGACATTTTCATTATTTTTCACAAGCGAAGGCGCCATTACCTGTTTATATGGCTTCTTATACCAATTTCCCTCGTTAAGAAAATTTTTTATATCATAATCAGGAGCGGCAATTTTATCATGCCCGAAATATAAGCCAAGCGCCGATGCGTCGTTAAGCGCTATAAAATATAAATTCTGCGCCACATACTCAAAATTTATGGAATTAATAGAAAGCGGCGGGTTATTTTTATTCTCAATCACGAATTTATAGTAATTATGCTTTGGTGATGAATAGCGAATATGGTTTTTAGCATTCCTCAGTTCGTCCGGATAATTAAAAAGTATGCTCTGGCACAAGTACTGATATGAATTTTCAACGCCGGTTTCGCTGGAATATACAGTTATTTTCCTGTAGTAATAGGAATTTGAAATATTGAAGCTTATTTTTTCAAAAGGCAAAGCCGCCCTTACGATAATTACCGTATCGTTATTTTTAGCTACCGCCGCATTAAAATCCGAAAAGTCCTTGTTCTGATAAATTACCGTTTTCCCTTTAAATTTCTGAAAATTAGTACGGCCGGTAATTGAATTAATTTTTAATTTCTCATTCTTTAACTTATTAACACTGAAATCAAGGCCTTCGTACTTTAAATTGATTGATTTCTGTTCGGTATTCGAAAGCGGGGTCGTATCTATAATCTGGATTTTATAAAAATTTAATTTACCGTCAGGGCAATTAATCAGGGTTTTTCTGTAATCAACCTGCGATGAAAAATCATAAATATTGTCTTCGCTCAATTTAACCCAATTTTTCAAATCATTTGCGCCAAAAAGTATTATATTCTTTTTAAAATCCTGATTAGGCGTCGATAATTCAATACATTCGATAGGCTTATGGCCGTCCGGAAGCGAAAGTACGAGTGTAGCCGCATTCGTTTCGTCAACATATTCCTTTATAGGCATATCATAATTCTGGATCGATTCCGCCGGAATTTGATTGTCGATTATCACATACGGCACTTCCGATTTGGTTTGAGGATCGATGATACGGATATCACGGCATTCAGGCATACACTTTTCAATAATTTCAGTGTTTAGCGGCACCTGATAAATAGTATCTTTAATGAAATCATTTTTCAATTCGACGCTGTAACGAAATTCCGCCGGATCATTCGCCGCATGAACAGCTGAAACATTTATAAATGAACAAATGGAAATAACTGCAAACAGACTAAATAATACGATTATATTTTTATTCAGCATAAACATATCAATACCTCTTTTGATTTTCATTATTTTTATCTTCACCTGACAGCGCGCTCATTATTTGTGTTTTAAACTTATAATAAAGGAACGACGCGATTATCAATATAAAACCCAGCACCATAAACGAGAATATCCTGTAAGGCGTCGAAGCGTTAGCCATATCATAAAAGAAAACCTTTATGATCGTAACACCGAATAAGCCAAGAGCGGCTTTTCTGAGTGTATAATTATTTTTAGCAAATCCAAGCCCCATGAAACATATTGAAAATATAGTCCATAATACCGAAACAGCCGCAAATTTAGCTTTCGGCAGATATTCATAGAAAAAAGCTGAAGTTTCAATATTGCAGACAATAAAGAGGACTATGCTCCACATAGTGAAAATAAGCGCGCTGTCCTTCACCTCGGCGCTGAAAGTAAACTGCGAAAAAGATTTACGCGCCATTGAACCCGTAAAATAAGACACGCAAAGCAGCAATATCGTCGTGATATAACGTTCGACAATCAGATAATTATAATTATTAGGCACAAAAGCAAGGTGGTCAAGCGACAATTTAAATATTTCAGTGTAATCGTAGAATAGAAATTTTAGCGTGACGATTATAAACAGAACGTATGAACTTGTTAAAACGCTTCCGCGCTCGAGTTTTTGAGAGATATAAAACAATATGAACGCCTGCGCCGCCCAGAATATCGTTATATAGTGACCCGAAAAAATTATCGGGACGGTTATTATTAAAAATAAAGCTGCCTGCGCGATGAAAACGGTAAACGCTTCCTGCTTGTGCATCTGCTTTTTAAGCATATACGAAGCCATGCCGAGATAAATCACAGCATAAATTACGCTGACGACGCCGACCCATTCCTTGCCGGCGTAGGCATTAATAATCATGTAATTTAATCCGAATGAAAGAAAAGCGTTAATAGCTATTATTTTAAAACTTTCCACCATATCGTTCGAGCGTGTTCTCATATCATAAACAAAAGGCGCGAAACAATATATCAAATGAAACAAATTCAGGTATAATACGGCCGGCCAGAATTTTTCCTGATTGTAATGATGTGAATACCAGCCGAAATAAAGCAGGTAAGTGAACGCGAACCCGAGCGTATTAAGCAGATCCCACTTTTTATAAAACGACAGGCAAAAAATACCAATATTCAATAAGCTCATATATGTCATAAGCCCGTAAACATTATCTTTACCTGTGCTCAAGAGTATCGGCGTCAAAAAGCCGCCGATAATACCTATTACAGCTAATCCTTTGGTATCGTGATGGACCGCCAGCACGCCCGCTAGAAGCGTTACCACTATCATTATTATAAATGACAGGTACTGGTCGATCAACTGCGGCGTATAAAGCGCGAATCCAGCGAATGCCGCGAAATAAAGAGTCGCTATGCCGCCGCCTATAAGGTAAAGTCCATAATTATCATAACCGTAGTTTTTGAGCTTTGAACCGCTGACTAAAAAAGCCGCGCCGAGAAGGTAAGCGAGCGCCACCTGGCCGGCCGGGCCTATCCAATTCTGGTCAAACGAGTATTTCAAGAAATACCCGACGCCGAATAATACTATTACAATACCTGCCACAAGAAGCCATTTCTGGCCAAGCGCAAGCTCGAAGTTCACGTCTTCAGAATTTCCGGGCGAAACATTAAAATTTCCGGCACTAAAACCGGCTCCCTGTTTCGCGATTCCCGGGGAGGCCGGCGAAGCCGGTTTTTTCACAGTATTAAAAGCGCTCTTTTTCTGAGCCGCTATGTCATGAATAGAAGTTGAAGGCTTTTCAACCGAAGCTCCAAGCGCTTTAATTTCATCATGCGTGTCGGCGGGTTGAGTCGAAACGGTTTCCGAATTTCCCATGCCGCTTTTTTCTGACACAGCATTTACGGTATCTTTATTTAATTTATTATCAGAAGTTTCAATTTTCTCGATCGAATCTTCCGAGTTTTGAGGCATAAATTCAGATTTAAAAGGCTTCACGGTTTGCGTCGTAATATCATTGTCAGCAACCTGCATATCAGCGGCTTTCATGTCATTTGAAATAAAATTTTCATATTCCTCAAATTGAGATGATATTTTTAAAAAGCGCGAATCGAAATTTTCCTTTACCGCCTTTAAATTGTTAAGTTCATTTTTTAAATTAAAATAAAATCTTATTTTTTGAGAGATTTCAGATGAAAATTCAAAACCGCATTCAGGGCAATTTGTAGTTATATAAGAAATCTTATTACTGCACCGCGGACATTTCATAATTACACTCCAAAACTTAAAAACTGTTTTTTAAACTTCATAATTTTAACGGTTATTTTTTTATTAAATTTTTGCGTTTAATTTTTGATTTTTTTAATTGAATAAATAATAATAACAAAGAAAAATTTCACAATTAAAAGAGTTATAAAAGACTATGGGGGCCTTTAAAGCCCCCATCGATATTCCAATATGTTATTTTTTTATTTTTTTATTTTCTTTAACGGTGTTTTAGTGATTTTAGTTTCGTGGGTTACAGCGACGTTATTGAATTTTAAATCGGACTTATCGATTTTTCCGATTTTAAAGCTTTCAACAAGCATTTTAAGCGATTCAGCCTGTCCGGTAAGTTCTTCAGCCGATGAGGCCATTTCTTCTGAAGCGCCTGCATTTTCTTCGGTAATCGAAGCTACGTTTTCAACAGCCTTAGCCACTTCGTTAGCCGTCGAGCTCTGTTCCTTGGTAGCGGTCGAAATTTGCTCGATCGCCGAAGCTGTTTTTTCAACGCCAAGTAATATTCTCTTCAACGCTTCTCCGGCCTGTTCCGAAAGTTTCATGCCTTCGGTAACTCTCGTCGTCGATTCGCGGATCAAGTTCGTAATTTCTTTAGCCGCAGTGGATGAGCGTTCAGCGAGCTTTCTGACTTCGTCCGCAACTACGGCGAAGCCCATACCGTGTTCGCCGGCGCGCGCAGCTTCAATCGCAGCGTTAAGAGCGAGCAAATTGGTCTGGTCGGCAATTTCACTTATAACGCCGATTATTTCAGAAATCTGTTCGGATGAACGATTGATCAGTTTCATGGCTTCTACCGAGGTGTTTACAGCCATGCCGCCGTCGTTAGCTTCTTTCTTGGTATCTGTAGCCATTTCATTAGCTTTCTGGGCCGAGCCGGCTATATCGTTAATCGAGCTCGTAAGCTCCTCGACCGACGCCGATATTTCTTCTACTGTCGAAGACTGGTTTTGAGCGCCTTC
>JASDSY010000010.1:459917-462262 GCA_041441465.1 Candidatus Wallbacteria bacterium
TATTATATTATTTTTTTTTGCCGATGTCAATATTCAAAAAATTAAATATTTTTATATTTATTTTTATTCTAAAATGCTGTATAATTAATGAAAAACAAAAAAATATAAAGTCGGAGGGGTAGTAATGGCAAAAAAAAATATTAAAAAAAATGATGCAAATTCTCTTACATGGGACCTCGGCAACGTTTACAGCGGAATGGAATCAGCTGATTTCGTTAGAGACTGGAAAAAGCTTGTCAAACTGCTTAGCAGCATCGAATTATATTTTAAGGATAATAATATAAAAAAATCTGAAAAAGCTCCTGCGGTGACTGAAAAGACAGCCGCAGTAATAGGCCATGCCGTTGAAATGTTAAATACCGCAATAAGCATGTATATGACAATGGAATCCTATATATATTCGTATTACTCCACCGATTCCTACAACACTCTCGCATCCAAAAAGATATCGGAAATCGAACAATTATCGGTTAAAATAAGCAATCTCGACATAATATTCAAAGGATATATAGGAAGTCTCGGAAAAAATATAAGCAAGCTGGTCAAATCCGACAGCATATTGAAAGAGCATGAATTTTTCCTTTACGAAACCGCTGAGCAGAGCAAATTTATGATGAGCGAAGCGGAAGAGAAACTAGCCAGCGAACTTTCATTAAGCGGCGGGCAGGCTTTCGGTAAATTACAGGGCGTTTTAACGTCACAATTAAAAACCGCAGTAAAAATAAAAAATAAAATTGAAGAGATGCCGATCACCAAGATTAGAAATATGGCTTATGACCGGGACGAAAAAATCAGGAAAGCCGGTTATGAAGCTGAAATGAAGGGCTGGGCTGCGCTCGGCAGCGCAGTGGCCGCGTCATTAAACGGAGTCAAAGGCCACAACATCACGTTAAACATACGCCGCGGCCGCAAGGACGGAATCGAGTCGTCGCTCGACAATAACCGCATCGACCGTAAAACCTTGGATGCAATGTTAATGGCAATGCGCGAATCATTCCCGACATTCCGTAAATATTTCAAAAAAAAAGCTGAACGCTTCGGGCAAAAGGCTTTGCCGTGGTGGAACCTTCTGGCGCCGGTCGGCAAATCGAACAAAACTTATACATACCCTGAAGCATGCGACTTCATAGTAAAAAATTTCAGCGAATTTTCGGCAGAACTTGGCAATTTCGCAAGACATGCCTTTGAAAACCGCTGGATAGACGTCGAACCGCGCGACGGCAAACGCGGCGGCGCATTCTGCATGGAAGTGCCGGGCGTCGAAGAATCGAGAATTTTATGCAATTTCGACGGCTCGCTCGACCAGGTTTCGACGATCGCACACGAGCTTGGCCACGCTTTCCATAATTACTGCCAGAAAGGCCTTACAGTTCTTCAAAAGAGCACGCCGATGACGCTTGCCGAAACCGCATCGATTTTTTGCGAGACAATCGTCACGAACGCGGCATTAAAAGAAGCGGACGCGAAAGAAAAACTTTCTATACTCGAAACGCAGCTTATAAATGAAAGCCAGGTAATAGTCGACATCTACTCGAGATTTTTATTCGAGCAGGAAGTTTTTGAACGCCGCGAAAAATCAGAACTTGCGCCTGAAGAATTATGCGAAATAATGGTTAAGGCGCAGAAAGAATGTTATGGCAGCGGCCTTGATCATAAATACCTGCATCCTTACATGTGGGTTTTAAAACCGCACTATTATTCGCCCGGCGCCGCTTTTTACAATTACCCTTACGCTTTCGGCCTGCTTTTTTCGCTCGGGCTTTATAAAATATACGAAGCTGAAGGCGGTAAAAAATTCGTTCCGCGCTACAAGGAATTGCTGCGCTCAACCGGCCAGTTTAAAGCCGCCGACCTCACAAAAAAATTCGGCATCGATATCACCACGCCTGATTTCTGGCGTGCAAGCCTTAAAATATCAGAAGACCACGTTAAGCAATATCTGAAATATTAAATATAGCATAAGCATTTTAATACCAAAAATATAAAAACCATTATAATGTTTATAAGTATCATAATAGGCCAAGTTTTCAAGAAATGATAATATTCAACGGTATCGCTGCTAACTAAGGAAAGATATTCCTTTAATGTCAGCGATACCGTTTTATTTACATATTTTAAACTGCCATTTTTTTTAGCAAAACTGGTATTTAAATTTTTTAATTTCGAAACCCACTTTGCGCTTTGTTACTCAAAAATACAATACATTTGTAAGCGTAATCATGATTTAATTTTATTGGATTTAAACAAACATCTTACATGAAAATATCAAAACCTGGCAATGCAGATATTTACTAAATAAAATCAAAAACCATTTATAAAAACGACCTTTTTTCGAGATAATTTAA
>JASDSY010000011.1:0-118 GCA_041441465.1 Candidatus Wallbacteria bacterium
GTCAATTAAACTCCTGTTTAATCAATGGTTTTATCTTTTTAGTCAACGAATAAATAAGGGTTCTGACCTTGACAGGTCATCTGCTACCCCATAGCAGGTCAATTAAACTCCTGTTTAA
>JASDSY010000011.1:218-87263 GCA_041441465.1 Candidatus Wallbacteria bacterium
TCAATGGTTTTATCTTTTTAGTCAACGAATAAATGTTATTTAAGTTAATTAATAACTTCTTCATCAAGACTATCATAATAATCTTTTATTTTATCTTTAATTCCTTTTAATTGCCTTTTTAAACATTCTCTTTCATTTAAATCTTTTACTTTTTTTAAACCTACTTTCAAAATGTTTGCTGATTCATCAAATTTTTCTTGTTCAAAATATATATCACTTAAAATTTGATATATGCAAGGATAAAGATTTGGCATTAATTTAATTGCTTTTTCTAATTGTAATATTGCTTTATCATAAATGTATTCTTTTTTATATATTTCACCTAAAATAAAATAAAAATCACTTAAATGTCTTTCAACTTTATTGAAACTATTTCCGTGACAACCTCTATATTCTTTTTTTATCAAGTTATAACCAATAGTATCTTTAGTTATTTTGTCAATAAAAGGTAAGAATTGCTCAGTTTTTAATAATATTTCAGGCCTATCTTTAGCGCGAAAATCATAAGTTAATAAATTAAAATATAATAAATATGCCGGTGAATATTCAATATCCTCCGCTATTGAATATTTTACTAATTTAATTGCCGACTCTATTATTAATTTTTTACATTGTGCACGTTCTTCCTGGTTAAAATCATTTCCTTTATATTTTTGAATTAACGAAATAGTTTCATCGTCAACTAAAACTTCGTTACTTTTTAATTTTACTTCTAAGCCAAACCCCAATGAATTAAATACAGCTTTGGCATTTTTATAATATGTTTCGGCATTATTAATTGTTTTAATATTATTGGTAATTTGTGGTTCGACCGTTGGAGTAATAAATATTTTTTCGAATATTTTTTTGAAAAAACTAATAATAAAAATCATCTCCAATTATGAGATTTTTTATTTTTAGGTAACTTAATTTTAGAATTTTATATTTTGGGTATTCTGTATGAATTTATTACCACTATTATCATTACTTTAACTGAATATATTTTAGGTTTAATTCACAGTTTGGTCTTTAGTTATTACTAAAGACCATTTATTAAAATTATTTATTTTTTCTTTTAAGGGCGGTCATTTTATTATAAAGTTCGTTTAACAATTTATCGTTAAGGTCTTTCATTGATGTTACCTGAAAATTTTCATATATATATCCTTTTAAAATACTTACACTCCAACCTAATTCTTTTTTGGCTATAGTATTTATGGCTGTATAATGAGATTTACGTGATTTTTCTCTGGTTTCATCATTTTGACTCTTTGAGCCGACTTGTGTTAAGCGGCCGCGCCATGCTTTTAAATACGCAATGGCTTTCTCAAAATTTGCTTCACCAATTCGCTTATAATAAGTAACATTAAAATGTCTTTTTAATGCTCCCCAAACAGCGGCATAACTTTTTGGCGAACGTCTGACTTTCTTTTCCCAATCTACTATGTCATTAACTAATTCTGTCAGTTTAGTCGATTGCTCATCTGTTAAATCGCCTGGCTGTGGAACATATTTATGATATCTTTTTACTGTAGTATTATTAAAAACATCACCATTGTGTACATTGTTATTAATAATACCACCATTTGCAATATTTACGGGACCATTAACGGAAGAATTTTTAAAAATGCTATGATCTTCAGGTATAATTTCTCTTTTCTTAGGTGGAATATCAGTTTTTACAAGTTCGTCAAGAGTTATTTCACCTATTTCTGCAAGTTGAATTAATGTTTCAATTCTGGGTATTTCTTTTTCTTTGATATAAGCATTAAGTCTGCCAGCACCTATATTTAACAATTTCGATAAACCCTGTTGAGTTAATTTTTGATCAAATAATAATTGATTTATATAAGTGGATATTCTTTTTTTTAAATTTTTTATACTCATAAAACACCTTAATAAAATTAGTGAATAAAAAATAAAATATTGTTTTTTATCAATGTTTTGATGGAATTAATTATAAAATATTTTAGTTGATGTGTCAAACTCTTTTTAATTCGTAACGAAAAAAATATTTGACATTTCATTACGAATTCGTTATAATAAAATTATAAAACTTTAAAAAATTAGTAGGAGTGATTTAAAAATGAAATATGCATATGTTAGAAGCCTAATGATAATGCATGGAATTAGACTTAAAGCAGTCGCTAATAAAATTAATGTAACAAGTTCGGCAGTGACACAAGTATTGAATGGCGAAAGTGAAAGCAAGAAAATAAAAAACACAATTTCAGAGATGTTAAATATTCAATATGAAAAATTGTGGAATGAAGAAAAAAAGGCTGCATAAAGGAGATTATTATGGTTAAAAGAACTTGGCAAGATGCAGCATGTGACGTTGCATGGTTAAAGATTAGGCTTAAAGGTAATGATGGATGGGAAACCAAAGACGGTGAGGTTACAAAAGTATGCTTTAATGTAAGAAAATTTTTAATAGCCGAAAAAGAGCATTACCCGATTGAATCCGCAATTTTTCCAGATAACTTTATATGGTTAATTCTCGACGAGTCAAACAAATATACATTTAATCAATTTAAAACTAAATTTATTGAATGGTTAGAAAAAAATAAAACAATGAAAAATTTGAGGTAAATATGACAAAAGTAAAAAAAGCATTAGAAACTATGAAGAAAATGAAAACTACCAGACTTTTACAATGGTGCAGAGACCATCCAAATACAAGCGCAGCAGAAAATGTTGAATTCTATTTACCGGATTTGACAAATAATGACCCTGCGTTAATTTTAATAGGAATTTTATCATTAGTCAATGAAATAGAGAATTGTTCTGATAGTTTTGTAAAAAAATTTGTTGATCCGTGTGATCGTGAAAAAGTAAAGAAATTATTGTACTCCAAAAAATAGTATATCCGCGCCATAAAGCTTGAAAATAGAATTATGGCGCATAAAAAAATGAATCAGGTGAACATTGATGGCAAAAGACAAATATATAATAAGCGAAATAGCTGAAATAACAGAAAAAAAAGTTCAAACTATTCGCGAAAGACTTTTTAACATAGCGCCAGTCGGAACTGTAACTGTAAACTATAAGGAAACAAAGGTTTACGCATTTTCGAGCCTTCCGAAAGACTATCAAGAAAAAATACTGGCTGCTGATTCTATACCAGCGCAGCCGGTCAATGAAACTTCACCTGTTTCGATTCCAGAAATTCAAAAAGAAAATATAACCCCTGCGGCGGGGGCAATCGCCGAGTCAATGTTCACTAATTGCCGGCAGGCTTCAACACCTGCCGGGCTTTTTCAGCCTGAAATAATGCCCGCTGTTAAAGCTCCAACCGTGAAACATTTGACTGAAAATGAAAGAAAAATCGCCCTGGCGAGATATGACCTAATTATAAATTGTGAAAAATTCTATCTCGCCAATCAGGCAGTCGGTAAAGTGGCAGCGACCGACCAGTTTGTTGAAGCATACAACACCGGGCGCCTTTATCCGCAAATATACTCGATTATTGGAAGTATCACTCGCAGCACGATATATAACTGGCGCAAAATTCTTGATAATTCTACAGATTACACAAAGTTAGTGCCTATGTGGGGAAATCATTGCCGGCCGGAAAAATTAACGCCTGAACTCAAAGACCTCATATTAGCGATGCTTCTAAACGAAAACAAGCCGCCTGTTGCGACGGTATATAGAAAAGTTAAAAATATATGCCGCATTAAAAACATACCTTTAAACGTGCATGAAATGACAGTTTATCGTTTTGTTGACAACTTCCGCAAGGAATTCGAATATATCTGGTGCGCTGCGCGTAACGGCCTCAAAGCCGTTAATGACCAATTGATGTTTTACATCGAGCGCGACCCGTCTAAACTTAGTGTTGGAAGCTGCCTTGTCGGTGACGGCCATAAACTAAATATGCAAGTTATTAACCCGTGGACAGGCAAACCAGGCAGAGCGGCAATATATGCGTTTATCGATTGGAAATCAGGATATCTCACCGGTTATGAAATTATGTTTAACGCGGACACCCAGTGTGTTTGCTCGGCATATCGCAACGCCCGAATCGCGCTCAATATGCCTATCGAATCAGTTGTTAATGTAATGCTCGATAACGGGCGTGAAGCTAAAAATAAATTCTTCCTGGAAGATTGCGACTTAAGGGAATCAGGAATAACCGGCGCTTTTGGGCGAACAAACGCGACTGTAACTTTTACTGAAGCTTATCACGGGCAGTCAAAAGTCATTGAAAGGTTCTGGAAAGAATTTACTGCGACATTCGAAAGGTTTACTTCGAGTTTCACAGGCTCGTCAATAGGCGATAAACCTGCCTCGATGATGAGAAATGAAAAATTCCATAAAATGGTTAAAGATAAATTTATTCCTACGATAGAACAGCTGATTGAAATGATAGAGCAATGGCGTAAAGAATTCCATAGATACCAGCCTTGCTCTAATGTCAAAGGAAAGACAATCGGCGAGATATTTGACGAAGGACGCGGCGCCGGTATTGAAATAGATTTACTCGATGATCTGCTGCTCGCCGAAAAGAAAGCTAAATTAAACAGAAACGGCGTGAAGTTATTCGGCTCTTATTATTGGGCGGAAGAATTATTTGGCAGGCGCCGTGAAGAGGCGAATGTCATTATCAGATACAGTCTCGCGGATTTGACATATATTAAAGTATATGACGAGGAAACCGGCGAATTTATTGCCAGAGCGGAAATTACGACAATGATGCATCCGCTCGCGCGCACGATGGGTAACGAATACGATATGGAAGCGTTAAAGCGGCAGTTATCAAAGAAAAATCGCTTAAAACGCATGACTAAAGAAGCTTTAATATTGGCGGAAGAATTAAAAGACAGATACAGGGATGTAATAACGATTAAGCCTGATGTGGATATTGCAACCAACAATACGGCTGAATTTAAAGGAATTACCAAAAACGATACAAACGCAAAAAAAGAAGCTGAATTTCTAAAAGACAGCAAGGCAGATACAGCCAAAAAAGCTAAGACAGATGAAATTTATCTTTATGAGTTTGAAAAGCTTGAAGCCGAGGAAGCCCAGAGAAAAGTGAGTTAAAACACTTTTAAAAGGCATTTAAAAACAGTTTATGCGGTCTTTGAAAATTGAATAAACGGAAAAAACAGCGCAACTATTAATAAAATAAATGTTATGTAAATTTTAACAGTGAACATTTAGAACGTTAGGAGTGGTGGGAATATGTTAAATTATGAAAATGACAGGGAATTAAAAACTGAAATCATGCGGTTAATGCGTGAAAAAAAGTTTAGTTTAAACAAGTTAGGCCAGGCGTTAGGCATTTCAACATCGGCATTAAGTCAGTGGCAAAAAGGCGATTACAAGGGCGATAACGAAAAGATAAACGAAGTGGTAAGGACATTTATCAAGCGCGAATACGACAAGGCTGCAGCGCCAAAAATTAAAATCGGTTTTGTCGAAACAACCGTAGCAAAGAAGATTTTAGAAGCGTTAAAAATATGCCATCTGGAAAATGAAATAAGCGTATGTTACGGCGATGCCGGAATCGGTAAAACAACGGCGGTAACGGAATATGTCCGGCATAATACGGATGTGCTTTATATCCTGGCTAATTTAAGCTATACGACAAAGGTTCTTTTCGCGGAATTGCATCAAAAATTAGGAATGGACGGGTCAGGCTCTATAAATTCAATGTTAAATGACTGCCTTAACAAGCTGCGCGGCTCAAACAAAATGATCATAATTGACCAGGCGGAATATTTGCCGTCGCGCTCTCTTGACCTTTTGCGCGCCCTGAATGACGAAGGCAACGGAGCAGGTATATTTCTGGTTGGGTTGCCGAGACTTGTAAGCAACGTCGTTGGCAAACGCGGCGAACTCAAGCAGCTTTTCAGCAGAATTGGAATAACAGTGCGGCTTGAAACTATAAGCGCTGCCGATGTCGAAAAAATACTTGTTTCAGCGAAATTAAAAACAGATCACAGCGAATTGTTTTTTGACAGTTCCAAACGCAACACGAGGGCATTAACCAAATTAATAAACCGCGCTCACCAGATAGCGCAAATAAACGAACGGGAAATAGATGAACGTGTTATTGCTAAAGCTGCGAGTACTCTGATTGTATAAAGGAGCGGTGGGAGGAATGAATTATTTTAAAGTTATAAACGAAACAATAAAAAATACTCTACTTAAGGATTATAAAGCTCATGATAACTGGGAAAAACATAAAAAAGAAATTTTACAAGATTTAGAACTGGATGAAACATTTCAATTTGGTCAAAATCCCGAAGTTTTATGGCTTAATAAAATACCTCGTAAATACGCCAGGCAATTTATAAAAACATCATACCAAGCAGATTGGACTATGGCTTTATTTAATAGCAAATTAAGCAAACATTGGCGGAAGATATGTTCGAAATATGATTTAAAAGGATATTCATCAAAAGAAATTGTTGAAATGATTGACGAATCTTTTTTCGGCTCTGTTAATGGCCAAATATCTTTTCTTTCAGAAATTGATGAAATAGTAATAAAAGCAGATAATTACTCGAAATTCAATAATACTATATCTATTAGAGAAGTGGAATATTACAAACTTAAATATGAAAATGCATTGATTAGAAAATAAAAAGGAATGGTGGGGGAATGATAAAAAATAATATAGACTGTAAAGATAAAATTAAAGATGCTTTATACAAAAAGGTCGTTGAATTTCAAAAAAATCAAGAAATATCCTGCAAAGAAACGGTGTATCAAAGTGATCGAGTAATAATATCGGCATACAAATTTATAGATGAGTTAATGGAAATAATAGGTGCTTATGAAGAGCCAAGTGAAGAATGAAATGAAACGTACATGGAAAGACGCGGCGTGTGATTTGGCCTGGAATTGCTTTAAACGAGCATCATGCGTAAAAAGTATGAAACAGGAACGGCCTGAACTTCATGATGAACACGTGTTAGTTGACCTTTCGAAAGTAATCAAAACACAAATACTGTTTATAGTCTATGAATTTATAAAATTTCAGGATTTCAAAAAAAAGTTTTTTAATTGGTTAGAAAATAAAAAGGAATGGTGGGAAGATAATGAATAAAAAAAGTAAAGTAAATGGGGAAATATCTGAAAATCAAGAGTTAGAAACTATTGCAATAAAAAAACAAATGTTTTTCAAGGCAGCCTTGATAACATTATTTAACATTAATGCAGAAAGTCCTACTAATATTGTTAAAGCTTTAATTATATACTGTGAAGACTTTTTAAAGTGCAAAGAGATTGAAGACAATTATGACAAATTTATGAAAGAAGAAATAGAAATAGTATATATCGACAAAGAAATAAAACTTCAGGAAATACCTATTGAAAAATTAATAAACTTAAAACCACAAATTGACGCTTTATACGAACTTACCAAAACCACTTTATTTCATAAAACTTACGAACGAGAATCTATAGAAAATTCAAATTCAATTGAAAAAACATTCTCTGATTTTAATAGTTTTTTAAAAGCGCAATTTTCAGCCTTTTTCATACCAATGATAATTCCATCTGATTTAAAAATTCCAAATGATTTAAAAATTCCAACTATAATTATTCATACGGCATGTCTGGTCAGGACAATTAATAAATATTATGAAAAACAAAATAAAACAGCATAATTAAAGCTCTGACTGCTGGCAGAGGCAGGATATAGCGTAGCGTAATGCGAAAAAGGTATCTGGAATGTCAGCAGCCAGGGCGCATACCAAAACAGGCGGTGAGCATGAAAGACTTAATTGATAAATTTATTACATACATTACCTATACAGACAAAGGATTTCGATTAATGTTTTTTAGCATTATAATTTTATTTATATGTCTGTTAATAATCTGCTGTAATGAAAAAAATAACGAATTAAATAATAAAATACATTTCGGAATTGATTTACGAACGGGCCATCCTATTTATTTATATTAAATTCTAAAGAGCATCAGGCGTTACGCCATAAATTAGAGTTTGTTTAATATCTTCGTTCAATGTTTTAATATGAATTTCTTTCTGAATTTTTAATATAGTATTTTCACGTATTTTATTAAGTTTTTCAAGGGCAGCATTTTTTTCTAATTTACTATCATAGCTTAAAATTTCTTTGGCAATTGTTTGCCTTAAATTGTTTAATTCATTAACAACTTCATCGGTAAAAAAAAATTGATTTTTACTTATTGCAATCTCATATTCATCAAAACTTTTTTTACATTCCTGAAGTTTATTATCGGTTGGTTTAAAATCTTTAGAATATATTGTACTTATAAGAATTTTAATTAGATTAAAAGAAGTGATTGATATTTCTTTGTAAGCACTAATTTTTTCTTTAAAAATCAAATCTTTAAATTTTTCTTTAAAAGAAAAATTGTTTGATTTGGTATCAAAGTAATTTTTAAACCATAAAGTACAGCCAGTTGCAATGAAAGAAACAAAAGCAGGCATAACAATATCATTTATTAGAATCATAATTACCTCCATAATTTTAATTTTAGCAAATTTTAATCTTTAAATGGAATAGTTAATAATAAAGTAGGTGATGACAATGACAATAAGTGAAGCAATTTTCAAAGGATTAATAAGCACAAAATGGACTAAAGACGAGGTATTAAAAGTATGGCCGGTAAATAAAGGTTTTTTATGTGATTTCAAAGAAACTGCCGGCGAACCTATTGCATATATCTATTCTGACTCGGGTCAAACGCTCAGATTACTTATGAATTCTGGCAGGTGCTTTTGATGAATAAAAAAATATTTCCTAAAGTAAAATGCGATGATTGCGGCAAAAAAACAGATTTATTTATCGGCTATAAAGGGAAAAATCTTTGCGAAAAATGTTGGCATAAGCCGGAATTTACAATTGAATCTGTTACTTATAGAATTTCGCCGTTGGTTGCAGTAACGATACCAATCCAGCATCAATAATTAAAAATAAAAGCGGTGGTGATATAAAAATGATACCAGACGAAATTAAAGAAAAATTCTGTTCTATACACAAGCAGCATGGACGCGGTGCGGCCAAACTATATGCCAGGTTAATATATAAAAATTTATTTCCAGAAAACCAGCCGAATAAAATTAAAGAATTTGTTGAAGAACTATTTTCATTTTTCACTAAAAGGTTTGGTGAACAATGGCAATAAAGATAAACGACGAGTTCAAAGTAAAATCGGTAATGATATATAGCGGTGAATGGATGCTTATGGCACGTGATCGTACGGGAACAGTACATACATTTAATCTCGGAAGAAAGGATTTCGGTATATCCAAATATATGCCTGGTAATACTATCGAAATCAAAGGCGAAGTAACAATTCACGGTGAAAGACATGTCCTTGACATTTTTGATATTAAATTGATTAATTAAAAGGCGGTGGGAATATGCAAAATATGGCAACGATTACAAGTTCACAAATTAAAATAATTCATACGATAGTGAAAAAAATAGGAATGCCTGACGCAGAATATCGGCTAATAATTGAGCGTGTATGGCCCGGGAAAAAATCTTGCAAAGAACTTACAGAGTTTGAAGCGGAACGGTTAATCAAAGCTATACAGGAAGTCGGATATAACAAATATAAAGTAAAAACAAAATACTATAATCCATATAACAAGAAAAAACATAACGATCTGGCTGGACGTGAAGAAATGGCCTCGCCGGCGCAGTTGCGAATGATAGAAGGCATGTGGGCGGATGTTAGTTATGTTACAGATGAAATCAAACGCGAACAGGCATTAAGAAAGTTCGTTGAAAAGAAGTTCCACATTTCGGCATTAAGATTTTTGCCGGCGCGAATGGTCGAACGTGTTGTGAAAACTCTTCAGGCAATGAAATTCGGCCGTAAGCGGGAAGCAGCATGAAAATCGGAATTACACTCAATCATACTGAGGTTGAATTTTTGGAAAAACACGCAGATGACTTTCTACTGGAATATGCTGAATTAGCTATGTTCGCTAATCCTAAAACCAAAACGGCTCAATTTTCAGCGTTAATGGTAAATGCCATCACACAAATCAAAAGACAAATAAAGCCCGAAAGTATCGGGGAAAGAGGTAATATATGAGTAAAACATTAGGGGAAATTGAGATTCAAACAAAAAAATACTCAGACGTAAGCAGCCAGTTATCGAGCATGGTCGATACCATGGAAGGGGAAATAACTAAAGTTAAGAAAAAATATCTTGAAAAAATTATTCCGCTCGCCGAGACAGTAAGTATTGAAAAAGCAATATTAGAAGATGATATAAAAAAATCACCTGATTTGTTTGTCAAGCCGAGATCATTTTCATTTCATGGCATTAAGGTAGGTTATCAAAAGAAAAAAGGCCGAATAGAGATTATTGACGAGCAAAAAACGATCGAGCTTATTGAAAAGAAGCTTGAAGATAAGGCTGATAACATAATATTATCGACAAAAAGTGTAATTAAAAAGGCACTTGAAACGCTCGATGTCAAAGAATTAAAAATGATTGGCTGCGAGGTTAAAGCCGATTGTGATGAAGTATTAATTAAGTCAGATCGCGATAAAATTGAAAAGTTTATTGATAGTCTGATTAAGGAAAATACTGATAAATTAAACGAAGCGCCACAACTTGAATCAAATGAAAAAGAAGCCGCTTAGGAGGAATTGATGAAAGCGTACATTCAAAAACCTGATATTCATATGTTTCTGAAAGTCGATTTGCGGCCGGATAAAAAGAATATGTTTACCCTGGAGGCTGATGAATTTATGGGGCTTGTCAATGCGATTAAGCAATACCTGGATTTGGTTCCGTCGGAAAAATGGACGGACGAAGAAAAGAAATGGGCGAAAGCTATAAATTACAGGCCGAAAGAGGTGGACGAAAATGTGGGAAGAAATACTAAAAACTGCAATTAAAGACCGTTCGGTTACTAAAATAAGTATCATGGCCGGTGAAAAAATTGATTTTGCAGCCACGCCGAAAGAGTTAAAAATATTGAAAAATTGTCTGTGTTATTCACGTGATGCTAATATAACAAATGCTAAAGAGTTGCATACCTTTGTTTCTTTTCGAAAAATTGCCGCTGTTGAGATTGAAAAAAAACGATAAAATAGGTTGAAAAAATATAAAAGTTTGGTATAATTAGAAATGAAGGGCTAGAGTGCCGCGGATAGATGAGTGCTATCCACGGCACTTTTTTTATTTTAGGGAGTGATACATGAAGCGCAAAACTTTAGATTTAGAGTGGTTGGAAGAAATTGGATATGAAGAATTTCTCGAGGGCGATACCCGGGTAATATTTGAAATGTGCGGGCCAGTCGCACTGAAACAATTATGGGAAGGCTGCGCGCAAATGAATCTATATATATCCACGAAACCGATTCGCGCAGCCATGGCAAAGTATATTGAAAAATACTATGACGGTACAAATGCCAAACAGCTAGCCCAAAAGCTTGGATGCTCCGAAAGTTTTGTATATCAAAAAGGAAATCACAGTGTTATAACAGGTGATTTGTTTGAAAAATAAAGGCTTTTAAAAAAATTATTAAAAGGTGTTTAAAGACGCTTCGCGCGGATCTGCGTGAGGCGTCTTTTTATTTTGTATTAAAATATGTCGTAAGCGTATCGATTATTTCGTCAATGGCCTTTTTGGAAAGTGTTAAATAAGGGCGTGCAGGAATTTTTATTTGATGTTCGCCGATCTTGATTTTGCGGCTGTAAGTGTACATTTGACGAGTTTTTTTCTCGGCGAAAAGCGTTAATCCTTTGCGTTTGCCTCTCTTATAGTCTTTGAATGTTATCACTTTTTCGCGCGTTTTGATTGTTATTATGCCGCCGAAATGATGTATAGCTGCATATTCAACGTTCGTTCCAACGGTTGCACTATCATTGGTAGAGTCGGGTTGGATTGAATCAAATAACTGTCCTGAAACTTTTAGAATTTCACCAGGCCATTTACCTTTTTTTGCTCTGGCTTTCATGGTCTTGGTTGAAAGAATAGGCCAGCCGCGCAGCGTACTCATATCAGCCTGCCGTTTGAAATTTTCCTGCACTGAACTGAGCATTATTTCTGATACTTCGCGCATTACAGGCTTCAGGTCTTTCGATTTGGCAGCCAGTGAATTTATTATTTTTTGTGCTTCTTCAATACCTTTTATTTCAACAATTATCGCCATATTTCACCTATTGACATTTAATATTAAAATGAGTTATAATCTATTCTAAGAGTGATTGAAATATAGAAAGTCGCCTCGGCTATATGGATGTATGTCGCAAGACATAGACCCTATGAGGGAAATAGGCGCCCCTCCAATCACTCTTTTATTATTTCATAATTACTGCTTTTTATATCCATTTCTTTAATAATACTACCACTTTTAATTAAATTAGTTACGATTCGCCGACTGCCTTTTCTTTCGTACCAGTTAATATGCAATATAATTTTATATCTTATATTTCCTTGACCATTTTTAATAAATAAAATTACCGATTTATTGCTATCAAATAGTATTTTATCTGGATTTTTCAGTATTTCTGGCAATTGAATTAACTGTTCAACAGGTATTGTTTTATTATTACTTTTTTTGGCATCTCTTATCAAATGTATTATTTTTTCATCGCTTAATGTAATTTCATTCGAAGCTAATTCAATGTTTTTTGAATTTAAAAATTCTACGGTTTTATTATTTATTTTTCCTATGACCTCAAAATTTTTCTGAGGTTGCTTGATTTGAGCCATTTCTTTAAACCATTTTTGAAATTTATTTTCAGATATTTCAGGTTTATTTATTGGCTTAGATTTTTCGATATTAGACTTATTTTCTTTAATCTTAAACTCTGTGCCTGCCTTTATTTTCTGCTCGTTATGATATGCTTTCAAATCAGCAGCATCATATTTAGACAGGTCAGGTTCCCATGAAGCCTTTCCGGGGTTATAATCCCATCCGGCGCCTATATCGAGAATATTGCCGTCATTGAATTTAATTCGTGATGTATCAACACCTTTCACATTGCGCTGCTCAATTTTGTAATCATCTATAGTTTCTATTTCGTCACCTGAAATATCTTTTTGCCGGAGCGCCTGGACGCTGCAACGGCAGTGCCAATCGTTAGGTGGATATATATGATTCCATACAGGATCATCGTATCTGAAAATTTTTCCGTTGAGTGCTTTATGCGCCGGGCGCGTGCTGCCGTCAATTATTGCAACATATTTCCATAATGGACGAAATTCAATATTTTCCATTAGTTGTTTGTAACGCCCTGCTGAATAAGCTACTTGAACATTTGTTCCAAATATTGTTTTCAGCCGCCATGGCGAGCTTAAATCAACAGTTTTGGTTTTGCCGGTCGCTTCGTCTGTTACCTCTTTAGCACCCCACCAGCCCTGTTTTTGTAACTTTGGCTTTAAGTCTTTTTTGAATTGTTCTAACGTTATGCCGTCTTTTATAGCTTTATCTACGCTTTCCCGGATTGATTTCAGGACTTCTAATTTTGTAACGCCGGCGACCGTGAAAGCTTTATTGTGAGCCTCGTGGAGCATGCTTCGCCAGTCAAATGACACTTTGTATCCTTTGGCTTCAAAATATGTTACTGCGTCCTTTGGTTCAAGCCCAAAAGCAAATTTTAAATTGACATCGCCGGCCATTTTCTTTTCCTTTTCTTTTCTGAATTAAAGGCCCCGTAAATTTCACGGGGCCTTTTTTGTTATCTCAATAATTCCTGCATTTCTCTTTCGTTGGCACAGCCTGCCGCAATTTCCTGCATTTCAATGTTTTTAAATATATTTTCTTTCATTATCTTAGCTTTTTGTGCAACATATGCAATATTAATATTTCCCACAATTACAGGTTCCATAGCTTTAACTTCGATTCGGGGTTTGCTTTCTTTGTTATTTGGGTCTGCCGGAATTTCTTTTTCTTCAAAAGCAAAGCAAATGAATCTCTTTCCTGTTTTCACTTTTTCATCCAGAGCATTTTTGAAAAGTTCAAAAGCCGAAATTTCTTTTTGTGTATTCTGATTATTCAAGTTATTTTCCATTATTAGTTCCTCCGTGTTTATTTTTTGGCTATACTTGTTTTGTTCCCTGATTCATAAGGGATTGAAACTAAATTTGATTCTGCAAGGCTTCGTCAGCCGCTTTAATCGGTGTTAATAAACCTTTGATTTTAGCAACGATACCGTTAGCATCTGTTGCTGGCAGCGCCTCGCATTTTTTGCAAATTTTGAAGCTATAATTTGTCGAACCGCCGCCCATCATAGGGCCGTTGCTGCCAATGGAAAAATTGAGATACGAAAAGTTATTTGAGTTAGTGTTATAGGTTATGTCACTTGATTTTTCCTGGCATATTGGACATACGCAATACTGTTTTTCAGCCATGATAATTCCTCCTTTATTCTATTTTTTTGACTCTTCCATATAATTCTGAAACGAAATAAGCTCTTTCAAGCATTTTTAAAAGTGAGTCTGAATTCATTTCCGGGTATGTTTCGGCGAGATTCGTTAATATATCTGTATAGTTTTCGCCATTTTGAATGAGGTCTATAATTGGTTTGAGTAAGCCTTCAGCCATCTTTTGCAGTTCTTCCGGTTTGATTTCTTCCGCAGCGTTATCTACCACGTTTTGAGCCTGTTTTAATTTCGTAGCAAAGGTATTTTCCGCTTCCGCAAATGCGGCCGGCTGCATGAGTGGTTTGGGAGCAGGTTCCGTGAGATCAAAATCCTCTTCTTCGAGTCCGTAATTTTTTATGTAATATACTTTTGTGAATTTTACGCCGGTTTCGGCGAGTGTTTTGTCGCGCGCGGCCAGTTCAGTTTCCACTTCTTTTGGCGCCCATGAAGAAAACACAGGCATATCAGAATTACCAAAATTCAACTCGCCAATCCAGCGAATTAGCGTATTCATTACGCTGTCGAACATGGCCTGGTCTGAGTCAATTATGTCCTGACGGACTTCATTATGAACTTTTCCGAGTGAAAATGACCCTTTTTCGCCTTGCTGCGTGGTTAAGGTTTGGCCGAGAATTACTTTCGATATTTGTGCATCGCAAATATCTATGAGAGTTTTGTATATTCCGCCATCAGCTTTGGCGTCTGATTTCAGAAATTCAATCGATGAATCATCAGGAATCACTGCAATAGCATCCTGAACCATGTTTTCAAGCATTGACATTAAATTATCAGTTTCTGTTTTATCAGCTCCGCGCGGCTGTTTGCCATACATAAACGGCATACCGTATTTTTCGCAAAAAGTTATTAAAAACTTCATGCCATTTTTTTTGAAAACACACGGCCAGAATACAGACGAAAGAAGCCTGCGGCCATAAGGGTTATCGTAACTATCTCCATGAGACGCAATAAGAAACTTTCTTTCCGGTACAGGTTCGCCGTTACAATTTTGCTTACTGCGAAAAAGCAGCGAATTATCTTCAGCGGAAAAGCAAAACCATTCAGGTGGTTTTCCCTGAACTTTTGACGGAAATATATAATCGCCGTTTTTTTCCCATATAACTTCGAGCGGTTGAAAACCAAAGTATGGCGCGTCAAGAATCTCTTCTTTTATTTTTCTGATGTCAAATCCTTCAAATATCTTTTGAATAATTTTAGCCTGGCTTGACTTTGCCTTTTTTTGCCGGTCAATAGACCAGCTAAGATTTTGTACTCCGGCTTTTCTCGAACCAATGCAGGCTGTCACCTGGTCATCGTATAGTAATTCACGATATATTCGTACGTCTTTGCCCTGACGCCTTAAAATCGGGTCAGGGTCAGGCAAAAAACTTAAAAAACTAACAAAATCTAATGCTGTATGCCTTGTTGCAATTTCATTCGAAAGTGAATTTTTGTTAGGTTTGAATTCGATATAATTATTGCTGTTTAACCATAATTTAGCCATATTAACCTCTTTTTATAGTCCTTCTAAAAGTTTTCTGAAATCGCCATAATTTTTTAAAAAGTCTGGCGTTCTGCGTTTGGTCGATGATGCCGCTATTATCGGGCCAGCCGAGTCATCGGCTGCGTTTACTGCTAATCCAAGCGCCCAGAACCTATCGCCGTGACCATCCGTGTTGCTCATATCAACATCAAAACGTTCATTATTACTAACTGACACTATTTTCCGAACAGAATGAAGGTCTTCACGTACATCATGATCAGCAGGTACACGAATTTTAGAATCTTGAAACCTCGTAAGCAATTTATATGCAAGAATGCCTTTGGTTTTTCCGGCAAAATTAATCATTTCAACACGGTATTTACCAAACATTTCCTGAGCTGTTTCGGCAAGCTGCATTCCAAGACCCGTAGCATCGATACAGGCTCTTCTAATTTTAGGATTTCTTAATAATTCTGATAATACCTGCCATTGGACACTAAACGGCGCTTTTTCCATTACTTTGACCATCCGGGTATAAAGAACGTCTCCGAGTTCTTCTAATAACCATATGACGCTAAGGTGTTTTCGACGGGCAATATCATAACCGAGATAAAGATTACCCTGGCATTCTTCGAGGTCTCTTAGTATTTGGTGCGATTCGCAGGAACCTATTAATTCATAAGGAAGGAAGGCACCGACTTCGTCAACCGGTATGCAGCAATATTCCTGCTGCCATGTAAATTCATCAGCACAGGATTTTCGCTCGTCTTCAATCCATTGTTCACGTTCTTTTTTTGTTAATTTCTTTTTTAATATCTTATCTGCGAGGCCATCTTCCACTGCTTTTTGAATTGGAGTAGTATGAAGGTTCCAATTTAATTGGCCTTTCTTAATTTCGTCGATAAATTTGTAATACAGGCAGCTTTGCCCGTTATGAGTGGATAATATTCTGAGCGGATAGCCCCATGTTATACACGGTTTTGCCGCCGTCCATAGGCCGCGTTGATCTTCGTGCCAGGCAAATTCGTCGAGTATGACTTTGCCGCCTTTTGAACGGAATCGTTTAGGACTTGATGACATAGCCGTTATTTTCGAGCCATTATTGAATTCGATAACGAAAGTTTTTACGTCTTTTTCTTCATCGAGAAATTCTTCATTATGCGGTTTAGCAGCTAAATTTAGTAATTTCGCCCAACGTTCGCAGTAAATAATATATTCCTTTGCTGCGGATTCATCGGCGGATGAAAACCACACCGCAGGAACGCGGCCAGCTGCACAATCTTCGACATCTTCGTAAGATTGCACATAAGTAGCGCCTATACGGCGAGACTTTTCCCATATCTTAATTTTCGATTTATCTTTTAGCCATTCAATTTGATATGGCAAGAAAAATTTATTATTCAAGTCCAAGCTCTTTTCTCAATAAATTCAATGCTTCTACTTTAGCATTTTTCGATTCGTCAGTATTTTCTGGCTTAACATCTTTATTTGTTTCTGACTCATACTTTTGAGCTTTTGGAATTATATCCCAGAGTTTGCACAATAATTGTACTCTTTGAGCGGAAGGCTCTTTTCCGCCCTGCATATCGTCGGTAATTGACCGTATTAATTCGGTAGCCAGAGAATACATTTCAGAATGGTTGACCGTTCTGGCTTTAATCAAATTTTCGCGCTTACTTTCCCAATTATATTGTTTTACCCACGACCAAACAGTTTTATCCGAAACGCCGAGTGTTTTGGCGATATCTATAATTGTTCTTGCTTCACTGATATACATGCGTTCTGCGTCAGGAAGCAGATTTTTTTTAGCCATTCAAATCGCTCTCCATGGCATCAATTTTTTCTTTGAGTTCTTTAATTTCGTTGACTAATTGCTCTAACTTTTCAGCATAAGTCTTGATTTGTGCCGCATTTGTTTTTTCTATTTCATCTTCGTAAGGATTTATAAGCTCATTCATCAAAAGGATTATTCCTTTTGCTTCAAGTCTTTTATTTCTGAATTTTCGTTTATTTTCAGCAAGTATTCCACGTAAAGCCATAATATCAGCCATTTACATTGTCTCCTTTGGGTTGTAATTTTTGATTTTTCATGAGCGGACAGAATTGATTGCTATTTATTTTCTCGATCAATGATGTTAGCTGACTGCTCTGATATTCGAGCCGCTCCAGAATTTTCTGGTTTTGTTCTTCGTTTTTTATAGCATTTTCGCCGAGTGTGGTAATCAATTTATCGATGTAATCAAATAATTTTGTTTCTCTTTTCGCTGATACATCATCGTTTTTATCCTCTTTTGATGTCGTCCGCTTGAAATAATGATAGAGGACTATTCCGAGGATAACTATAGAACTGCCCGTTTGTAAGACCTGTAACGTCATTTTAAATTCTTCCATGCTTTTTTCCTTCCCATAAAAGTCTTGTCTATTCTGATTTTATAACCTTTTCTTTCTAAATTCTACTAAGGGTTACAGTGGATTTTATAGCAGAAGTTCTACTGTAAAATCTACTTTTTCCTATATTAGAAACTACTTGGAAAATCGCATAAAATCAGATTATCGAACCCGGAAATTGAAGGTGAAAAAATGACTTTAAAAGATGTTGCAATTTTCATGTCCGGTAAACACACGGACATGAACGGAAACGAAAAAGAGTGGACCAACAGAGACTTAGACAAAATTATTGAAAGATACAACCCGGCACTTCATGAAGCGCCGGTTGTGATTGGACATCCAGCCACAAATGCTCCGGCGTTTGGCTGGGTAGAATCGCTTAAAAGAGTAGGGAATATACTCTACGCTGATTTTAAGAACACAACCAAAGAGTTTATTGACATGTTGAAAGAAGGACGTTTTAAAAAACGTTCAGCGTCATTCTATCCAGACATGACGCTGCGCCATGTCGGTTTTTTAGGTGCAACACCGCCGGCAGTAAAAGGGCTTCCCGAATTTTCCTTTGGTGAAAATGAAGCCACGATTATCGAATTTGAAGAATTTCAAAATCAAAAAAATATATCAATAACAGGAGGAAATGAAATTATGACACCGGAAGAAATGCAGGCGAAAATCGCCGAACACCAAAATTCATCCAGAGACTTTGCCGAGAGAAATAAAATTCTTGAAACTGAAAATCAAGAATTGAAAAAAAGGCTTGAGGCTATGGAAATCAAAAACAGAAAAAGCGAACATGCAAATTTTTGCGAAAAAATTATCGCTGAAGGGAAATTGTCACCGGCGAAAAAAGCAGAAATAATGGATTTCATGGAAATATTGTCCGGCGCGGCCTCATACAATTTTTCTGAAGGCGGCGCTGCTGCTCCGCTCGACAAATTCAAAGGATTTCTTGAAAATATGCCAAAAGTGGTTGAATTTGGCGAAACAGCAACAAAACAAAACTCAGGCGCAACAACCAGCACAACAACTGAAAATTCACTCCAGACACCTCGTGGTGTCAGTGTTGACCCTGAAAGTCAGGAACTTCACAATCGTGCGACGGAATACGCCGAAAAGCACAATGTCTCTTACAACATTGCAATTAACAAAGTAATAAAAAAATAACGGAGGTAAAAAATGCCAAGATTAGAAAATTTAAGGATAGTCGATCGCGTATTGACTGAACGCGCACTCGGTTATCAAAATCAGGCCCTTATCGCAGATGCGTTATTTCCTATCGTAATGGTTGACAAAGAACGTTCTTTGCTGCCTAAATTCGGCAAGGAAGCTTTTAAGATATACAATACGGAACGTGCAATAAGAGCTGAATCGAACGTAATGAAACCTGAAGGTATAACTACAATTCCATTGACAACCCAGGAACATGATCTCGCGCATCCAATTGATTACCGCGAAGCCGCTGAATCGGAATATGATCTTTATTTACGTGCGACAGATATAGTAACTAAAGCAATAATGTTAAGACGCGAAAAAAAAGCAGCCGATCTGGCTCAAAATCTTTCGAATTTTCCGACAGGTCATAAAGTAACTCTTGCGGCTGATGCCAAATGGTCTAATCCGACTGGCGCTAATTCCAATCCTATTGACCAGATTGATTCGGCCAAAGAAGTAGTCAGAGGGAAAATAGGTGCAGACCCTAATACTCTTGTATTGGGAGCAATTGCGTTTATGCATTTAAAGAAACATCCGGCAATTGTTGACAAGGTAAAATATTCAATGAAAGGCGTAATTACCGTCGAATTGCTTAAAGAAATTCTCGGAATTGAAAATATCTATGTTGGTAAAGCCGTATATAGTTCTGATGCAGGCGTGTTTGGAGATATCTGGGCCGATAACGCTATTCTTGCATACAACCCGACCGGCGCCCGCTCGGTTGAGGAACCGGCATACGGTTATACGCCTCGCCGTATTGGTAACCCGCTTGTTGACAAATATACAACGGAAGGCAATAAAATAACGTATGTTCGTGCAACTGATAACTTTGAAGTTGCAATAGTCGGCAGTGAAGCAGGTTACATCATTAACGATGTAGCGGCATAAAATTTTAATAAAATATAGGCCGCTTTAGCTGGCGGCCTAACTTGAAAGGATGATTCTAAATGGCAATGACAAAATACAGAATTAAAGGCACAGCCGTTTTTATAAAAAAGACTGTCATTATTAATGGATAAATAGTGACAGTCTTTTTTTATTTAAATATGATACATTCTATTTTTTTATCGTAACTGGGGCGATCTCTACTTGGGGCGCACCATAAATTTTGGCAAATTCATTGTAATAACGTTCGGCATAATACTTGTCTTTTATTATTACAATATTTTCATCATTTTTGGTGTTGGCAGCCTTAGTATAATTATGTGAGCCGGTAATAACCATGGCGGAATTAGCAGATTCATGATCGATAACCACAAATTTATCATGAAGCTGCGACCTGGAATTGGTGTCCTGCTTTATGTTCATATTCCTGTCTTTTAAAGCTTTATAACCGCTCGCTTTACCGCCGATCGAAAGATTATCACACATGCCTCTTACTAAAATTCCCTTTTTATGACGATCAGTAAACGCTTCTATTATTTCAGCATCAGTAAAAGCGAAAATTACAAAAGATACGAATTTTTGTGCGCTAAGAATATAATTAGTGATAATTGAACTTATATCATCAGTAGGTGAGAAATAAACTTCAACTTCAATTGAATCAACTTTAAAATGCCGAGGTAGGTTTATTTTTCTCTTTTTAGCGCCAAATAAATTTTTATCATACATCTGACTGAATTCTTCATTATATAATTTGGCAATATCTGTATTTTCGATTATAAGGGCATTGTTATAATCCTGAACAGTATTATTATCTGTAGGATTATAAGAGCCGGTCCATATTTTTTTTGTGTCAACTATACAAAATTTGTTATGACTTTCGCCATTTCCTGAATTGCCATATTCCTGATCGGTAATAATCTTGATTCCAGCTTTTTCAATTTGACCATAAGCCGATAAATATTTTTTGCTTTTATAATATTTATTGTCAGTTATTAATTTTACATTTTGCGGTTTAAGCCTTTTAGCTGCTCTTACCATCGAGTCAATAACACACTGCCTGTTAAGTTGATAAAAATGAGCATAAACACTTATACTTGCCGAATCAATAAAATTGGCTAATTCGATATCAATATTTCTTGAATCTGGCGGATCGTTGAAAAAAACTTTAATTTTATCAGTTTGCGCCGCTAATGCGTATGTACCTAAAATTGTTAGAATAAAAATAATTAAAAATAAGGCTAAGCCTGACTTAAATTTTATTTTTTGCATTTTATTATATCCCTTTCAAAATTAAAATCATCTTCTGCGGTTTTTATCTTTTCGTTATGAATAATAAAAATAACAACCAATATTTGATCAGTTTACATAATATTAATTATCAGAAGTTTTATTCTATGATGGAAGCCTGTCACTTAAATATTCTGAGTTAAAACTTTGAGCCATTATTTCCATGTAAACTTCATCAAACCTTTTGCCATTAATCTTAAATGCATGAGTGCGTCTCCCGAATTCTTTAAAACCGGCATTTTTGTAAGATTTAATCGCCATTTCATTGAATGAAAAAACTCTTAACATGATATTATTTAAGTTCAAAATTTTAAAGCCGTAACATAACAATAATTCTAGAGCTTCCTGACCATATCCTTTGCTTCTGTATTGTTCATCGCCGATAAAAAGCCCGACTTCTGCTGTGCCATGCATATTGTTAATGTTAAATATAGAGCAGTTGCCAATTAAATTTTCAGGCTGCTTATGAACTATCGCAAAATTATGACCATCTTTCGCCAATTTTTCAATAAATTCCTTTTCACTTAAAGTGCTCACATTCATTGTGGTATTTCCTAATCCAACAGTTACTTTAAGGTCATTCATCCATGTTGTGTATGTAATATAATCTTCAGTATTAACAGGCGAAAGGAACAGATTTTTACCTTCGAATTTTTTAAAATATTTAGACATAATTCAATTCCTCCGGTAATTAAAAATTAATATTTTCCAAGCATTTCACTTATACTATCACTATTTTCCTGAATATTTGAGGCCGCAACTAAGTTCGCTATCGTCGCAGATGAATCTTTAGCCTGATGTTTAACTCGTTCTATAACATTTTTAAATGCTGACACAACTTTTGGATCAAATTGTTTACCGGCGCACCTGTCTAATTCTTTGACTGCATCTTCAAAAGACATTGCGGTTTTATAAACCCTTGCGGTCGTCATAACGTCAAAGCTATCTGATACATTCAATATTCTTGCACCAAGCGGAATTTCATCGCCTTTTAAGTGATCCGGATAACCTGAGCCGTCATATTTTTCATGATGATGGTAAGTCAACGGTGCAATTTTTTTCAAAAATCCAACTTCATTCATAATCGACAAACCCAGTTTGGGATGGCTCGAAATAATATTGAATTCATCATCTGTTAAATGACCGCGTTTCTGAAGAATTACCTCGGAAATACCTATTTTTCCTATATCGTGTAATAATCCGGCAAATCTTATTGTTTCAATTTCTTCTTTGGAAAGTTTCATTTCAGTGGCAATTGCGACAGCATACTCCATAACATTTTTTGAATGACCGTGAGTATAATGGTCTTTAGCGTCAATTGCAGCGGACAATGCTGTTATCGTACTTGTATAGTTTTTCTGCATGTCGCCGTATAATTTAGCATTTTCAAGTGCTATAGCCGCATGTGAGGCAAGCGTCTGCAGTAAATTAATTTCAGATTGTGAAAACCTGTGATGCTTTTTGAAAAAACACGAAATGACGCCTATGGCAGTATCGCGTACGATCAAAGGTACTGCCAGTATTGAAACTAATCCTAGTGACTGGAAGTAATTTCTATCTTTAACAAGTTTGTCATCATTAATATTAAATATTGTGACAGGTTCTTTAGTGCTGATTACAAGACCGGATACTCCTTCATTGACTTTTAACTTGCGTGTCGAAAAATAATTATCCGGTACTCCATAAGATGCTTTAATGACTAACTCACCCGAATCGACATCAAGAAGCCTTAAATAAGCGACTTTAGCGTCCATAAGCTGCGCCGAAATTGAAACTATCAATTCCAAAACATTATTTAAGTCAAGTGTCGATGTAATAGTACGTGATACTTCAAATAACATTGAGAGTTCTTTAATTTTTCTTTCCATTAATTCGTATGAACGTGAATTTTCGATTGCGATTGCGACTTGCGATGCAAATGTCGATAGGGTCCTCATGTTATCTTCAGTAAAAGCATTTTCAATTGTCGAATTAACATTTAATATTCCGCGCACTTGTCCTTTTATTACTAACGGAACAACTAAATATGATTTGATATCAGGTGTTTTTGAATAAATTTGCTCATATGCTTCTGTAACTTCGTAATCAATGGCTATATTTTCACGTTCAATAGCTCTTTTGGTAATTTCAACATACGAATTAACAACTATATTCGTTACTGAATCAATAGCGGTTCTGCTGAGGTTATCTTGTGATATGATATTTAATTTGAAATTAGAAGTATCTTCTTCAATAAAAAATGTGCCGACCGAAAAATCTATTAAATCAGAAAGCGCATCCATTACCAATCTGAATATTTCTTCATGATTAAGTGTTGAATTCAATGCTTTTCCGATTTCATTAAGTTTGGATAATTCGTTAATTCTTTGTTTTTCAGTTAAATTTAACTGTGACACCGTAATTGTATTGGTAGCCTGGCTTGCGAAAAGCATCAATTTTTCGAGATCATCTTCATTAAAAACGGTCTGCGAGCTTGTTACGTTAATAACGCCTATCGCTTCGTTCGAAGTCATCAATGGAACTGAAATACCTGAACGCACATCTGAACGCTCTGAATAATCTCCAAATGGCGGGAAATATTTTATTTTATAATTTTGATAATCTTTAGTTGATATTTTATTTCTGAACGATTCATGGACTGATATTATAGGATTGCCGGATTCAACAACTTCACCGGCTGTTCCCTGGCCTATTTTTATTCTAATTTTCTTAATAGCTTCGTCAGGCAATGATTTCGCAGATTTTATATAAAGCTGTTGTTCTTTTCTGTCAATCAGCATTAATGAACCGCCGTCGCCGGCGATTTCCGAAATGGCCATGTCCAGTATATAATCGATTAACTTTTCATAACTCATCTGTCCTGAACTCATTGCTTTAGTAACATCTAGAAGGCGTTTCAATGATTGGACATTCTTGGCCAATGATTTATGAGCATTCATTGCGCTTTCATACAAAATGGCGTTATAAATTATGGCTACCACATTATTAACTATTACGAAAAAATTATTTATCTGTTCTTCCTGTAATTGACGAGCCTTATGAGAATACAGCATAACCATGCCGATATTTTTCCGTTTAATCGTCAGCGGAATTGATATAAGTTCGGTTAGTGTTTCAATTTTTGGGGGCAACGGCAATGCCGAGTTACTTTTTTCGTCAAAATTCGCCACTGTCAAATTATGTGTTGTATCAAAATTTTCCTCGATACTTTTAAAGTTTTCTTTTACGTTATTAAGTATGTGAGTTAAAAAATCCTGATTGACGCGTCTTTTGGAATGAAAATAAACCGAGCTTTTTTCGGCTAAAAGCATAATCGCATAATCATAATCAATTACTTTTTGAATGATTTTACGCATTTCCTGCCATATCATGCTCATATCTTCAACCGTATTGATGTTCGCTATTACTTCGTTCATCAAAGTCATATTCGAGATTTTATCTTCAAGCATGTGATTTAAAAGGGAAAGCATCTTCTTGCCCTTTTTGTTTCTTAAAACATCCTGCTCGTTTTCATTATTCGATTTTTTTAGAACCTCGATCTCTTTTTTCAGAAGTTCATTTTCATGCAAAATTTCAAGGATTTTGTTACTTTGCTCTTTCATACTTTACTCCAGGAAATCTAATTTTTTTGATATTTTTTTAAACTGCCGTTTTCAACATAACATACCTGGTTGCGCCCGCTGTGTTTAGCGTGATAAAGCGATTCGTCAGCGGCTTTTATTAATTTGTCGGCGTCTATTTTCACGCCGGCTGTTTCGGCATAAGTGCGGTAATTTGAAACGCCAAGCGAGATAGTAACCTTCAAAAGCAATTCGCTGTTTTTTGAATGCACTTTAAAATCATTTTGCTCTATGGCGGTTCTTATTCTTTCTGCAAGTTCAGTTGCGCCTTCAATCGAAGTTTCTGGAAGGATTAAAACGAATTCCTCGCCGCCGTATCTTGCGACTATATCTATTTTACGTGCCTGATACATAAGTATTCTGCCGACTTCGCGCAGAACTTCATCGCCGGCCTGATGCCCGTAAACGTCATTAAATGACTTAAAATGATCAATGTCTATCATTATTATTGATAAATCCGCTTCATATCTTGAAGCTCTCTGTATTTCGGTCACTAAATGGTTATAAAAATAACGGTAATTAAAAACGTTAGTCATACCGTCAACCGAGGCGAGGCGTTCAACTTCATTATAAAGACGAGCATTTTCAATAGCCGAATTTATTTGATTGGCGGCCAGCGTCAAAAATCTTATCGAGGTAAGATTCATATTTTGCAGCGTATCGCCGATGGAATAAAGCCCCAGATAACCCGAAACGCTGTTATTATAATTCAAAGATAACCATAAAGAAGATTTATTATTTAGATTTTCAATTATGTTTTCGGATTTTAATTTTAAAGGCACCTCGTACGTTTTGAAATTAAAATTGCTAACGGTTTCGCCGATGTTATTTTGAATATCCTCTAAAATAAAGTCATAATTAAAAGGAGTGCCTGATTCTTTATTATCGCTTGGTTTAGGCGCCGCCGCCATTATAGTTTTTATGTTGCCGCGGTCTATAACTATTACCGGCAGGATATCTTTAAATTTTTGAGTTATGGCCTTTATCGAAATTTTTAATATACTTTCCGCGTCAAGAGTTTTATTGATTTCGTTAGATAAATTATATAAAAATTCAAACCCTCTCTTTTGGTCCTTGGTTTCGTTAAATAATTTTTCGCGTTCATAAATTATCGTAACCGGCGCCGAAATTGCTTCTAATAAATTCGCGTCTATAGGCGTTTTTGATATGTCAAAATTTCCGCACATTAAAAATACGGCAGCAAGCTGGTCATTTACATAAATTGGAAAAAATAAAGTTTTTAGTTTATCGTTAAAAATAACGGCAAAATTTGTGTCAAATATTTTTTCATAGCCTTTGAAATCTTTTTTTTCGTTCGGGAACTGAAATTTGTCAGAATATCTTTTCAAAATATCTGACATCTCATTTTCAGTGACATTAAAAAGCATTTCAGCCGGAGCGTCAAAATTATTGCTGTGGCGGTCGTATGTTAAAACAGCGGCATGAGTAATGCCGGTATGGTTTTGAAGTATTTTAAAAATCTTTTTAAAGGAATCGCTTATTGAAAAAGCGCTGGCAAGGGCTCTTAAGATTTCATTCATTATAAATATTTTTTCGAAACTTGACAAAATTATACCACCTTTACCAATATAAATGTAACGTCATCGGATTGTATCGTATTTTCCGAATATTCCAAAATATCAGCCGCGAGTTTTTCTTTAAATTCCAAAGCACCCAATGATGAATTTTTTCTTAAAAACTCGCTCAGTCTTTTATATCCGTAAAATTCGCCATTCTTATTTTTTACTTCGCAAAGTCCGTTGGTATAAAGCAAAAGGATGTCGCCGCTGTCTAAAAGCAAGATTCCTTCTTTAAATTCAGCATTTTTAACTATGCCAACGGGAAAATTTTTCGATTCGTGAATTACGACATTATTGCCGTTTTTGATATAATGTAAAATCGGGTTGTGTCCTGCGTTGCAAAATGCCGCCCGGCTGCCGTTAGCCTGAATTTGCACGGCAAATAAAGTTATGAAATTATAAAAATCAATTTCATCACACATTAAATTATTTACAAAAAATAAAAGCCTGCGAAGTTCTCCGGAAGTTGCTATTAAAGACCTTATCTGCGTTCTTAGTACTGCCGCGGTCATAGCTGCTTGAATACCTTTGCCTGAAATATCGGAAATAATTAATGACACCGAACCCGTTTTATCGTTAGTTATGACATCGTAAAAATCTCCGCCCGGTACTGACGCAGGTGAGCAATAAGCGGCTATTTCAAACTTCGGCAGCATAAACTTATCATTTGTCATAAGTTTTTTTTGCATATAAAGCGCTGCAACAGCCTCTTCACGTTCCGGCGAATCAAATTCCGCGCGGTCGCCCGAACCAGTATCAATATCTCGAGTTTTAATATGGGTTTCTTTTATTTTAAAGGATTTTTCACAGGCGTCAGGTTCGATTTTTGATTTATTTTCGCGGGCGCCGGTTTTAACCGCCTGAATAACATCCGCCATCGCTTCTGGTGAGTTATCGCCGGAAATATTTAGGCTGTTCAAAGAATTGCCCGAACCGTCATTTGCAGTTCGGTTTGTTTCATATTCATAATCGGCCTTCGCAAGGGCTTTAAGCTTTAAAACATTAAGCGCGGTCGAAAACATTGATGAAATAAGCCACATTAATTCAAAATCTTCGGTTTTAAATGTGAGCTTCTGTTCAGTATCATATAAGGCGATTATTCCAGCTATTAATCCTGACGGGCCATAAAACGGTATCAACGCCGCCTCGTCAGTTGCGTCGCGCCCCGCCTGGCGGAAATACGGCGACCTCGAATTATAAACGGCGCCGAATAAGCCTGAATCTACCGGTATCTTCAAATCCTTGAAAGAATTGTTCGCGAATCCGGAAATTTTTTCAATATAAAATTCATTTTTCTGATTATCAATTGAGAAAACCGCATTCTTTTTGATTCCAAAAATTTGTGAATAAGCGTTCAATATAAGGGTGAATATTTCACTGTATCCTATAACCTCAGAGCCAAGCTTTTCACTCAATTCGTGAAGCATCTCTATCTGTCTTTTCTTCGAGAAAATTTCAAGTTCCTTCGACTGAATGCGGCTGTTGAGTTCAGAAACTTTTTTACCGAGCGTAAGGTTTTTTATAGAGAGCGCTGCAAGGTAGCCGAGTGTCGTAATGGCCGAAATTTCTTCAGAAGTTAAATTTAATTCATCTTTTGAAATTATTCCAAAAATTGCGTTTACTTTATTATCCAGATAAATCGGTATAATTACCGACCCTTTTATTTCGAATTTTTCGCCGGATAAATATCCGATAATACTATCGTGGCCTGATAAGTTTTTTGACAGAGTCGTGATCTCGCCAAAATGATTGAAATTTACTATATCTTTAAAGGACGTAGCGAAATAATTATTGTTTTTGCGTATCTCGATATATTTTGAGACTATCGGTTCCAGATGCTCGCAGACACTCAAAAAGGCAGTGTCGTAACGGATGTCGAAAGCAGGAATAAAATTGACGTTAACCTTGGCTCCGTCGGAAGTGTAAGCGAAAACCGCGCCTGTCCCCTTAAAGTACTGGAGCAGGTGGTTTTTTATTATTGAGTATATTTGCTTTTCGTCGAAAACCAGCCCGAATTTCTGAATTGACTCAGAAATGGTTTTCATTTCAGTCATCTGCAAACCCCTTAAACGAAAAAAATAAATTAAAGTCAATTTCGCTTTTTTTTAAGAAATTATATTATACAACAAGTTTATTGTAGATTCAATATTATTTTTTATATATTATGGTTTTCAATAAAGCATAAAATCCTGCCAGCCGGGTAAATTTTAATATGTTAAATTATTTTAAAAAAATATGTTGCAAAAACTGATTATAATGTGTTAAAATAAATTGATTTATAACTAAATAATTATCTGAACGGAGGAGGTGACAACATGCCAAATATTAAGTCACAGATTGCCCGTTTAAAAACAAACGAAAGAGACCACCAGTCAAACAGGGCAAGAAAATCGCAGATAAAAACCGAATTGAAAAAGCTTGAAGAAGCTATAGCTTCCGCTAAAGCTGAAAATACAGCAGAATTAATAAACAAAGTTTCAAGCTTGCTTGACTCAGCAGCTCGTTCGGGTGCGATTCACAGAAATCAGGCTTCACGCACAAAATCAAGATTACAGAAAAAAGTTAATAAAACTTTAGCTGAAAAAAAATAATTTCCAAAACCCCGACTGCTATTCAATATAGCGCCGGGGAATTTTTTTGTCGGGAGGGGTTAGTAAAAATGTCAACAAAATTAAAACAGGTTTACAAGTGCAGTCTTTGCGGAAATATTGTGGAAGTGGTTCATGAAGCGGGCGGCCAGCTGGTATGCTGCGGCAAACCTATGGATTTGCTTAATGAAAATACCGTTGACGCAAGCCGCGAAAAACACGTTCCGGTTATTGAAAAAACCGCTGCCGGCTATCTTGTAAAAATCGGATCCGTAGCTCATCCTATGGAAGAAAAACATTTCATTGAATTTATTGAACTTATCGCCGACGGAATTGTTTACAGAAAACACTTAAAACCAGGTGAAAAACCAGAAGCAATGTTTGAAATCAAAGCTGATCAAGTCGAAGCGCGCGAATATTGCAACCTTCACGGCTTATGGAAAGCTTAATAAAACGTCATGAAAATTCCCGCTTTTATTTTCTCTTAAGTATATGACGGTTATTAAACTTTCAGCATAAAATAATATAATCAAACGAAAATCAAAATTTTCACAGGCGTGGTCTTTAATGGCTGCGCCTGTGAAATGTTATAAATTTATTGTATAATTTCTGTTTTAAATAATAATTTTAAATTTTGACGGGTGGAAACGATGAAAAAATCAAAAGTAGCGGTAATAAAAATAAAACCTGAAACCGCATTGCAGGATATTGACAGGCTGATGTGCATGGCCGATTTTAAAAAGGCTCTTGATATAAATGCCGGCACTATATTAAAAGATAATATTTCATGGCACTTCCCGATGCCCGGCGCCAATACCACTCCGTGGCAGCTCGAGGGCGTTACGAGAACGCTTAAAATGAACGGTTATAAAAATACCGTATGCGTCCAGAATAAAACGGTAGTCACAAACGCTTTCAAAGGCGAAGATCTCAATAAATACCTGCCTATATTCAGAAAATATGATATTCCTGTGCTTTATAATTTTAAAGACAGCGACATGAAATGGGAAATTTATAAACCTAAATTTAAAACTCTTGTGCTGCATGAAATATTTCCTGAAGGTATACGGATTCCGGATTATTTTCACGGTAAAAACATAATTCATCTTCCTACTGTCAAATGCCATATTTATACGACGACGACAGGGGCGATGAAAAACGCTTTCGGCGGCCTTTTAAACACTAAAAGGCATTACACTCATTCATGGATACATGAAACTCTGGTAGACCTTCTTGCCATACAAAAAGAAATCCATTCAGGAATTTTTGCGGTAATGGACGGTACGACATGCGGCAATGGACCCGGACCGCGCACTATGTTCCCTGTCGAGAAGGATTATATGCTCGCATCGGACGACCAGGTCGCAATTGACGCGGTAGCCGCAAAAATGATGGGGTTCAATCCGATGGACCTTAAATATATAAACCTTGCCGACTCAAACGGCCTAGGTAACGGCCGCCCTGAAAATATAGAAATCGTAGGCGAAGATATTTCAAATATCAACTTTAATTTTACCGTCGGCGATAATTTCGCAAGCACCGTCGGCGATGTTTTGTGGTTCGGCGCTTTAAAAGAATTCCAGAACTTCTTCTTCAGAACCCCGCTCGTTAATTTATTTATAATGGCTTCAGAAATTTATCATGATTATATAAGATGGCCGTTTATCGACAGCCAGAGCTATAAAAAATGGCTTAACGAGTCGAAATGGGGAAAATTGTTTCAGGAATATCCTAAAGAATAATTTATTTGACGTTCATAATATTTAAAACATAAAAAAGACTTAATTTAATGAATACTGATTCATCAAAACCTAAAATAAATTTAATAATATTCGAATCGCCAGTTAACCGTTTTAGCATTGCCTATCTTATGGCGATACTCGAAAAAAGAAAATTCGGCGAATTTTTTAATTTTTATTATTTTCAGGATGCCGTTTCGCTCAAAAGCATTTTAGGCGAAATTGACAGTTCGGTTCCGGCCGTTTTTTTATTTTCTTTCATGACTTCGATTATTGCTGAAGTAATAAGCCATGTCGCTGAAATAAGGAAAAACGCGGCCCAAAATAAAACATCTGATATGTCTTTAATTATATCCGGCGGGCCGCACGTTACCGGCGATCCTGAATCAGCAGTTTTTATGGGATTCGACCTTGCGTTTACCGGAGAATGCGAAATTTCATGGCCGCAGTTTCTGGAAAATGCCGTCAGCGCTTCACGAAAAAAATTAAAATTCAAGGAAGAAATTCTATCGAGTTATGATTCCCTTATAATTAACGGTCCTTCTCCAGCTTCGCTCGACGAATATCATCCTTTCGGAACGCTTTATAATTTCGTGCCTCCGCTTGAAATTATGCGCGGCTGCTTTTATAATTGCAAATTCTGCCAGACTTCGACGATAGGCGTCAAATACAGGAGCCTCGAGTCGGTGGAAGAATTTTACAGAGAATATCAGCGCCGGCATTATAAAAGGCTTTGTTTTATTTGTCCTTCGGCATTTCATTATCAGGCGCCTAACCCGCGCGCTGTAAATCTTGAAATTATTGAAGAAATGCTGGCCCTGGCCAAAAACAAATACGGTATCAAATATATCGAATACGCTATTTTTCCGTCAGAGGCGCGGCCTGAAAATATTAATGACGAATCCTTGAAAATCATATCAAAATACTGCAGCAATAAAAGAATATCCATAGGCGCGCAGTCGGGCGACGATAAAATGGTTTTGAAAGTCGGGCGCGGCCATCATCTGAATGCCGTATATGACGCCTGCGACGCGGCATATCGCAATAATTTCGTGCCTTTAGTGGATTTTATATTAGGATTTCCGGGTGAAACCGCAAAGGAACAGCTGCAGACTTTAAAGGTAATTAAAGAGCTTCATACAAAATTTAACGCGAAGATTCAAACTCATTATTTTCTGCCGCTGCCGGGCACACAATACTATCATGAGCGTCCTTCGGCGGTTTTCCCTGACGCTCTTGCAATTCTCGAACGTTATGCATCCGGCGGGCTCTGCACAAATTGGTATCACGAAGGACTTTTGCAGTCAAAAACGGTTTGCGATGTTCTTGACAAATTTAACTTCATGAGAAAAAATAAAAATATCGATATTAAATAAATACGACAAATAATATGGTATAAAGGACGGGATTATTAATGTCAACCCCTTTATTTTTGCTGCCATCGAATGTGAATTATGAATGCCAGTGCTGCGGCGATTGCTGCCAGACCTGGGGCGTCGGCATTTCAAAAAAAGAGGCCGAAAAATTTTCGCTTGAAAACTGGAACGCGACTTTAAAGTCACGAAATGCTAACTGCTGGGCCGCCAGGGAAAATTGCCAGGTGATAAAAAACCAGGAACAGCTGCCTACTAACCAGTCTAACAAATATATAATTACCGACTATGAACTTTCGGCGCAAATCGAAGAGGGCAGCGATAAAAAATGCGTGTTTTTAAATGACAAAAATCTTTGTGAAATGCAGGTTGAAAAAGGATTCGACTACAAATCTCACGTATGCAAAAGCTATCCTTTCAAGCTTTATCATCTTCATGACGGCACGATACAGATCGGAACCTCCTTCTATTGCCCGGGAATCCTTTCGAACACACGAACTCCGCTTGACGTGAATTCATTAACCAAGCTTTTAGATGACGAGAATGATAAAATTTCATTAAGCGAGAATCTTTTATTCTTTGAAAATGTTGAAATTTCACTTGAAAATATGAATACAATCAACAATTTCATATCTGATTTTTTATTCAGACCTGAAACTTCCGTCCACTTAAATGAGCCGTCTTACAAATCGAGCGTGCAGCAGCTTTCAAAACTGCGTTCGGAAATTCCGGATTTTGAGGACCGTCTTACTGTCGGCATAATTTTCGTAAATTTATTGAAAAAACTTTCTATGCAGCTCATAAACAAAGACAAGGAAAACTTCAATTCTCTTCTCGCAAACGAGCTGTCTAAAACAGAGCTTATGACCGAGCTTTTAAAAAAATGCCATGATATATTTTTAAAACAGCCTGAAAAAAATCTCGGTCCGATTATTTCCGGATTATTTATACATTTGAGGCAATTCGCCGCTTTTAAGGCAAAAAATCTAAAAAACGTCGCCGGCCTTGTATTTAATATCATAAAAACATTCTTGAAATGCGGCGGGTTTTATTTCGAAGATTATGCCACTACAATTTCACTCGCAAAACATTCTAAGATCAGGTTTGACTTAACTGATGACGAAACCGCAAAATTAATCGAAAAATATTTAAGCATGATAATTTTTAGAAAAATTACATTCTATTCGGCGGGAATGCTTAACGGTTACAAAAAAATCGCGCTTTTTTACTCGCTGATCAAATGGTATGCCAAGGCATTCGCAGTTATAAGAAAATCCGAATCTGCTAATTATGAAGACGTATTTAAGGCAATAAGGTTTGTTGAAAAATATTTCGTTTATCACAGCGGTCTTATAACAAAAGTTCAGGAAGTTTCATATTTCAACAGTTTTTACGATCCATTGTTCGAAAATTTTTCGATACTCAAGTCAATAATAAAATTATCTTAGCGTTACTTGATTTGTTTTGTTTTATCTGATAAAATTTATTTATATCTAAATCGATTAGGAGGAATTTTAATGAACGGCAAAAAAGTATTATTAACCGCGGCACGTTGTATATTTACCTTATTTGCAATAATTTTCACTTGCAGTAATGCTTTCGCTTTAACATCCGATGAGATACTTCAAAAAGTAGAGGATAGATACGTAGGCAAAACATCTCAGGCTGAACTTAAAATGGTTATTGCCGATAAGGACGGCAGCGAAAAAGAAAGGACGCTTACGATTTTAAGGCAGAAGCTTGACGCGCAGAATCTCGATAATTTTCAGCATTTTCACTCGCCGGCTGATATTATGAACACAACATTTCTGGTAAACGAGAAAAATGGCGCTCAGGAAAAATTCATTTATCTTTCGTCATTCAAAAAAATACGCAAAATAGTTTCAAAAGATAATAATGTACGTTATGTTTCAAGCGATTTTACTTATGAGGATCTGGATAATTTTCACGCAGCTGATTATACATGTCAACCTTTTAAAGAAGAGACTTTTGAAGGTGAAAAAGTATTCGTGATAGAGGCAAAAAAGAAAAATGACGATTCGCAATACTCGCGCTTCGTATTTAAAGTTTCGCAGGAAAAAATGCTGCCTTTGCAAATTCTGATGTATGACAAAAAAGACGGCGCCCTTTTAAAGCAGCTCGAGAATAAAAAATTAAAAAAAGTTAAAAACATATGGACGCCTTACGAAATAATAATTAAAGACGTTAAAAATATGAGTTCGACACGCCTTGTACTGGATAAAATCGATTATGACTGCAAGCTCGACGCCGACACATTTACTCAAAGAAACATGGAAAAATAGGCTGAATAAAACTTAAACCACAAACCAAACGTATCAATATAAATATAACTCATTCAAAAAAGCCGGCCAATTAATAAACTTGGCCGGCTTTTTACAAAATAAATAAAAAAGGCTGTTTAAAAGTTTATCACTCAAAACAGCCTTTTTTATTATTATATGATTAAAATTACAATTAATCAGTTAAGTTCATTTATAATAAATTTATATAATTGCAATTTATTCAAAGCTGAATCTTTTTTCATATAAAATATTCCGCCGTCTTCGTCTATCGTGATATAGCGCCCGGCAAATGTTTCCGGCGAAGGAAAAATTTCAGCCCTGCCGATAAACCTTGCGTTTCCATTAAACCGGTAAATATAAGCTTTTTTTATATTTTCATTGCTTTTGGCGAAAAAAACTTCGACATATATGTTATTTCTTGAGTCAGCGCCGATCAAATTAAAGCCGCGGCAGCCATAGCCGGAATTTTGAGGCACTAATTCCTTCGATAAATAAAATTTCGAAATCGTATTTTTAACCAGGTCCTGTTTTAATAAATAAGCTTCGCCTGTATTATAACCTATTCCTAAAGCTTCTTTCGCAGATTTCGCACCGATTGCCGGATTTATTTTGCCGTCGATTTTTATAAATGAGGAAAGCTTTTCATTTCTATATGAAAATGAAATATTTTTATTCTTTTGAGCGAGCGTGTTTAAAATGAACATATTTTCATTTTTATCCGATATCGAGCAGGGCCATATTTTTTGTATAAACGGCGCGGCTCCGTCTATCGCTTCCTTTATATCAAAAACTTTTTTATTCGACGCCTGCGGCTTATCTGCTGAAAAATCAATATCGCATACGCCTATCGAAGCCTGTTTTTGAAAAATTACAAAAAGTTTCTTTGATTCGCTGAAATACGCAAAATCAATTGCAGTAAATTCAAAAGGAAGCTTGATGTCGCCTAACATTTTACCATCCATGGAATATTTGCATATTTGATTTTTTCGAGTGTCTAAAAAAAGGACTATATTTAATTTTTCGCAAACATAAAATGACGCCGGAAACTCAATTTTATCGCTTGTTTTTTTTATATTTTCAAATACGGTTTTTCCTGACTTATCAGCCGAAACAACGGCCGGTATCATAGCTTTTTCAAACATCATTTTAGCGTCGGCCGCATAAGCCCGGCCGGCGCTATTCATTATTACGCCGTACAATAACACCACAAAACAAGATAATTTAAAATACATTTTTATTTTATAATTCATATTTATAAAAAACAACTCCTTAATTTTTTACTTAGTTATAACTGCGGCATGGTTCCAGCGGTTACCCCATATCGAACTGAAGGTATTTATATCAAATGTTATTTTATTGCCGGAATGGCCATATTCGTTACCAAAGCCCCATGCCGGATCGTTTACGTAGACTGTTCCGTCTTTTACGCCGGTTACCACGATATAATGTCCGCCGCTCCATACGCCTCCGGCGACGTTTACTACAACAGGTTTTCCGCTTGCGGTAACTTCCTTGAGCCAATTTATGTCGCCGGAAGTGGAATAACTGCCGGAAAGGCCTAATGCGCGGGCTGCCGATGCTATATTATCTGTCGAAGGCGTGCCGTCGGTAGTTGTATTGCATAAATTTGCGAGCTCAGGATGGATCGATTTATTAATTCCATAATATTGCAGCGCCATTGAAAGTGATGTCGGACCGCATGTATAACCGTCAGGCTGGCCCGTAAGCGGTACTGCCAGGTGAGTACCCGATGAAGAACCATTCGCTGAAGTATTTCCCGTGGAAGTGGCCGCGCCGCCCTTTGAAACATATGATTTATAAACGTAACCTGTTCCGCCGTTATAACTTATTTTATACCAGTCGCCTTCTTCGCCTATTATAGACATGCCAGCTCCGTTTGCAAGGCTGCCGATAATATTACCCCAGGCGCCGTCACGCACATTTAAACCCGAGCCTTCACAGCCTGAGACTGTTCCGGAACCTGACACCGCCGACACGCTCGTATTGCTCGAGCCTGATGGCTGTCCGGCAGTCTGTGTCGCGGCCACATATGATTTATAAACATAACCTGTTCCGCCGTTATAGTTTATTTTATACCAGTCGCCTTCTTCGCCTATTATCGACATGCCGGCTCCGTTTGCGAGGCTGCCGATAATATTACCCCAGGCGCCGTCGCGCACATTTAAACCCGAACCTTCGCAGCCGACGACAGTCCCTGACGAAGCCGCAGCGCCGGGTGAGCTTGAAGGCTGGCTCGCGGTAACGACACTGCCCTGATTTGTCGAAACGTATGATTTATAAACATAAGATATTCCGCCGTTATATTCAATCTTATACCAATCTCCATCGGTGGCGACGATAGTGACACCCGCGCCATTATTTAACGCGCCGATAATATTGCCCCATGCACCGTCGCGCACATTTAAAGCCGAGCCTTCACAGCCGACGACGGTTCCTGAAATTTTTGCGGCTGCCGATATTGTTTCCGATTTAAGGCTTTGCTGGATGCCGCTTATACCGCTTGCGTCTGCATTATTAAAAAGCAGTAAATTTATGAACGCTAAAACTAAAAATTGCCTGGATGTAAACTTAAAAATCAGTTTAATGTTCATTTTAATCTCCTTAAAAAATATTATTAATATTCAATTTTTATTAACTATACTTAAATTCTGATTATTTTGTTTCACGGTATTTTATCATAATGAGCCATAAATTAATATATTTTTTTACTTTTTAATTAATACAGAATTCAATTTTTGTTAAAATAAGTCAATAATAATAATTTTCTTAAGTGAAAAATACTTAGTTTATATTGAATTTCAGGCAAATTCATGTCATTTTTTTACTTGAACAACTTGTAAAATAGTATCTTTATAATAAGTATAAAACCCGAAAACAAAATAATTGGAGTTAAATACATTGCAAATTATTTCATATTGTAATATAATGTGGTAATTATGTTTATAAGCTTTTTTAAGTGTTTTAATAATACGAATTTCAATCTTTTTATATTATGCTTTTTGTATTTTTTTAGTTTTTATATGGCATTCGATTTATTCGGCCATAATTTTATGACTTTTTCCCTTGTACTGACTACTTATTTCTCTTGGCTTTACGGATATTTTTATGGAATTTTAAGCATTGCCGCGTCGACATTAATTCACGCGCTGATTCTTCAGGCTGCTGGAAAAACTTCGTTAACCGTTCTTTTTTCACAATATCCGATATTGTATTTTGGTGTTTTAACCCAAATAATTATGGTTTTTTTAATACATTTTTTTAAAACTATTTACAATCAGTTAAAAAACGCTAAAACAGAAATCGAAATCGCAAAATTGCGCGCTGAAAACTCTGACCGCGCCAAAGCTGCATTTATGGCTGATTTAAGCCATGAAATCAGAAATCCGTTATGCAGTATAATCGGATATGCCGAATTATTAAATGAAGATACGGCGCTTACTCAAACGCAAAAAGAAACATTAGCTCCGATATTGTCAAACGCAAACCATATTCTTGCACTGACAAATAAAGTCCTTGATTTTTCAAAGATAGAAAACGAACAGATTACCATCGAAAACAGCGAATTAAATATTACTTCTCTTATCGCTGAAATTTGCAGCGCCAACCGCTATATTGCAATAAAAAAAGGCCTCGAATTCGAGCAGAAATTAAAAGGTAAATTTGATAATTACTTAATTTGCGATCCGCTAAGATTAAAGCAAATATTGATTAACCTTATAAATAACGCCATAAAATTTACTGAAACAGGAAAAGTCGTCATAGAATGCGAAGAATTATCGGTTGAAGGATCGTATTCAAAAATATTATTTAAAGTTAGCGATACTGGAAAAGGCCTTACCAGTCAGGAAATAGATAATATTTTCAAGCCTTATAAACAAGCAAATAGTGCGATCGAAAGAAAATACGGCGGTACCGGGCTGGGATTGGCAATCGCCAATAAGCTTGTCGGACTGATGAGCGGCGAACCAATTAAAGTTACGAGCGAAATTGGACAAGGGACTGTATTTTCATTTTCGGTCAGATTAAAAAAGGGAGCTGTCATGGAAAAACAAAGTAAAGCAGAGAGTAAAAAATCCGACAAATGCGCTGAGGCTCAAAAATTAAAAATTCTTGTGGTCGAGGATAATTTATTTAATATTACTTATATAAAGACAGTGCTTGAAGCTAAAGGCCATGAGGTAATGGAAGCGACGGACGGATTAAAAGCTCTGGGAATCGCTTTAAATAATGATGTTGACTTCATGCTAATAGATCTTCAAATACCGGAAATTAACGGAATTGAAGTCACAAAAAAATTACGAGCCGAACAAAAAACAATGCCTATAATTTGTATAACAGGAAGCCTTTCTAACGGCGTAATTGAAGAATGTACAGACGCAGGCATGAACGGCTGCCTTGCTAAACCTTTCAGGCCGGAAGAAATTTATCAGATAATTGAGAAATTTGCCAATTAATAATTAAATGCACTCATTGTTACATCTGATATATTACAAATAAAAAAGCGGCGAATTTTTTCGCCGCCTTAATTTTTAATGGAACTTTAAAGAGTTTTAATATTAGAGATTACCTGCCGACATGTTACCTTTGAGCTTATTACTAAGGTTATTCAGGTAATTGTTTAATTCGGAAAAATTAGTTTTCTGGCTTACATTATTTGCTGCCTCGGCCATTTGCGAGGTAATTTGCTCCGGCGAAGCGTTCTGTTCGCGCATTGTTTTCCATAAATTATTAAGGTTACTCATCGCCGATATTTTAGAATTTAATCCTTCCTGAGTACTGCTGTTAAAATTTGAATTAATCGAATTGGCAGCTTTTACATAGGAATTCATTGCGCTTACGCCGAGCTGGGAATAAGTGGAAACTGACTCGTTTATAAATTGGTTGGCCGCCGGTTGGTTGAGCTGGTTTGAAATTTTATTCGAGGCCGCAAGCATATTCGAATAATCCGAAAAAGTTTTTTGCTCATTCATTTTCATGCCGGCCGAAACTAAATTGCTAAGTCCGCTCATATTGCCATTTTTAGCGTAATTAACGAAACTTTTTTGAAAACCATCCATCGCATCTTTGCTGCCGTTTTGTTTTAACTGATTATAGATATTGCCTGCGTTTTGAGCTTCCTGGGTTATAGAAAAACTCACAGCATTTGCCTTTGTAGAGGTTTTGGCGGCCGACCAGTTGTCTAAAATAGAATTGCTCGTATCAGTCAGAAGCGTTTTATAAACACGCTGATTAAAAGTCGGGGGTGATGCTTTATATTGATTTAGCGCATCATTTACGTTCATCCAGTCCATACGTTTTCCCCCTTCCTGTAAAAAATCTATCCTGTCATACATGATACAATTACTCTTCTTTAATTATATAGTATACCTTTTCTTTTCAAATGTCAAATATTTTATGTTATTTTAATTGTTAGTTTTCATGATTCTTTTCGATAACGTTCAAAAAAACAAAAAAATAATAAAAATATGTTGTATTTATAAATAAGTTATGGTATAATCTAAAAAAAATAAATGCCAACATGGCTCAGTTGGTAGAGCAGCTGATTCGTAATCAGCAGGTCTGGGGTTCGATTCCCCATGTTGGCTTTAAATCTCCCTATAACAGGGAGTTTTTTTTTGGCCGTATTAAATGCTAATAAAAATTATAAAAAATAAAGTTTCAACTTATTCACGATTTCTGATTGCCGCATATTTCATAACCGGTTTAATGTTTAGCCTGATTAATGTTTATATTGTAATTATAAAAATTTTGTGTTACTATAAGATTGAGATCATGAATTTCAATGCAGAAGTAACATTATTACATAAGTTTTAACAAAAAATATACTGAAAATTGAATATTTGTTTTATTAAATAATATAACATTTTTAATATTCATAATTTGAACTTAAATTGGTTCTGCTGTAATTCATGGTTTGAGGAGGAATTATGACTACTAATGAACACGTGGTCAATTTAGTCAATCTTGTCGATCTTTATATTAAACTCGAACAATCGATGGAAAAATATTATGAACTTTGCGCTCAAATATTTCCTGAAGAAAAATTTGCCTGGTTTGGTATTGCTACGCAGGAAGGCATTCACGCTAAAATTTTCCAAAAAATAAAAACGGCGATTATTGAAAATCCTTATAAATGGCGAATCGGAAAATACGATCATAATATTTTAAAAACTCTGTTAAAAGAAATGGAAGAAGAAATAAAAAGAATTGAAAGCGGAAAATTCGTTAAAGAGCATGTAGTAAATTTCGCTAAAGACGTCGAATCTTCTCTTGTTGAAAGCGATCTTTCGAATTCTTTTATATACGAAGGCAATGATTTTAAAAAAATGCTCGATAAAATCAGCGAAGAAACAACTGAACATCGTGAATTTATGGAAAAATTCATGAAACTGCGCGAATAAAGTTATTTTTATTTTATGTATATTTTTTTGATATTGTAAAACATTATTAAATAAGTTTAGGATGACATTTATTATGAACACGGATCAATTAAAAACTAAAATAGGTCAGGTGCCGGCGCTTTTTGTGTTTAAAAAAACGCTGTTTGAGGCTTCGCAAAATGGTGTAATTCTTTTTTATCACGGCCTTGGAGCATCGAAAGAAACCAATTTTAAAGAACTGGAAAGTCTTGCCGATGCAGGTTTTCTTGCTGTCGGTCTCGATGTTTGCTGCCATGGTGAACGCCGAAGCAAAGATTTTGATTCGCAATTCGATGAACACAGCCCTAATTTTGAATTAGAACTTATTTCAGCTATAAAAAATACCGCCGATGAAGTGCCAAAAATAATAGACGAATTAATCGCTAATTATAAAATCAGTTCTGAACGTATTGGAATTTCAGGTATTTCAATGGGCGGTTACATCGCTTATAAAGCTGTTACTATTGACAGGAGAATAAAAGCCGCCGTGCCGATTTTGGGCTCGCCGCAATGGAACGTAATGCGCCACGAAAGTCCATGTTTTTTTCTGAATAACTTTTTCCCTGCCGCGTTATTGGCTCAAAATGCCGGAAAAGACAATACGGTTCCGCCGTTTAACTCTAAAAAACTTTATAATGACCTCCTTCCTTATTACAAGCAGGCGCCGGAACGCCTCGGCTACGTCGAATACCCGGAATCGGACCATTTCATGCTTGAATATGAATGGAACGAACTCTGGTCAAACACCATAAACTGGTTCTTAAAATTTATGTAATTATATCTTCGTGACATTTTATATCATTTGCTGTTTAACTTACTTAAAATTAACATAAAATAAAAAACTTAAATTAACAACCGTCATTCCGGCTGATTTTAATTTGAGTTTTTTTGTTTTATTTACAAAATTTCGGCCTAATTCCTTGACATAATCATATTTAGCGTGTAAAATTATTATATAAATTGAAATTTTTATAAAAATAATAAAAAAAAGCAGGTAAAAATTATGATGAAAAGAAATTTTTTAGCCGTTTTTGTTTTTACATTCTTTATAATGTGCGCCCCTATATTGGCCCCAGGCTTTGCTTTAGCCGTAGATGACAATCCGGCTTACGGCGAAACTGTAAAAACACAATTACTTACCGATATCATGTCAAACCTTGACGAATTGGCAACCGGCGATGAAGCGAGTCAATTCGATGCGATAAGCTTAAAAAAGAAAGTTTCGGAATTGTCATCGGTTGTCATGAAAAATGAGGCTTCACCTGCCCGCTCGCTTTCAATTCAAAAGAAAATTTCACAAATTTATACTTCGATTAATGAATTATTATCAAAAAAGAAATCTGATAAAGACGGCAAAATTAACGTATTAATTTCAAAAATCGACAAAGTCGCGGCACAGGCCGGAAATTTCGATTCATGCAACGGTTTGAAAAATGAAGAATTGAAACAAAAACTTCACGAACTTATAAAAGACCACAAGCAATTGGGTTATAACGAAATGGCGAGAAAAGTATTATTTGGCAAACTAGATAATGTCGGCGGCAAGGTACAATGTGTATATACCGGTCGCTGGGTTGAATGCGACGGCGTGCCAAACGCAAACCCGCCGCAGGCAATGAATACTGAACATACATGGCCTAAATGCTACGGCGCGCTTAACGAGCCGGCAAAAAGCGATCTCAATCACTTATTCGCTACCGACTCATTTGCTAACTCAACCCGCTCTAATTACCCGTTTGGCATGGTTACCCGCGGTCATGAAGTTTGGGAACAAAACGGCTCGATGTTCGACGGAAATACTTTCATGCCTCGCGAAGAACAGCGCGGACCGGTCGCACGAGCTTTGTTTTACTTCTCTATCTGCTATCAATTGCCGCTTTACAGCGATCAGGATGAACAGGTGCTCAGACAATGGCATAAACAATACCCGCCGACCGATGCTGAACGTTCAAGAAATGAACGCATATTCGGATTCCAGGGCAACAGAAACCCTTTTATCGACAGGCCTGAATTAGTCGACCAGATAGATAAATTTTAAAAAGTTATTGTAATAAAATTAAGCTTTAATAAACAAAAGGACCGGCATTATACCGGTCCTTTTGTTTTATTAGAGTTCTTGACAAATCAAATTAATTTGTGATAATATGAAATTAAGAGAAGAGTTGTAAAAATTACTTCGACGCTTTTTAGTTCATATTTTTCTTCTTTTCATTTTTAACTGTCATTACAGTTGAAAAGAATGACTTATTAAAGAGTTTTAGTAAGTAAAACTGAAAGGAGATTAATTATGATGAAAAAAGAAATTGGGTTATGGATCGACCACAAACGTGCTTTTATTGTAACTCTTATGGAAAAAAACGAGGAAACAAAAGAAATCTTTTCAAATCTGGAAAAACATTTACATCTTATAACCGGCTCATTTGACTATTCAGAAGAAGACCATCTTGACAGAAAATTCGCCAACCAACTTAAAAAGTATTACGATGAAATCGTTGAAAACGTAATTCATTCCGATTCCGTTTTTATATTCGGCCCGGGCAACGCTAAAATCGAGCTGGAAAAAAATCTCAAAAACGCAAATTATCAGGGCAAAATGAACATTGAATCATCGGATAAAATGACTGACCCGCAAATCGCCGCTAAAGTAAAGAATTATTTCCATAAATCCAAAATGAGCATGGCAATGTAATTTTTGTGTTGGGGGACACAAAGGGTGATACCCTTTGATTTCCCCCAAACCCCTTCTTTAATCCTGCTATATTTACCGTTGCTTTTGACGATTCTATCGTTTTATTTTGGGATTTTTAATATTCGCAAAGCGCGGCCGGTGCCGCTTACTTTGCGAATATACAGCAATCGGCCGCGTGAATTTATTATATATTTACACTATATCGTTTGCGGCCGAAGGTAAAGAAACATTAATGGCTGGAATTTCTCCTCGGTACGTGAAACGTGCTAACACGGACTTCAAAGTATTTAACAACTTTGTTTCGCGAAATTTTATACGTAAGCATAAAATTTCGCGATTGCTGAATTTGTGCAAAGCAAGCGGCGCAGGCCGCGCTTTGCACAAATAAAAAACACAAAAAAATTTAAAAATGATATTAAATACAAGAAAATAAAAAAGTAGCAGGATGGGTGGGGGATTCTAAAGGGGGCGGTAAGGAATAATTCCTTAGCCGCCCCCTTTAGAGTTCCTGACACGAGCACCGAATAAACAATAAAAAAGGCCGCTTATAATAGCGGCCTAAAAAATTAAAGGAAGAGTATTTTATCCCAATGGTAATAGTTTATTTGCCTTCGTTATGTTCCCTGCATTTTTCACATTCAATTTTCGTCGGTTCAGGCTTGTTATGATCGAATTTAGGGCCGGACATTCTCATGTTTTTATGATGAGATTCAACAGCGGATTTTATTTCGTCGTCTGAAAGCATGCCGTCTTTATTTATGTCAAATTTATTTAACATATGTTCTTTAAATTTCGGGGTCAATTCCATCTCGAGTTTAGTATAAGCAATTGCCCTTTTCATAAATTCATCTTTATTTGCCGGAGCAAAATTTTTCATTCCGCCGAAAAACATTTGCGGCATGAACATCATTGGATGGCGCATAACATGGCCATAATGTTTCATCATTGGCGGGTACATAGGATGATTCATAGGCCCAAACATCGGCATAAACGGCGGCGGTGGCGGCGGCATCATCGGACCGTTCATCATCGGCGCCGGATGATTTCCCGTCATCTGAGGGCATATCATAGGCTTCATTGGTTCCGGTCCTCTTTCTTGAGGCATCATAGGGCATGGCCCCATCATCATTGGATTTACGCCGGGCATTTCACGGCCGGCTTGCGGCTCAAATCCCATTGGGCCAAATGGTCGCTGAACATGTATTTTATGACGTCTTTCTTCAATGCCGTTTTTTATTTCCTTATCTGAAAGTTTGCCGTTTTGGTCGGCATCAAATTCATCGAGGATATGTTTCTTAAATTCAGGATTTAATTTCATTTCAAGTCTTATATGAGCGATTATTCTTTTTAGGAATTCATCTTTTTTAGCCGGATCAAATTTTTCCATTCCGCCGAAAAACATTTGCGGCATGAACATTACAGGCGGACGCATCATCGGATTTTTCATATGCCCGAACATCGGCATAAATGGAGGCGGCGGCATCATTGGACCGTCTGGCATCATCATAGGGCCATTATGATTTCCCATCATAGGCGGACACATCATCGGATTCATATGTCTCATAAACACATGAGGCATCATCCGGCAGGTCATCATCGGACCAGGCTGGTCTTGCATTTGCGGACACATCATAGGCTGCGGCGGTTCAGGCACATTTTTAGGCGGTACCACATTATTGCATTCACACTGAAACTGCCGGCCAAACATTTCGTTAGCCTTGTTCCGCTCGATAAATTGCGGACAGCTTTTCTTCTGCTCTTCCGAGCCTTTATTTAACTCCACCGGCCCTTTAGAGTCAAAAACTCTAAATAAATTTTTAGCCGATGAACGATCAACGTTCGCCTGAGAATCCTGCGCGGCCGCTGTAGATATTGTAAGCGCACCCGCTAAGATTCCGATAAATAGACTTTTAAGTAAATCCATAACTAACCTCCCTGCAAATTCAATTTGCATTTAATTTATTCTAGTGTCATTATAACACATTTCAGGACTTTTTGCGATTAATATAGAGTTAACTTATTGTAAATATTTGTAAAGAAGTTTGTGAATACAGCATAGCCCCTCTAAAAACAAATAATTGTCAAAAAAAATTAAAAATATTGAGTGAAATACTCTTGATAATTTTTCTTTACTATAATTAACCCATAATTTCTAATAAACTTGATTTTTCTAGAACTAAGTATATTAAAAAATCAATAATATTTTATTATTTAATAAAATCAGTCTATTTTTTATTAAATTTATATTAGATCTTTCTTTTAATCAAGCCATAAAACAATATCTTTTGTTAAATTTCAAAATTAAATAATGGAATTTGTAAATTCAATCCTATAATAAAAAAGAAGGCTGTCAAATAGTTTTGAGACAGCCTTCTTTTTCTAATAGTTACTTTTAATTTTTAACTAAACGATTAATCAAAGTTTTTAATTTGAACAGGTGTACCGGCAGCCTCTGCGCCTGTTACACCATCGCCTTCATAAAAAGTAGGGTTTTTACCATTTTTAGCACCCGTAAGGTTTATGTAATGAGTACCAGGAATAAGAAGTTTTTTATTAGGATCATTGCTTGTGTAACCATCAGCATATCTTAATATTATTTCCTTAGAATCAGCGCCGTAAATAGGAGTTATAGCATTGGCAGCATTTTTTAAGTCTACAGGAGCCTCTACGAGATTATTGATGTTAGCTTCAAAATACCTAAATGTTGCTCCTGTCGTAGGATCAGTAGGTTTAGCTGGTTTAGAAATTGCTTTATCAGTTGTAGCAACATCTCCAAAAACAGTTGTTGTAGAACTTGATAAGTCAACTTTATATGTAGTTCCAGACATATCTTTACCTCTTAAGGTAACTGCTTTATTAAAGTATAAGTGTAACCTATCGTATGTTCTGGATGCATCAGCAGAATCTGTCGGATTACCACCTTCGGGATTTACTTCAAGTTTAGCGTCAACTAATGTTAATGCGCCTATGTAGCTAACTATGATATTATCTTTATCATCTTTTTCTACACCATTTTTACCAATGCCATAGCTTGATTTGCTGTCCGGGCCTTTTGAGAAAACTATACCTTTGTTTGGATCCATATCGTAAGAATTGCCCCATGGATCTTTTAAAGTATCAATGTTTGTAAGGTATTTACCTTTTAAGTCCATAAGTTTTTCGACAGTTGAACCTTCAAGTGAGTTAAATTTCTGGATGGCCTGCGCTATTGTGTCACAGTCCTGTTTTGCCTTTGTCTTTTTAGCGTCTTCTGTCATTGCGGCAAACTGCGGGAGCGCCACAGCGACTAAGATACCGATGATCGCGATAACGATCATAAGTTCGATCAATGAAAAGCCTGAGTTGTACTTCCTGTTAAAATTCATTTTTAACATGTAATTTCCTCCTTATATATTTTTGAGAGATTTCATTTTTTTATAAACAATAAACGTGCCAAAAAAGTATTTTGATTATAACATATTCTATTATAAAATTGCAACATCCTGGACAAATTTATGACATAAAAATAAAAATAGTGCAATACGCCGCTTTTTTTGTTGCAAATTGCACTATCTCCACTCAACCTATTAAAAATAACTTTTTAAAAGCATTATATTTAGAACGGTTACTATAATTCCGACAATCCAAAGCATTATATTTTCCGATCCTGTATTAGCATGTTTCCCCATCACTTTTCGTGATGATGTCAGATAAATTTGCAAAAAAATCGTAATCGGCAGCTGAATACTTAAGAACATCTGAGACAGGAGCAAACCTGAAAATGGGTCTTTTATAAAAAATACCGCAAGCAGAGCAAATATAAAAGTAATTCCAATTCCAATTTTGGTATGTTTGTCATTTATATCATAAGCTTCTTCAAACATTCCGGCAAATATTGTCCCGCCTGCCATTCCGGCCGTTATACTTGAAGCGATACCTGAAAATAAAAGAGCCAGAGCAAAAATAAAAGATGCCGATCCTCCCAGAAGAGGTTTTAACATGCTTTCAGCCTGCTGTAAATCAGTTACCCTGACTCCGCTTACATAAAATGTAGCGGCCGCAAGTAATATCATGGCGCTATTTATAGCCCAGCCGATGCTCATCGAGAATAAAGTATCAAATAATTCATATTTCAATTGTTTTTCGATTACTTCCTCGTTTTCGAGATTCCATTGACGGCTTTGAATGACTTCTGAGTGTAAAAAAAGATTATGCGGCATTACCACCGCTCCTAAAACGCTCATAATAACAGGCATCGAGCCGGCCGGCATAACCGGAACAACCCAGCCGTAAGAAGCTTGAAGCCAATCAAGTTTAACAAGGCTCAGCTCAAATAAAAAAGAAAGTCCGATAAGAGAAACGAACCCTATTATAAATTTTTCCAGCTTTTTATATGAATTAGAGTACAGCATGTATATAACAAACAATACCGTTAAAAAAGCACCTATTTTAAGCGGCAAGCCGGTAAGCATATTGAGGGCGATAGCCGCGCCTAATATCTCGGCGAGCGCAGTTGAAATTGAAGCTAAGACAGCTGTTATTAAAATTATATGAGAAAAAATAGGACTGATGTAAGCAGAGGCCGCTTCGGACAAGCACAGGCCCGTTGAAATGCCGAGATGAGCAACATTATGCTGCAAAATGATCAGCATAATTGTTGAAACAGTAACCATCCATAGCAGCGAATAACCGTAATCGGCCCCGGCAGCTATATTCGAGGCCCAATTGCCCGGATCTATAAAACCGACTGTCACTAATAAACCGGGACCAATATATTTTAAAAACTCAAATGCTTCTTTTCCAGGTTTTTTTATATCTCTTGCCAGGATATATTTACAGTTAAATTTTAATTTCTCAACCCAATTCAAATTAACCCTCTTGAATCATCTTAATCATTAGACTAATCAAAAACTTTTCAATTTCAATTATAAAATCTTATTGCACGATAACGACTTTTTTTGATTCATCACTGTCGTACTTGCTTACCTGATCGAAATCAACGCTCACGCCGTCAAATTTTTTTATGGCGCACGGTGAGCCGCAAGCTTCAGCGCCGACGTCATCTTCAGATTTTAAAACCGGATTAGGATTATTTTTAGCGCCGGTAAGATTTATCCAATAATTAGTCGAAAGCTGTCCTGACGACCCGGGCGGTAATTTACAGACCAACTCATCGCCGGGAATAGCAATTTTGCACTTAGCTATCGAATTTACCTTAATGGGACTGTCGCCAGCCATAAATGCACGCCCGCGCCCCTCATACCATCTGAAAACTTTTCCGGCCAGTGCGTCCGGGTCGGAAGTTTTATTGCTTTGCATGTCTTTAGACGCGGCGGTAACTGCCGAAAAATCTATCTCGATTTCATCGGTAGCCTTGGTGGTTAATACGCGGTTAAAATAAAAATGTATGATGTCATAAGCCAGATCCGGCGGTAAGTTATCAGGATTGCTCTCAAGCCTTACATCCGTGATAGTAAGCGGTCCGACAAATACAACGGTAATGTCATCATTCCAGGTTTTATCACGTTTAAGAGAGTGCCTGCCGTCAGGACCGGTACAGACGACAAGTCCGGCAGCAAGATTTAAAGCGTAAGAATGCCCCCACGGGTCCTTTAACGTATCAAGATTCATTATATACTTGCCTTTAAGCTGATTGATGCTTGTAAGTTTTGTTTTTTCAATATTATTAAATTTATGTATGGCTTCGGCAATTGTCTGGCAGTCCTGACGCGCCTTGCTTCTTTTGGCATCCTCGGTCATCGCGCTGAATTGAGGCAAAGCTACGGCAACGAGTATACCTATGATAGCGATCACTATCATAAGCTCTATCAACGAAAATCCTCTTTTTGGGGAATGAATCAATAGCATCATACTAAAATACTACTCGCTTTGAATTAAATTTATACAACCTTTATATACACTGGCATTAATAAAAAAAGCATATACTCATAAAAAAGCAATATGCTGCATTGTTAAAACAATTTACAATAATTTACAATAGTTTGACCTATATTTAAATTATATCATAACTATAACGAAAAAACAAATATTTTTTTATCTATATTGTTAAATATAAGCATTATCAAAGAAATTACAATTGAACTAAGCTTCATATTCTATATTATATTTTTTCATCATCCGATAAAGAGTAGAACGGTCAATTTTCAATATTTCAGCGGCTTTTCCGCGATGCCAGCCCGTTGTTTTCAAAATATCGATAATATGCTGCCTTTCAATTTGTTCAAGAGAAATAAGGCCTTCGCCTAATTCAGCCTCAGTTAAATTACCGTTTTGTCCTTCCAAAATATTTATTATTTTATTATTTTCAATAATTCCTTCGTTCTTCGCTTCTGACATTATAGCCTTTAATAACGGATCATCTTTATCTATATGGCTTAAATTAAGTTCGGTACCGCGCGCTAGTATCATTGCGCGTTCTATTATGTTTGAAAGTTCGCGGATATTGCCTGAAAAATTATATTTTAATAAGAAATCTTTTAAATTATTGTTTATTGAAACTACATTTTTGTTAAATTCCAGATTGAATTTATTAACAAAAAATTCAGTAAGCGGCATTATGTCCTCTCGCCGCTGCCTTAGCGGAGGAAGCTTTATAGGAAAAACATTCAGCCGGTAATATAAATCTTCCCTGAAATTTCCTTCGGTTATTAACTTTTGTAAATCCTGATTCGTAGCCGCTATTATTCTTACGTCAATTGTTATAAGCTTGTTATCGCCGATTTTTTCTATCTGGCGTTCCTGCAATACTCTTAATAATTTCACCTGCAGGCTTAATGACATATCGCCTATTTCATCCAGAAATATTGTTCCGGTATCCGCCGCTTCGAATTTTCCTATTTTATCGGTTAATGCACCGGTAAACGATCCCTTTTTATGGCCGAATAATTCAGATTCAAGCAAATTTTCCGGTATTGCCGCGCAGTTTATCTTAACAAAAGGCTTTTTTTTTCTTTCGCTTTTTTGATGGATCAGCTTGGCGATAAGCTCTTTACCTGTGCCGGACTCGCCTGTTATCAAAACCGTAGTACGTGAAAATGCCACGCTCGCGACTTTTTCCAGAACCGATTTTATGGCTTCGCTTTCACCGATGAATTCTATATTTGTGTTATCCTGCCTGATCTCATTATTTTTTGAAAAATCATTTTCGGATATCGCTTTTTTTATAAGCAGCTTGAGTTCGTTTGGCTCGAAAGGTTTTAATATATAATCAAATGCGCCTTCCTTAATCGCGCTGACCGCATTTTTTATAGTAGCATACGCCGTCATAATAATGAACGGAATCGTACAGTCAATTTTTTTTAACTCGATCAAGAATTCGATGCCGCCCATTTCAGGCATTTTTAAATCAGAAACCACTATATCAGGCAGCTTATCAGGATTATTTTTCATGAATTCAAGAGCGGCCGGCGCGTCAGTGAAGTCAAGAACATTGAACCCGTCAATTTCAAGGCTGATTTTTAAGGCCCGGCACATATTTTCTTCATCGTCAACTATATAAATCAATGGCATATTATCTCCTTAAACGCCCATATCTCTAACCGGTATTTTTTCATTTGAAATTAAATTACAATAAAAAATATCTGATCCATGCTTGAAAATAATAAACTTTTTTCTCGTTTGATTTTAAAATGACATTTCAATTTGTTAATTAAGCATAATAAGGCCTGAAATAACAATCTTTTTAACTCGAAATTTTATTTATTTGGCTGTTCAATATATGGCAGAATAATTTTGACCGTTGTTCCCGAATCTTTTTGGGATTCAATACTTATGCTGCCGCCGTGTTTTTCAATGATCTGGCGGGCAATCCCAAGGCCAAGCCCTGTTCCTTTTTTCTTTGTGCTGAAGAACGGCTCAAATAATTTAGCTAGATTTTCGCCTGCGATACCGCTTCCATTATCCGCGATTTCAATTAAAATAAAACTCGGCGTATTTTCATCGAGCCTTATACTTATCGTTATGATGCCATTTTTTTCACGAGAAACAGCGTCCGCTGAATTTATTATTATATTTAAAAATGCCCTTGAAAGCTGTTCAATATCAAGCTCCATAATTAAAGCTTGGCTTTCTTCTGCATAATCGTTGAATTGAAATTCTATTTTTTTATTTTCACTTCTGGCATATAAATCGCCTTTCTTTATAATATCAGATATAAAATTTCTTAAATCGCCATTTGATTTATTCAATTCCCTGTCGCGCGCAAAATCTAAAAGTTCAGAAACCGTATCATTAAGCCTGTCAATTTCTTTATTTATAAAAAAAGCCATTTCACGTAGCTTTGATTTTTCATCAAGTGCGTTCGCGATTGTCGAAGCCGAAACCTTCATAATTCCAAGAGGATTTTTTACTTCATGGGCGATTGTCGCCGCGAGTCTTCCAAGCGCAGCTAATTTCTCTTTGCGGGCTAATTCCTGCTGTGCGGATTTCAATTCGTTTATGGTTTTTTCGAGCTGCTTATTAGATTCCACAAGATGCTTATGAATTTCAATGTTTTTCAACGCCACGCAGGCCTGATTCATTATCGTCGTTATAAGCTGTAAATCGTCATCATTAAAACTGTCTTTAGTGAACTTATAACCTAAAGCGAAAAAACCGAATATGTCATTTTCTGAATAAATTGGAATTAATAAGCAAATACTGCCATTATTCAAAAATTCACGGAAAAATAGCGGCATTTTTTTGTCATCCAGAATATAGTTTACAAAAACATAGCCATTTTTGTCAAATTCATTTTTTAAATAAGAAGAAGTTTTTACATATTCAAATACAGCATTTAATTCGACATTTTTCATATTTATCGATTCGTTTGAAAACCCCTCGATAATATTATGTTGAATAAAACACAAAAAACCCGGCTTAAATGTTTCGGTAAAAATACCTGCTATCAATGAAATTAATTCGCCAAACTGGTAAATCGATGAGATTTTTTGCGAAAATTCCTCGATAATGCGCCTGTAATTTGAAATACGTCCGAATATGTGCAAATCGATGAATGTTCTTATGAAATCAACAATCGGCCTGAATATTATAGCGAAAATAACGAAAAAAAGCGCCATATAATATGCCGCGTAAATATTGCTTATTATTTGAAAATAATTAAAAAGATAAACGGCGGTCGCTATATATGAAAAGATAAACACAAATAAAAAAAGCGCATAAATAGTGGACTTTTTTAAAATATAAAATACGTTGGCAAGGCGCACCCTTAAAAGCGCGATTGAAATGAAAACAACTATTATCAATGTGGACAGCATCTGAAACTGGTCGCGGTACTGCGGCTCGATAATAAAATCGATCAGCGAAACAAAGGCCGCATTAAGTGTAAACCCTGTGTATATGAGAATATGCTGCACTTTTTTATAATGGTAACCTATATCTTTTTTCTCAAGCAGCCGGTAATTTTTCAGAACCTGTCCGGCCTGAGCCGCAAGCAAAAGAAAAAAAGCCGCCAGATAAAAAAATGAAAGCAATTGGTTTTGCCGGTAAAATATTAAAAATAAAAATAAAACTGAAAATAAATAAAGAAAAACAGTTTTGAACCATGAAAGCGGACGCTCTTCAAAACTTTCAATAAAATGAAAATAAAAAGGCAATATTACAAAAAGAGTGCAATCAGGTATTTCGCTTAAAATTTCATAATCAAGTATTTTAAGCCAATACATTAAACGCAAAAAATCATCTACGAACGGCGTTATAATTATCAACACGAAAAGCCTGTTTATAACCCTGTTCGGTTCGCGCAAAAAAATATAAGTACCGAATGAATACGAGATTATAAAAGCGATAAAGGGCAGTATCTTATTTATGTTTAAAAACATATTCCTTTAATTTTCACGCGGATCGAGCGCGTCTCTTAACATATCCCCGAGTATGTTGAATGATAATATTATAAGCGATAAAAATATGGCTGGAAATATCGCTACCCATGGATGCTGGATGTCCCTTACACCCGCGTAAATCATCTGGCCTATTGTCGGAACCGATGCGTCAGGGCCAAGACCGAGGAAGTTCAAAGAAGATTCGCTCATTATTGTGGTAGCCAGCCCTGAAGTAAACGAAACAATTATGGTAGATGAGCAGTTAGGTAAAATATGATAAAATAAAATCCTGAAGTCAGATGCGCCGAATGATCTTACCGCTTCGATATAAGGCATGTTTACAATTTGCGAAGCCGAGCTTCTCAGCAAGCGGGCAATAGGCGCCCAGGCCACAAGCGAAAGTGAAATAATCAAAGTGGCATAACCCTGGCCGATAGAAATTGAAATCGCAATAGCCAGAAGCAGCGATGGAAAAGCAAGCGTAGAGTCGATCAAACGCGAGATGATGTTATCTATAATACCGCCGTAATATGCGGCGATAACTCCAAGCGTAACTCCGATAATTAAAGCTATAATTCGCGCAAAGAAGCCTATAAAAAGAGAAATTCTAATTCCGACAATGGTACGTGATAAAATATCGCGCCCGAGTTTGTCAGTGCCGAAAAAATGACTTGCCGACGGCGCTTGTTCAAGATTAACAACATCGCGGGCCGATATATCATAAGGAATTATAAAATCGGCCAGTAGCGCCGCTAAAAATATTGTAGATATTATAAAAAGCCAGAAAGCGCCTTCAGGCTTTTTAGCTATATTTTTTATGATCTCCAACTAAAACACCCTTATTTAATTAGATATTTGCTTCTAAAATAACACCGGCGACACTTTACTTCGAGCCGATTTCACTTGGCTGCGGCTGCTTCTGGGTATCCGCGGTAAACTCTTCCTTTAACGCCTCACTGCCAGAGTCTGAATTTTTACGCGCCTCAAACGTCAGTTCAGTATCGTTAAAATCTACTATTATTGTAGAGTTATCGAATATTTCGCCGGCCAGTATGCGGTTTGCGATTTCATTATCAAGATTTTTCTGGATAGTGCGTTTTAAAGGTCTGGCGCCATAATGCACGTCATAGCCGACAGATATTAAATGATCGATAGCCTTTTCGGTAATCTCGATGCTGATTTTGCGTGCGCTCAACCGTTTTACAAGCTCGTTTATCAAAATCGAACAAATCTTACGTACATCCTGCATTGAAAGAGGATGGAACACTATTGTTTCATCGATCCTGTTTAAAAATTCAGGCCTGAACATTTTAGGAAGTTCGGCAAGAATACGGTTTTTTAATTTCTCATATTCGATTTTCTTTTCGGTTTCTATAAATCCGATTTTAGCGACATCGGTAAATTCTTTGGCACCGACATTCGAGGTCATAATTATGATCGTATTCTTGAAATCGACCACGCGGCCGTGCGAATCTGTAAGGCGGCCGTCCTCTAAAACCTGTAAAAGCACGTTAAATATATCGGGATGCGCCTTTTCAATTTCGTCGAAAAGCACTACCGAATAAGGCCTGCGGCGTATTTTTTCGGTCAGCTGGCCGGCCTCGTCAAACCCTACATATCCCGGAGGCGCTCCGACAAGCCTTGAAACTGTATGTTTTTCCTGATATTCTGACATGTCAACGCGTATCATCGCGTTCTCGTCGCCGTAAATAAATGCAGCGAGGGCCTTAGCCAGCTCGGTTTTGCCGACGCCGGTCAAGCCTAGAAATATGAATGAGCCGTATGGGCGGCGCGGGTCGGAAAGGCCGGTGCGCGCTCTTCTTATGGCCTGAGATATCGCGACAATCGCCTCGTTCTGTCCGATAACACGGTTTTTAAGGGAATCTTCCAGCTTCAGTAAACGCGCCATCTCGCTTTCGGTAAGCGTGCCTACCGGAATTCCAGTCCAGCGCGACACAACTTTAGCGACATCATGTTCGGTCACAACCGCCGATTCGGAAATGTGCGCTTTTTTTGCTTCCCAGGACGATTTTATTTCCTTTAATTTGGATTGCAATTCGAGGTCGCGGCAATGCATTTGAGCGGCCCGTTCGTAATCCTGCCTTGAAATAGCCTGTTCTTCTTCCAATCTTACAGTTTCAAGCTCCGACTCAATTTCATGTATATCTGGAGGCGCGACAAGATTTTGAAGTCTAACATAAGCGCCGGCTTCGTCAATTAAATCGATAGCTTTGTCCGGCAGATACCGTCCTGTAATGTAACGTGCCGATAAAATCGCTGAATTTTCAATAGCTTTATCGGATATCTTCACTCTGTGAAACATTTCATAACGGTCTTTTAATCCGTGTAAAATTTTAATCGTTTCAGGTATCGACGGCTCCGTCACTAAAACGGTCTGGAACCTTCTTTCAAGCGCAGTGTCTTTTTCGATGTATTTGCGGTATTCATCAAGCGTGGTAGCGCCGATTACCTGCAATTCGCCGCGTGAGAGAACCGGTTTCAATATATTGGCGGCATCCATAGAGCCTTCAGACGAACCTGTGCCCACGATCGTATGAATTTCGTCAATAAAAAGAATCACGTTTGACGATTCCTTTATTTCTTCGATTATAGTTTTTAAGCGTTCCTCGAACTCGCCGCGAAACTTGGCGCCGGCGATTATAGAGGAAAAGTTCAGAAGTATCACGCGCTTATCTATAAGCGTTTCAGGAACCTGGTTATTTATTATCTTTATGGCTAATCCTTCAACTATGGCGGTCTTGCCGACCCCGGGATCGCCTATTAAGCATGGATTGTTTTTGGTGCGGCGCGAAAGTATGTGAATAACGCGTGATATTTCCTCTTCACGGCCTATAACCGGATCGAGTTTTTTCTGAAGCGCCTTCTGCGTCAAATCGACGCCGTAAACATCGCACATCGGTGTTTTCGAATTAGCCGAAACGCTGTCACGTCCTGACTGCTGACCGGTCGCCCTATGAGAAAGCAGGATCGGCCTTATTTTTTTCTGCATCTGTATGACGTTAACTTTAAGTTTAGAAAAGATACGCGCCGCAATTCCTTCTTCGCATTTTAAAATTCCGAGAAGAATATGTTCAGGACTTATGAAACGTTGTCCAAGTGCCTGCGCCTCTTCTACCGCAAGCCTGATTACAAGCTTTGCAAGCGGAGTCAGGTCCAGCGCCGGATGATACTGCTGCGGCCGTTCTTCAGTGATTTTAATCACTTCGTCAGTAATAGTTTTGTAATCGAGCTGAAACATTTTCAAAATACGCGCCGCCATAAACGATTCGTTTTTAGCTATGGCAAGCAGCAAATGCTCGGTGCCTATATAACTATGCTTAAGCCCGCGCGCCTCATCTTCCGCTGTATTTAATAACTTTTTAGTCTCTTCTGTAAAAAAATCGTACATCCGGACCACCCTTACATTAAAATTAATCTTATTATTATAATTAAAAATAAACAAAACTTCAAGTTTTTTTTGATTTTTTGTTTAATTTTCGTCAATAAAATTAATGTTTTTTATTTTGCTTTGATGAATTCGCCCTGGCATCTCGAAGAAAAATCACCGTTAATTGATGCATATGACATTCTATTATGCTTTTTTAGTTCATAAGTAGCATAACCGGCATCGAATTCATTTGTATACTTGAACGAAATGAAAAGCTTGCCGTCAAAAAAATACCCGACCCCTTTCCAATGGTTAAAACCAAAAAATTCAGCATAAAAAATATCGCCTATTTTTTTTATTATAAGCGTTTCCCGTTTTGTGTTATTTGAACATAAACACCACTCGCCTATATACTCTTCTGAATGTATATTTTTATAATTATCAATTTTTTCATTATATTTTGAAGTTTTTTTTAAAATCTTAAGTTTTTCGTCGAGATATTTTAAGCCGGGCGTATTTTTATTTTTAACGCTCAGTTCTTCAGCAGCCACATTTACTTGAAACGTTATCTGTAATACGAAGAAGGCTATTATTAAAATTGACAATAATTTTTTCATTTCTTAAAACATCCTTATTTTGGATTTTTTTGTTTATTTCATAACGCCATACTAGTACTTAGTATTAGCAAAATATATACAATAAAATTCGAACCATTATTACAACATAGCAAATATAACTAAAAAAAACAACTAAAAAACATAAAAATCAAATTTTATTTTTTTAGTAATTTATGGTATAATAAAAAAACTCACGGAAAGGATTTACTTATGGAATATTTACGGCTTATATATGCGCTTTTAACTGCTCGCTAAATGGGTTCGGCGTGGTTTTAATGAGCATTGGCGCTATAATGGTGGCACTTGGCTGATTTTTTAATAAATTTTAAGCCTTAACAGATACGATATTATTATTTATCCTTACTGTATTATACATAAACCAAAGTTAATAATTGGAGGATGCTATGAGCGTTTTAAATGAAAACACAGCAAAACTTAATGCACTAAAAAATATAGCCGAGAAAATGGTTCTTGCAGCGATAACCGCTCCGAAAGGCTGCGGAAAAAGCAATATGTCCGCTTTTATAGCCGACAAAGGCACAATAATAGAAATATCGCATAAGTTAAAGGAACTCGGACAAAAATTCGAGCATCCCGGCTTTTTACGCGATGCCGAAAATATACTGGCGGCAGATTATATGGTTCTTCTCGGCAGCAGGATTGCGGCTCTCGGCCTTAAAAAATGCGGACTCTGCGGGTTCGCTGACTGCGGAGAAAAATCCAAATACCCGCTCACTCCATGCGTTTTCAATACCGGCGATCTCGGCATCGCAATAGGCTCGGCAGTCAGCGTCGCCATGGATAACCGCGTCGATAACAGAATAATGTACACTGTCGGCCAGGCTGTTCTGGAAATGAATATTTTTGACAGTGACACTAAAATAATATATGGAATACCGCTCAGCGCTTCGCCAAAGAATCCTTTTTTTGACAGAAAATAAAGATAAAGGATTATGCCAATGAATTCATCCACATTTATGGGCCTTGTCAATAATGCCGCGCTTCTTCTGGCACTCGGTGTTTTATATGACTTTACGATATCAAAATCCAGGATACTTGTTTTACAGGTAACCGTAGGAATCATATTAGGATTGATGTCTATCGCCGTAATGATGAATCCGTGGGTTTTTATGCCCGGATTAATTTTTGACACGCGTTCGATCCTTTTAGGTATTGCCGGTCTTTTTTTCGGCACAATTCCTGTCTCGATCGCAGCCGTTTTAGCCGGATTATACAGGGCATTTCTCGGCGGCAGCGGAATCTGGGCAGGTGTCGCCACTATTTTATCTACCGCCTTGTTAGGAATAATATGGCATAACCTTTATAAAAATAAACTCGACCGCATTTCACTGTTCGAGCTTTACAAATTCGGAGTGGTTCTTCATGTCGTAATGCTTTTATGCCAGCTTTTAACGCCAGGGCCGGCATCTATAAACTCGCTTTCAAAAATCATCCTGCCGGTATTGATTATTTTTCCGATCGGCACCATGCTACTCGGCCGAATAATAATGGAAAGCAATATAAAGCTTCGAATAAAGGAAGAATTAGCGCGTAAGCAGACAATGCTTTTAGAAATATTAAATTCAATTCCGCATTCGGTGTTCTGGAAAGATTGCAACGGCATTTATCAGGGCTGTAATAATGCTTTTGCCCGAGATATCGGCATTGACTCGCCGGACGATGTAATCGGAAAAACTGATTTTGACCTGCCCTGGCCTAAAGATGACGCTGTAAGTTACAGGAAATATGATAATGAAGTCATAACAAGTAAATTAATAAAAAAGGACATTGTCGAACCATTAAAATCATCTGAAGGCAAACAATATTGGATAAAAACAACCAAAGTGCCTCTAATTAAACAGAATAACGAAGTTTTCGGAGTGTTAGGCCTGTATGAGGACATAACCCAAAAAAAAATCGAGGAAGCTGAACTTTTAAAAGCCAAAGAAATGGCCGAGGCAGCCAATATCGCCAAAAGCCTGTTTTTAGCCAATATGAGTCATGAAATCCGTACGCCGATGAATGGAATAATGGGATTTTCAAACCTTATGGCTTCAACCCATCTTACCGCAAAACAAAAAGAATATAACGATATTATCATAAGCTCTTCAGAGCACCTTCTGGAACTTATAAATGATATTCTTGATTTTTCAAGGCTCGAAGCTAAAAAAATCAAACTTGTAAAAAAAGTTTTTAATATAAAAGAAGAAATCAATAACTTGACATTAATTTTTAAAGAGCAAATAAAAAATAAAAAAATCGAATTAAAAATCGAAATTGATAATAAAATAACTTACAATGTCATAGGTGATCAACTTAGGTTTAAGCAAATCCTTATTAACCTTCTGACGAACGCCATTAAATTTACCTATAAAGGCACTATAACGATTAATGCCTGCCAGGTGTCACTGTCAAATAATATCGCTAAAATTTCAATTTCAGTAATCGACGAGGGAATTGGAATACCGAACGACAAAATTGACGAGATTTTCGAAATGTTTCACCAGCTCGACGGTTCATATACAAAGCAAAGCGGCGGAGCCGGCATAGGCCTTTCAATCGTTAAAAACCTTGTCGAATTAATGAACGGAACCATAAAAGTTAAAAGTGAAGTAGATAAAGGCAGCTGCTTTACCATTGAAATTCCATTCGAACTCAATAGTGAAAGCGACGCGTAATTCCGAATACTTAACTTTATATTCATTTAAATAAAAAAGCCGCCTTAAATTTAATCTTTAAGGACGGCCTTTTTTATTTGTCTTATTTTTGGATTTTAATTAACGCTTTTTATAAAGCGGCTTCAGCGGCGATTTCGATCATTTGAGTAAATGTTTTTTCGCGTTCTTCCGAAGTTGTTTTTTCGCCTGTTATGAAGCTGTCGCTTACTGTAAGTATGCTTAAAGCCTGCGCCTTAAATTTAGCTGCGATAGTATAAAGCGCGGCAGTTTCCATCTCAACAGCTAATACGCCGTATTTAGCCCATAACTTCCATGAGTCTTTATCGTCATCATAAAATGTGTCTGCTGAAAATACGTTGCCTACTTTAACGTCTATTTTTTTTGAAATAGCTACGTCATACGCTTTTTTTAAAAGATCGAAATCGGCGCACGGAGCATAGTCCATACCTTTGAAACGTAATTTATTAACCGCCGAATCCGTAGAGGATGTCATGGCGAGTATTACATCCCTGATTTTTACTTCAGGCTGGTATGAGCCGCAAGAACCTATTCTTATAACTTTTTTCACGTCATACGAAGCTAAAAGCTCGTTGACGTAAATTGAAATCGACGGAATACCCATGCCGGTTCCCTGGACTGATATTAATTTGCCTTTATATTTTCCCGTATAACCATACATTCCGCGAATTGTATTGTAACAGGTCGCATCCGTAAAATATTTTTCAGCTATGTATTTAGCGCGCATCGGATCTCCGGGCAATAACACCGTTGAAGCTATTTCTCCCGCTTTAGCGCCTATATGAATACTCATGTTCCTACCTCCGTATTTTTTTATTTTTTATTTTTAAAATTAAATTCGGATTAATATATACTATTACGGATTAAATTTCAAGCTTTTTTTTATATCAATCCAGCTTTTTATTTTTTACTTGACAAATTCTCTTTTTGATTTATAATAACGATACACAAAAATTGCCGCTAATCATAATTAGTACATAAGTAAACCAAAATCTAATTTGTAGAATCACTCAATACTTTTGAGGTTTAAAATGATAAAATTCAGGTTTTATGATTATTCGTTTAAAATAGGCTTTTTATTGGTAATATTAGCTTTTTTTGCCGGATTTCTAGGCAATAAATATCAAAGTCTTGCGTTCACCTTAAACTATTATCAATATATTTACGTCCTCGTAATTGTCTTTGCAGGCATAAATTACGGCATGATCGGGGGATTTTTCACTTCGACGTCGATATGCATAATCCATGTTATCGGACTGGTGGCCAATCCCGCTTATTACAAAGCCGATCCTATACAGGTCAATTACAACATCCAGCTTCTTTTTTTCACATGCCTTGGAATAATATCCGGCCTGAGCTACGAATGGATGTCAAAATACTGTTCAAACATAAATAAAAGCTTGCAGGAAGCGAATAAAAAGCTTCAGGCGTCGTCTTCCGCGCAGCCTGCACCCGCAGCAACAAATACCGTCCAGCCTATGCCGGCGCATAACGATTCTTCTGTTAAATTTTACAATTACACCTACCGGTTCAGCAAGCTTATAAGCCAGGCAAACTCGGCTGACGGTATAACTGAAGCAGTTATCAAAACTCTCGCCGCGGATTACAGCATCAAGGAATTGGCGGTATTTTCGGTATCGGAAAGAGGCCGGAAGCTGACCGGAAAAGCCAAGAAAAATCTCCAATTTATTGAAAAAATCGAAGAATTTGAAATAAATTTCGGGGAAGGTTTGATAGGAAAATCGGCGTCAACCCAAAAAGTGATAGTCAATGAAACAGCCGATCCGCGGACAAACGACTGGCAAATAGCGATTCCATTAACAGCGCACGGCAATTTGCACGAGGTCATAGGCGTCGCAAAATTAAAATCAATATCGATGATAGGCCAGGAAGATACGGAATATCTTTCAAGAATGGCTGAGTTAGCTTCAATCGCTCTTGAAAGATATTCGTCGAAATAATTAATTGTATATTTCAGGGTAGTTCTTATTTAAAAAGATAATAATGTCCGGCTTATTAAGAACCCGTAAAAAGCCTTTCAGTGTCGGAGTCGCACATTAAGCGCAAAGCAATATGCGTTCGTCAGGGTTGCTTTCGATAGCGCGTTTTAATTTTTCAATTGCCGATGCTTCCAACTGGCGTACTCTCTCTCTTGAAATACCGAGCATATCGGCCACTTCCTGATGAGTTTTATACACGTTATCTAAAAGGCCGAATCTTAATATCATAGTTTCCTTTTCGCGCCCGGTAAGGTATTTATCTAGAAATACCTGGATTTCTGACATCGCCAGATTTGAAACAGCAATATCTTCAGGTTCCATGCTTTCATTTTCGACAATAAACATGTTCTGGCAGTTTTTATCGATCAATTTTTCAATCGAACAGCTGTCATCAAAATACTGCATCAAATTTTCAATTTTATCCTCGTTAATTTTGATGAATTGCGAAACCGCCTTTTTATCGACTTCGCCTGTTTGCGTGACGTTATTATTCATGGCTTTTTTCAATTTATTTATTGTTTTGGAAATATTGACCGGTATTCTGATGAGACGCCCTTTGTTTTCGATCGAACGAATTATTTCCTGCTTGATCCAGAACGAAGCAAAGGTCGAAAATTTAAAACCAAGCGAAGGATCATATTTTTGAATGCTTTTAATAAGTCCGATATTGCCTTCCTGGACCATATCAAGAAACATGAGTTTATTATGAGCGTATCTTTTAGCGATTGAAATTACAAGTTTAAGATTGGATAATATTATTATCGAAATCGCTTCGCGACTTCCATTTTGTGCTTTAGGAAATAATTTAAGAAGTTCTTCTTCCGAAGGCGGCTCTATAAGCCTGATATCTGAAAAGTAATTCTCTACAAGCGCGTCAAAATACTGTGAATGCTCACCTGACATAGTACATCCCATCCTTTAAATAATGCTTTGAATGTTTTACAACTGATTCAATAAAAAAATGTTACAAAATAAAATAATAAAGTTTAACGATAAATGCTCTGAATATATAGTACGATTCTTCTTTAACTGCGTGATAATCAAATCAACGCTTATGCAATGAATAAAAAAATGTAAGTATAGTTTTTAATAAACAATATTAGTGCGATCGGGCATCCTGTTGAATTACCAATAAATTTTTCGGTATCGATTTCACACCGAATTAAAATGTTAATAAAATTTTCGTCATAATTTTAACAAACTTTAACAAAAACAAATTAATTAATTTTTCTAGTAATAATGGATATTGACTTTTAGGCAAAAATGTGTGATAATTTGCGGTGATAATATATGAAATACAAAAACTTATTTTCACCCAACAAATTAAAATATGTCCTTGGAAAGGAGCGCCCGGCCGTGGATTGTATTCTCTGTTCCATAGTCAGCCGCGATCCTAAAGTAAAGCTTCTCGAGATCAAAAGAAGCGATAATTTCGTGGTCGCCGCCAACCTTTATCCTTTTAACGCCGGACATCTTCTGATATTCCCTATGAGGCACGTCGAAGATATAAGCGGTCTGACAGGCGAGGAAGCTCTCGAAATGCATAACCTTTTAAATGAAGTCCTGACTGTATTAAGGCAGGAATATAACCCCGGCGGCTTTAACATCGGTTTTAATATAGGCCGTTGTTCGGGCGCCTCAATTCCGCATATTCATATGCATATAGTCCCGCGGTATGAACGTGAACTGGGCTTCGCCGATATCGTCGGCGGCGCTAAGCTTATAGTTGAAAATCCTTCCACTACGATGAAAAAACTTAAAAAAGCTTTTAAATTAAAAAAAGGATAATAATAAAATTATGAATAAACCAGGAAAAATGCTAAAACTTTTTTTGGGTACTATCGGATTCGTTTTTTTTACGCTGGTAATATCCGTATACCTTTTTTCAAACACTTTTTTGAAATATTACCTGATGAATGAAATGAAACATCTTTTTCCAGGCAATTTTAAATTTTCATTCCTGGCGTCCGATCTGCTTTCGCATATTTCATTCAAAAGCGTTTTACTTCAAAACCCGCAATTAAACTCGCCAACTGCGAAAAACGCTTCCGTAAATACCGACGAAATCAAGATCGCGTCCTTCGAACTTAACGGCTCGGTTTTAGACGCTGTCAGCGGAAATCCTAATTTTAATTTGAACTTTGCCGGACTCGACCTTACAATAAAATCTGACGGCCAAAAAGTCTACTTTCCGGAATGTTTAGGGCCTGAATTTCTTAATTTCAATGAAAAAAATATGCAGAATCCTTTGAAAATATTTAAATACATATCATTCGAAGACTGCAAAATAAATATGATCGTATATTCAGATAATACATTTAAACATGTGGCACACAATATTGTTTTCGAAAAATTCACAGGCAAACTTCAGCCGACAGACGCTAAGTTCGAACATTTTACAGTCAAAAGCTCGTTTAATTATTCAGACAAATTCATCACCCTCGAAAATATCAACTATAACGGAGATTTTGACTTTAACAAAATGGCTATGGCCGGCAAGCTTTCGATTAATGACGGACGTGTCAATAATTTAAATAAATTGACCGGCAATGTTATAAAATTTAACGGAAATTATTCATGCAATTACGATTTTACCGTCCAGTTAAACAAACTCAACCAGCCGCTCGCGAACTTTTTGAACGGCAATGCCGAATTCAAGGTATCATCCTCGGAAGTTGCAATAACCGCGCCGATAATAGGCGATATTAAATTTACCGGGCTGAGCGGTCTTGCAATTTTGGATTCATCAACCTTAAAACTAAATTTTAAAGACTTTAAGGGAACGTTTATAAATTCACCGGTCACTGCCACGGGTGAAATTGACATAACAACCAACAATATTAACCTTCACCTTAACGGCAGCGAATTAAAAATGCCGGGCCACCTCGAAAATTTTGCCGACGCTAATTTCAGCGGTGATTTTTCCATTATCGGCCCGTTAAATGCCCCTGATTTTAAAATGCAGGCAAATTCCAAACTTGTCTTCTTTAAAAACATAGCGGGCTCAACGCTGGAAGTCGAAAATATCAACGCCGACCTGACTATAACACCTTCAACAATAGAATTAAAAAACTCGTCATTCAAATGCCTCGATACAGTTATATCCCTGGCCGCACGCGTCAACCTTAAAAGCTTTCTGACAAACGGCGATATCCTGATCAAATCGGCAGGTTCTAAGTTCTTTAACTTCATCGAAAAATCATTTAATTTTAAATTGCCTAAAATGCCGTCTGAAATTAAAAGCGCCGAGTTCGCATTCGAAGGTACATATCCTAATTTCATAGGCTTTGACGTAACCGGCACCGCCGAAGTGTCTAATTATAAACTGCTCGGCGACGATGTGACTTTAAATACGGTTAACTTCAAAATGAAAAATGGTGAAATTAAAGCGCCGAACGTGAGACTCATAACAAAAGGCGTTGAAAGACGCAACGAAGTAACCGGCACATATAACATATTAAAAAATGAATATACTCTTGACGGTAAAAACCTTGTTTTTAATTCGGCATCACTGGCTGAAATCAAAGGAATGAACGAAATCGCCTCAAAATTTTCAGGGCTGCTGGCAGCATCCTTTAATATCAAAGGCTCAGGAAATTCACAGACAATAGATTTTTTCTCGAATCTCGAGCAGGTAAAAATCAATAAAAAAAATTACGGCATTAATGCCATAAAAGGCGAATTACTCTGCAAGAGCGGCAATCTTGAAGTTAAAACATTAAAAATCAACGACAATATAAAGTTAAACCACGGCGAAATCGACAACAATCAAAATTTTAAATTAAATTTTGACCTTTACGAAGTTGACTTGAGCCAGCTTAAAAATTTCATAGATTCTAACGCGTTATCAAAAGCCGCTGGCCAGATAAACGGCAAACTTAACCTTGCCGGTAATTTAAAAGATCTCACCAAAACTACCGCGTTCGCCGAACTTACAAACGTCGAAATCAAATATCAGGGCTTAAATTTAAAAAATTTATCTACAGTGAAAATAAAAAACAATAACTCGCGAGTCGACATTGAAAATTTCCACCTTGGAATAAACAACCATTCACTTAATATTAAAGGCTTCCTGGACTTCAAAGAGTCGGGCGAAGTTAGCCTTAACGTTAAACTTGACGACACCGATTTAAAGGTCCTCAAGCTGTATTCCGGCAATTTAATAAAAGACGTGACAGGCAATATCGACGCTGAACTTTTGATAAAGGGCGAGCTTCTCAATCCTAAATTTGACGGTTATGCGAATATAACTGCCAAAACAATCAAATTCAATGATTTTTCGGAAGAAATAACCGGCGTGGATTTCCAGGCTGAATTAAAAAATTACGATGTAAAGATAAAAAGCGGTAAGCTCAAATTAGGCAAAGCTGACTGGATATTGAGCGGAAATTCGATAATAAATTACAAAGACTCTCCGCTTTACCTTGATTTAATTCTTGAATCAAAAGACTTTAAATATGAGATTGCCAAAAAAGCCATAGTGGAAGGTAACGCTCGTATAGGCATCAAGGGGGACTGTCTTAAACCGCGTGTTTATGGTTCATGCAGGCTTGAAAAAGGCAAGATCGAACTTACATCGGACATGCTTAAAACCAAAGTCGAACCAATAACGGTAGGTAACATTGAATTGGACGTAATCATATTTGCCGATAAAAATATATGGCTTTCGAATAATTTTATAAATACCGAATTAAACGGTAAAATAACATTAAAAACCGCGAAAAATAAACTTGTTTATAACGGCGACGTAAGCACGATCAGGGGAACCGCAAATTTTAACCGCCGCGAATTTAAAATAACAGAAGGCAAGATTTTATTTAACAGCAATCCGTTATTCGACCCGCTGTTTAAAGTCAAAGCCGATACTAAAATCGATATTTTTAAAATTAATCTTGACGTTTCCGGCAGCACCGCTAATCCGGACTTTAAGCTTTCGAGCCAGCCGGCGCTCACGCAGCCTGAAATTACGGCGCTTCTTACCACCGGCCAGACGCAAAATACCATAAACTCAAATGACGCAACCAAACTGCCGGCCAAAATGTATGCTGATTATCAAAAAGAACAGCTCCTCGGCGGAGTGAAAAATAAAGTAAAAGACGCTTTAAGTCTGGATGAATTATCGGTAAAAACAGACGGCACAACCGAAAAAGGCGGGAAAATAGAAAACAGCGTATCTGTCGGAAAATATGTAAACGATAAATTATTCGTCACTTATACGCAAAACAAAGAAAAAGACGTCGACAAAAAAGTGAAGCACTATCAATTTAATTATAAAGTCGCGCCTAATGTCGATCTCGACCTTAAGGAAAGCAACACCGAAGGTTCTTCTATGGGCGTCAAAGTAAAGAAAAGCTTCTAAAACTCAGGTATCGGCCAAACACTGATTCAGCCTGAATCGAAATAAAATAAAAAATTAAAACTAAATAAAATCACATTAGAAAAGGCGGTATTACATTTAATGACACACAAAAAAGTAATGTTAGTAATTTTAGACGGATTCGGATACAGCGAATCGGCGGATGGAAACGCCATCAGATCGGCTAAAACGAATTTTATTTCAAGGATCTATGAGAAAAAAGAATTTCCTTTCACTTTAATTAAAACTTCAGGCATGGCAGTAGGACTTCCTGAAGGCCAGATGGGAAATTCAGAGGTCGGCCATACCAATATAGGCGCCGGCAGAGTCGTATATCAGGATTTTACACTTATCAATAAAGAGATCGAAGACGGCAGCTTCTATAAAAATGAAGCTATTAACAGCGCTATCAATAACGCCAAGAAAAATAACACCGACCTTCATCTTCTCGGCCTTATTTCAGACGGCGGCGTGCATTCGCACATCAACCATGTATTTGCGATACTCGAGTTATGCAAAAAAATCGGACACAATAAAGTATTCGTCCACGCGTTTATGGACGGACGTGATACCTCTCCAAATTCCGGCGTTAATTACCTTAAACAGCTCGAAACGAAAATGCGCGAAATCGGAGTCGGAGAAATTGCGACCGTATGCGGACGCTACTATGCAATGGACCGTGATAAACGCTGGGACCGCGTCAAGCTTGCATATGATATGCTTACGCTCGGTGAAGGCGAAAAGGTCGCTAAAGCCGATATCGAGAAAATGATGAAAAATTGCTACGCAAATAATGAAACTGACGAATTTATAAAACCGAAAGTTATCTGCGGCGACGGCCACACGCCTTTGACTTCTATTAAATCTAATGATTCTGTAATATTTTTCAACTTCAGGGCCGACCGTACGCGTCAGATGTCGACCGCACTCAATAAAAGCCGCGAGGATTTTAAAGAATTCGAACGCAAAGCGATAACTGAAAATTTATATTTCGTAACGATGACTCAGTATGACGAAAAATATACATTCCCGGTAGCTTACAAACCGCGAGTTTTAAAAAATATCCTCGGCGAAATAATTTCTAAAAACGGCTTGAAGCAGCTCAGAATCGCAGAAACCGAAAAATATGCGCATGTCACATACTTTTTCAACGGCGGCGAGGAAAAAGTTTTCGAAGGCGAAGAACGCGCCCTTATTCCGTCGCCTAAAGTCGCTACCTATGATCTCAAGCCTGAAATGAGCGCTTATGAGGTTACCGAGGAACTTTTGAAACAAATCGAAAAAAATAAATTCGATCTTATAGTATTGAATTACGCGAATTGCGACATGGTCGGCCATACCGGCATTATTCCGGCCGCTCAAAAAGCAGTCGAAACAATAGATGCCTGCCTGCCGCGCATAATAGAAAAATTCCAGCAGGTATGCGGCGGAACCGTTCTTGTTACAGCTGATCACGGCAACAGCGAAAAAATGATAGATTACGAAACGCGCAAGCCGTTCACCGAGCATACCACCTTCGAGGTGCCTTTCATCGTTTTCGAAAAAGACGGATTCAAAGGCAAATTGCGCGAAGGCGGCAAACTTTGCGATATCGCGCCGACAATACTGAAACTTATGAACATTGAAAAACCGGCCGAAATGGAAGGCTCGAGCCTTATAGTTTAAATTTTTTATACCGGTTTTGACGCTTAATTTTTAATAACTACTATTTTTTTTGATAAGGGGGCAATAAGGTATTTATTCTGCCATTGTTGTGGGACCGCGTCCTGAAAGTCATCGTGACTTTCAGGCGCTTATTCTCAGGCACTTCCGCCATCACGGCTACGTGCCTTCCGAAATGTCCCCCAACAACTGGCATTCATAAATTTGTATTTTTGTGAATTTGTGACTTCTCACGCATAAGCTTAAGCGGAACGTAATTGTTAAATATTTTAAAGCCCTTGTTAGCCTGATTCGCCTGCCGAAGAAAAAATTTGGCAAATGTTCCTTTCGGCCGCAAACGATATTATATAATCCATTATAAATTTGCGCGGCCGATTGCCGTGTTACATCGAACGCGCAGCGGTCGATGTAACTAAGACACAAAAACAACAAAAGCAAACGACAGCATCATCAAAAGCAACGATAGATATAGCGGGATTAAAGAGGGGGGCGCGGGGGAAATCAAAGGGCATTGCCCTTTGTGTCCCCCGTCAACTCCAAGATAAAATAGCTGGCAGGGTTGCTGAAATGATATCATAAAATACCCGGCAGTCTAAAAGTTAAATATTTTATTGAAAGCTCTTTTTAATTTGCCAAAAAAAGATTTATTTTGGGCAAAGATTTCCTTAATTTTTTTACAGCTGGCCATTTCAAGGGCGTTAATTCCACCTTTACCTTTTAATTCAGGATCGGCGCCGTAGTCAAGCAATAAATTTATCATTTTAATATTTTGAGTAAATTCGGTATGGCTCTGGCATAATTTAGATGACAGATATATAAGCGGAGTAAGTCCGAAAGAATCCATATGATCGGGTTTGGCGCCATGCTTTAAAAGAAGCGCCGCCGCGTTATAATTTCCGGCTTTGGCCGCTACATGAAGCGCCGTTATATTATCGCAGACGCTATAATCCGCATTTGCGCCGGCATTGAGAATTTGGGCGATGGCTATGACGTCATCCTTTTCAGCGGCGGCAAATAAAAGCGGCCCTTGATCATCTTTAGCACCGCATTCAATAAGAAGGTCGATAATTTCTTCCGAGCCGCCTTCGCGCGCGTATGAAACAGCGGTTTTGCCATTTTTATCCAAAAGACTCGGATTCGCTTTTTTCTTCAAAAGAAATTTCACGCCGTCGATGTTATAATGATAACGTGAAAGCAGCATCAGCGGTGTAATTCCGCCAGCAGGCTCAATAAAATTAATGTTCGCCCCGGCGTTTATAAGTTCCTCTATATTTTTCAAATCCTCGTTTGAATGTATTCCATTTGAACATTCATGCAATAATTCGTAATCTATAGAATATGACCTGTCTAATTTTTGTAGCCGGCAAATAAGTTCCGGCGCTTTTCCATTTTTTTCAAAATAAATCAAGGCGCTGCCAAAATAATTATCCCTGATAGTAACATCGGCGCCGCTGTCTATAAGCAGCTCAACAAGTATTGCATTTCCTGATTGCGCGGCATAGATTAATGCGGTTTTGCCCAAGCAGTCGCGCGCGTTCAGGTTAATTTTCGCCTCTATTAAAGAGGTCGCCGCTTCCAGATTAACTCCATTACCTTGAATCAGGGCCATAAGCGCGTTATTACCATGATTATCGGAGTTATTTGGATCTGCTCCTTTTTCTATAAGCAGTTTTACCAATTCGCAATTTCCGGAACGGGCGGCTATTATAAGCGGCGTACTGCCGCTTCCTATATCTTCTTTTATTTCAATATTCGCCCCGCGGTTTATAAGTTCAATAACTAATTTAATCCAGCCAAGTTCGCAGGCCCTTGTCAAAAAAGTCCGGCAGCCGTCGTAATCACTCGCCGGATGAATTGAAAATGCTCTATTAATATCATCTTTAGTCAATGTTTTTATTAATTCAAGCGCCTTACTTATTAAAGCTTCTAATTTTGATTCATTCTCAGCGGAAACAACATTATTTTTTTTAAAACTTAATGTCTCAGTTTCGCCGGAAATCATCAATTCAAATAAAGAATTGCTATTTGGATTTTTACTCATAAATTCTCCTGTATTTCTTAAAATATAGGATTCATATCATTTATAAAGCGGCAGCAACCATAAATGAATAAATTATTTTAATATTTTCGTAAGCTCGTTTTCCTCGATAAAATTTCCATTATCATCGATAATATATATTCTTTCATCTCTGATATATTTATTGATATTGACGTTATATCTCAGCAGTGCCTTAATATCAGATAAACCGAATAATATTGAATTGGTATCCAGCACAAAATCAAAATATTTGCTTATATCAGTAATAATCATAATTATCCTTAATAAACCCAGAAAATCTGTCTTAACAATAAATTCGCCGATTTTTTCCTCGATATCGTCCGGAATGATTTTATCGAGCTCGTCGATTGTCGATAAACCGAATTTGTACAATTCTGAAATGATAAATCTATCGCCGCTGTTGTATTTGCCGTATTCAGGTTTAAGGCCGTTATTTATGGAATTCGCAAATTTTATGGTCAAAAAATTAGTAAGCGAAATGGTTGATATTCCGATTCCGGTATATCTTTTTTGGCTCATTAAGATTGAAGTGCTGCTCGTGTAATTTTCAATTTCTTCGACTACACGATTTATATTTTTATCGATAAGTTCGAGAGCGCCCGCAAGTAAATTTAGCTGTCTTTTTATTCCAAGCGGCAGTTCACCCTGAAATTTGTAATTTTTGTCATGTTCAATTTCAGCCCAGGCATGTTCCAAAATTGATCTTACCTGTATTTCAACGCAGACCGAACCATAGACTGAAAATTTAGGATCATCGTTTTTAAGTTTGACGACTTTATGAAGCGATCTGTAACCTATTTTATTAATTCCGAGTTCTTCAGATTTATCAATGGAATGTTCTTCTACTTTATCAAAAAGCGAATCGATTATCTTGGAAATTTTATGGATATCATTTTCTATATAAGTAATAACTCTGACGCCAATGACATCGGTTATTTCCGTAACCGGATCTTTATATTTAGATTTTAAAGCCTTGTCGATAAATTTTTTTTCTTCTTTAATACGGCCCTTAAGGTCATATACTATTAATTTTTTCGAATCAATTTCATTATTGATTTTGGCTATTGTATAATACATAAATTGTTTATACTTTTCTTTTACTGAATCATACCATTTTTTTATATCTTCCAAGTTTTTTTTCATAAGAAACTCCAAAAATTACAATAACTGATTACATTAGATTGCGATTAATACTATAAAAAAGGCTTTGTGAATTATAAAAAAGCGAGTTATTTTTTATTTTGCTCTCTAATATAATCCCGGCCGATTTCCTGCATTATCTCAAGCGCGGCGGAAATTTTTCTGCCTTTGTCTTCAGTCAGGAAATATTCTACTTTTAGCGGGTACCCTTCATAATTTATTTTATCGACAATTCCGAATTCTCTTAATTCTTTTAATTGTTCCAGGAGCATTTTCTGGCTTATGCCCTTTATATCCTGTTCGAGTTGAGACAATGACGAACGGCCACGATATCGCAGCTGCCATATAATGACGGTTTTCCACTTGCCTTTTATGATATCATGCACTATTTCAAGAGGACATGTATATTCTTTTCTGATTTTCATATATTATTCACCTGAATATTTTAATTACATATTTTTTATTAATTTATTATTCGGCGGCTTTAACTGAATTAAGAAAATCGATCGCGGCTGCCTGCTTGGATTTTTTTGCGTAGCCAAGGGCGGTAAGGCCGTTATTTGCTCTGACGTTCACATCAACGCCGGCGTCTATCAAAAATTTCATAAGCGGAATATTGCCGTTCCGCGCGGCTTTCATCAATACTGTTTCGCCGTACTTATTTTTGACATTGGCCGAAATTTTTTTCTCAGAGAGTATACGTGCGATTTCAACCGCTTTCTCATTAGCTTCAGGACTTATTCCGCCGTTAGTCAACTCAAAATAACAATTTTCGCCGATCCCGTTAATAACGTTTAAGTCAGCGCCTTTTTCTACCAAATATTTAAAACCAGCAACATTCTTATTCACAATTGCCGCCTTCAGCGGAGTCCACATAATGTTGCTGTTATAATTTATGCGTGCGCCTTTTTCGACTAAATATTTCAAAATATCAAGCTTATACTCGTTAGAGGCAGCAAGCGCCGTTGCCCGCATCGCGTCCTTCATCAAATCAGGTCCGTATTCGCTTTCCACAACCGCTTTGATAGTGTCTAACGAACGCGAAACTACCGCGTGATACAATAAATCGTCGTTATATTTATCTAATTTTGTTATATCGATCTTTTTTGTTAAAAGATATTTTACTATTTCGCTTTCTTTGGCGTCAACAGCAAGGCCGATGAGTTTTTTACCGTACATATCGCTTACATTATATTCGGCGCCATTTTCGACCAGCAATTTAAACATTTCTAATTTCTTCGATTTAAATTCTAATTCGGAAGTATCCAGAGAATTGTCGGCGCGCCATCTAAGTCTGATTTTCCTTTTGAAAGCCGAATATTTCAGATTAATTACGGATATCAATACCGGCATACTATCCTGCGAAAAATCTTTAATGGCATAGCCGTTTTTTATCAATTCCTTCATCTTTTCAATATCGAGCTCGGTCGCTGCTTTTAATAATATTTCACGGGTATTTGAACTTTCAACCGCCGAATTAATTGTATTAACCTGTTTATTTAAATTGTTATCCGTATAACTGTTTGTTTTGTAAGTTTTATTTTTTGGAAAATTATGCGCTTTCTTTCCTTTAGTTTTAATGAATTCCTGCATTTCGGCAAGGTTTTTTTTATGCCAGGGGCAGTACATATCGTAGCCGCCCCAGATATTAAAACTGAAAACATAGACGCTGTCAGTCGAGGCCGGACATGTAAGCAGCGCTTCATTTTTCACGTATTTTTTCTCGACGAGTTCTTTTACGTTAACATTTATTTGGCCTGGATTATCTAGCAAATACAGCTCGATTACGCCGTAAAAATATTTAAGATTGGCCAGGCACGCTTTATCCAATTCATTAATTCCATCATCGGCCTGGTTTGAAACCTGTTCTGTATTGCCGCTATCCTGCGCATACGATAATGAATAACAACTAAAATTCAAAAATAAAATAAAATACACGACTATCACTTTTAAAAACTTTTTTTTCATCAGTTAACATTTCCTTATAATTTTTATTTATTATTTATTAATCAAAAAAATAATACTTTAAAATCATTTATTTTGTAATTACTATAAGCATGAAAAGCCTTATTTTTTTCATTTATCGGATTGGTAATATTTATGTTTTTTAAGTATTATATTATCACTATAATAAAATTACCTTATTTTAACATAAAACATTTAAAAGTCAAAAAAATATATTTTCATAACAACAAAAAAAGCGCACCCAAATTCGAGCGCGCTTTTTATTTTTTTATTGATGTTAAATTATTTTATTTGTTCCAGTTATAATTTGCAGCGTGTTTAATTGTTTTGAAATTAAATGTGTCATTAAAAAGCGTAACATTTTTATTTTTGCCGTTCATATTGAGGGCTAAAACTTCGATTGTTATATCAGGGTTAAAAAGCACTTTTTTGTTCTTGCCGAAAAACCAGTGATCTTTAGCTTTTACTGTCACTTTATCGAGGAGTCCAGGGAAGGTTTTGGCTATACCTTTGAATAATGTCGAGTTATGGCCGTAAACATTTTTTATCATTGCCTGGAGCGCTACGTCACATGCTCCGAAATCGGCAGCCATAATGTCTTCTTTTGTTATATTTACGCCGTAAGGAATCGAGTGGACATGTATTTTAACGCGGATCGAGACATCTTTTAAGGGTTTACCGCAATAATTTTTACGAAGCTGCGATATGAAATATTTATCCTTTGGATTGACTGTTACAACACAGCCGACTTTATTTAATACCAGGAGCTGTTTAAATGAACGGTATACCATCATAGGAGCGTTATGGTTATTGCAGAACGCTTCGAGGTTAGCGACATATTTTTTAGGAACAACGCAGTAATATAATTTGGCTGATTCTTCGTTGCCGGCCGGAGCTGAAACTGAACCTTCATCTCTTGTAACTACCGCCGAACCGGTCGGATTTTCAATTGCTTTGGTTTCGGCATCGTTTTCGCCTTTAGGTGAAACGAAAGGTTCGTCGTCATTGACCGCGGTAATTCCGTGAAGTGCCTGAGCCTTTAAAAAATCTTCTGCATCGTCGCTCGCGAAAGCTGATGAATTAAAAGAAAATAAACACATAAAAACCATAAGTGCTAAAACCGCTAATCTGTTTTTCTTCATTTAAACTTCCTCCTCTGGGGGATCAAAATTTTTATGTGTCATTATACTATAAAAATTACTTTTTGTTCCACATATTTCAAAAAATTTTTTTTATGAATTATAAAAATGAATTACCCTATTTTTATTGGTATTTGATGGGTACAGGCATAAAAAAATAGGACCGCCTAAAAATATTTTTTAGAAAGTCCATCTTAATATTGAACTTATTTACGATACTTTTTATATAAGCCTATTTTATATAAAATTTGTTTTTTAATTTTCATCTGAATAAAAGTTAGCTGAAACATTTTCATTGAGGTCATATTTTACATTTAACCTGGTCCTGTTTATAAAGGTTGAGTTATTAAAGTTATTACCGCCGTTCATTCTGTAATTATTATTTTCCCACCTCAGCCTGTCTTCAATAAATATTGCCGGTTTGCCGTTTTTTTTCTTTTTAGCAGTTACAGCGTCATTAATTTCTTTATCAGGATTATTTTTTATGACTTTTACGCCATTCACTTCGTTGATAATAATATTTTCTGTGGTAGCGCCGGCTGCCAATGTGTTAATTGGCTTATTTATGTCATTACTTAAAATCAAGACAGAATCGCTGCCGTTATTTGACTCGTTTAACGAAGATATTTTATCCTTCAGCATATGAAATTTATATGACTTAACCGGCCCGGCTCCTTCATTTTCAGCACCATACACAATGAATTCCGAATAAGGCCAAACCATAAGCATTGCAAGCAGCATAAAATTAAATATAATTTTTGAAATTCTTAAAATCATTTTCATAATCCTCCATAATTAAAAGTACTATACTTCGAGTCAAATTTTTTATTCCAAAATAGTTTGTAAATTAAATAAAATTTTTTTAATTGATAAAAACGAATCAAAATATTTATTTGTAAACAAAGTATCCTGTAACGGTTTTTAATAAAGGCATTATAACATTTTTAACTGCATATATCAAGGGAATATTAACGGACATATAGCAGGATTCAACGCGTTTTGACATGTTTAAATAAATATTGATATTTTTAATCAAAAATAATATAATAAAACCCCTATTTGATAAGATTACTCACATACATAAAAATAACGGAGACTATAAAATGTTAAAAATATTTTCACGCCGTATAACATTCATAGTTATTCAAGCGCTGTTCCTGATACTTTTCAATATTATGATATGCAATTCACAAGAAAATCAAAGTAATTCCGAAACACAAAAAATAATTAACCTCGAAAACCAGATTTATAAAGAACCTGATAAATTTTCTTTTGATGCGCACAATGAATTGCGGCATCTTTACTCCAGCCGTAATGAGCATAAAGCGTTTTATCATTGCGACGAAATATTTAAACATTCACCGATGAATAATTATATCCTTTCGATTTTGTCCGGCTGGCAGCTTGATAAAGACTTTAAAAGCGCTATAATTTCATTAGAAAACAACAGAAAAAAATATCCTGTTTTTCAATTTGTAAACGCGGCATGTTTAATAAAAGAAGGCGAGCTCTATTTAAAGCTCGGCAATAAAAGCGCAGCAAGCCTGATACTTGAGCATGTTCAAAAATTACCTGATAACCAATTAGAAACCTATAAAACTATCGCTAAGGCAATGGCTGCAAATATCGGCCGCAAACCGTTTCCGGAGCCGTGGCAAATACCAGTCCTCGAAATACGATATTTTCCAGTGACGCCGGACGGTCAAAAAATAGATATCGCCGTGACATCTAACGTATCTGCTTCTTTAAGCGAAATACGCCAAAAATGCGATAACTTAACACAAAATATAATAACGTCGCTCGAGGAAGGCAGCCGGTTCAGGGCCTACAAAAATTCAGCGGCCGCCTCGAGCTTAAAATATAAAATCATTGATAAACTTGAATTTTTAGAACCATTGCCGCACAGCCGATATAAAAAATTCTCCGACTACAAAAAAATTCTCGAGCGTGTTAATATCAAGGATTACGTTGAAAATAAAGGCGTAAAGGAAGTATGGATCTGGGGTTATCATTCGCCTGAACTCGCGCCGTGGGAATCGAATATGGCAAGCCCCTACGGCGATATTTCCAACAGCGACCGCGATCCGGCCGATCTGCCGATTTTAGGCTCTACATATACTGTTTATCATTATAATTACGAGCGGACGGCTTCCGAAGCGGTAGAAAATCACATGCACCAAATAGAGACCTTAATAATTAATTTTAATAAAGACCTCTGGGAGCGTTTCGCCGGCGTTCCGGGAAATTGGCGCTGCGGCAACTGCCACTATCCGCCCAACGGAAAACATGACTACGATTGGTCAAATAAGAGTTATGTAGAAACTGATATAGAAGACTGGCGCCCCGAAAGTATCGGCGAGAAAATATCAATAAACTGCGATAAGTGGCAGGGCGACAGCCTGAAATGGTTTATATACTGGATGCAAAGCCTGCCCGGCGCCGGCAATAACCTGCCTTATCTCGGAAAAAAATTAACGAACTGGTGGGTTGTCATAGGCGATTATGACGGCATGATACAAATGCCCAACGCGCTGTTTGAATAAAAATGACAATAGAAATAACATAGTTTTTTATGAAATTTTATAATATAAAAAAATAGAAATATTTTAAAAATTAAAACATTTCTATTTTTGGGATATATTTTTTCAATTAAAAATTAAAATCAATTTTAACTGCTTATTTTGTTACTGCCGCGTTTCTTTTTTAATAAGTCAAGATCCGAAGGATGCAGAGGCATATTCAGATCGTTGAATATGATATCCAATTTTTTGCATGTATAAAAATCGGAGCCGATCGCGTTAGAAAAATCCACTTTTAATAAATGCTTGAAATCATAAATATATGCCACGAGCTGAAAACAATAAAACGTATTCGGATCGTCAAGAGGGTTTCTGTATTTTCGAGCTTCTTTACGAGCAAGCCCCATTCTGAACATAAAAACAAATACTATCATTGAAGCTACGCATATGTAATTGTATTTTTTACCGCGCAGCCTCGCTATCATATCTCTTATATAGGCCTTATCTTCCATTGTAAGGCCTTCTTTGAGCCTTAAGACGCATATCTTGGAATTTTTGTACGTTTCGGCAAGATCGGCGAAATCTATATTATTTCCGGTCGCTTCAAATACCCTGCCGTTTCCGACATATAACGAAGCATGCGAGAACGCTTCCCTTAAAATTAATTGAATTATCCAGCCTACAGGCGAAAACATGTGATGCCTTACCAGTATTATATCGCCGAATTGCAATTCATCAATGTGATTTTTAATGGTGACCGATTCATAGGAACTCAATGCCCATTTTTCAAATTTCGCCGCGAGATCCGCAAAACTCATTTTCAAAAACTCCTTTTACACATTCTATTATTTTGGCTGCATTACAAATTTCGCCTATTTTATAATCTTCACTTTTTTTTATAAGTTCAGGTATCATTTTTACGTCGTCAAGTTCAATAGTTTCCGTGAGCACAGTTTCATGCCTGTGATATCGTTTATCAATGTGATTATATCACAAAAAAATCAAAAAAGACTTATTATAAAAAAAATTAATTTCTTTAAAATCTTTTCGCCAAGTTTTTTAATAAAGGCCTATTACCATCAGAACTATTGATATAAGGCTCAAAACAGCTCTTAATATATTAGCATTATGTAACTTGCGGCGTTCCTCATTAAGCTTTTCTGTTTCCGCCGCGTCCAGAGCGAAAACGCGTCCATAAATCGGAAGGTTGGTAACCTTAGAAACTATAGAAGTTATCACCCAGAAAATCAAGCCGGCAGTAAACCAACGGTTTTCAGCGCCATAATATATGAAGTATGGTATCATTCCGACAAATGTTACACTTGCTACACTGACGGCATATATTGATTAAATCGCATGGTTATACAATTCGGTCAGTATTCGTTTAAAAGCAGCCTCATCAACACTCTCCATAACGCCCTGAAAAACGCAGGCCACAAATATAACAAATCCCGAGCAAAGCGCAGCGGGAATCAAGAGCAATACCTCAGCAAATGATCTTGTCATAAATACCTCCATAAAATTTAGATTATTAACATTTAATGTACCGGCTGACTAACTCAAAAAAATATTTTTCAAATAACATCCAATTATTTCATACACTATAAAAACTATATTCCCAAAATATCCCGTTAAGAATATAATTAAAACTGTTAAACATAGATTATTATATTTTCATTTAATATATTATTTATAAATTACGTATTTTTTTAAAAATAAATAAATATGAACATAAAAAAACGGCCGCGGCGAAAGACAATAAATAAAGCTCAAAATTCAGGCTTTCAACGGTTATTATTTTCTTCATAACCATTCCGGCCATAAAATTTACAAAACCGTGAATAAAAGCCGCTCCTGTCAGCCAGATATAATTTGCGCCTGTACAAATGCCGTAGACCAGAAAAAGTGAAAATGAAATATGCAAAAGCGCAGCCGAAAATCTTTCAATCATAGGAATAAGCATATTTATTGTACCGGCTGGCAATGCCATTCCGCCCGTTATATTTTTTAACGTTAAAAATAAAATTTCGACCGCGGTAAAGCCTGTTCCGAATGAGACAGCCATAGTGATAAAATTTTCACGCTCAAATATTTTTTGGCTTCTATTAAATTTCATGAAAATATATTTCATTATTTCCTGGGCGCATCCTGAAATCAGGCCAAACACAGCAAGATCGGCAATAGTAAAAACCATTCCAGCGCCGCGAAGGCTTACGTATAAAGATATGATTATCTGTTGAATGAAAATAGCCAATGCAAAAGAAAGTCCGCCCCAGCCCGCCATGGAAAAATTAAGGGTCGAGTTTGACGAGGCGTTAATCGCAATTGCCGGTATTAAAATAACTAGCAATGAAGCGGCCGGGATTGTAAAAAGAATGTTTATATCACCGGATATCGGTTTGGCCGGCGCGGAAACTACTGACGCAAGAGCTAAAAGCATAACGGAAAAAAATACAAAAACCATATTTTTCTTATCATTCATTTTAAAACCTTCATTCATTATTTTTAAAAATTATCTTAGAATTATGATAATTTAAAGCAGACATATTTTTTTACATATTATCACATAAATTAGCTATATGCAATTATTAAAATATTACCTCTAAAGTCAAGTTTATAAAAAATTATTAAAATTACATTTTCTATAAAATAAGCCTGCAATTTTATTCAAAAAAATACTTTTAATTTTAAATATTTTAGTTTTGATTGAAATTTTATGTGTAATTAATATATAATAAATAAAATCATAACTACGCAGACATTAAACTAACGAGGTGCGGAATGAAAAAAATAATATTAATAATAACTCTTATATTATCAATGATAGCTGCAACCGCTTTAACAAGCTATGCGAAAAGTTTAAAGGAATTTTTCAAGGCATGTTCCGACGGAGATATTGCCGCGGTTCAAAAATTTATCGATAGCGGCGACGCTAATTCTGCCGGTGAAAATGGCGACCGTGCGATATTTTTCGCCGCGGCTAAGGGTCAAATAAAAATACTCGAACTGCTTTGCCAGAACGGCGCCGATGTTAACGCACAAAACAATGAAGGCTGGACGGCGCTTATGTCTGCCGCCGCGGCCGGGAAAATCGAGCCGGCAAGATTCCTTCTCGATAAAGGCGCGAATCCTGACTTAACCGCAGTACTTAAGGGCGCCGGCAAAAGAACGGCGCGCTCCATAGCGATATTAAAAAAGAATGACGAAATAGTAAAACTTATCGACAGCCGTTCAAATTCAAAATCAAATACCAACCCCGGCCAAAGTAATCAAAATCCTTATCTTAACGATTCGATGTGCGGTAAGAGCATAAATTTTAAAGGCACTGAATGGAATAATGACGAAGAAACGTCTGACGGTAAAAAGATAAAATTTACAGGTAAAAAAATTAAAAGCGAAGACAATGACGAATATGAATTAAGCGCGGTCCTCACTATAAAAAAATTATTTCAAAATGAGGATGGAACGGCATATCATTTCCATTTTAATTTTAAATCCGAACTTGCCACTACATTAACTCACAGCGAACAGTATTATTTCGCGACACCTGATAAAATATATAGAATCGGTTATTATGAAAAGAAAGAAATGGAAAAAATAATTATGTCAAAAAAGCTTCCGCAAAAACCTGGCCAAGAAGACTTGGTCTGCGTCTCCGCAGGCAATATCAAATTTGAAAATATGCCATGGATAACGACAATCGACCAGGCCGACTCAAAATGCGCCTTTAACAGCTGGCACGATAACAGCGGCCATTTCAGTAAAATAGTATGGTCAAAAGATAAAGGCATTACAGAATACGCTTTCGGATATGGCGCCCATCGGTACGGCGCAAGGCTTGAGAGAAAATAAAAAAATCAATCATAAAATATATCCAAAAATTATATCTCAATAACCATTCCTTCATAACACGCGAAACAATCAAGCCCGCTTCTAAGGCTTTTTATGTAATTTTCGCACCATTCCATCTGCTCGTCAAGATCGCTGTCGGAACGGTCAGGATCATGATGAAACAGGCCGAGACGTTTTACGCCGGCCTCGATTGCCAGGTCGATGGCGTCTTTGCAGGTGGAATGACCCCAGCCGATAGTTTTTTCGTATTCTTTTTCGTTATAATTCGCGTCATGAAATAAAACATCGGCGTTTCTGGAAAACTCGACATAATCTTTACGTTCGAGTCCGCCAGGATGGCTATACCTGATTTCATTATCAGTAAGGAATACGAATGATTTGTTTTTTTCTATGAATTTAAAGCCATAACCGCCGTTAGGATGATTTAAAGGAATCGAGTAACACTTTATCGAATCGCCTGTGGTGCAAAGTTTATGATCGCAGTTTCCATTTTCGCATCTGCAGCCCGAAATAATTTTTGATTTAAGTTTTGAAAACTCGACGGGAAAATATGGCGGATCCATCTGATGCTTCAAATATTTTAATAGCGAATCTTGCGGCTGTCCTCCGGCGCAAAGGTAAATTTTATAATTAGAAAAATATGCCGGCCTGAAAAACGGAAATCCTGCTAAATGGTCCCAATGCGCGTGGGTCAGCATAAGGGCTATTTCATTCGTATTATTCTGTTTCAATATTTGCTGGCCAAGCTTTCTGAGCCCCGATCCGGCGTCGATAATAATGGTTTTATTATCTTGCGTAACAAGCTCGAGACATGTCGATTCTCCGCCGTATTTAACAGTATCTTTCCCGGGCGAAGGAATCGAACCGCGACTGCCCCAGACTTTAATCTTCATAATAATTCCTTTTGTTCAGTAAACTTTAAAATGTATCATATAAAACTAATTCTAAATAATACTCAAATATTGCAATGTGTCCTTATCTGTTAATCGAATAAGGCACTGCTCATTTTCAGAGCCATTTACAAAATATTCATAGTCAGTCGTATATAAATAATATGTTTTACACTCAGGACACTGTTTCAATATTTTTACCCGAGTGGAATTCGGTTTCAAATCCTTAACGGCAATAAGTTTTTCTGATGCTTGCGGCAAAAAAGAATCATTTTCTTCCCAGCCATATTTTTGATACGCAATTTCTTTATCTTTAAAATCGCCGCATATACAGCATTTTTTCAATTCGAGTTCCAAATTCAATATCCTCGCATTTATTTCCAAAGCTCGGGCAATTTTTCATCAGGCATTATATTTTTGGGCAATCTTAAAAACTGCTGTTTACTTCTTTACCGACCACGCAGTTCCTTGTTTTTCGTAGTTGCCGTTTACCAGGACTTTATCGCCGTCAGCTACCACATAATCGGTCGGCCCGTGCATAACACCGTTAATGTTCTCTATGTCTCCTGCTTTTAAAGCGGTATATATGATTACACCTCTTTTAGGATTTTGCGGATTTGGCCATGCAGTTATAAAACGAAGATTATTTCCTTTGTATGATTTATCCAGTTCGATGGAATTTTCAGAAAATTTGACCGGTATTTTCTCAAAATTTTTAGCGAGCCATAAATTTCCGGACGGCGTTCCAAAAACTATTAAAGAATTATTTTTAAGATCTTTTTTCAAAGCGTCGGCATCGCTTAATATCGGGGCTTTCTTAAAAAACATCTGACCGTATTGTTTTATAAATTCAATAAGTTTAGCCTGGGCATTTTTATCTTTTTCATTCGACGGCGTTATAATAATTATTGAATCACCTGAAACATCGCCTGCCGCGTTTATAGTTCCGACCTCAGAAAAATTATTTATAAAAAAATCCGGCCCAAGGTCACGGCTCGAAAGGTCTTTGAAAAGCGCTGTAATTTCAGGATAAAATTCCTCGAATTTTGTGTATTTCCGGCGATTATCCTCATATTTTTTCAAAAGCTCGCATAATGGTTCCACATAAAAAAAGCCTCTTGATTTTTCATAATTTACAGCTTCTTTATAAGCTTTTTCAGAAATTTCAAGCGCCGTGAGTCTTGCCGTTATTGCCCTGATTATGTGTTCGTTAACGCATGTCTCCCAGTTCGAATAAGCTTGTTCACGCATAGCCTGTTCAATAGGCTTATAAAGACTCGAATATAAATTTATTTCATAACTGTTTTTTTCAGTGATCGGGTTGACGAACGAATGGCTGAATTCATGCCAGACCAGATCTCGTATGTCCTCGGCTTCTCCGAAATTTATTTCATTCGTTCCGGCTGAATTAGGTCCTGTAACATTATAAACATCGAATTTTCCGTTAAGCGCGTTCGCCCTTACTCCATATCCGCCGCTTCTGCGAAGAATCGGGGCGAGTATTATATTGTAGCTACTCTGAGACATGCCATAATACTTTTCAATAACGCCGACTAACTTGTTAATGTCTGTTTTCGATTTATATTCGGCCGTAATTTTATCGTAATAGTTCTTATTCTCTTTGAAAAATTTCATAAAATCAGTTTTTTTAGAAAAATCGCCAAGCTGTGAAACAAAATCGTTGAGTACTATGTCGCTTACCGCTCTTTGCCTTACTTTTTCGTTAACCTGATTAACAAACTTTATTTCCGGCGGCTGCGACAGCGCGACCATCAGATGAGCCGGCGCGTCATACGAAAATCCGCTGTTATAAAGCAATGAAAAAATTCTGACGGCTTCGTGCTCCTGATGTTTATTGAAATAATCAAAAACTTTTTTTAGATATTCAGTTTTAAAAGGCGCATGGCCTTTTTCATGACATCCGGCAAGTATTTTTATTACCGAAAGCAATTCAATTCTCGGATCGACACTTACCGTTAAATTTGAATTAACTTTGATTTCAGCGGTTCCCGCGGCCGCAATTTCTTCAGTAGCGGCCCATGAAGACGAAAAAATAAAAAAACAAAAAATAAAAATTATTGTCGATAATAAAAATCTTTTCATTACTTACCCTCCGGAGTTGATTTGATTTTTCAGGCAGCATGAAATAATTTTAAAAAATTCCACGCATAAAAAATATATAAATAATATTTATAATTATTTTAACATAAACCATTAAAATGTCAAGAAAAAAAGCCTGAAGCAAATATGAACAATAGTTCATAAAACCGGCTGTAAATTGTATTTACATATAAAAATAAAATAAAGTCACTTTGATACGGCATGTTCAGCTGTTTCTATAATAAACAATTTTTATATTTTTTTACCAATATAAAAGACATATCCGTAATATTGTTTATATTTCGAATACAACTCAGCCTCCCGCCTCATGAATCCAATAAAATCCTCGATGTTTTTATTGCCGGCATATTTTTTTAAAAACTCATCTTGCCTTGGTTTTTGCGGAATAAAATAATTATCGATCCAACAATTTTCAGGCAACGTAAATGCCGCGACAGGAATATAACCCGCTTTATGCATTATTGAGATATTTTGCCCTATTGTGCTGATTTCAGGGACCGCATCGAGCCACCATTTTTCAATTTCGGCCGGGCGTTCATTAGTAAACCACGACTCATATGTCACGGCAATATAGCCGTTTTTTTTGAGAAAGCCTTTCCAATAATTTAAAGCTTTTTCAAAACCTATGCTGGCAATAGCGCCTTCAGACCATATAAGATCAAATTCTTCCTTCTGAAACGGCAAATTTTCCATCGAACCGACGATACCATTCATTCTGTCTTGCAAATTCAATTTTTTAGCGTTACTGTTAAAAATATCGATAAACCCGGCATAACGATCTACTCCGATAATGTTCCCGGCGGTATTTTGAGCAAGCAGCAATGTTTGCCCGCCGGTTCCGCAGCCGAAATCACCTATTTTCAATTCACTTGAAAAATTATGAATAAAACTTAACGCCTTAATAGTAGATTCGGGGCTGCCCGGACCCTGCCGTTCCAGCCCGGCAAAATATTCACAAATTACATTTTTATCAAAATCATGAACCGATATTTGCTCATTTTCCATATATAACTCCTTAATACGATATAGATAAATTAATCTTTTTTCAATATATTTTCTAAACCCGTCGAATTCTACGGGTTTAAAATGATTATAAAAGATTTTATCAAAATATTAAACAATATTCAAATTAAAATTACCAAGCTAAATTAATGTCATATAGTATGTTAACTTTTTTTCATATTATAGAAACGATACCTTTGTTGCCGTCAACTTCTATCAATTGACCGGTTTTAACGATTTTAGTTATATCCTTAACATTTACTACCGCAGGGATTCCATATTCACGAGCTATTATGCTTCCATGACTTAGCGGCCCGCCAAGTTCAGTTACCAAACCTCTGGCATTAACAAAAAATGGCGTCCAACCAGGGTCCGTAAACGGAGCAACCAAAATTTCACCATTTAATAGTAGTTCGGCTGATTCGATGTTTTTTATAACTCTAGCAATACCTTTAACTACTCCGGAACTCAACGGAATACCTTTAAAATTCGAACCGCTCATGGGTAAATTCTCATTAGTAATTTCATCGTTTTTTATAAGCGCAGATTTTATATCAAATTCTCCAATTACAAAAGAAGGCAAAACAAGTTTTTGGTATTGTTCATATTCATTTTGTCGTTTTTTGATAAGTTCTTTGACATTAATATTGTTTAAATTGTCTATTGCCATTTTTGCTTCTTCTAAATTTATGAAGAATATATCATTAACCGATGTTATTTTATTTCTATCTTTTAATCGTCTTCCAATTTCAAGTATCGCTTTTCTAACGATATCAATTATCATTACAAGCTTACTTTTATAGTTTTCTCGAAAGTTTAATCCGTTTTTGGCCATATTAATAATCCATTTGATCATATATTTTACTTAAGTTTCGCACCTCAAAAGGCGTATAAATTCGTTTTATAGATATTTG
>JASDSY010000012.1:0-202483 GCA_041441465.1 Candidatus Wallbacteria bacterium
TGTTAGATTTTTTTTATTTTTAACTAAAATGATGGAAATAATTTCACACGGTCTCATTATAAGATATTTGGATTATTATCTCTTTATAGTTTATTATTTGTTAATTTTTAAATTCCGGCAATGACGAAGTAAAATCCAATTGCGGCGACGGACAATGAGAAAATTAGCTTGTACCAGTATATATAACATGTCGATGTACCGTCGAAAGCATCCATTTTGTAAATTTCAAAGTAAGGCACTGGCGCGCGCCTGTACCAGCCTGTTACCGTTACATTTGTGCCGATATATTTATCATTTTTTAAGCCGAAGAAGAAATTGAATATTGCGAGCGGCTGTTCATAATTCAAGAAAATATAACCTGAGTTATCCTGTAATACAAGATCTTCGGAATAGATAAGTCCGGGAATTCCCTTGCCGATAATTTTGCCTTTAATGACTGCCGGCACCGGCCTTACGTCGGAGACTTTGACATATTTCAGAAGCGACGCCACTGAATGGTCAAGGAATGAATTTTTAGGATAGCTGAATAGTGTCTGGGCGAGCATGCCAAGACCGAATAATAAGAGCGGATTGCCGATGCTTCCGAAATAAAGAGATGAACCGCCGCCTAATAATAATCCGGCAAGCGGCAGAAATTTTATTACGAAGTCTACCAGGAAATCATCCCAATAACATTCGGGTTTTTGTTTGTCAAATGTAATATATGGCGTTTTATCCATTGCGGAGGCTGTTTTGGCGAGAGCATCGATTCTTTTGGCGGGCAGCGGATGGGATGAATGAAGTTCGTAGTAAATCGCCCATGGATTCCATAAGTCCCACTGCATGGCGCCTATAATATTTTCCTTGGAAATTTCCTCGTCGAAATCGGCGGTAAGCGATGTGGTTTTTGCGCTTGTGGCTACGAGGCATTTCGCGCTTGATGCGTCGAAAATTCCAAGCGCGCTGAGCGCGTTGGCCCCGGCCCGGTTTTTCCTTGTTTCCTCGGCTGACTGGGTTTCAGAAGCGAGGCCGTAGGCGATTTTTATTAACGCTCTTGTAAGCGCATTTGGATTTCCGGTAGCTTCGGCTGAATAACGGTCGGCTGAATATTCGCGTGTTCTTGATAAAAATAAGACCGCATATTGCGCTATTATATACATAATATAAGCGATAAGGCCTATTAAAGGCAGCGGATTTTTTTCATTTTTGGAATTGCTTTTCATTTCCATTAGTGTTTTGGAGATATAGTATAAAAGTATAGGAACCATTGAAGCCATGGTCATTATAAGTATATCCCAGTGAACGGCATGGCCGAGTTCATGCCCGATGACGGCATTAAGTTCTTCGGCGTTTAATTTTCTCATAAGACCGCGCGTAATGACGACGCGCGCATTGCTTGGAGTATGCCCGTAGGTGAATGCGTTAGGCGTGCCGTCGTTTATGATGCCGATTCTTGGAAATGGTATGTTTTCCTTGTGGCATATATCGCTTATGAAATTTCTTAAAGGCTCAGGAAGGTTTTGCGGTCCTACCCATTCCATGCTCTGGAACCATCTGAGAAATATATCCATTATGAAAGGACTGACAAGAAAATTAACGACGATTGCTATAAGTGTTGAAAGTACGGCTACATCTGTAGGCATTACCTCGAGTTCAGCGAGTAATATCATTACAACGCCCAGCATGCCATACAATATTACCATTGTTGAAATAGAATACATTAGTAAATTAGGAAGCTTTGGCATTGCGATTTTTTCATTTCTGCCGGAATTGTTTACTGCCGCAAACGGGTTTCTGGCAGTAGTTTTATTGCCGGTGAGTTCTTCCATCGCGTTTGAAGCCGTATAACTGCGGCTGAAAAAATTTGAAGGTTCGAGGCTGTTAATTTCTATTTCTGCAAGCTGCATCTGTGTAAGTTCGCGCGCGTCAAGCCAGATTCCTTCGCAATCGGGGCATTGATCAATAAGTAATTCGTCTTTTATCAGCCCGCCTTCGTTCATATTTACATTGCACCGCGGACAGCATTTTTCTGAATTGTGAGGCGATAAAAGCCCGTTTTTTAATTTTTTCGCAAATTCGGCCGGCGATTTGGAGTAATAATTAAGTTCGCCTTTATCGAACCATATTCCCTGGCATGTCGGGCAATAGTCAACTACAATGCCTTTTGGCGTATAAGTATTTACAAGAGCGACGCTGCATTTTGGACAGTTCATCGATGCCTCCTCAGGCGCCCGGGCGCCGTAATATTTGATTTTAAATAGCAGTTTAGTTTTTCAAGATATCAGGAGAGTTTAATTTAAGTAACCCGGACAAATTTTAACATATTTTAAGTTTGATTTTCAATAAGTTATTGTATTATTTATAATTTTATTGTAAAATTATAAAAATATTGTAAAAACCGGGGGATTAAATGTCTGACATGAAATCTCAAAACCTGTCAATAATGATGACTGACATACAGGGTTATACGAACGCCAGTTCAGTTTCGTCGCGCGAGCAGATTGTCGGTCTTATAAGGCGTCATAACCAGCTGATGATGCCTGTCATCCAATTTTATGGCGGTAAGATTATAAAATCGATCGGCGACGCGTTTTTATGCACGTTTCAAAGCGCCACCGATGCCGTGGTTTGCGCAATAATTATTCAGCTGATTTTAAAGGAATATAATCAGCGCCAGCTCGATGAAGCGAAAAAAATGAACCTTCGCGTCGTTATAAATACAGGCGATGTTACTCTCGAAAAAAATGATATATTCGGCGATGCCGTTAACATAACTGCGCGTATGGAAGGACTGCCGTGTTTTCCGGGCGGTACTATAGGCATCAGTGAATCGACATATCTTTTAATGAATAAAAATGAAATAATATCTGAAAAAATCGGGCCGCAAACTTTAAAAGGAATACCTGAGCCGGTAACTGTTTATCAGGTGCCGCTAGAAAATCAGAAATTAAACCAGATCCCGGCTAAATTGCTGCAGCTTGTCGAAAAAGTAATGGAATCAAAAACTTCGAATAATGCAATATCATCGATGCAATTAAATGAATGGGTAAATACAGTCGGTACTTTTTTAAAGGAAAAAAACTGGGGCGATAATATTCATAATATTCAGCAGCATCTTAAGCAGACGTTTACACAGAAAACCGTGCTTGAAAAGAAGTCGGCTGTGGAATTTAACGACGCTTCTATAATGCGGAGAATTAAATCGTCAGGTATCGATTTTGTGATTTTAATTGTTATAATTTTTGTTTTTAATATATGCTTTGCTATTTTAAGCAGTCATTTCAGGCCGGCCCTGACAATAACAAGCGATGAATATTACCGCTTGCCGTCCGCCGAATCCAAAATTTATAAATTATCAAAGAACGATTATAAAACCTACGAAAGGCAGATTCCTTTAATAGAAGCGCTTGGAATAAAAGTTTTATCGTACGGCGGCGGGATATTGATAATGTGGATTTATTTCGGCGGCGCCTGGTTTTTAAAAGGCGCGACGCCGGGGCAGATTGCCGTAAAAACCGCTGTCGTCGATTGCAAAGGCTCTAAACCGAATTTTATGCTTTCGTTTAAAAGGAGCGCCCTTTTTATAGCTTCGTTTGCCCTTCTTGGACTTGGCATGCTCATGATTTTTACAGGCGAAAAGAAAACCTTTTATGATCTTAAATGCGACACAAGGGTTATAGAATAAATATATCAAATTTCGACTTGACCTAATACATTGAAAATAAAAAATAACAATTTTCTCATTGATAAAATTGCGAAAATAAATTGAAATTGCAGTTAAATTTTATTCGATTTTTTTATTTAAATAAAAACTTTTAATAATCGGAAAAGTTGAGTAAATATTATAAATTACCAGGCGGGTTCGAACGGAATGATTTTAATTTCATTCTGATTGCCTGCGGTGTAAATTGAAATAAGTCCGAAATAGATATTAAAATCGGCTAATTTGGGGTTGAAATTCAAAAAGTGCTGCGCGGTTAAGTTTATTTTATGGATTTTTAATCCGTTAACGCTTTCGTCCGGATGGCCGCAGATGGTGCGACGTCTGGTTTTTACTTCAAAAAAATATATCGTATGCGCTTTATAAGCGATAATATCTATTTCGCCGGTCCTGGTCCTGAAGTTTCTTTTCAATATAAAATATTTTTCTTTTCTTAAAAAATCGCATGCCGTTTCTTCACCTTGATTCCCAATTATTTTGCATAAATTTTTATGTTTGCCTGTGATTTTTATTTTGCCGGTTTTATTATAATTCAAATCCTGTCCTGAATTGTATTGCCTCAAGGAGCGCCTCCTTATAAATATCTTTTTGATTGTTAAGATCAGCTATAGTTCTTGCCACTTTTAGTATTTTATAGTATGAACGCATTGAAAGGTTGAATTTTTCACAGGCTTTGTTTAAAATATTCGACATTTCATCGCTCATTATGCAATATGTTTTTATATGATTTTGCGTCATATTGGCGTTTATGATTGCCGGTAAATTTTTTTCGCCGTTTGATCTTGATTTTGCGTATCTTTTAAGCTGCATTTCGCGCGCCTTTTTTACATTCAGGGCTATTGCCGATGATGATTCGCAATTACCGTTACGGACTGCGTCTTTTATATTTACGCGTTCTACCTCTAATTGCATGTCGATCCTGTCAAGTATCGGCCCTGATATTTTTGACTGGTAGTTTTTTATTGAATTGGCGCTGCAGCGGCAGGTTATCTTTGAATCACCGAAATAGCCGCACGGACACGGATTGCAGGCCGCTACAAGCATGAACCTTGCCGGAAATGTATATGTGGCCAGCGCGCGTGAGATCGTGACAATTCCGTTACTTAACGGCAGTCTTAACGATTCGAGTACTGATTTTTTATACTCGCTGAATTCGTCTAAAAATAAGACGCCGTTATGCGCCAGAGATACTTCGCCGGGACGCGGTATTTTACTTCCGCCGATCATCGCCGATTCCGATATTGTGTGGTGCGGCGCCCTGAATACGCGCTTTTCTATCAGGCTGTTATTCGTCAGAAGCCCTGCGATAGAATATATTTTAGATACTTCGACGCTTTCTTCGAATGTCATCGGCGGCAATATGGTTGAAAGGCTGTTGGCAAGCATGGTTTTGCCGCTGCCTGGCGCGCCGCGCATCAAGACTGCGTGGCCGCCCGCCGCTGCTATTTCGAGAGCTCTTTTAGCATGCGTCTGTCCGATGATTTCGTTGAAATCGACAGGCGGTTGAAGTAAATTGCCGATATCGGAAGAAAGTTTCATCCCCGGCTTTAAACATTTGTCCGGTTCTTTATAAACGCCTTCGTTAAAATATTTAGCGGCGGCGCATAAATTATCGAAAACCTTATATTCTATATCTTTAATGATTTTTATTTCAGAATAATTTTGAAGCGGTGCTATTAATTTCATACCGCTTTCACGGCACATTGACGCTATAGGCAATATCCCGCGAAGCGGCAGTAAATTGCCGTTTAAAGATAATTCGCCTGCTATCAAATACTTATCATAGGCAAACTTATCATTTAATTGTCCGGATGCTATTAAAATACCTATGGCGATTGCCAGGTCAAAAAACCCATGTTCTTTTTTTATATTAGCCGGGGCCAAATTGACGGTAATTTTTTTTAAAGGAAATGTAAACCCCGAATTTTTTATGGCGCTTCTGACGCGTTCTCTGGATTCGTTAGTGGCGGTATCGGGCAGTCCGACAATTGTAAGGCCCGGCAATCCGTTTGAAATATCGATTTCGACATTTATCTGATAACCGTTGATTCCGAGTACTATAGCTGAATTCAGATTTTTATACATATTTTTTCACTTCCGTGCTTTGATTATTTACGTTGAAAGCAATTAAAATGCCAAGAAATGAAAAATATTATTTTATAGTGTTATTTAACTTTTACAAGCACTTGGGATATAAAAAAGCCATCTCAAAATGATAACGCAGTCTCACTTTGAGATGACTTTAATTAAAAGAGTTATTTAGTTGATTGTCATTTAAAATGTTTATAAATCCTTAGCATTGATAAATCTCAAATTGAGAAACAGCGCACGCTATTTGTTTATCATTTTTATCATAAAATCGTCCCAATCGCTGTCGGCGCTTAATTTTAATTCGGTATAATTGCCGGCTTTGAATTTCTCCAAAAACTTAGCTACCGAAGCTTCATTCAGTCCCCATTCAGGTTTAGCCTTGGCGATATTAAGCCATGTAGGTTTGGTAAATATGCCTATTGACAGGCCGTGGGCTGTTTCTTCCTTGTAGTTATGAGCTTCCTGAAGGACGAAGCTGGTTTCGGGATAAGCTGCGATATTGAATTCTTTTGTGTTGACTTTATTGACAGGCGCGCCGTAAGATTTTAATAAGGCGTCGCATGCAGAATTCATTTCAGGGTCATTTGCGGCAATTTGTTTAATATTTTTTACAAAGCTTATGAGATCGAAAACGGTCACTTCGCTCAGTGGCATGGTAGTTGTTAAAACACTGTTAACCGCTTCAATATTGTTGTCTGCGAAATTATTAAGAACAGCCGAGAATCTTTTGAAAGCTTCGTCAAAATCTTTAAATTTTGTGAGGTCGAATGCCGATGCAGTTAAGACCATTTTGTCGGATTGGCCTCTTTGACGGGCCCAATTTCTCATGAAGTCAACATAACATTTATGATAGACTTTTGCTAATTCATCGCCCGCGGCAGCAGGATTTTTATCTAAATATCTCAAAAAATCATCGTATGCGTACCAGTTAATCTGTACATTTTCGCATGCAAAAACGCATTTTACATAATCGGCTATTTCTTTTAAGACTTCAATTTTAGAAAGCAGACAGCAGTCAAAAACCATTAAATCGATAAGGTCGCTGCCGTTTTGCGCCTTCATTATTTCGCGAATTTCGGCGAGTGATTTTCCGACCTGTATGGTGTCCATATGATTTCCCGATTGATCGTCGAATGAGATGCCGCCGATACCGAATTCAGAGCCGTGGTTTGATATCAAAACGACATAATGTTTGGCAGGAAAGTGTTTGACGCCGTAAGCACAGAAGTCAATGAAATTCTGATATGCACCCATATCGACTTCGCCCATTTTTTCTAAAAGTATCGAGTTTAACTCAAACGGCCTGTTGTCTTTTTGAATAAAATACCTGCGGCATGTCGACCAGCTGCCGTCGAGCATTGAATCGCCGCCATCTTCGCCTTCGGCAAATTGGTTTCTTGCGATTCTGTCGATCTGGACAACTACATTCATATTTTCAGTCGAACCAACGCGTTCCATGATATTAACACCTAGAAGTGAAGCTAATTCAAGATTATTATCGCCGTTTATAAAACATAATACTGTCCATTCTTTTTCAGGGACCTGGAAATCGCCGGCATAAAGGCAGTTTTTAAGTTTTTTAATAGTTTTAGGGCCGACACCTTTTATCGCGTCAAGTTCTTGTACTGATGTTATGACTTTGTTTTGTTCTCTGAATTCGATTATTTTAGCCACTATATTCTGTGACATTCCCGGAATTTTCGATAATTCTTCTGCTGTCGCTTTATTTATATCTATTTTTCCAACCCTTTCGGCTTCCGACGGAAGGTCGGAAACATCCAGAAGTATCGATGCGGAAACTAATTTCCATAATTTTTTTGCCGGCATTGCCGCAATTTTATCTTTGACTTTGGCATCAAATTCAGCGATTTTTTGAGCTTTGAATTCTTTTAAAAGGTCTTGAAGCGTTTTTAAAGCTTTTTTTGTATTTTCATTTGCGGCTGAATTTAAGTTTACCTGAAACCTGGCGGCGTCGAGAATGTTAGTGAGAATAGGAGCCATTGCGGCTTTGGAGTAGCCGGCGGTCTGCTTGCCCATATAACTTAAAAGCGCGTCGAGCGCGGCTGAATTATTATTTAATATCGCTGAAATCGTAAGATGTACGGCGCGCTCGGAAAGATCTTCCATTTTTTGCTGGTATATGTCGTCGATCCGCCCGAAAAGCCCTTTTACCAGAAGCGGCATTTTTTCTCCAAGATATTGATTTGGATCAATATTATTAAGAGTATTTATGCTTCCGAGATACTCTCGAACAATAGCGATTTCAGATGTCCCGAATTCATTTTCGGGTGTCTGAGCGAGCTTTTTCGCAATTTCAAGCTGTAATGCGCTGTCTTTTAAGACTACGCCGGTAAATCTTTGCTTGAAAAACATTATTTTATATTCTAACAGCGACTGTTTTAAAAGTTTAATTTCATCGCTGCTTTCTGGCGAAATAACCGCCTGATTACTTTTTGATTCTGCGAATGCTGTCGATGAATTTGTCAGAATTCCAGTTGAAACTAAAATAAGTAAAGCGGTAATTATGATATTAAAATAGTATTTTTTTCTATTATCCATAAAGATTTCTCCTCTGTTTAGTTAATGACACATAATAATTTTACTTGATGATTTATTCTTTGTCAAATTTTAGTTAAAAATATTTTGTGAAATAATATAGAAAACAAAAAAAGCAAATTTTTTTTACAAAACTTTACAAAGTGATCCCGATTCGTTGACAAAGTAAATTTCATCTTGTATAATTAACTCATAATTTTAAAAAAGCTTTTTGATACTACCTGATAAATGTTCTAAGTTTTGTATTTTTATTTATTAAGGAGGGTGGTTTGAGAAATTAAAAAGAAAAAAATAGTTTGAGAAGGAGAGAATTTTTATGTCAAAAATGATTTTATTGAAAAAAATAATATTCACAGTGTTTATAACCATGTTTTTATTTACGGTAACCGGCTGCGAAGATGTAGTTCTTGGCACCTATCTTCAAAAAGGTGATAAATACACCGAAAAAGGAAATTATCAAAAGGCATACGAGTGTTATATGAAAGCTGCTGAAGAATATCAGGCTCGTCTCGGCAAAGCGTATTCTAACAAAGAAGACGCTAAAGCCGACGCTAATAAACTTGTTGAAGCATACTGCAAAGCCGGTCTTACAGCTGAAAAATTAGCCAACGATTCCGGCGCCCGCGCTATGTTTGAAAAAGCAGCTAAAACAAATTATGCAATAAAAGAAAGTTATTATGAAAAAGTCGGCGTTAAAAAACCTGCTGGATATTATGACAGATGGGTTCCTGGATATTATAAAGATGTCTACGTCGACGGCCATTATGAAGATGTCTATGTTGACGGCGGAGTTCAGGATGTTTATGTTGACGGATATTACAAAGAAATATATGTAGATCCTTATTACCGTCAGGATGGAACTTACGTGAACGGTTACTACAAAAAAGTATGGGTCGACGGGCACTATGAAAAGAAACAGCTCCCGGGCCATTATGAAAAAGTTTGGAAAGACGGTTATTACAAAAAAGAATATATAGACGGGCATTACGAAAAAGTTTGGGAACCTGAACATATGGAATATACTGATGTTTACAAAGAACGTGACGCTTCGATATCAATCGATAGCCCTTACAGCGTTCAGGCAAAAGCTAAACTCCCTGCTTCAAGCACGGCTAATGCACCTATCGCAGTTGAAGATAATTCAGAACTTAAGGCTGCGCAGAGCAGAATGACGGCTGCATATCAGGCTTATATTAAAGCCGGCTCGCCTGCTAAAGGCAGTGAACTTGACACTTATAAATCAGCTCAGGAAGATTACCAGAAACTTTTGGAAGCTCAGACTAAAAAAGCTAAACAATAACATAAAAAATAAAAATAGTGTCAACAAATAAATGTTAAAAAACGGCTGGCCGGAAGATAAAACCGGTCAGCCGTTTTTATTTGGTTATTTTTATTCGAATTCCGTACTTTTTATTAAACTATGCCGTCAATGACTTCCAGGACTGTATCGATGCGGCCGAATGGCGCGGATATCTGAACGCCCTGTACCAGTCCGCGTACTTTTAACAATGCTTCGCGGGCTATTTTAATGCCTTCTTCACGCTGTTTTTCGGTTGTATCGGCGGCGCGCATGCGTTTCATTATTTCTTCGGGAATTGTCATGCCTGGTACTTCGTTATTCATAAATTCGGCATTTTTAAGTGAGGCGAGCGGCCAGATTCCCGCCAGTATCGGGATTTTTATATTCATTTCCCTGACGCGCGCTATGAATTTTTCAAGTATCGCGGTATCGAACACCGGCTGTGTGATTGCGAATTCGGCGCCGGCATCGACTTTATACCAGAATCTTTTTAACTCGTGTTCTATATCTATCGCACCTGGATTCGCGCCGACCGCGATTAAAAATCCCGTAGGCTTGCCGATCGGATTATTACCTAGGTCCAGGCCGTTATTCAGGCGGTAAACCATATTAGTCAGGCCTATCGAGTCGACGTCGAATACCGCTGTCGCGTCTGGATAATCGCCAAGTTTCGGCGGATCGCCCGTTATTATCAAAACGTTTTTCAGGCCGAGTGCGTAAGCGCCGAGCAGATCCGACTGCATTCCAAGAAGGTTGCGGTCGCGGCAGCAATAATGCAATATCGTTTCGATTCCCGCCTCTTTTTCAAAAATGCACGCAAGCGCCTGCGGGCTCATTCTGGCTGTTGCGCGAGGCCCGTCGGGGATATTTATCGCGTCTATGTTTTTTTCCTTAGCGTATTTGGCGGCTTCGATTACGCGTGTCGGATCGCAGCCGCGCGGCGGCGATATTTCAACCGATACTACGAATTTACCGGAGCATAGCTTTCTGGCAAATTCCGATTTTTGTTCAATTGGAATTACCTTAACTTCCGCTTTTTTTTCGGTGCTCACTTTACGCTCGGCTACCGTAATCTTGCGGCCTGCGGCGGCAAGCATTTTTACCGAGGCGGCCATTGCCTTTATGTGTGCCGGCGTTGTTCCGCAGCATCCGCCGAGCATCCTGACGCCGCTTTGTATGAACCGTTTCCCGTATTCAGCAAAATATTCAGGAGAGAGAAGGTACATTGTCCTTCCGTCGATCGACGCGGGTTTCCCGGCATTTGGCTGCACTATCAGCCTTTTTTTGGTGAACTGCGCCATTCGTTCGACTGTCTCGAGCATGATCTTAGGGCCTACTCCGCAGTTTAAGCCTATGACGTCGGCGCCCCAGGCGTCAAGGTTATGTGTGAATACTTCCGGCGACGTTCCGTAGATAGCGTTTCCGTCATCGCCGATCCTTAATTGCGCGACAATCGGAAGGTCGCATATTTGCTTGACGGCATTTATTGCCTGGTGCAGTTCGTTTATATCCGAAAATGTTTCGAGTATAAAAAGATCGACGCCGCCGGCAAGAAGCGCTTCAGCCTGCTCTTTGAAAAAATCGCGCGCTTCGTCGACTGAGGTTTTTCCCCACGGCTCTATTTTTATTCCGAGCGGCCCTATCGAACCTGCTACATAAATGTTGTCGCCATTGGCTTTGGCAACATTTTTAGCTATTTTTGCGCCCTGGAAATTTATAGCTTCGAGTTTTTCGGCAAGGCCGTGCGGCGCTAATTTGCATCTGTTCGCTCCGAAGGTGTTCGTTTCTATGACCATGGCGCCGGCTTTTACATATTCGGCGTGAAGGTCTGCGATCATAGTAGGCGCCGAAAGATTGAGCTCATCAAAGCACCTGTTGATATATATTCCTTTAGAGTAAAGCATGGTGCCCATAGCGCCGTCGAAAATTATTATATCGTCGCTGTTTAGAACATCCCTGAATTTAGGTTTAGTTTCACTCATCGATTCCCTCCGTTGTTTGTTATGAACTAATACCCGGCCCCTTATTTTATTTGTATTTTTTAGTTAACTGCATTAAAATTAATAATAAAAATGACTGAAATGTTTTTTAATTTTCAAGTAAGCATTTTTCGGCATTATTTTTATAAATTGGTTCGTTGATTTTATTTTTATAAAAAAATCTCGTATAAATTTGAATAGGTATTGTCAGGACCATGAGTAAGCCTGATATAATAAAAGGCGCGTAATAATTGCCAAATTGCGATACTGCCGCACCGGAAAAGAAAGAGCCGGCGATAACCGAAATTACCGAAAACCAATTGACGAAGGAAGAGGCGCCGCCGATGCGCTCGTAACTAAATAGCTGCGGAATTGCGTTTAGCCAGAAATAAACGAAAAAAGCATCGCCTATGGAGTGTAAAAATTGGTTAAACAACATCATTTCGAAACTTTTTGCCCAGTAAAATGTGAGCTGTGAAAATGCGCTGAATCCTGAGGCGATAAAAATGGCATCCAGCGGGTTGATTCTGTGCTTTTCCTTGTAATATCCGAGAAAAAATATTATAACGCTCATTATAATGCCGACTTCGAAATATATGTATGAAATATCGCTCATCTGAAGTCCGGCGTTTTGTTTCATCAGCATCGTAAAACTTGTCATTTCGGCGCCCCAGTGATATGTAAACAGGAATATTGTCGCCGCAAGCGCAAGTACCTCAAAACGCCATATATCTTTTACATAATCCTTGACCCTGACATTGCTTGCGCGCGTGTCGGACAGCAGCCGCCACAACGGGAATAAAGCCAGCGACAAATAAAAAATAGTTTTGAATAATCCTATGAAATTATTTTCGCCGACTATAATCGCGCCGATTTTTCCGCCGAGCGCATAAGCTACAGTACTTGTTATTCCGTAAAGCGAGAAAAATAATTTATCCTTTATTACAGACGATTCTTTATAGTATATTGTGTTTGTCGAATTATCGAGAGTAGTTCCGGCGAGTCCCCAGAGAACGAATATGCCGAAAAAATGCCAGAAATTTGACGCGTATGGCAGTAAAAACAGGAATGTTGAAAATACCGATATGCCCGCCAACAGCTGAGTTTTTACTGAAAATTTATCGTTTATGATCCCCGACGGCAGATAAACTATAATTGACATGGCTGATTGAACGGCAAAAAATATCCCGACATCATGATTAGTGAATCCGGATTTTTCGAAATATATTGGTACATAAGCATAAAATAATACTGAAAGTATTAAATAGTAGCATCGGAAAAGAGAAATGCTGATAACTTTAAATCGATTCTCTTTTGATTCGCGGCATTTTTCCATAACGGCGAATTATATCACATAAAAAGCTAATTATCAATATTTTTAACGTAAATATTATATTTTAGCTTAACTTCCAACTAAAATTCATTCTAGTGACAGATATAATAATTCACTAAATATAAATATCGTGGCGGCGGCTTTAGGTTAATTATTCTTTCGTGTTATTATTCAGGCGAAACAATTTTTTGAGAAACTCGCATTCAGCCTGTAATTTTTCAAAAAGGCGGCATATGATTTCAGTATTGGAATCGGCATTATTTTCGAGTTCTCGTGCCAATTCCGCGAGCATGCCGCAGCACATAGTAAGCGCGCCGCCTCTTATTTTATGTGCCAGCTGCCGAATTTCGACGGCGTTTTTAAGCTCTATTTCATTTTTTAAATTGCCCATATCCGAAGAAAGTTTTGTAATTGCAATGGTTTTTAACTCGTTGAATACTTCGGTATCGCCGTCAATCCTTTCAAGCAGGCTGACGGAGTTGAAATGTTCTGATTCGGGCAGATTTTGCAACGTGCCAGAATTAATAGCATTCGGTTTTATGCCTGATTCAGCTTTCAGATATTTATTTAAAGCATTATTGAACTTACCTAAATCGATAGGTTTTTCTATGTAATCATCCATCCCGGCCGTAAAGCATTTTTCCTTTTCTTCCTTTGCGGAGCCGGCGCTTAAAGCTATTATAGGCACATGTGAATTCCGGCTTTTTTCAAAACTTCGTATAGCGGCCGCGGCCGTACAGCCGTCGATATCCGGTATCTGCATATCCATTAATATTATGTGCGGTTCATGAATTTTGAATTTTTCGACAGCTTCACTCCCTGTTTCGCACTCGAATATTTCGGCATTCGGAATGATTTGCGCAAGGACAGCCCGGGCTAATTTCATGTTGATGCTCGCATCTTCTACTATCATTACCTTAGGCGTCGTATTTTTTAATGAGTGGCAGGCATTTTCGCAGCGGACCGGCGCGAGATTTTTTTGCCTGTAAAATGAAGGATTAAAAATATTATCGATACATGTCGATAATTCTGAAAATTTTACAGGTTTGGTTAAGATGGCGCTTATGCCAAGCTTAAGGTGTTCCTCTGTCAGCGAAATATTTTCGGTCGTCTGGCATAATAAAACAATCGGCTGATTTGAATATGAAAGCCCGGCTTTTTCGCGGATCATTTTTATTGATTCTGTACCGCATATAAACGGCATATCCGAGTCTATAACCAATAAGTCGAATTTTGACATAGAAACATTATCTTTTATTATATTTATTACATCGCAATAACATTCGGCCGTAATTCCTGTTCTTTTTAAAGCCTGTGTTAACGCTTTTTTTGAAGTTTCGTTATCGTCGATGATTAAAGCCCGTTTCATGCCGTTTGTAATAGACTCACCAATGCCGGCGGCATGTTCGATTTTTTTAATGATTGAAAAATAAAAACGGCTGCCATTGTTTTGGGAGCTTTCAAATTGAATCGTACCGCCCATTTTTTCGGCCAGCATATTTGAAATAACAAGGCCGAGGCCGGTGCCGCCAAACTTTCTGGTTATCGAGGCGTCTGTTTGCGAGAATGCCTTAAATAATTTATCGCGCGCATTTTCTGAAATGCCGATTCCTGTATCGCGGATCGAGAATGTCAGTTTTCCGTAATTGAAATCGTCGGTTGGCGAATACTCGACCAGAAATTCCACTTCGCCTTTAGGCGTGAATTTAATAGCGTTGCTGAGCAAATTGATCAGTATCTGCTTGAGCCTTATGGCGTCGACTTCGGCGTATCCAGGCAGATCCGGCGGCGCGTTCAGTATCAGCTCTATGCCTTTTTTGGCGGCGTTATATTTGATTATGTCGATAGTTTGTTCGATCAGTTCATTTAGGTTTGTCATGGTTTCGGCTAATTCAAGTTTGCCGGCCTCTATTTTGGAAAAGTCAAGTATGTCGTTAATGATATCTAACAGGGCATTGGCTGATGTGTTTACGTTGTTCACATACTGGCTTTGGACTGAATCCAGCCTGGTACTCAGAAGCAATTCCGAAAATCCGATTACCCCGTTTAACGGAGTCCTGATTTCGTGACTCATATTTGAAAGAAATTCGGACTTTGCCATGCTTGCGACCCGTGCTTCTTCTTCCATTTTTTTCTGTTCGGTGATATCGGTCATTACGATTAAAAAATTATTTTCCAGAGGGCCGTCAATTATTTCGCCCGAAAATAGAACTGTAAGCGGTTCATTTTCGCGTGTCCTGATTTTTAATTCCTTGCCGTATACATGTCCGCTGTTTGACAGATATTGCCAGACCGACTGATATTTTTCGGGTTCGATAAATAAATTGAGTTTTTCAAGAGAAGAGTTAATAATTTCATCTTTTGAATATTTTAATTTATCGATCCAGGCCTGATTTATATCGATAAACGTCTTATCGTTAACCGATATTATAGCCATAAGCGCCGGATTGGCGTTGAATATTTTTTGGAATTTTTCTAAAGCGGCATATTGCGCGGATAGGTCTTTGGAAATCGAGAAAAGGCAGCCTTTACTGTCCCATTTCCCGAGCCAGCAGTGAGTTTCGACTGGAATCAGAATGCCGGTCCGCCGCATTAACGGAATAAGACAATGCGTTTTTTCCCTGCGGATTATGGAATTAAATATTTCCGTTACTTCTTCAAGTTTATCGGGCGGATGCAGATTTATAAGATTGGTTTCGGTTATTTCTTCTAGTGAGTAATCAAGTTTTTTGAATGCGGCCGGATTAGCGTAAAGGATTTTTCCGTTAAGATCGCCGATAACAATGATATCGTCAGTCGATTCGAAAAATTCTCTGAAATTTTTTTCGCTGTTTTTTAACTTATCCTCTATTATCTTGCGCGCTGTAATGTCCGTATGCGAGCCGGCCATTCGGTATGCCTTGCCGGTATTATCTCTAAGCGCTTTGCCGCGCGTGAGTATCCAGCGGTAGGTGCCGTCCTTATGGCGTAATCTTAATTCCAGCGCAAAATTTTCGATCGGATTTTTCAGGTAATTTTCGATTTTGGTTAAAACCGTCGGTTTATCATCGGGGTGGAGGTTATCGGCGAATGTCGAAAAATCTTCGGTCAGATCATCGTTTGAATATCCGAGCATTTCTTTCCATTTAGGCGAGAAATAAATGGTGTTATCAATGATATTCCAGTCCCATATGCCGTCATTGCTTCCGTTTATCGCCAATTCATAGTGCTCGCGGTTTTCTTCGATAATTCTTTTGGCCTCGAACCTGTCGGTTATGTCGCGGGCGGCTGCGTAAATCAGATTGTTAAAGGGACGCGAACACCATTCGATATAACGGTAAGAGCCGTCTTTACGCCTGTAACGGTTGACGAAATTAACTACCGGCATTTGAAGTTTAAGCCGGGTTACTACGTCGGCTGTAGCCTGTATGTCGTCAGGATGAATTAATTCGAAAAAATTTTTATGCAAAAGCTCGTTTATATCATAACCAAGGATCTGTTCCCAGGCGTTGTTTAATTTAATGAAATTGCCGCTGACATCGGCTATAGCGAGTAAGTCTAAATTTAAAGCGAAAAAAAGTTCGAGTTCATTTATATGTTGTTTTTCACTGGTGATATCGTTGAAAATTATTGAAAAGTAATATTTTTCAGGTGAATAAACTTGTGCTTTATAATATTTTCCATGCGCCTGGGAATAATATTCAAATTCGTAACCGATATCTTCCAGCGCGGCGCGGGCGAGCATGCTAAATTCTCCGGCGCAGCCGTTTAAACCGGCGCAGGCAGGATCGCTCGCTTTTTTATTCAATATATCTTTTGATTTCAATCCTGATATGTTTTCAAATTTTGAATTAGCTTCGAGAATTTCATAGTCCGAAGGGATGCCTGATTCATTTAAAATTATTTTGCAGCACACATATCCGTACGGCGACTGCCTGATTAATTTTTCATAAAATGTACTCTCCATTTTATTCTCCTGAATCAAGACAATATGAAAAAGAACCTTATAAATTTATTATAGCAAATTATGAATAAAATTTCAATATTATCGGAGCGTAAGTTACCGAACAAAAATACCGGACTATAATTGACATTTAAGGATTTGTTTGTTAAAATAGGCTGGATAAAGTTTTGAATTTTTTTGCTTTTGAATTTTTTCTTTGCTATAAATAAACTGAGTGCATGTTATTGAATGAATATTTTTGATAAAATCAGGAAAAATATATGAAGATGTTAAAAAATGCCGGGATGTCAATTAATTCTGCAATTAACAAGTTAATCCGGATCAGGAAAGGTTTTACCCTGATCGAGATACTTACGACCGTAATAATAATAGGCGTATTAGCTTCAGCTGCGGTTCCGATAGGCCAGTTGATGATAATAAGGCAGCAGGAAGGCATTTTGAAAGAGGCGCTTTCGACGACGCGCAAGGCGCTCGATGAATTTTACAAAGATTATCAGTCGTATCCTGCTTCGTTTATAGAATTGAAGGGTGAGGCGCCGCCGAATTTTACGGTTTGTTATATGCGTGAGGCTCCGCCGGTCAACCCGTTTACCGGAAGCCAGTATGACTGGACAATAGTAGTTTCAGGTGTGACCGAATATAATTACGAAGGCTGTTATGAAACCGATTGTTATGCTTTTATTCAGCATAATGCTCTTGTTTTTCAGAACGAGCAGGATGCGAATCCGGGAAATCCTCTTCACGGCCAGGCTAAATGCTGCCCTAATTGCACCGGCTACTGGGGCATATGGGATATAAAATACCCGCGCGAGGACAGGCTCGCTATCAATGAAACATTGTATAAAGATTGGTGATATATGTTTTTTTCAGGCAAATTTAAGGTGGAAAATGAAATTTTAAGACGCCCGTTCTTAAGTCTTAAAGGTCTTTCTTTAATAGAGCTTCTTACGACGATTGTCATTATGGGTATATTGACGACTGCCGCGATACCTTTAGGCGAGGTCGTATTTATACGTGATAAGGAAAAAGAGCTTAAGGATATCTTAATGACTACAAGACAGGCTATAGATAATTTTTACGCGGAAAATTACCGTATGGACACTGTTTCAAATTCTCTTGTCAAACGCTATCCGCGGTCATTCGAGGAATTGCGGTGGCTTTCGCCGGATAAAATGTCGCAGTCGCTGCGCGAAAAACACCCTTACGGCAAGCCTTATTTAAGGAAAGCACCGCCGATCAACCCGTTCGCGGCTTCGAACCAGGCGTGGATTGTTTGTCTTACCAACTGTCCTGGCGGCGGCGTCGAAACAATGACATTAGAACAATTCAACACTTCGGATCAGGGCGAGAAAGAAATTTACGATATACAATTTCCGGCTCCGGGCTCGTCTTATTTCAATTACCAGATAAATGTCTATACAAGTCTCGAGGGGACCCCGTATTCGACATGGTAATAAAATATAATCTTCCGGTTTTTATTACTTTATCGCGAATAATATTTACTATCGCTTTGGTAGCGTCCTTTAATTATATTGTTAATAAAGGGCTCCTGCTTCTTATTTTTTTGATAATCGCCATGACTGATTTTCTTGACGGTTTTTTGGCGCGCAGGTTAAATCAGGTGACTGAATTTGGCGCCGTGCTGGACCCGATAGCGGATAAATTTTTCATATTGAGCATTCTTATTTTGTGTTCCAATAAAGGTTATTTCGAATTCTGGCCGGTACTTATCGTGGCACTGCGGGACGTTATAATAGTCTGCGGTTCGTTTGTCATTTATATTAATAAAGGCGATTTAAAGGTGCGTACGTCGTTTGCAGGGAAATTATCGACAGTTTTGCAGGTTGTGGTCTTGTTTTTTGGTATCTATGAACTTTTTTATGATTTGAATTTCAAGGCGCCGTTATTTATAGATTTGATAATGTGGAGCGCGGCGCTTACAAGCGTAATTTCAGGTATACAATATGTCAGGTACGGGCTGGCTGAGTACAAAAAATGAATTTTACCGTTTAAAGGAGCCGTTATGGAAAATCTTAATTTTATGCGGAATTTTAAAAACTTTGAAAAAAAATGTAAATACGCGCATATTAAAAATATTTTTTATGTTTCTATGCTTTTATTCATATCGCTTTTATCATTTTCGCTGATAACGGTTTCTGATTACGCAATTGCGCAGGATGAGGCGCCGGCCAAAAAAGTGAAACCTAAAAAAAGCAAGGCTAAAACTGCTAAGCCGAAAGAAGCCGCTGAAAGCAAGAAATCTCAAAATTCCGTTAAAACCGCAGATAAAAAAACTGTTAAAAGCCAAGCTTCCGAGGCTAAGGCTAAAGACAATGCGTCTGAAAAAGCCTCGCCGCAGCAGAAAACTGCCGAAATTAATCTCGCGTCCAAGGAATTTACTTTTTATCAAAACGGCGGCCCTTTTGCCAAAGAAAATTTCGAAAGAAAAATCATCGGCGGTTTAATGAATGTTACTGCCGAAATTATTATTTCGGTTTCGAGCAGAATTAAAATTCGCCAAAATTATTCGCTTGACGCTCGAACTATGATTTTGAAGAAATATTTAATGGAAATTTCAGGCGGCGGCGATATTTTTTCGACGAGCGTCGATTATGTCAAGAACTCTTATCAAATGCGGTCTATGCGTAACGGTAAGATTTCCAATGTCAAAGATATAAAAAAGCCTGCTCTTTATATTCTTGACAATAATAACGCGAATAACTTCCAATGCCTGCTTGACGCGTATTCTCAAAAAAAAGCAGGCGTTCAAAAATTTGACTGCGTGATTCCTCAGGCATTTATCACATGCGAGGTGGCGCTTTTAAAAATAGGATTTGTCAAAGGAAATTTAAATAAAGTACCGAGCGAGTTTTTGAAATATAAAATTACGAATTCGATAAACGGCATGGAGATATTCGCTTATGTAAAAAATGACGGCGGGCTGGCGTGCGTGCAAATTCCGGCTCAGAAAATAGAGTTTTCGATAGATGGCGTTGCGATTCAGGGCGATGAGCGGTCTGAATCGAGTACGCTTTTCGATATCGGCGGGGTTAAGTTCAGCCAGAATGATATATATTTCAAATCTAAAGATAATAAGACGCTATATGGAAAAACGCTGGTGCCGGCGGTTGATAAAGGCGTTAAAATGCCGGCGGTGCTGTTGGTTGCCGGGTCGGGGCCGACCGACTGCGACGGCAATTCCACTTTAATACCCGGGAAAATAGACTTGCTGAAAGATATAGCTTTCAGGCTTGCTCAGGAAAATGTCGTGACTTTGCGTTATGACAAACGCGGTGTCGGCCGTTCTGAAATGACAGCCAATCCGGCTTTTGGTGATTTTATAAACGACGCCGAATGCGCTTTTGAAAAAATCGAATCGCTTCCGCAAACGGACACTCAGAGCGTATATGTCATTGGACATTCCGAAGGCGCGTTAATCGCTTCGGCGCTAGCTTCTAAAAAGAACGTTAAGGGTGTAGTATTATTGGCGCCGCCGGCCGATACTCCGGAAGCTTTGATTTTCGAACAGTTAAATGCGCTTGGCGCCCGTGAAAAAATTCCGGCTCAGGAGCTTAAAAATATACAATCTGCAATGAATGTGTTGTTTAACGATATCAAATCAGGCAAACCGGCAGCCGTAAAAAAAAGCGGCATACCATCCGTTGATATGCTTTTTCAGAGTTTTGCGGCAAACGCCAATTTTATGAAAGAATTTCTGGTCTTCGATCCGATAACTGAAGCGCAAAAAATAAAAAGCCGTGTTTTTATAGCGGCGGCGGAAAATGATGCTCAGGTGCCTGCCGTATCGGTATTAAAAATTTCTGAGGCGCTGAAGAAAGCCGGAAACGACAGAGTGTCTTATATTAATATAAAAAAAGCCAATCATGTTTTTAAGCCGTGTGCCGATAAAAATGATTTTTCGTCTTACACTTCAAAAACTCAAAATACTTCCGATGAGTTACTTACGGCGTTGACCGATTTTATAAAGTATAAAAAAAACAGTATAAAAAAATGAGTGTAAAAACCGGTCATAAATTTATTTGCCGCCGTAAAGTTTGCTGTCATTAAATTACTTGACAGATATAATTTTTTTCTTTATAATCAGGCCGGCTTCAAGAGCATGTAGTATCAACTTACTTGAAGTCTTTTATTTAAGTATCTGCTGGAGGAATCTATGCGTTCAAGGGGTTTATTGTTCATTTTTATCGTGGTTTTATTTTTACTGTCGTTAAGTTTAAACGCTTATGCGTTTGACATCAACATTTCGGGGGCCGATGGATATTTCAAGGTTAAATGCTATAAACAGGCCTTTAATCTTTACAATAATTATGCCAAAAAATGCGAAAACGAGCTCGCCGAAGTTAAAAAAGATAATTATCTTGTTTCGTCGCAGCATTCGGAAGGCGACCAGTTAAAAAAAGGCAGTGAAATACTCGCCAAATCGTTTTATTGTTATTACATGGCCGGAAATTGCCTTGAGAAACTCGGCCAAAAAAGCGATGCCGCAAATTATTATTTAAAGGCGCTTTATATGACGCGCGCACGCAAAACGGTGACTTTTGTTCACGCGCTTATAGGGCCTAAAAAAACAAAAAATATCGTTATCGATATCGCGCCTAAAGAACTTAATACTGTTTATGACAGGCTTTATTTTATCGGCGTCGATACAAGGGTTCTTCTTGAAAAAATAAGGGCAGTAGGCGAGATTCGCCGCGATCTTGCCGTATTGATTGAAAATGGAACCGATCCGGTCAGACAGGACGAATATAAAGCACGGTTCGCTGTGTGCCAGAAAAGCGAGTCAAATTTATGCGTACTTTTAGAAAATTTCGTTATTTACGAAATTAATCGCGGAAATTTTGACAGGTTTGATGTATTTGTGAAATATTTGAATGAATTCAAACCTATAACACACGCTGTTGACGGCATATTGAACGTAGCGTCAAGGGTTAAGGAAAACCTCGCTTCGATCATAGCTAATTCGCAAAACCCGGCTTCAATGCCTGGAATTGGCGATTTGAAACAAAAACTTGCCGGATTGTCTGAAATTATCGATTATATAAATGCCAATAATAAATAGCAGGCGGTAAGTCAGGAAAATTTGGATAACAATAACATAATACTGCTTAAAAATTTTAAAATCATAAATTTTGTAGGAAGCATATTATATCCAGTATATGGAAATATGTTTTCTACAAAATTTGTTTTAATAAATAATTAGAAAACGGGTAATTTTATGTTCAGACAAAATTTAAAACGTATGGCATTAGTCATGTCGGCGCTGTTTATTTTTATAATTACGGCAGGCGGCGGAACCTGTTTGGCCGCGGAAAGAATTTCCGATGAGGTTTCCAATTCGCTTGAGCTTTTAGACGCTAAAAATTTTGGCGATGTAAGCGTTGTTACCGGCGAGACGCAGGTTGATAAGGCCAAAACCGCTCAGGTAAAGGTGACAGGCGAAGTAAATGCCGTTTCAACTCAAAAAAAAATAACTGACGATGTTCCGAAAACATACAGCATCTCAAATCCTGAAAACAAGGCGCCGAATGGCAATGCAGACAACAAGCAGGGAAAATACGACGTCAGGCCGGTGCCTGTATCGCCGGGCGCGAACGGCAATTTACCGGTCAGCGGTGCGGGCAATAATTACGCAGGCAAAACTTCGGCGGCGGGCGTTAAAAACGATCCCAACCCCGGCGCGCCGGTTAAAGATGACGATCTGATGTCGAAATTAATGCCGGAAGAAACCTTTGAAATAATGGGTTCATCTGCGGCGCTCAATCCGAAAGCTGAAGAGCTTTTTAAGAATGCTACGGACCTTTTTAACGACAAAAGATATATCGAAGCGAAAAGAAAATTTGAGGAAGCGGTTCGGCTCGAGCCTAAAAATGACGTTTATGTTCTCGCGCTCGATATGGTGAATAACACTATCAAATCGCTTGGAATCAAGGATACCGCACCGAAGGAAAGTGCAGCCACGGTATCCGGGGCACAGACGGCCGATACGCCGGGTTCTGCAAGCGCTGTCAAGAATGTTAACCAGCCGAATCAGGCCGGAGATAAAAAAACGCAGCAAACGGCGTCTTCTTCGAATTTAAACGGCGCCATGAATTCCCGGCAACCATCAAGCAGACAGCCGCTCAAAAGAAAGCCGCGCCCGAAAATTCAAACCTTTTTATGCACGTTTGAAGGCGGCAAGCCTAACGGCAATATTATTTTTAACCTCGGCTTGAACACGGAAATAAAATATTCGGATATACACGGACACTATGTTTCATTCGACGGCGAAAAGGATGCGATGACGCTCGCCGCCTTTAAACTTGAGACCGATCCGAAAAAGGTAATACTGCTTGTTACCAGCAAATTGAATGCGGATAATAATGAATTTAATTTTCCGCTTCTGATGAAAGTGAACAATAACGAAATCATAAACGGCGCTTTTAAACTCGCTACTGATTTTAAACTTTATCAGTTCGACATAACCGATATCGTGCATAACGGCATGAACCAGATACTTTTTCAAACGTCGCCGACGAAGGCTTCGAATTATTCGATTTCAAGGATTGAAATCTTCGTTCAAAATTATTAACCGCGTTTAGATTTTATTAATAATCATGATTTTTAGATATTTTTTGTATTTTAAAAATTGAGTTATACGAAAAAAAAATTTGTAAAAATTATAATGCTTTAAAAAAAAAAAAATATATGTTATGATACATTCTGGATAAAAAAAATTAATCAGGTAAAGATAATGAGTGAAGAAACATCTAAAAAGAAACTTTTAATAGTTGATGACGAAAAGTATATAACTCAGCTGCTTTCGGAATTACTTGAAAACGATTATGATGTCGATTCCGCGGCAGACGGCGTTCAGGCATTCAATAAGATAAAAGGCAATAAATTTGATTTAATGCTGACTGATATAAATATGCCGAATCTTGACGGGCTGCAGCTTTTAAGGCTTGTGCGCGAATCTCAGCCTGATACTACGGTCATTATGATGTCGGGACTTGCGACGACGGACAACGTAATAGACGCCCTTAATTTCGGCGCGGCTTATTTTTTGAAAAAACCTTTTAAAATCGAGGAAATTCACAGGATAATAAAACAAAAATTAGGAGTTACGCTCAGTACCGCTAAAATCGCGGGCGAAGGCGGTTCGTCAGATGTCGATACGCTGATAACAGATATTAATTATCTTATTTTATCTAATAATTACGGCAATATGAACGACATAAAAAAAATATTGCCGGGCTGCGCCGAATTATATCATGAAGCTTTGAAAGATGAACGCGTTGTGAAACTTTTGAAGCGGATAAAGAAATTTGACGACGCCATATACCGGCATTCGCTCGATGTGGGGATAATTGCCTCGATAATATGCTCGTTCAAGAGAATAAAGCCTGAAACTTTGCTTAAAATAACGGTCAGCGGCTTTTTACATGACGTCGGCAAAATTAATGTGGATTATAATATTTTGAATAAATCCGAAAAATTGACGCCGGAAGAATTCAATGAAATAAAAATGCATACTTTTTACGGCAATAATATATTGCTCGAGGAAAATTTCAGCGAGGAAATAGCCGGAGTGGCATTCAAGCATCATGAAAAATTTGACGGCAGCGGCTATCCGCGCGGTTATACCGAATATGGCATTGACGCCTATTCTCAATTCATATCGGTGTGCGATATTTTTTCGGCGCTTACCGAAAAAAGGCCGTACAGAAAAAAATTGACGCCTCAGGAGGCGCTTGAAGTAATAAATAAGGATTTTCAAAATAAAATAAACTTTGAAATAGTGAAATTATTAAAACTATTCATAGAAGGCTAAAAAAAAAACTGCTTTGAAAGATGACTTGCAAAGCAGTTTTTTATTATATAAACGCGGAAGCGTATTCTATTTAGAATGCTTTAAATTTGTCTTTTTTAGCGTGGCATACCGGGCATTCGTCTGGAGCGTTGCCGGCTACCGTATGACCGCATACCGAGCAGACGTGGATAGTGTCTGGCGCTATGTCTTTTCCGCCATCAACTGTGTGTTTGGCGTCGGCGTACATTTTTTTGTGTATTTTTTCGGCTTCGAGGGCAAATCCCATAACATGAGCTGCCGCTTTTTCGTTTTGAAGTTCCGCTACGGCTTTATATGCCGGATACATTTCATCTATTTCAAAACCTTCGCCGTCATGAGCCGCCTGCAAATTTTCCGATGTGGTTTTTATTCCGCCAAGAACTCTTAAGTGGCCTGTCGCATGGACTTCTTCAGCGTAAGCAATAGCTTCAAAGAGCTTTGCTATATTATTAAGGCCTTTTTCCTTGGCTTCTTTTGCAAATGCTTTATATTTCATATGGGCTTGCGATTCTCCGGCAAAAGCTTCTTTTAAAAAAGTTTCGGTCATTTTTTTCATTACTTTACCTCCTGATTTTTATAGGTTATTAATATATTGCCTTTAAGTTAGAAAGATATTATCAAATAAAAAAAATAAAGTCAATAGGTCCGGTTGATATAAAATTGTCGGATTGGGAAAATTTGATAAAATTTTAATAGAGCCGCTAAAAAATAATTGACTAAAATAAAAAAAATATGATAAAATTATACAAAAAACATGAATATAATAAAATAATAAATTAGAAAGGGTTGATTTTAATGGCAAAGGGTTTTGGCGGCGGCGGAATGCAGATGAATGGACTTGTTAAGCAGGCGCAGGCTATGCAGCAAAAGATTACAAAAATGCAGGAAGATCTTGCTAGTTATGAAATTACGGGCACGTCCGGCGGCGGAATGGTTACGGTCGTAATAAACGGCAAGCAGGAAGTAAAATCGATAAAAATAAACAAAGAAGTAGTTAATCCTGATGATGTGGAAATGCTTGAAGATCTTATATTAAGCGCATTTAAGGAAGCGTTCACGAAATCATCAGAATACTCGCAGAAGGAACTTTCAAAAGTCACAGGCGGTCTTTCGATACCTGGACTTTTCTAAGCTGGAAAGTAAAGCAAATTAAAAATGGCGATAACTCCAAGTCTTGATAAATTGTCGCATGAATTGCAAAAGTTGCCGGGAATAGGGCCGAAATCGGCTCAGCGGCTCGCCTTTTTCATATTTAAGAAAGGCGCCGATTTCAGCCGCGGCTTAAGCTGCGCGATTATCGATGTCGCAGAAAAAGTGCGTTATTGCGGTAACTGTTTTAGCATCTGTGAGTCGGAGTTATGTGAAATATGCGAAAGCGAAATTCGCGACCGCAGCAAAATATGCGTTATCGAAAAGCCGACCGATGTTTCTTATCTTGAAAGCACAGGTCAATTCAACGGCGTTTATCATGTGTTAAACGGCCTTATCTCTCCGATGGATTATCTTACTACCGATAAACTGAAAATTAATGAACTTCTAAAGAAAGTAAATTCAGCCGATTCAACAGTAAGTGAATTAATATTCGCGTTGCCGCCGAAAGTGGAAGGCGACGCGACTATTGCTTTTATAAAAAAGCATATAAACAGGCCGGGGATAAAAATTACTAAGTTAGCACAGGGCATTCCTACAGGGTGTGAGATTGAACATCTTGATTCAATGACGTTAGCGCGTGCTCTTTGCAATCGAAACGCTTTATAAATGAGTGCGCCAAACGGGCAAGCGCTGTTTGGATGCCTCTTGTGGCAGGTAATTCGCTTAATATGTGTTTGTAACTTAAAAAACAAAAGGAGACTTGTAAGTTGAATCAGTTCGTTCCTAAAAAAGTATTTTTAACTAAAGGTGTAGGTAAATCGAGAGAAAAACTTCAATCGTTCGAAATGGCGCTTCGTGACGCCGGTATTGCGCCTTTTAACCTGGTGCGGGTATCTTCGATATTTCCGCCGGAGTGTAAGATTATAACAAAAAGGGAAGGTTTGAAATTAATTTCCCCGGGTCAGATACTTTTTGTGGTGCTTTCGGATATTTCAGTGAATGAACCGAACCGTCTTATTGCGTCTTCTGTTGGTTTGGCAATTCCTGAAGATTCTTCGGTTCACGGTTACCTTTCAGAACATCATTCTTTCGGTCAGAATGATGATATCGCAGGCGATTATGCAGAAGAACTCGCAGCGTCAATGCTCGCTTCGACGAACGGTTTTGATATGGACGAAGATTTGAGGTATGACGAAAAAAAAGCGCTCTGGAAAATGAAAGGCCTTAACTTTAAGACCAGAAATATTACACAGACAGCGTTGGGCGATAAAAACGGACTCTGGACTACGGTACTTGCGGCGGCAGTACTTATAATGGAACCGTTAAAATAAAAAAACGCCGTTAAATTTGACGGCGCATTTGAAATTTTATTTCAGCCCTAAAGGATCTTATCAGATGAATGACCGGAAACTTTTAATATATTCCATAGCTACGCTTTTAGTTATTGTAATTGTAGGCATTTCGGGATATATGCTGATAGAGGGAATGAGCTTTGTTAATTCTCTCTATCTAGTTTCAGTTATTTTTTCGACTGTAGGGCTCGGCGGCGGTGAAACCCTTTCGGTGACGGGTAAACTCTTTACTGTTTTTCTGGTTTTTACAGGTGTCGCCGTCGGTACGTTCGCTATAAGCAATCTTACTAAAGTCATGGTCGAAGGGCAGATTCGTAAAGTTTTTGGCAAAGGTTTTATTAACGCTATGATAAAAAAAATGTCAAACCACTATATAATATGCGGTGACGGAGAAATTACCGAGCTCATAATAAAGGAATTTGAAACAAACGGCCTGTCGTTTGTGATAATATCTAATGACGAAACAGCAATCGAGGAATATTCCAAGCGTTCGATCGTTTATTTGAAGGGCGATCCCATAAAAGACGAAGTATTGATGGCTGCCGGTATAGAAAGGGCACAGGGGCTCATCTCGAACCTGCCAAATGACGTCGGAAACGTATTTGTCGTCCTTTCCGCCAAAAACCTCAATCCGAAATTGAAGATTATTACCCGTTCCGAAAATGAAAATTCCCTTGAGAAGCTCAAAAAAGCCGGTGCCGATAAGGTAATAGCGCCGAATATGATTTGCGGCCGAAGGATGGCGGCGGCAATGATAAAGCCGTCTATTGTCGATTTTCTTGATACCGTAATGCACGGGCAGAACCTTGACCTTCAGATGGAGGAAATTACCATACAATCAGACTCCGAAGTCATAGGCAGGTCGCTTATAGATTCCGGTATAAGGCAGAAAAGCGGCGCTATAGTAATTGCAATGAAAAAAGGCGATAAACTCATAACCAATCCTTTGCCTACAACCATACTTGAAGTCAGCGACAGGATTATCGTTCTTGGCAATTCATCGCAGATGGAACTTTTGAAAAGAATGTAATAATAAAATTCCGCTATTTTATTTTTAAAATTATCTCGTCTGGAATCCTTTCTCTTTCAAAGCTATAATATAAAATGTCATCGAAACATTTCCTGAAAATCATAACGGCCGCCGCGAGCGATACCGCCGTCGAAGCCGCGTAGCCGAAGCCCATGAATTTATTGCCGAATAAAAGTATGCCGAGCAAATTTATCGTGAAATTTGAGGCTAGAAATATGCATACGCAGGCGAGGGTCTCCTTTAAAAAGTCGAAATACATAAGTAATATCATCGTCAGCAGGAAAAAACTATGGAAAACGGCGCCGAATGTAAACGCGGTCCAGTTGGCCCGGTAATCGGCGCTTAATTTCAGGATAGTCATGATTTGTTCCGAAAATATGATGATAAAAAACGCCATCGGCACGGTTATTTTTAATACTGATTGCGCGCCTTTTATTATCGATTTTTTCATTGAATCGAAATTCATTTCTATATAATCGAGGCTTTCTTTTTCAGTGATCGCCTTATAAAAATTCCTGAATTTAACATAAAAATTAGTCTCGATTTTTAAAGTGAATAACGCCATGACCGGGATCAGTATTGCAACGAATATCAGGTTAAGACGGTCATATACGGAGTTTTCATATAAGAGCCCGCATACCTTGCCGCCGCCGAGGTACCAGAACAAGATTTTATCTATCCATACCGCGAGGTTAAAAAACAGGCCTGTCAAAAATAACGAGCGGTATTTTATTATTATTTTCTTTTCTTCGCTTGAATCCGGCCATTTTTGGAATGGAAATTCATTTAAAATTTCAAGATGCATCTGCCAGAATATATATAATACGCCCAGCGTGAAACCGAGGAAATAAAAGGCCAGGCCGAAGCTGGAACCGAGCATTATCGAGACCGTTACCGCTATAAAAAAGCCGCCGGCAAATTTTGACGATATCGCCTTGAAATCGCGGCAGGCGGTTAAAATTATAAGCTGCTGCCAGACGCCGCCCATTATTATGAACAAAAATGTCGTTATTACGGCGCATGGAATGTCAGGGCAGGACATTCCGAAAAAAAATGCTCCGATAATCGTTAAAATTGGGAATAAGAAAGCAAGCGAGCGCAGATAATAAGCGGATATCATTTCAAACCGGCCGGAATATATGTAATCGGATATTATGCGTGTGGTTATGAGTTGAAAAAAACCAGCTATTATTTGTGAAAATGCGAAAACATAAATTATTATGGCCTGAAAAATTTTGTTCATATTCAGGTCGGCCGTTATAAAAAACGAAATTACGATGAATGAAAGCAGTGAATATATCCACGGCCCCGATGATATTAGTGCCGAGTATGAATACGCTTTTAAGCTGCTTAACAGCGAATCGCTTTTTATTAAATTTTGTAATTTAAAACCTATTCCAGCCATTTATAGCTCCAAATTCGATATAAAATAATATAAGCAAATCAGCGTCGCACGGATGCTCATTTTGAACGGGATTGGGCGAGATTATTGAAATAAATTTCACGGTAACTGGAAATCAGGCGTTTTTTCTGATAGTACGCCTGCACTCTTTTCTGGCCGGATATCGCCATTTCGCGCCATAAACCGGGGGCGTTGAGGATTTTGATGACGGCTTCCGCTGTTTCATCCGGCGATTTTATTTTAGTTATTATTCCGCAGGCGCCTAATTTTTGATCGGCGAATGCGTCGCCGTGGACCATTTCGCGGCAGGCGCCGACATTCGAAGATACTACCGGGATTCCCGCGGCCATAGCTTCGAGCATTACAAGCGGCTGCACTTCCGTGATAGAAGTGAGGACAAGTACGTCAAGTATCTTATAATAATCGGCAGAATTAGCAAGGCCGGTGAATTTTAATTTGCCGTTAAGGCCCAGGTCGGTGACGAGTTTTCTTATGTTTTTTGAATAATCGATATCTTCGTCTTCGGGGCCGATTACATAAAATTCAACATTTTTAAGCGCGCCGTTTATTATTTTACATGAGCGTACGAAGGTTTCGACGTCTTTTACGGGTACGACACGTCCTACGAAACCGACTTTAAAAACGCCGTTATCACCGCCGAGACGCCCTTTCAGATTTTCGAATTTTTCCAGATCGATTCCGTTCGGAATTAATTTTATGAGATTGCCGTCGGCGCCGAGGTTGACCTGCATTTTTTTGTTTTCGGTATAAAGCGATATTATCTCGTCGGCATGGTGGTATGTTATTTTTGACAGAAAATCAAAAATTTTTACCCAGAAATCTTTAATCTTGCCAAGCTGAGCCTGTATTTTTAGCATTTCACGTTCGTCGTCGAGTATCCAGTCCGCTTCGGAAATTTCAATTTTTCGTTCGACAGTATAAATGCCGTGTTCGGTCAGGACAATCGGCGAACCGGTTTTCATTTTTGCGAGTACGCTGTATAAGCCGGCGTAGCCGGTTGAAACCGGATGGTAAACTGCTGCTTTTAAAATATCGGCGTTTAATACCTGCATAAGCGGAAGGTGAGTGGTTCTGAATGTCCAGTAATAATCTATGAAAGAAGTTTTTAAGTCGTTTTGCTTATAAAGGTTTTTAACTATTTCGAAAGATTGACGCGAATATAACATCTGCTCTATGGTTACGGCCGAATGCGGTGATTTGTCGGGCCAAAGTTCCGGCGCGACACGTTTGGCTATGTTTTCAAATCCTTTTAAACGGCCTTTGGATATTTCATTATGAAATGACTGAAATTCGAAGGCGGAATCGGCGATGCCGGGGCTCCCGTCGCTTGTGATCATCGGTTCATGTATGAATACTTCCTGAAACTCTATAACGTTAGGCGGCAGCTTATATTTAAGTTCGCGAAAAGGATCTTTTTTAGAAGCTATGTGGACTACTCCGAAAGTCAGGTTCGGAAAATTTCTTATAATATCATGCACCCAGGCGGACACGCCGCCGGTTATATAAGGGTATGTTCCTTCGCAGATTATGCATATATCAACCATAATTTATCAGCCGATGGCGTTAATCAGCTCGTTCGCCTCGCTTCCGCCGTATTTGTGCAGCAGGTTGAATAAATAAAATTTATTTTCGTATCCTATATTCTGCACCATTTGTTTATAAAATTTAATCGCTTTGTCGGTTTTTTTATATAGAAATGAAACATCGGCCCCGTAGCCGTTATTTATGAATGCATCTTCGAGCGCGTTCATGACGACCGGTGAAAAAGAACTGGAAATTATATTGTTCTCCGCGGTTCCGACAGCGTATATGTCGAAAATAGTTACGACGTTGTCAGTTAAAATTCCATATATTGCCTCTTTTAGAGCGAATACTACGGGTTCGGACATGGTATAGGCCGCGCTTCTGCCGGAGAGCGGGAATTTTCTGACAAAAGCCTTGAATGCGTTGAAATTTTTAGTCTGTCTTAATATATTGATATAGACCGGCAATTTTTCATCTGTCACCGAGTCCAGGAAAAACTCGAGCGCTTCCGAATTTTTGTTCAGAAGCGAAACTACGGTATCGTTTATGACGGATTTGAACATCGGAGTAAGCGATTCATTGCTTAAGTTTATGAAGTCGTGCAAAAAATCCAGGCATTCATTGTAGGGAAGCGATACCGCCGCCGCCGCTATCAAATTGAGGTCTTGCGCCGCAAACAGGCGCTCGATAAAATTTTTATAAAAATTTTTATTTAATATGCCGGTTTCGCGGACTTTTTTTATGTATGCCTCGGCGAATGAAGAAAATAAAAAGTTATCGCCTGAGCATTCCGTGAATATTTTTTCAAGTTTTCTTATTCCGCCGTTCAATTCATAATTTGTTACAATTAAAATAATCGAAAAATATTTATATGTTTTGGAATTTGAGGTTTTGTATGTCGATTCAAGAATATTTAAGAATTCCGGCGGCGGCACGATTTTTTTCGAGGAGTAAATGTTGAGCAGCATAGCTTTTATAAGGTCATTCTTGAAGCTGGCGAATAATTGCGGCAGATGATTAAGGTATTTTTGCTCTTTTATTAAAAACCTGTCGTTTAAAATAAAATACTCGAGCGCGTGCGTCTGGTTTGAAAGATTCAGCAGCCCGCTTTTTAAGGCTTCATGGATTATGGAGCTGTCGAAGTTCAATAATTCCATTAAAATTATGTATTTCAGGGGTGAGCCGGGTTCTGAAAAAAGTAATTTTAATCCGGTTAAGGCTTTCTTAAGGTCCCTGTCGCGCGCGCCGCGGTTTAAGTATTTGATAAGGCAGGCGCTTCGCAATCCTAATGAAATATCACTGTTTTTGAATATTCTTTCGGCGAAATCAAGGGCATCCAGGCTTTCAAAAGAAAGCAAAGAAGAAATAATCTCGTCGTCGAATTGGTTAAATTTGCCGAATATTGATTGATAAACTGCCAGAAGATCGTTTTCAGGTACTATATAACGGGCGAGACGGCATGTTACGGAAAATAATTTCAAGCGCTTGCCGTGAAAAAAAATGTTAAGTGCGTTTAAAACGGCTCCAGCGGCCGCGGGAGTTTTTATTTTATGCGCTACGGCGTACTTGAGCGAATTTATAAAGATGTTGTCGCTGTTATTATCGCGCGCGTTTTTTAAAAAGGTTATTATTTTATCTTCGGCAATCGGTCTATCCGAAGCTTCAGTAGATATGGCCAGAGCGGTTGAAACTTCAAGTGAATTTTCTGAGTTTAACATCGAATCGAGTTCTTCTTGCGACAGAGTGCCGGCTATTTTTCCCACGGCCTTAACCGCGTCATTTTGAATATCTATATCGTCGCATGTGAAAAAATATATAAGGTAATGGCCCGTCTTGGGCTTTTGAAAAAGCGTGACGAGTCTTATGAACGCTTGTTTTACGTATTTGCCAGATTTTTGAATTCCGTTAAAGATGGCCGGAAGCAAACTCTCGTCGCGGATATTTAGGAACATATTTGTCGCAAGATTCCTGATTTCCGAGTCCGGCGATTCCATCGAGTCTATTATTTTTGATATGTCATCAAATGTATCGCTTTTCATTTACGCTCCGCAAAAAAAATTATCGAATTATATAATTCCTTAAATTCCGGGGTTCTTTTTATCAAATCCTCGTCTAAGTATTTTCGCGAGTTAAAACATATTTCCCTGATTTTATCAAAATTTTTAAGGTTATAATGTATTTCGCAAAACAGTATTACCGCCTCGATTTTTATTTTTTCATTTCGCGGTTCGAAAATGGCGGGTTCCTTTAATAAAGCTTCAAGCGTTTCAAGCGCGGTATCGTATTTTCCGCAAAGAGCGTATTCCGATGCGAGAAATTTCCGCGCCGCCAGAAAATCGGGTTTTTGCGAAGTTATGAATCGCAGTTCGTTGAACATTGATTCATGAAAATCGCCGCCGCTGGTGCGGTCGAATATTCCTGAGTGTATATATTCGGAGAGGCATTTGGCTAATTCGAACCTTTTCAAATGCCATTGGTCGTATTCGCCGTTTTTTATTTCGCCGATTGAATCGGATAAACGAGTTATCCTGTCGCGCATCGAGTTTTCTAATTTTAAAAGCGCGGTCGCGGCCATGAACTTGATTTCAACGCTCGGGTCTGAAAGCGCATGTTTTAACAGTTTGACGGCGTGCCGCGAACCCATGCGCGCCAATATAGTTATGGCTTTTCTTTTTATGTCTATGTTTTCGCCGCCTAGAACGTCGATTATAGGTACCGCGTTTTTTTGCAGTTCGTTTATGCCGTGCGGAAGATTAGTTGTAATTTTTTCGTTATCGGACGAGCTTTTTATATAATTTTCAATTTCGGTTTTTAAACCTCCGTAATTTTTACCTGACGAAGCGCGCACTATGAATGTCGAGCGGTAAATAAAGCAGCCTATAAAGGGCGCCGAAAAAATTAAAGCAGCCAGAAATAGTAAATTTTGCTTTTCTCCGCTGAAATTCAGGCCGCGTATTCTGCCGTAAAGCGCGGCCAATATCGCAGCTTGAAACGGCCAGAACAGCAGGGCGGGATAATTCAGGCGATGCAGTCCATAAATGAATATTCCCTGGGCCAGCGCTATCATATATTCATATTTTAATATTTTTTCGCAAATCATTTTTTTCTGTAAACTACCTTATAATTGAAATCGAGCTTTATGAAATTTTCGGGCATCGATGCGCCGGCAAAAAATGACGGCAGCGCCTGCTTGATGCGTTTTATAAGTATCATGGCGCCTTTTTCGTCAGTCGAAGGCAGCAGATTCACCAGAAAATTTTCGTTTTTAAACCGCGAAGCTATGTCGATATCACGTATTATTGTCTTCAGGAATATAGTGATCAGTCTCAATATTTCCCCGCGTTTTTCGGGTGGAAATTCTTCGTAATTAACTATCTTTACGAGTACCAGCGAAAGATCGAAGTTGTATCTTTGCGCCCTTTTATATTCTTCGGCGAGGCGTTTTTTAAAGTAATCATATTTATATGCGAGTGTAAGTTCGTCTTCTATATTTTTTGAACGTTCGTTCAGGAATTCGCGGGAATTCAGAAGCGCGCCCTGAGCCCAGCCGGCTATTATTTCCATGATATTTATTGTTTCATGGTTCATTTTCGAAAAAGGGATTTCAAAAATTATTATAAAGCCGTATAATTCATCGGTGCCCTTAAATTTAACGGGGCATGACAATTTTACATTTTGCTTTGCGCCGTATTTTGCCTTTAACTCTGATATATCGGCGACGGTCATTATTTTTCCCGTATCGAAGGATTTTTTTACGACAGGATCGTCGTTTATGGAGCTGATTACGCTGTCGGTATTGTTTTCGGTGCTGTCGCAGGCGAGAATAAGTTTTGAATCTTCGACTATCTTGTAAATCGCGAATGACGAGGAGGATGTGAATTTTTTCACTAATTCGCAAATTGACCTGTTGAGCTCGTCCTCGTTAAGGGAATTAAGGGACGACGCTGCCTGGTAAACGGTTTTTAAAGTATGCGAAGTTTCGAATATTTTAAGGGCGTTAGCTTTGTCATCTTCGGAAATACCTGAATTTATTTCCTGCGCTTTATTCAGTTGCGCCGCCAGCAAGTCGTTTCTTTCTTCGAGCGTTTTAATCTCATAATCAAAATTTTCACGTATCAGCGATAGGTAATAGCCTGTCAATAAAAATAAAATTGAAGTTTTTAAGGCGGATATGTCGGTTAAAAATTCTAATACCGGCATGCCCATTCTGAAATAAGCGATGATCAGGAACACGAAGGCGACTATTGCCGACGAAATAAGGCCGTTTGGAAATTTCTGCCCGGGAGCCGCCCAGAATATTATAAGCCAGAAAGGGTTAAACGAGAAACTGAGAAACCCCATATCATTTCCGCAGAAATTATAATTTATCGCGAGCAGCGCAATTATGAGCGCGCAAGTTTCGAATAAAGAAGTTTTTCTGGCGGAAGTCAGATTATTTATAAAATTCATTTTAAGGCCTCTTATAAAAATTCATACGATTTTAAAACAGTTGAAGTATATAATAAAAAACCGCTTATGTCAATAAAATATAGGTGAAATCGCATTCTTGCTAAGGATTTAATTTTTTTGCCTATTATTTTTTTATAGGCGGCGTATGATCGAATAATAATTACTGACGTTGAATATTTTGCGTTTTACTATTGACAATTTTTTCTTCCGGTGTTAATATTACCATCGGTAATTACCAATGGTAATATTAAATGAATTTTGTTTTTTTAGCTTATTATAAATGATTAGAGGTATTCTGGATGTCTAAAAATATAACGAAAGAACAGATTATAAATACCGCTCTTGTCTTAATAAATCGCAAAAACGGTTCTGGAAACGTTAACTTAAGAGAGATTGCCAGAGAGCTGAAGTGCGCGCATACGAATATATATAATTATTACGATGATATAGGGCAGCTCATCTGGGGATGCGCCGAAGCTATTCTTTCGCAGTCCGAACAGGTTATAATTAACAAACTGAGCGAAAAAAAAAGTAAACATGATAAATTGATTTTAAAAGTTTTTTTTGAAACTATTGCCGATTTTTATCTTGAAAATCGCGGTTGGTTCAAATTGATATGGCTCGATAACGTAAATGGTGAAAAACCCCCGGAAGTACGTGACGCCACTGCCAGGACGGTAAAAACTTTTAAAAATATTATATGCAATTTTTTTCATGGCGAAATAACACCGCGGCAGGCTTATCGTATTCTTCATAACGTTCATTGTTATCTTCTGGGAGAAATAATTTCTTTTATTTCAGGGCGGGGGTTTATAACAAACCGTCAGAAATTTCATTCGTATGTCGTGAATGAATGTGTAAAGATGATTAAGTTATTGGTTTTTTCAATAAAAAACGAAAAAATTAATATGCTCATTTTATAACCCCGGTAATATCGAGTAATTCATATTAATCGCAAAAGGAGAAGAATTATGTCGAACCGAAATAGTATTCCTGCCGGCGTAAAATTAATAATAGGCGTTAATGTTCTGGCTATAATTGTAACCTGTATTTTCTGGCTGCTGGTATATTTAAAATTATTTCACGCGCCGCAATTAGATGTTCAATTGGAAAAATCAGCATTAGCTTCGACGTTTGGGTTTATGATCGCTGACATATTATATGCCGTTCCATGTCTCATATTAAGTTTGCGAGGGCTTTATAAATTAGATTTCAACGGTTTTATTTTTGCCCAGCTGGCCAATATTTTGTGGTTTTATTCAGTTACGGCAGTTTTAATCAGGGATGTTTATATGACAAATTTGACTCCAGGCGATTTTGTATTTATGCCCTTTGTAGTATTTTCGATATGGGCGGCCGCTTATTTATGGAAACAAAGAAATATATTCATTCCGAGCCGTTGATTTATCCGGGAAATATTATTTAAATATTGATTTTTTTTTATGCGCATGATAATATATGAACCAAGAAGTTCTTTATTTATTGATGTTTTTTATGGTTATTATAAAAACATTTTTTGGAAATTCTTAGATATTTAGAAAAGTTGATGCCGTAAAAATATCGCCTGTTATGATTTTATTTTGTTATAACAAAGTTATGATAATCTTTCGTGATAAAAATCGTTTGACTTGCGTCGAGATTAATCAGAACCAGAAAATGATTGGCGATATATAAATTAAAATATTTTATTGTGTGGGGGCAAATGATTCCATTAAGCCAGGTAATTTCAAAAAAAATAGGCCGCGCGATTTTTGATTATAAAATGATAAAAGAAAACGATAAAATCCTCGTGGCAGTATCGGGCGGCAAGGACTCGCTTACGATGCTTTATGATTTGATTCAGCGCAGAAAATCGTTTCCTATTCATTACGATATTGTGGCCGCGCACATAAAAACCGATTTCGATAACGGCTGTCAAAAAAATGTTTTAGAGGATATTTTTCAAAAATGGAATGTCGATTACCGCATAGTTAACGTTTCGGTCGTTGACCGCTTAAAACCCGGGAAAAAAATGAACTGTTACTGGTGTTCGACGCAGCGCAGAATCGAGCTTATGAAATTATCCGATGAATTGGGCTGCAGCAAAGTGGCGCTCGGGCATCATCTCGACGATATAGTAGAGACATTTTTAATGAATATATGTTTGAAAGGCCAGATCTCCACGATGCTGCCGGTTCTTGAATATAAAAAATTCCCTCATACCGTAATACGGCCGCTCGCTCTGGTTCCTGAACATATGATAATAAAATTCACCAAGTCGCTCGGTATCGATAGTATCACCTGTAAATGCCCGTATGGGACGAATTCCGGCCGTAAGGAAATTAAGGAAGTCGTTAAGTTGATAACGGATAAAAATAAATTCGCGCTTGAAAATATTTTTAAGGCGATGCATAATGTAAAGCCGGATTTTCTTATTAATCAGGAAAATCTTGGAGAATAATTAAAATGTTAAGTTTATAAGTTAATAGAAATAAAAAACGGCTGTTTAGAAAGGCAACTTTTGAGACAGCCGCTTTATTATCCTGTAAATACTTCATAGCGTTTCAGAGTTTTTATATCCGACGCGGCAGGGGCAGTTTGGTAATTCTCAAATTATTTTTTAATCAATATTTTTAGGGCGATCGAAAAAAATTGTAATAATTTAATTATTTTATAGGTACAAAAATTAATTTTAAAAAAAGCAAAAAATGACAAACATGGTTTGAATTAAGTTTGTTATAATGACCTTAATAAAAAAATGGAGGTTATTAAACAATGAACAAACTCTTAAAAATCTCATTATTATTTTTTGCAATGTCGTTATTATTCAACTCGGCTTTATTTGCGGCTGTATATGAACCGGTAAAGTTCGAGGATGTCGATTCGGGAATGCCTTATGATGTAAAACAGGTTCCGGTTACAAAGCCTGACTCGCTTAAGGGAATAAAAATTGCCGTTATTGCGGCTCATGGTTTCGAGGAAGTGGAAGCTACTTATCCTATCGATTATCTCGGCGTCCGCGGTGCTGCGATCGAAGTTATAACGCCCGATTGGATAAAAGGCAGAGTAATGGCGGTAAGATTTTTAAAACCGTCGTTATGGATCCCGGTTACAAAACAAATATCCCAGGCTAAGGCCGAGGATTATGACATGATATTAATCCCTGGCGGCGCTTGGAATCCGATAATAATGAGAACTGACGGACAGATACTGGATTTTATAAAAAAAGCCAATGAGAATAAACTTTTAATAACGAGCATTTGCCACGGTCCGCAGGTGCTTTTGAGCGCCGGTATTATTAAAGGGAAAACGGCGACCGGTGTAGGCGATATAAGGGGCGATATGAAAAACGGCGGAGTCAATGTTATAGAAAACCTTCCGGTTGTAGTGGACGGCAATATATTGACAAGCCGCGATCCTAAAGACCTCGCTGAATTTTGCATGGCTATCGAAAAATACCTTGCGGTAAAAAATAAATCAAGGAATGTACTAAAAAAATAACAGCCTGACAGGTTCGCCTAAAATAGTTTCTTATTTTATGGATGATATTAATTAAAACACAGTTTACATTTTTATATAGTTTAAACAAAATAAAAAATACGGCCTTAAAAAATTAGTGGCCGTATTTTTTTATTTAATTTTTGTTCGTTAATTCTTATTACGCCTGCGGAAGAAGATTATTATTATTCTCTTGGTATCGAGTTTCGGAATTATCGGTTTCGTTAATTTTAAATTTATTGATTAATGTTTGCAATTCGACTGCGTTAGAAGATAATTCTTCGCTGGCTGCCGCGGTTTCTTCGGCAGTGGCGGTGTTTTGCTGCGTTATATTGTCGAGTTGCGATAAACCTTGGTTAATTTGGATTATTCCGCTTGTCTGTTCTTTGGTCATTGCAGTGATCTCGTTTACCAATAAGGTTGTTTTGCTTGATTTCGCGGATATATTTCCAAGGACTTCGGCGGTTTCGCGGGTGATTTTCGAGCCTGCTTCCGAACGTTCTATGGAGGTTTCTATCAGCGACGCAGTTTCTTTGGCAGCTTTGGCGCTTCTTTGAGCGAGATTTCTTACTTCTTCGGCGACTACAGTGAAACCCTTGCCGTGTTTTCCCGCCCTTGCCGCTTCTACGGCGGCGTTTAGTGCGAGAAGATTTGTCTGGAAAGCTATTTCGTCTATTACTTTAATTATTTTTGATATGTTGCCGGCTGATTCGCTTATGGCCTTCATCGCATTAAGCAGTTCGGTCATTTTTGAATTGCCCGTGTCTGCTGCACCTTTGGCTTCCATGGCGACCGCATTCGCAGCCGCTGCATTTTCGGCGCTTTTTTTCGATTGCGAAGCCACCTGCTGCATCGAAGCCGATATTTCTTCAAGCGAGCTCGCTGATGAAGTGGATGTTTGAGATAACGTCTGGCTAGCGGCCGCCACCTGGCGTGAACCGTTGTTCACCAGCGCGACCACGTTCTTGAATGTTGAAAGGACCATATTTATTGAAGAAATAGTGGCGTTTAAGGCTTCTTTTATTATTGCGTGATCGCCTTTATAAGTTCCTTTCATTGTCACTTGAAAATTTCCATCCGCCATTTGTTTCAAACACTCTGCCGCTTCTTCGATAGGTTTTATCGAAGCGTCAAGCGTGTTGTTAACGCCTTCTATAATCTGTCTGTAACCTCCGTTGAATTTCGAAAAATTTCCTCTTACTTTTAAATTGCCGTTAGATGAGGCAGTTGCCAAATTAATCATTTCGGATATTAAATTTTGCAAGTTATTTTTTAATCCGTCCAATTTTTCGTTTAAAATAGCCTGTTTACCTGGTAACTTTTCGAGCTGTATAGAAAAATCGCCTTTAATAGCGTAAAAATCGAGAACCTTTAATATTTTATTTATGTTGTTTATATGTATTTTTATGGCTTCGTTGACGCCTTCGGCCATTTTTTTATACGCGCCGGAAAATTGCGTTTCTTCGATGAAAAAATCTATATCTCCGGCTTTTTGCTCTGAATACATTTTATTTACAGACTCTATGAAGCCGTTAAGATTTGAAATTAAGTTGTTTAAATTCGCTACTGTCGCTCTGAAGCTGCCCTGATAGCTTGTTTCATCTATCGGCGGAGGGATTTCGCCCCGGGAAATCATTGATATGTAATTTGCTGTTATATTTATCGGCTTTTCGAAAGCTGTCATTATCGAATTGATTCCTTCTACGATAGGACGAAATTCGTAATTAATTTTAGACGTATTGCTTCTTGTGTCGATTTGGCCGCGCATTACGGCTTGCACCAGGCCTTCGCATTCAGTAGTAAGGTCTTTGATATTACCTGATATATTTTTAGAAATTAGAAAAATTGCTATTATTATAAAAAACATCGACAGAGCTCCGCAAATTATCGAGAAATTTGTTATCTCTTTGACGCCTTGAAGAGCTTTGTTCATAGGGATTCCGATCATCACAGACCATGGTTTTTCTGAAATCCCGATTTTCATAGGAACGAACAGATTATAAAATTCGGTTTCATAAGTATCTGAATATTCAAACTGTTGAAATTCATTTCCAGCTTTTATATGTTCCTTTATTTTTAATTCCTGCGGCGATGTTCCAAAGTCTTTGTTTAAATAACCAGCGTCGCCGTGGGCAGCATATAATCCCTTATTTGTTATTAAACGTGCGTACCCCGTTTCGTAAGGTTTGACTTTTTTTATCATTTCCTGGATTTGATCCAGAGATATATCCACACCGGCTACACCGAGTGTTTTACCGTCTACTTTTATTGGTACGCAAATGCTTATCAACAGGATGTCACGTCCGCCAACCTGATATATAAATGGGTCCATGATTGCTTCTTTTTCTGTTGTCAGCGGAATTTTATAATAATCGCTTGCCGGCGATGGTGCTTCATAATCTACAATGGGCTCAAGTTTTATTTCGCCGGCGCCTCTGTTGTAATATGAAATGAAACGGCCGGTTCCATCGCTGCCGGGTTTGTTTATGAATTCTGAATCACGTCCGTCGTAGGCGTTTGGTTCCCAGCCAACCCATACTCCAAGATAAGAAGGATTTGCTTCAAGCACTTTTTTGAGTATAGCGTTGCCTGCGTCGCGATCAGGCGGTATTTTGGAAGATTTTATTCCGGAGAATGCCGTAGCTATAGTCCTTGCAGTATAAAGTGCCGTTTCGAATTCGGAATTGATTTCTGATTTATAAGTAAGCGCTAACGATTTTGCGTATTCAAGCACTTGCTTTTTCGTCATTGCGTTTGAACGGCTGCTTATGAATGTTATTGTAAATGAAAATCCTATTAAAACAATAATTCCCACAAAAATGAGTATTTTCCCTCCGGTGCTTAATTTTGAAAACATTGCAAATTACTCCTTTCGTTAGTTGCTACACGAATAAAAAAATGTCTGAATCAGTTATTATTTAAATGAGATAACTTAACAGTATCAAGCCAGTATTTACAAACTCCCTTGAGCGCGTCAACAAGGGCCATGAATGTGACCGGTTTGGTTACAAATCCGTTGACCCCCATTAAATATGTTTTTTTAATATCTTCTTCATAATTGGAAGTTGTAAGTACTATGACGGGAATATTATGCAGTTCCGGGTCGCTTTTTATTTCTTTTAATGCCTCGCGACCGTCTTTACGAGGCATGTTCAGGTCAAGCAGTATGATTGCAGGTGTTTTATAATTTGAACAATCGGAATAAGCTTTTCTTTTTTTTAAGTAATCCAGAAGCTCTTCGCCGTCTTTGACGAAGAAAAGTTCATGCGGTATTTCGGCGATCTCAAAAGCTTCGCTGATTAGATTTCTGTCTTCAGGATCGTCATCGGCAATCAATATTCTGAATGTGTTTTTTTCCGTCATGATAAGCTCCATATTTTTACAAATTGAATGTGACAATAAATTCCGCGCCGTTTCCTTCGTTTCCTATTGCCTTGATCGATCCGCCATGGCTGTGAATGATCTTACGGCAAATTGGAAGTCCTATTCCAACGCCGTCATACGCTTCCGGCGGATTAAATTTTTCGAACAAGTTAAAAATTTTGCCGCTATATTCATTTTTAAAGCCTATTCCGTTATCCGTTATTTTAACTTCAACTTTATTTTGACTTGTTATCCTATGATTAATTGTTATTTTTAGCGGTATATTTTTATTTCTGAATTTTACTGAGTTATCAAGTATATTATAAAATAATATTTGTAATAATTCACTGTCGCCGGTGACCGCGGGAACCCTCTCATCTATTTCGAAATCGATATTTACGGCTTGATATTTTTTTATTATTTTGTTTTTTGACTTGTTTATCAGGTCCAGCAAATTAACTTTTTCTAATTTTTGAAAATTGCGCGCGGCCATAGTATATTCGAGAAGCGCATTTAACAAAAGCCTTATTTTTTTGTTCTCATTGAAAATTTTATCAAGATACAAATTTCCGCATTCGTCAAGCAGGCGGCCGCATTTTAATTTTAGCATGTCGCAAAAATTTTGAGCTTTCCTTAAAGGCTCCTGCAGATCGTGCGAAGCGATATAGGCGAAATCACGTAATTCCTCATTAAATCTTTCCAGCGCGATATTTTTTTCTTCGAGCTCTTTGAGCTGGCGGGCAATGGTTGTTTCCGCTTCGATTCGTTTGGTTATGTCCTCGGCAAATCCTTCGAAATATTCGATAACGCCGGTTTCTGAATAAACCACCTGTATATTTAATGACGTATACATTATTGATCCGTCTTTTTTATAATATCGTGTAGTTAAATTTATTGCTTTGCCGTCTCTTTTTAAAATTTCTATTATGCGCTCGCGGTCGGCCTGGTCTACATAAAGCTGCGTTCCTAAATCTGAAACGCAGTTCATTAATTCTTCGGGCGATTCATAGCCGAACATTCGCGCGAGAGCCTGATTAGCGCTAATGAATTTGCCGTCTGGCGTAGTTTGGAATATTCCGTTCAGCGCGTTTTTAAATAAATTATAATATTTTTCCTCGGCTTTTTTTAATTCGGCGATATTTTCCTGAAGCGCCGGATAATAGCTTTTATGAACGGAATTTTCGCCGAAGCCTATTATCTTCTCAAATAAGTCGCCGGCCGGTCCGGTTATATCATTTTCATTATCAGAAGGCTTCTTCATAGATAACCTCTAAATCTTTTTTTGATGCCTGGCGCGGATTGGTTAAAAGGCACGGATCGTTATGCGCTTTGGCGGCCAGAGTTGGCAAGTCAGATTCTTTAACTCCGCATTTCGATAATGATTTTAGTATTCCGACATTAGTCTTCATCTCTAAAATTTTATTGACTATATCTTTTTGAGTTATTTTTTTTGATTTTATTCCAAGCAATTCTCCGATTTTGTTGTAACGGTCGCTTGCCGCCGTATAATTAAAATTTATAACATGGCTGAGGAGTATGGCGTTGCATTCGCCGTGCGGCAGGTCAAGAAACCCTCCGAGGCTGTGCGCCATAGAATGGACAGCGCCGAGTATGGCATTTGAAAATGCCAGACCCGCTTCCATGCTGGCAAACATTATTTTTTCACGGAGTGTGATGTCGTTTGGATTTTTTACGGCCGTTTCAAGATTTTCAGAAAGGATTTTTATGGCCTCGACGGCGTGTACGTCGGTTAACGGCGAACTTGCCTTTGAGACGAAGGCTTCGACAGCGTGAGTCAAGGCGTCCATGCCGGTACAAGCGGTCAAATAATGGTCCATGGTTATTGTAGTTTCCGGATCGATCAAAGAGATATCAGGCACTATCGATTTGCTTATTATTGCGATCTTGACTAATTCTTTTTCATTTAAAATTATCGAAAATTGGGATACATCAGCGGATGTCCCGGCCGTCGTAGGAATGAAAATAAACGGCGGTCCGGGAATTCTGATTTTATCTACGCCTTCGAATTGAAGCACGTGAAGTTTATTTGTCGCCACAATTCCTATGCCTTTAGCGCAGTCCATTGGACTTCCGCCGCCGACAGAGATTATGGCGTCGCATTTTTCGGCGTTATAAACTTCAGCGCCGCGCATTACTTCTTCAGAACGCGGGTTCGGGGAGACATCGGAAAAAATTCTGTATTTGATACGTTCCGCGTCGAGCGCCGCTTTTATATCTTCAGTCCAGCCGGCATTTATGACACCGGGATCGGTGACCAACAATACGTTAGTAGCCGCCAGATGTTTTGCGTAACGTCCGGCCAGCTTTCGGGCGCCTACGCCGAATACAATTTCCGGCGCCACAAACTTGCGAAGAGATATATGTTCCATAAAAGCCTCCCGCGTTCATTTAAAAAAAACAAAGATATTGCGTTGGAACTTTTTTATTTTAAACCTGTGACTGTTTCTTCTACTATCTGGCTGAAAAGTTCCGCGGCCATGGCAGTTCTGTATTCTGCGTTCGATCTTACGTCGCTTATCGGCTTGATCTCGCTTTTTAAAATATCGCACGCTTTTTTCAACATGCTTTTTGTGAGCGTTTGCTCAGCTTTCATGAATTTTTCGGTTTCCGCCGCGCGGATTACAGTCGGCGCTACGGCGCCAAGCGCGATTTTTATGTCGGTAAGCTTTAACGAACCGTTAGGATGCGTCGAATAACTTAAAGCGGCCGCGCTCGACACCTTCGAGATGGCAAAACCGCTTCTCTGACCTAATCTTTTCCAGCCTGATTTGTAACCTTCGAATTTCGGCACTACTATTTTGGTTATGATTTCATTTTTCTCGAGAACAGTCCGGCCCGGTCCTTTAAAAAAGTCCTGAAGCCGTATGGTCCTGTTTGAGTTTAAGGAGCGTACTTCGATGTCCGCGTCGAACACCATAAGCGCCGGTATGCTGTCGCCGGCAGGCGAAGCGTTGCCGATGTTGCCGCCTAATGTTCCTAACGCGCGTATCTGAGGCGATCCTATGTTTGAAACAGCCTGTACGAGCGCTGAATAATCTTTATTGAAAGCCGGGTATTTTATGAGTTGGAGATGGCGTACGCCCGAGCCTATTACAAATGTACTTTTGCGCTCTTCTATGCCCGTTAATTCGGCGAGCGACGATATGTCGACGAGCAGCTTCGCGTATGAAGGATTGTCCTTTGCTTTTACAAGGACGTCAGTGCCGCCGCATATGAAGCGGTAAGGCTCGTTTATTGAATTTATAAGCTGCAATGTTTCGTTCAAATTGTTGACTTTGATTACTTTAAAATCACGAAGCATATTATTTCACCTCGGCCTTTTTGTTTTTTGATAATTCCACTGCCGCCTCATTTATTGCCTCGACAATTTTTGCATAACCGGTGCAGCGGCAGATATTGCCGGCAAGGCCGTCTAAAATCTGCTGGTTCGTCGGCGATTCGTATTTTGAAAGCAGCGCGTAAGAGGCGACTACCATTCCCGGAGTGCAAAAACCGCACTGTACGGATGCGTGTTTTACGAATGAATCTATAATGGGCTTGGCCGAAGGCATTTCAGATATGCCTTCTATGGTTATAACGTTTTTGCCTTCGAGCGAGCTTGCCAGCACGAGGCATGCGGTTACCAGCTCGCCGTTCATTATTACCGTGCAGGCGCCGCATTCGCCCATGCCGCAGCCTTCCTTCGTGCCGGTGAATTTTAATTCATACCTCAGGATGTCGAGCAGCGTATAAGTTACCGGTACGGTTACATTTATATCTTTATTATTGACAATGAATTTGACTTGTATTTTTGACATAGGTTCAAGCGCGTTTTCCGCTGTTTTCTTATCTGGCATTATTTGGCCTCGCTTTCATGTTTATCTTTAAGAACTTCCCATATTTTTTCAGGCAGAACCGGCACGTGGTCGAATTGGTGGTTGACCGCGTTTGCGATTCCGTTTGCTACCGCTCCGACGACCGGCATTAATGACGGTTCGCCAAGGCCTTTTGCGCCGTAAGGGCCGTCTTTTGATTTTTCCTCGACGAATACGGTATTTACCTCGGGAACGTCGGTAACTGCCGGTATGACATAAGTCGAAAGGCCGAGCGTTTTAATCTGCCCTTTATCCGAAACCATATTTTCCATTATGGCATAGCCGAGGCCCTGCGCCACGCCGCCTTCTACCTGGGCGGATGCGAGCGCCGGGTTGATCACTTTGCCGATATCATGTGCGCATGTCATTTTATTGACTTTTACCATCGCCGTTCTTCTGTCGACTTCGACTTCCGCGACATCGGTCGCGTATGAATAAACATAATAAGGCTCGCCCTGGCCGGTTTCCATGTTATAATCAATTTTAGGAGAAACGAAGTAGCCCATTTCTGAAAGGCCTATATTGGCGAAATAACATTTATTTACCAATTCTTTGAACGAAATTAATTTATTAGGGTCTTTAAGGCTGTAAAATTTGCCGTGCTTTGCCATAACTTCGTTCGATTTGATTTTCAGCTGTTCCGATGCCGCGCCGATTAATTTCTTGCGAAGTTTCGTGGCGGCGTCTAAAATCGCGTTACCGCTCATTACCGTAGTTCTTGATGCGACCGTCGGGCCGGAATCGGGAATGATATTGGTATCGACGTTAGTGAAATTGATGGCTGAAATTTCGCAGCCTAAAGCCTCGGCCGCAATTTGCGAAAGTATTGTCTGCGCGCCCTGCCCCATTTCGACGTTGCCTACACAGAGCGTTATGGAGCCGTCGCGCATTATTTGTATATGCGCTCCCGCTTTATCCATAAACCAGCCTTTAGCGCCAAGGTTCATGCCGTACATAACCGATGAAACGCCGATTCCCTTGTAAGTGGCATTGGCCGGGTCGTTATTCCATTTTTCAAATTCTTTGCGGCGTTTGTCGTATTCGCTTTCCTTTTTAGCTTTGTCAAGCGTTTCGATGAATCCGCACGATTCTTTGATTTTATGCGAAGTAATAGAAAGCGCGCCTTTTTTCAAAGCGTTATTTTTGCGGAATTCAAACGGATCGTATCCCATTTCGTTGCATACCATATTTATCATCGATTCCATGGCGTAAATTACCTGCGGTGTGCCAAAGCCTCTGTATGCGCCGCACGGAACTTTATTTGTGTAAAGTCCTATTACATCGCCATGTACGTTAGGAATTATATACGGGCCGCCGAAATGAACGGATGTTCTGAAAAGAACGACCGTTGAAATCGTTATATAAGCGCCGCATTCGCCTAATACTCTGACTTTGAGCGCGTTTATTTTTCCTTTTTTAGTTATGCCGAGTTTATATTCCATTTTCATAGGGTGACGTTTGGATGAAATCATAAGGTCTTCAGCGCGGTCGAGTATCATCTTGACCGGGCGGCCGGTAATTTTGGCCATTAAAGCAGCTTTAGCCGCATATTCGGACGGTACGTCCTCTTTGCCGCCGAAACCGCCGCCGACTACGCACTGGATAACGCGGACTTTTGAAAGCGGCAGGCCGAGCGCGACTGATACCGCGCCCTGGACATAAAACGGGCACTGCATCGAGCCGTAAACAGTTACGCCGTCAGCGCTGTCGGGAACGGCTATGCAGCCTTGAGTTTCAAGATACAAATGTTCCTGGTAATTAATGGTGAATGTTTTTTCAAAAGTTTTAAATGATTTTTTGAAAGCTTCGTCTATAGGATCGCCTTTCCTAACCTTATAATGGCAGACGATGTTGCTTTTAGGATGGACTTTTATTTTTTCGGTAAGCGATTCCTCTACGTCGAGAACGGCTTCAAGCGGCTCATATTCGATTTCTACGAGTTCGGCTGCGGCTTCGGCGATTTGCCTTGTAGCGGCTGCGACGATCGCGACCGGTTCGCCTATAAAGCGTACTACTTCGTTTGCGAGGAGCGGCTGGTCATCGACTACGCAGCCTATTTTATTTTGGCCGGTGATCTGATCCGCCGTAACGACGGAAATAACTCCTGCCATAGCCAGCGCTTTAGTTTTATCTATTTTTTTTATCTTTCCGGAGGCTATTTTAGAATATACCATTTTTGCATGAAGCATATCGCCGAACGCTAAATCATCAACGTATTTTGCGCGCCCGGTAGCTTTGTCGTAAGCGTCGACACGAGTGGCTTTGGTGCCGACTACTGAATAATGGTTTGTTTTTTTTGTCGTTTTCATTAACCAGAGCTCCTTTTTATTAGAGATTGAGTTCTAAAATTTAATTTTTTCGTATTCTTCGATTGTATCTATGTTTCTTATTATACCTTCGTCGTGGACATTAATGTGAGTTATTATCGAACTGTTAGAGTTTAATATGTCCTTTAAAGAACCTGTATTTGCGTCGAGTTTTAAAACGTCGCCCATGACTTTTTTAGGAAAACAAGCGGGATGGCCCCGACGCATATTGTAAGAAGGTATTACGATCCTGCCGCGGTCCGTGTCAAAACCATCTTTTACGGCTTTAAATGTTTCGAGCGTTACAAGCGGCCTGTCGATTAATTGTAACATGAAACCGGCATAAAAATCAATTGATTTTTTTTGTAAAAATGTTGAAATGCCGCATTTTATAGATGAAAATTGACCGGCTTTGTAAATTTCGTTCCGGGCAGTGATAATTTCGTAATTATGCGGTTTTAAGCATTCCGGAGGCCGGTATTCATTTATATGTCTCTTCATTAAATCATATTCGTGCCCTAAGACGACAATGATGGTTTTAATGCCGGCATGAATAAATCCGTCGAGAGCATTATATGTGAATGACCGTCCTTTATAATCTAGAAGCTGCTTCATTTTACCCATACGGCTGCTTTCGCCGGCGGCAAGTAATATTCCGAAAATTTCGGTTGCGCTTCTATTCGTTTCATTCATCGAGCACCTCATTAATGAGAATTTTTGGTTTTTATTAATAAGCAAACATAGTATTTTAACATAGCAATGTTATTTTTTAAAGTGATTTTATTTCCGGTTTTATATGATCTTTGACTATAAAATAAAGAGATTGTTTTGTTTATGCCTTTGATGTAAATTTTGAGTTTTAATGGTTTCGCCGTTATTTTGAATTTTATTTGAAATTTAAGGCGATCTGCCACTTCGTGGTAATTTTTAGTTAACGAATGCTTTCGTAATAAATTCTGCTAAAATTAATTAGAAAGTAGTAAAAAATAGAATTTTTTTTAAAATTAAAAAAATACGATTGTAAAATCGATAAATTTTATGGCTGAAATAAAGGTTTTAGATTGTTTTGAAATATGCCGGCTTTTAATTTTAATTTGACAAAAAGTCAATAATCGCATATAATAACCTTGAATTTTTGTTAGCTCCGGTATATTTTTAAATTCATAATGACCGCTTAAAACAGAATTGTTGAATTACTGCTGAAATCAAAATAAATAAAATTTATTAAAATGTGAGGTAAATGAAGTGTCGAAAGCTGTTGAATTTCATAAAAAAGGCTTTAATTGCGCGGAATCTATAATTAAGACATTTAATGAAGAAAAAAATGCGAATATTCCAGTATCGATTGCGAGTCCTTTCGGTTCGGGCATGTCGGTCGGCGCAACCTGCGGCGCGATTTCCGGAGCGCTTATGGCGCTGGGGTTTATAAAGGGACGTGAGACCTCCGACACTCAAAATGAATCTCGAAAGAACGCGCGCGTATTCATGACTAAACTTAAAGAAAAGTACGGCACATTCGAATGTGTCGAATTGAAACGCAAAGGCGTTTCGTGCGATGAGATTATAGCCTATGCTTATGACACCTTGACTGAAAGTATTTAAAATATAGGCGGCGGTATTAATTTACTCGCTATAAAAATTCATATTGCTGCCGTATTAGTTTAAGGAAATAAATTGTGCATTTGATATAGGCGGTATCTTAAATTTGGTTAAAGTTTAAAAGAAGAAGAAAAAAATCAGCATAAAATAATATTTAATATTTGAGGATAAATATACAGGAGTAAAGAATACACATCTTCATATATGTTATAAGACGTTTATTATAAAAACGGAGGAAACATGATTAAGAATAAAACATTCGGTGTAGTATCGTTATGTTCCGCAGCAATGGTAATTTTTATTATTTTGATGAATTTTTCATCCGGAAGGTGCGAAGACAATAAGATTATTTTTCTTGCCGGTTCCGCTTCGAAGCCGGCTGTCGAGGAATTAGTAAAGGAATTCGAGAAAGAAAGCGGAATTAAAGTCGACGTATCTTTCGGCGGGTCCGGCGTATTGCTGTCGCAGATGAAAATATCTAAAGCCGGCGATCTGTATTTTCCCGGTTCAGTTGATTTTATTGAAAAAGCGAAGCGTGAAAATTTGATAGATACGGCAAGTGAAACGCAGGTCGTATATCTTGTTCCTTCGATAAATGTTAAACGCGGCAATCCTAAAGGCATTAAAACGTTGAAAGACCTTTGCAAGCCGGGCTTGAAAGTAGTTATCGGAAATCCTGACTGTGTATGTCTCGGCGTGTTCGCGGTCGAACTTTTCGAAAAATACCTCGATACGGCCGAGCTGAAGCTTTTACATAAAAATATAGTGAATTACGCAGAAAGCTGTGAAAAAACTGCGACTTCCATATCGCTCGGTGCGGCTGACGCGATAATCGGCTGGAGCGTATTTGAAAGCTGGGACGCTAAAAGAATAGAAACTGTGCCGCTTTCAGCGGATAATATCGTAAGGCTGAGCTATCTTTCGATTGCAATAACTAAATATGCTAAAAATCCGGCGCTGGCACAAAAACTAATCGATTATATCAAATCCGAAAAAGGACTGAAGTTTTTCAAAAAATATAATTATTTCATTACTCCTGAAGAAGCCCTGAAATTTGTCGGCGCCAAAAAGCCTATCGGCGGCGTAGAATATATAGTTCCCAGGGAATGGATGCTCGAAAAAAAATAGAGAGTGGAAATTATGCTACGTAAGATTAAGGATTTTTTAGGGCTCCAGAAAAGCGTCAGCGTATTGCTTATAATGGTAATATTTGTAGGCATGGGTGAAAAGCTGGCTGAGAGGTTTCTGCCCAAATATATTATGCTTTTAGGCGGCGGCGCAATTTCGGTCGGTTTTTTGAACGGGCTTGACAATCTTTTGAGCGCGTTGTATTCATTTCCAGGCGGCTATTTGAGCGATAAAATAGGCTATAAAAAATCGCTGATTTTTTTTAATCTGTTTGCGATGGCCGGTTACCTTATAGTAATAGCGTTTCCTTACTGGCAGGCTGTAATAATAGGTTCGGTATTTTTCATCTCCTGGGATGCGCTTTCGCTTCCGGCCACTATGAGTCTTGTATCAAATGTGCTTCCGAGCAAAAAGCATACGATGGGCGTTACTATGCATTCGCTTTTTCGGCGCGTCCCTATGGCTCTCGGCCCGCTTGCCGGCGGTTACCTGATAAGCGTTTACGGCGGGATTGAAGGGATACGGATAGCGTTTTGCCTCGCTTTTTTACTTGCGCTTATTTCTCTGATATTACAGCAGTCGTTGATGGAAGATAAAAAAATGCCGGTCCAAACCGGCACTATTGAACGGATGACATGGAAGAAAGCGCTGACGCCTGAGTTAAAGAATCTTTTAATTTCCGATATATTAATAAGATTTTGCGAACAGATTCCATACGCGTTTGTCGTAATATGGTGCCTTGATAACATTAAAATCACGGCCATGCAGTTTGGCGTTCTTACCGCAGTCGAGATGGCGACGGCGGTTTTTATTTATATACCTGTCGCTGCGCTTGCCGATAAAGGCCATAAAAAAAGATATGTCACGATAACTTTTATTTTTTTTACGATATTTCCGATAGCGTTAATGTATTGCCAAAATATGGCTTCTTTATACATAGCATTTATTATCAGGGGGCTTAAGGAATTCGGCGAGCCGACGCGAAAGACTTTAATAATGGATCTGGCGCCGGAAAATGCGAAAGCCTACACTTTCGGAGTTTATTATCTTGTGCGCGATATTATTGTGTCATTGGCCGCATTCGGAGGAGCTTATATATGGCAAGTATCGCCGGAGCTTAATTTTATGACCGCGGCAGCCTTCGGATTGGCCGGTACGATTTATTTTGTTATTTTCGGCCGCGATTTGAAATGATTTGGCCCTGATAACATTTGGTAAAACTATGTTTTTGCTGCTTTATTGACAGATTTAAAAATATTTGGATGCAAATGTTTTGATATTGATTATTTTTTAGTGAGGAATGGTAATTTTGAATTTAATAAAAGCATTTTCAAATTATATCGATGTATTTAAAAATAAAAAAATGGCGTTTTTGTTACTTTTAGGCATTACTTCCGGACTTCCGTTTTTTCTTACGAATAAGGCTGCGCAGGCCTGGATGAGCGTTGAGAAAATTGACATTTCTACGATAGGCTTTATGAGTCTGGCCGGGCTTCCGTATTCGCTTAAATTTTTATGGGCGCCGCTAATGGACAGGTATTCATTATTTAATTCAAGGCGTAAAGGCTGGATCGTTATCGCTCATATTTTTTTGATAATATCGATAGCTGCGATGTATTTCCAAAATCCGGCTGGTTCCGCGTCTGCGTTTGCCATAAATATATTATTCATGGCTTTTTTCAGCGCTTCGTTCGATATCGCTTACGACGCTTATAAAATCGAGATACTCGATGAGAACGAACTCGGCGCCGGCGCCGCATTATCGGTTCTTGGTTATCGTATCGCGCTTATAATAACCGGCTCATTCGCATTTATATTCGCCGATAAATACGGCTGGGGCGCTGCTTATCTTTTAATCTCGTTTATTCTGCTGCTTAACGCGGTATCTTCATTATATGCTCCGCCTTCCAATGAACAATGCGCTGCGCCGCAAAGTTTGAAAGAAGCCGTTATAAATCCTTTTGTTGATTTTTTTAAGAGGAAAGGCGCGGGATATGGTGCGGCGATTTTATTATTTATAATTTTATTTAAATTCGGCGATTCGCTTGTGGGCAATATGTCGATACCGTTTTTGATCACGCTTGGTTTTACTCAGTCGGAAATCGGCGTTGTGTCAGGCGGAGTGGGATTATTTGCCACAATTGCCGGAGTTATTGCCGGCGGAGCTGTTTTGAGCCGGATCGGAATAAATAAATCGCTGTGGATTTTTGGTTTTTTTCAGGCGTTAAGTAATTTTTCATATTATATGCTGTTTTTTTACGGTAAAAGCTACGGGATGATGACTTCGGCCATAATTATTGAAAATGTTTGTGCCGGGCTTGGTACTGCTTCATTTGTGGCTTTTTTGATGAGCCTTTGCAACCGCGAATATTCAGCGACACAATATGCCCTTTTGACAAGCCTTATGGCTGTCAGCCGTGACATAATAGTTTCGCCCGCCGGTAAGATGGTTGAATATTGCGGCTGGCCATGGTTTTTCCTGCTCAGCGTCATTTTATCGCTGCCGGGGATCATGCTTTTGAAAATATTTGCTCCGTGGGATGAAAAAAGCGGTTATGCCGGAAAAATACCTGAAACTGATTGCTGAAAATAATACTATCGGAATTTTTTAATTATATGTGTTAAAAATAAAATATGAGAACGAGCTATAGTTATGTGCGAAGTTACTTGAATAAACTTCGTCGGTAGCGTATTATAAATTCAGACTTTTGTGATACAGATAATACGGCACATGTAATTTAGGTTTAGACTGGAGGCAAACATGTTTTTTATTGATACCGCAAATTTAAAAATAGCGGTTCTCGATTATGAAAATTTTAAATTGCATGTTGAAAGAAACGGCGAGCTTCAGAGGAAGCTTGGAGTTACGGTGACATGTGAACAGCTCGAAGACTGGTTTAAAGAGATTATGGCCGGCCAGCTCGACATAATGAAAAATGATATTGGTAATCAGTATTTTTATACGAATTGGCAGATAATTTTAAAATCAGAAAATAAGGTATGCGGCGGAATATGTTTTAAAGGCCCGCCTGATGCGGCTGGTAAAGTTGAAATAGGTTATGGCGTTGAAAATGAGTTCAGAAATCGCGGCATTGTTTCAGAAGCGATACGTGAAGCGGTTAAATGGGCATTTTCTGAAAAAAATATAAACGTGATTTCGGCGGAAACTGATTTTGATAATATTGCTTCACAACGTGCTCTGGAAAAAAATGGCTTCGTGAAAATAAAGGAATACGATAATCTTTTTTATTATGAAATATGCAGGTAGTTTATTACATCCTGTCTGCCGATAATTTTTGATCGAGGCCAGTTCATCTTCATACGGCTATGTCAATAAAAAATCTTGATAATGTTATGAAATAAAATGAAAAATATCGCAGGACATAAATTTTAATTTTTGGCTTAAAAGTATTTTTTTGTTTTAGGTTAAAAGTTTTTAATGACATCTCTTGAAAATTGAAAATTTTAATTAATAAAACTCTGATTGCAGACTGCCGGCTGAAATAGAAAGCGGCAGCCATGAAATTATAACTGCCGCAATGTTTTTTTGAAAAAAACTAAATTTTGTCTAAAGCATGTTTGAGGTCGGCGATCAAATCTTCACAATCCTCGCAGCCGACTGAAAATCTTATCATGCCGTCGGTAATTCCAGCGCTTTCACGGTCTTTTTTAGAAACGCCGGCGTGTGTCATCGAGGCAGGATGCTGTATCAAGCTTTCGATTCCGCCGAGCGACACCGCAAGAGCGGCGAGTTCAACGTTGTTCATAATGGTTTTTCCGGCTTCGATGCCGCCTTTTACTTCGAATGTGATCATCGAGCCGAAGCCGCTCATCTGATTTTTGGCTGTTTCATACTGAGGATGGCTCTTAAGCCCGGGGTATGCGACTTTTGACACTTTCGGGTGCTTTTCTAAAAATTCCGCTATTTTTATGGCGTTCTGCTGGCTTCTTTCGACGCGAAGCGGCATGGTTTTGATGCCGCGCAAAACAAGCCAGGCCTGTGTCGGATCTATCGTACCGCCCATATAATAATGAACCGATTGTATCTGCTTATATAATTCTTTGTTTTTGGTCACTATCATTCCGGCCACGACGTCTGAATGGCCGTTCATCGATTTTGTCAGCGAATGGACGACAATGTCGGCGCCAAGTTCGATAGGCCTTTGAAAATAAGGGCCCATAAAAGTATTGTCGACGACGAGTAATATATTATTTTTTCTGGCTATTTCAGCGCATTTTTTGAGATCTGTCACTGCGAGCGTCGGATTGGCCGGAGTTTCGATGTAAAGCATTTTTGTGTTCGGTTTTATGTTTTTTTCGATATTTTCAATTTTAGTCGTATCGACATATGTATATTCGACGTTGAATCTTGAAAAATGTTTTTCAATTACAAGCCTTGACGGGCCGTACACCGAATCTGTCGAAAGTATATGTGAGCCGGCTGAAAGGAAAGTCATATAAACAGTCGATATCGCCGACATTCCCGAAGACGTGGCAAGGCCGGCGAAACCGTTTTCGAGCGACGCTACTGATTCTTCAAGTGCTTTTACCGTCGGATTGCCAAGGCGCGTGTATTTATATCCGGTAATTTCTCCGGCAAATTTACCGGCACCGTCTTCGGCTGAAGTGAAAGCGAAAGTCGACGTTTGATATATCGGTACTGTTACCGCGCCGTAAAGCGGGTCTATAGCCTGGCCGGCATGGATTGCTTTAGTGAATTTTCCCATATTTTTAATTTCGTGCATTTAACTCATCCTTTTACTATTTTTTGGCAATTACGCAGTTTGACTGCATGCCTGTTTTCCGGTAATGCTTTTTACGATTTTTGCCGTTATTTCTTTAAAAATTTCAGCGGATTTGGAGGCTTTTGTATTTTCCATGATAGAGCTTCCATTTTCGCATGATTCGCCTATCGCTGTGTCGATTGGCAAGGAGCCGAGAAGCGGCAGTTTGAATTCGTTCGTGAGTTTTTCAATTCCGCCTTTTTTAAATATTTCGATTTTTGATTTGCATTCAGGGCATTCGTAATATGACATATTTTCGACTATGCCGAATATGTTTACGGACATCTGATTGAGAAAGTTAATTGCTTTTTTTACGTCAACGCAGGCTATTTCCTGAGGTGTTGATACTATTACCGCTCCCGTTACTATTCCGATGGTCTGTATTATTGTAAGATGCTCGTCGCCGGTTCCGGGCGGGCAGTCGATTACAAGATAATCAAGTTCCGGCCATTTGAAAGAATCAAACATCTGGTTTATAAAATTGCTTTTCATCGGGCCGCGCCATATAACCGGCGTACTGTCGTTTTCAAGCAGAGACGCGATCGTGGCCGCGTAAAAATTCTCGTTGACGGCTATCGGGACCATAAATCCGTCAGGCGTCTGCATTAAGTTTTTATCTTCGATATTCAACATTTTTTCAAGTGACGGACCATGAATGTCTATATCCATCATTCCTACCCTGAAATTCATTTTTTCGAGCGATCTGGCAATATTAACGGCGACAGTGCTTTTGCCTACACCGCCCTTTCCGCTCATTACCAGTATTTTATTTTTGATAGATCTGAGCGTCATTCCCTTTTGACCTGTTGCGGTTTCCATTGAAATTCCTTCTTTCATAAATGATATTATAACTTTAATATTTTTTTGAACTGGCGTATCATAAAAATAAAGCATTATACGTGCCAAGTTTTTAAAAAAATGGCACGTAAATTCCAGTTAAAAATTCCCTTTTTTTAAGAACTTATTGGCGGGTTAAATAAAAAAATATCGTAAATTTAAAATTTTAATTGCACTATTGCATTATATAATTGCAATTGCGCAATCAAAAACTGAAGCCGTATTTTTATTTCAATGTTGTGTATATCGGTTTTTATTGCTGCGTGGAGTGAGTAAGGCCTCAAATAAAGATTATTCTTGCATAAAACACATTGAAATTATGATTATTTCCGAGTTGTTTTTTCACAAAAAAGCTTTTTATTAATGTTTTGGCATTCTTCATTAACTTTAAACAACGTAATTTTTTTATTCGAAAATTAAGGCAAGGTTATTGCTCTATAAAAAAAAGATACGGGTTATTAATCAGAAAGAAGGAATTAAAATTATGAGTCTGGTACCGCAAAACGTATTTTTCACAAAAGGTGTTGGAAGGTCCAAAGAAAAACTTCAGTCATTTGAAATGGCGTTAAGAGACGCCGGAATTGCGTCGCTTAATCTTGTGAGAGTGTCGTCGATTTTGCCTCCTGGAGCAAAAATTATTTCACAAAAGCAGGGCTTGAAATTAGTTAAACCTGGTCAGATAACATTCGTAGTGCTCGCTGATATATCTACGAACGAGCCAAACCGTTTGATAGCCGCTTCAATAGGTCTGGCACAGCCTGACGATAAAAAAAGGTACGGCTATCTTTCTGAGCATCACTGCTTCGGCGCGACTGAGAATTTTACCGGCGATTACGCAGAGGATCTCGCCGCTTCGATGCTCGCTTCAACTTATGGCTTTGAGATGGACAGCGATGTGAAATACGATGAAAAATCTGAGATATGGAAAATAAATAATATAAAGGTCAGGACAAGGAATATAACTCAGTCGGCAGTTGGCGATAAAAACGGCCTGTGGACAACGGTTGTGGCCGCGGCGGTATTATTGCTCGATTAACTGCTGTGATTTCACAAAAAAGGAGTTGGTTTTATGCCAAATTTAGACGGTACAGGGCCTATGGGGCAGCAAAATTGGGGATGCAGACGCGGGACAGGCAACGGCGCATTCAAACGTTCTGGCTGCGGGCGCCGTAATGGCAAAGGGATGTTTGTAAACATGCAAGGCGCGGGCAATCAACAAAATATTAACAGTTCACAAACAAAGGAAGCTGTTTTAGACAATTCGGCCATTGAAATAAATACATTAAAAGAAAAAGTGGCTAGACTTGAAACAATGCTTAATGAAATGAAATCAGACACTGATCATGAAAATGTAGAAACCAATTAACATTAAATATTCTACACCTTGAAATAAATACTATCGGCCATAACATTAAATTGTTTTGAGCCGGTAGTATTTGCAATATTTAAGTTATTAAAAACATCGGAACTTGATTTTGAGCAATAACAAATTATTAAAGAAAATTATTATAATCATATATATCATTGGAGTATTGTTTGCAAATGCACATTGTCATAACAATGACTGTGATTTACACAATATAAAAGATTGCAATATATGCATTTTTAGCGATATGCTGCATTCTTTTTTGGTAATTTCTTTTTTTGGATTATCTGTATGTTTAATCGATCTTGGTAACTTTTTTATAAAAATATATTATTTGTTCAAATTTTTAGTATATGAATTAATTAAAAATCGCGCGCCTCCAATATTAATTTATAAATAAATTTAATAAATTGAATATTGGAGGATTTTTATGTTAAATAAATGTATTTATTTTATCATAATGTTTTTATTTGGCATTATGCTTTTTAATAACAATATAGCAAATGCTTCATCTGGCAGCGATTCACAAAAAATTGAAATGCTTGAAAAGCAGATCATGGAATTAACGAAAACTGTAAACAAACTTTCAGGAGAGCTTGAAAAAATTAATAAAGCTGAAGATAAAAGCAAGAAAATCAGCGGTTATTCATCAGAAGATAATGATGAATTAGAAACGTTGAAAAATAAAGCCCGTTCTGCAGCCTCATTCACAAGTAACAAAAGCAATTCTTCAGAAAACAAAGTAAAAGTTTTCAGAGGCGGCGAGCGTGCGCAGCAGGCCATAAATCCTGAAATTTCAGTCACTTTTGACAGCCTTTCCTCTTATAAATTAAATCAGCCTCATAATTATAACGGATTTCGCAGCGGTGAAAATTTTAGAATGGCCGGAATACATATGCAGTCCGAAATGGATCCTTACTCATTCGGCAAACTTACATTTGCGGCCAAAGAAGACGGTTTTGAACTTGGCGAGGCTTACGCCATTTTTAGCAATATGATTCCGAATGCGACTTTAACGGCCGGCAAATTCCGTTCACAATTTGGCGTTGTAAACCGCTGGCACCTTCCCGCTCTTGATCAGACTTTATTTCCGCTTTCATTAACGACAATACTTGGTCCCGGCGGGCTCGCAGGAAAAGGTATTTCAATAGACTGGAACCTGAAAAAAACATGGTCGGATGCCAATCAAATTACTTTACAACTTCAGAGGGCGGATAATGCTTATTTGTTTTCAGGAGCAAATTCAGGGCATATCCCTTCAGCGCTGGTTCATATAAAAAATTATTATGATTTAAGCCGCGACAAATATTTTGAGCTTGGTTTGACCGCGATGATAGGCCCTAACAGCAGGTTCGGATTACGAAACAATGCCGGCGATTCATTTGATGAAACAAAACATTATACAAAATTGGCCGGCCTCGACCTTACATATTTTTACGAGCCGGTTAATATGGCTAAATATAAAAACTATCTGTGGCGCGCCGAACTGTATCACGCCAATAAAGAAATGTTGAATTTAACTACGGGAAAAATCGATAACATAAACACTTTTGGAGGTTATACTTATTTCCAGAGGAAAACATCCGAGCAGTGGGAGCACGGTTTGAAATTCGATTATACTCATCCGTTTCAGCCTGACAATAAATCTCTGCGCACATATATGATATCGCCGTATGTAAATTTCTGGCAGAGTCCGTGGGTGCGGACGCGCTTTCAATATGACTATGTAAACAGCAACTTTGCGTCACAGCGTATCGAACATAAGGTTAATCTTCAATTAACATGGTCTTTCGGGCCGCACAAACACGAAAAATACTGATTTTATAAGGAGATTTTGATGAAACGAATAATATTATTGATAATTTTTGTTTTAACTATATTAATTCCGCTGAATGATATTTTGGCGGCTGAACAAATAAATGTAGTGACTACAATAACCGATTACGCTTATTTCGCCAAAGAAATAGGAAAAGAAAAAGTAAATGTTTATTCCATTTGTCAGGGCGATGAAAACGCTCATTATGTAAGGCCAAAACCAAGTTTTATAAAAATATGCCAGACCGCCGATCTTTTTATCGGAACCGGCCTTGATCTTGAACTGTGGGTGCCGGATCTTCTTGAAAAATCTGCCAATAAAAATATTCAAAGCGGCCAGAAAGGTTATGTGGCTGCTGCGGATGGCGCTAAAATGCTTGATATACCTGCGGTGTTAAGCCGCAGCGAAGGCGGACTTCATGTATACGGCAATCCGCATATTACGGTAGGGCCGTTAAATGCATTTAACATAATGGAGAACATATTGATCGGTTTAAAAAAAGTTTCGCCGGATAATGCCTCTTTTTTTGAGAAAAACTATAATAATTTAAAGGAAAAATTAATAGAAGCCCTTTACGGCAAGCAATTACCGGGTATAATCGAACCGCAGACGCTTATTGAATTGACTTATAACGGCAAGCTGATTGATTTTTTAAACGAAAACAAACTTAAAGGCGTTCCGCTTATTGAAAAACTCGACGGATGGATGAAAAAAGCAATGCCGCTGCGCGGTAAAAAAATTGTGACGTATCATAAAAGCTGGATATATTTCACTTCAATTTTCGGCATAGAAGCCGTCGCCGAAGTTGAGCCGAAACCTGGTATTCCGCCGACACCCAAACACACCCTCGAAGTTATCGATATAATAAAAAAAGAAAACATAAAATTAATATTATCTGAAAATTTTTATGATATTCAAAAAGTTAATTTTATTGCAGAAAAAACTGGTATTAAAGCAGTAATAGTTCCGGTTTATGTGAACGGCGAACCGGGCGCCGACACTTACTTTAAATTAGTTGATATATGGCTCGACAGATTATTGCGGGCAGCTAATTAATTTAACAGTATATTTTTGCGCCGCGGCAGAAAAGATCTGCGGCGCAAAATATAAAGAAATGAGATGTATAAAAATGAATGAATTATTAATTTTAATGGCGGCGCCGTTTTTTGAATGTCTTGTCCTGGTAGGGATCCATTCTTATCTTGGACTTCATGTTATAAGGCGCGGAATAATTTTTGTCGATCTTGCATTTGCTCAGATTGCCGCTCTCGGTTTGACCGTCGGGTTTCTTTTTAATATTATGCCTGATTCGATAACGGCCTACTGGATATCGCTTATTTTTACGTTAATAGGCGCCGTTATATTTTCAATATTTCGTTTTACTGAATCGAAAATACCGCAGGAAGCCATAATCGGCCTGGTTTATGCCATTGCGGCAAGCACAATGATAATTGTTATCGACAGAGCCCCGCATGGCGCAGAACATATAAAGGAAATTTTAACGGGCGATCTCTTATTTGTAAAGTGGAATTTTGTTATAAGCGCCGCGATAGTATATTCTTTAATTGGAATGTTTCATTATATTTTCAGAAATAAATTTTTAAATATCACAGAAAATCATAATTTAAAACATTCTCCAGATTTTAATTTCAGATTGTGGGATTTTCTTTTTTATGCCTCGTTCGGTGTCATAATAACCCATTCGGTCCGTGTAGCGGGTGTACTTCTGGTATTTGTTTTTCTGGTCGCGCCGGCAATTTTTACGTCACTTTTCTGGACAGGCTGGCGCGAACAGCTTATTGCCGGCTGGATTACCGGTATAATTGTTTCAATCGGCGGTCTTGTAACATCATATTATCTTGATATGCCTTGCGGACCGTCAGTTATACTTTTTTACGGAATAACACTATTTGGGGCAATGCTTTTTTATCAGGCAAAGTGCTATTTAAATAATCATAATAAACACAAATCAATTTACAATATAAAAACGGAAGGGGAAATGTAAATAATGGCTGAACATTCAATTATGCAGAGCCGGACATTACCGGTTAATTTCGGACCAATGCGGGGGGCGAATGGAAACGCTAAAATTAAAGGCCCGTGCGGAGATACAGTAGAATTCTGGGTATTGATTGAAAATGACAGAATACAACACGCTACTTTTACCACCGACGGATGCCATCACTCTATTTTATGCGGCAGCGTCACTGCGGCTATATCTTGCGGCGCACCGCTGGATGTTGCGAAATTACTTTCACAGGATGATGTACTTGCATTTGTCGGCGGTGAAATTTCAGACGAAGACGCTCATTGCGCTTTGCTCGCCGTTAATACTTTGCGTGCCGCGATCGCTGATTACGCTTCCAGGATTTCAGATAACGGCAATGACGAGACTTCTAAAATTAAAGACAACCAGCAAACTATTAATCAAAAAAAAGATTTAATAGATGAAAATTTAATTATATTAGAGCAAATGAGTAAAATAAAAAATAAGTTCATTATTCTTTCAGGCAAAGGCGGTGTCGGAAAAAGCACTATAGCGGTCAATATTGCTGCTGCGCTGGCGATGCAGGGTAAAAAAACAGGTATATTAGACGTTAATATTTACGGTCCGAGCATTCCGAGAATGCTTGGTTTACAGAATAAATATTTTACGTCTGACTCTCAGGGGATTTATCCAATTGAAGTTAATGAATACGGTAATTTAAAGGTCGCATCCATAGGTTTTTTGCTGCAGAATCCAAACGCTCCGGTTGTATGGAGCAATATCATGAAAAATCTTATTTTTAAACCATTTATTCGCGACATCCAGTGGGGGGATATTGAATATCTTATTATAGATTGCCCTCCCGGAACTGGTGATGAGCCGTTTTCAATTATAAAAACTCTCGGGAATGCAGGGGCGGCAATTTTAGTAACCACTCCTCAGGAAGTATCGGCTGATGACGTAAGCCGAACTATAAAATTTTGCAATCAGTTAAAAGTTCCGATTGCTGGAATTATTGAAAATATGAGCGGATTTGTTTGTCCGCATTGTTCTAAAAATACAGACATATTTTTATCAGGCGGCGGCAAAAAATTGTCGGAAAAAGAAAATCTTCCCCTGCTTGGAAGCATTGCATTTAATTCTGATTTTTCAGTTTATGGTGATGCCGGCGTACCATTTGTAAAAAAATATCCCGGTTCTCCTGTAACTAAAATTTTTAATGATATGATAAACGATATTACATGTAAATAAAAAAACAGTAAAATCAATTAATATGGAGAATAAAAATTTGCTGAATAAAATTTTAAAAGAATTAAAAAATCATTCGCCTTTTACATTATTTGGTGTTCTTACAGGTATTATAATTATGATGTTATGCCGGCAAGTACCTTATGATGTTTCTTATAACTTGTTTTATATATTACATCCCGCGCATGTGTTTTTAAGTGCCCTTGTTACAGCTGCAATGTATAAAATTCATGAATGTCCTGAAGTAAGTATGAAATGCATTAAAGGTAAGTGCAATTTATGGAAGTTGTTTTTAATTGGTTACTTCGGGTCAGTCGGGATAGCGACTATAAGCGATTCAGTTATTCCTTATTTTTTTGAAATATTGCTGGATATGCAAAATACTGGTATACATATCGGTTTTATTGAAAAATGGTGGCTGGTCAATCCTCTTGCGATTGCTGGAATAATTGCCGCTTATTACTGGCAGAAAACTAAGTTTCCTCACGCGGCTCATGTTCTGCTTAGCACATGGGCTTCATTATTTCACATTTTAATGGTCAGGGGAGAAAATTTAACATTTGGTTCATATTTCATAATTGCTTTCTGTCTTTTCATAGCGGTATTAGTGCCGTGTTGTGTAAGTGATATAGTGTTTCCGCTGTTATTCGTGAAAGAGAATAATAATTAAGCCGGTTCTAAATACGGTTGGAGGAATAAAAATGAGAACTTCAATAGATTGCATACCATGTTTTATCAGACAAACGCTTGACGCGTCAAGAATGGTCATTTCAGATGAAAAGATAATTTTTAAAGTAATGAAAAAAGTAATGAAAAAGGTTGCAAATTTTGATTTAACTCTTACACCGCCCGAAATGGGGCAAATTATACACAAAATTATTCGCAGTGAAATTAAAAATTCTGATCCTTATTTAAACTTGAAAAAACAGTCAACAGAAAAAGCTCTTGAATTAAGCGGTAAAATAAAAAAAATCATTTTGGAATCCAAAAATCCTTTTGAAACGGCACTACGATTTTCAATTGCTGGAAATATTATGGATTTTGGCATGAAATCTGACTGGGATGAACATTACATTATGGCATCTTTTAGAACAGCTGAGCATCAGCCCTTAGATTTAAATACTGTTCAATCCCTTTATAACGAAATTTCAACTGCCAAAACAGTTTTAATATTAGGCGACAATGCAGGTGAAAGTGTTTTTGACCGTTTATTTATTGAAACTTTTCCCTCAAAAAAAGATATTTTTTATGCTGTAAAAGGTTCCGCGGTCATAAATGATGTAACGGAATCGGAAGCCGTTCATGCCGGAATTGACAGAGTGGCCTGTATCATTTCAAACGGCACGGATATTGCCGGTACATTATTAAGCCAGTGCTCCGAGGAATTTGTAAAGTTATTTAATAAAGCTGATGTAATTATATCAAAAGGACAGGGGAATTTTGAAACATTAAATACGGCGCCGCGGAAAATTTATTTTTTATTTCAAGTTAAATGCGATATTATTGCTCGTCACTATAACTATAAGCCGGGTGAATGGCTTGTGACAAACTGCGATAATTTAAAAGAAGTGATTTAAAATGAACGGCAATTTTAATATTATATTTGGTCCGGTTCCTTCGCGGCGTCTTGGAAAAAGTCTCGGCATCAATAATATTCCTCCCAAAATATGCTCATATTCATGTATTTATTGCCAGCTCGGGAAAAATACTGAAATGACCGCGGACAGGAGGATTTTTTACAATCCTGACGAGATTTTTGAAAAAGTATCAATAAAAGTGGAAGCCGCTTTGAATAAAGGCGAAAAAATTGATTATATTACATTTGTTTCAGACGGCGAACCGACTCTTGATGTAAACCTGAAAAGTACAATTTTAAAACTTAAAAAATTGGGATTTCCAGTGGCCGTCATTTCAAATTCTTCACTTATTTTTATGGACGAAGTAAAAGAAGCGCTCTGGGCCGCCGATCTGGTTTCATTAAAAGTAGATACAGCGGAAGAGGATATATGGAAAAAAATAAACAGGCCGCACAGGCAGCTTGATCTTAATTTGATATTAAAAAGCATACTGGACTTTTCAAAAAATTATAAAGGTATTCTGCTTACTGAAACAATGTTAATAAAAAATATTAACGAAGACGAAAAACATATTGAAAAAACTGCGGAATTTTTGAGTCAATTGAACATCCAAAAACATTATTTATCGATGCCAATAAGGCCGCCGGCTGAAAAATATGCCGAAGCGCCTTCGGCTGAAAAAATAAATCTGGCATATCAGATAATGCGTAATAAAATAAAAAAAGATAATGTAGAGTATATAATCAATTCAGAAGGAAATGATTTTGCGTTTACCGGCGATATTGAAGCTGACATATTAGGAATTGTTTCGGTACATCCGATGCCGGAGGAAGCGTTAAATAAACTGTTAATAAAAGCAGGAGCGAGCTGGCCTATCGTTGAAAAATTAATAAAATGCGGTAAAATAACTGAAACTATTTATAAAGATAAAAAGTTTTATCTGCGAAAGTTTTTATGAAAGAAACAAGGTGAACAAATTTTTATGAATAATGTTGGTGAAATAAAACAATGTAATTTTCATCATTTTACAGGTGCAGGAAAGCGCGGCCCTAGCAGTTTTAATATGCATGACCATGAAATAGTTTTTACTGAGCTTAATTTAAGGGACAGAGAAACGTTTTTAGATATTGGCTGCGGGCCTGGCGATTATTCAATTTACGCATCAAATTTTATTAGTGAATATGGAATTATATACGCCGTTGACCATTCCGAAGAAATGTTGAAAATGCTTAATGAAAAAATAAAATGCGAAAATATAAAAAATATTAAAGTGTTAAAATCTGATATTTATAAACAAATCAATCTGGAAGATAAAATCGCAGACTTTATTCTTATTTCTACAGTTTTGCATGCCAAGGGACTCGCGAAGGCCAAAGAAAATTTATTTAAAGAAATATACCGGACGTTGAAAACAGAAGGCCGTTTATTTATTATAGAATGTAAAAAAGAAGAAAGAAATTTCGGTCCGCCGTTTGAATATAGGGTATCACCGGAAGAATTAAATGGTGCATTAATTGAATGTAAATTCAAAAATGTTGGTTATATCGATCTTGGATATAATTATATGAGCAAATTCATTAAAAATATTAAGGATGACAATGGAAATAATTGATGATCTCGGGCGAATGCATATTTTAAATAAAGTTCCATCTCGAATAATTTCTCTCTGTCCGTCGCTTACGGAAACATTGTTTGAATTAGGACTTGCAGATATAATTATAGGCAGGACTGATTATTGTGTTCATCCTGAAGAAATGGTTAATAAAATACAGAGTGTCGGCGGTCCTAAAAATGTTTCAATAGCTAAAGTCGAAATGCTTAATCCTGACATTATATTCAGCGTAAAAGAGGAATCATGCAGAAATGTAATTGAAAAAATCGACAGGCTGTATTACAAATGCTTTATATTTGATATTAATTCATTTGACGACGGACTGCGGATGATAAAAACTATCGGTTTGATATTCAACAAAGAAAAAGAAGCTCAAAAATTAATAAATAAAATAAATTACAAATTTAACAAGCTAAAAAAAATAATACCGCATTTAAGTTTTATTTATATGGTCTGGAGCAGGCCGTATATCGCTGCCGGAAGCAACAATTATATTAATTCGCTTTTAACCGGACTTGGATTTGCTAACTGTATTATAAGTAAAGCCAAAGAAAGGTATTTAACTATGACGGCAAATATATTAAAAAAGAATACTCCCGATGTAGTGTTTTTGCCTTCTGAACCCTATAATTACAAAGAAAGCGATAAAATAAAATTTGAAAAAATATTTCCCGGCGCGCGGATAATTCTGGTTGACGGTGAAATGTTTTGCTGGTACGGCTCAAGAATGCTGCCGGCAATGGACTATATAAAAAAAATGATCAATAAATTTAAATAAAATTTTGGAGGCGAAAAATGATTCTAAAAAACATGTATGAAAAACTAAAAGAATTTAAGGATGTAAAAGTAAAAAAACTTATAATAGGGCTTGGCTATACTATAGCAGTTACCGAAATAGGGCTTGGATTTTCATATACCCTGATTACCCGCAAAGATTCCTGCACCGTAAATCATAATGCCGGTAAAATCAGCGGACAAAAAATAGGAAATGCGCTCGAGGTCATTTCTGATTATCAATCTAATATTATATCAAGAACGGTTTTAATTGCCCTGCATAATGCTGTAATCGATTTTGATAAAATTTCAAATGCTGGAAAAGACGCCATTGAATTAATGAACATTAATCCAAATGATTCGGTTTATATGGTCGGTTATTTCGAACCGCTCGTGCCGGTAATAAAAGCTAAATGTCCAAAATTCAAAATAATCGAGGAAAGAATGGGTTCTACTACAGGTTCAATACCGGATGATGAGTGGGACTCAACCGTGAATATTATCACATCGACATCTTTAATAAACGGTTCATTTGACGACATTTCACATAAATGCAGGAAAGCTCGCGTTAACTGCCTCATCGGCCCGTCAACGCCTCTTGCACCTGAAATTTTTAAAAACAAAAATATTCACTTTCTGGCCGGATTAAAACCGATCGACCATGAAAAAATAATTGAGGCCGTTTCAGAGGGCGGCGGAACCAAAATATTCAATAAGCACTGCGAAAAATATACGGTAAAAATATAGCGAATAAAGCAAAACTATGACTTTAAATATTGAATTTTAAAAAATCCAGAATGAATAAATTCTAAAAAAATATTTTGATATTTTAATATGTTTAGGATAAGTTAAGTCATAAATCATGAAATGAAAGCGGGGTAAAAATGTTAAAAAAATTAAAAAATTATTTCAGGGCGGCCAGCTCGGCTGAAGCTGTTTGTATCTTAAAGCAATATGAAGGTACAGCTAAAATATTGGCCGGCGGGACCACTGTCGGAATCATGAAAAGTGATTCAGTCGAAACCCTTGTTGATATAAAATATTCAGGATTAAACTATATCGAAGAAAATGAAACAGATATATTAATCGGTGCGGCCACAAGTATAAACGATATTCTTCAATCAATGGCGGTAAAAAAATACTGCGGCGGCATAATTCATCAGGCTGCTTATTCAATAGCCAGCACGCCTTTAAGAAATATGATAACAGCCGGAGGAAATATCACGCAGGTTTACCATTGGTCGGATTTGCCCGTTGTATTTTTGTGCGCAGGCGCAAAAATTAAAATTGAAGGCCCGGAGAATAAAGTGCGAATTGCCTCTGCCGCTGATTTTTTTAGAGCGCATCCACTTACTTTTCTTGGTAAAACTGAGCTTGTAACACAAATAATACTTCCTAAAACAAATAGCAGCCGCGGTATTTTTACGAAATTTGCCAAAACCGCTTTTGATTATACCCTTTTAAATGTCGCGGCAATTTATGACCGCGACGCTCAAGAGAATAAAAGAATAAAAATATGCGTCAGCGGTGCTGGAAGTCTGCCGCAGGAACTCAAAAAAACATCGGAAAAGATTTCACAAAATATAAACAATTCAGGCGCAATTTCTAATGATATTTTAGAATTGGCGGTACAGGAAACCTCATTTATAACAGAAATGAGAGTAACGACCGATTATAAAAAGTCCATCCTGCCTGCGCTTATAAAGCGTACAACTGAACAGGCGCTCGGCTGATTTTAAAATTAAATTTTGGAGAGTGTTTTATGGAAAATGTAAAAATAAAAGTTGAAATAAACGGTGAAAATAAAATATGGGAAGTACCGGTTAATGAAAAACTTCTCGATACGCTTCGCCGGTACGGGTATAAAAGTGTAAAAAAGGGATGCGGCGAGGGAACTTGCGGAACATGTACGGTATTAATAAATAATACGCCGGTTAATTCATGTATAATATTTTCAGTTTCAGTTGACGGCTGTAAAATTATGACTGTTGAGGGACTTGGCACTGTCAATAATCCGCACCCGCTTCAAAGTTCAATTGTTGAAGCAGGCGGTGTACAATGCGGGTACTGCACTCCCGGCTTTTTAATGTCTGCTTATGCCTTGCTTTTGAAAAATCCGTCGCCGGGGATTGATGATATAAGAAGGGCAACTGACGGAAATTTATGCAGGTGTACGGGTTATGTTAAAAGGGTTGAAGGAGTTCTGCTTGCAGCTAAAAAAATGAGAGGTGAGAAATAATGCCGGAAAATAAATTTAAACAGGTCAATAAAAGTGTTTTAAAAAAGGATGCTCTGGGTTTAGCCTGCGGAATGCCTATGTTTACAGATGATGAAAATTTTCACGGTCTGCTTTATGCCGGAATTCTTACAAGTCCTCACGCCCATGCTGAAATTATAAACATCGACGTTTCTGAAGCATTAAAATTTCCTGGAATAAAGGCGGTTTTAACTTATAAAGATGTTCCGAGAATTATACATACTACCGCCGGTCAGGGCTACCCTGAACCATCGCCGTATGACAGTTTCGTTCTTGATAAAAAAGTCAGGTTTGTCGGCGACAGGGTTGCCGCTGTTGCCGGTGAAACTATAGAGGCGGTTAACGAGGCCGTGAAAAAAATAAAAGTTGAATATAAGCTTTTAGAGCCTATATTTGATCCGTTAAAATCTATGAACTCTGGAATGCCTGTTATTCATGATGAACCTGAAGCTATTATGCCGATTCCTGTACCATACGATAAAAATAAAAATATGGCGGCCCATGCTGAAATGAGTGAAGGCGATGTCGAAGAGGCACTGAAGAATTCACATTCAAAATTTGAATATGAATATGAAACCCATTACGCTCAACATTGCTCAATGGAGCCTCATATCTGCATAACTTACCTTGATGCATATAACCGTCTTAATATCAGAACGAGCACACAGGTGCCGTTTCATACCAGAAGAATAGTAGCGCAGGCATTGAATATTCCTGTAAAAAACATCAGAGTTATAAAACCAAGAATAGGCGGCGGATTTGGCGGTAAACAGGAAGTCCTTATCGAAGATATATGCGCAGCGCTGACATTAAAGACCGGCAAGCCTGTAAAACTCGAATACACAAGGGCGGAAGAATTCATAAGCGCCCGCACCAGACATCCGCAGAACATTAAACTTCGCACAGGACTTGATAAAGATGGAAATCTTACAGCAATCGATATGAATATAATAATGAATACAGGCGCGTATGGTTCGGCTGCACTGACTGTTTTATGCAATTCAGCGAGCAAAGTTCTGCCTTTATTTAACAAAGTTAAAAATGTAAGATTTTACGGCAGTTCAGTTTATACGAATCTTCCCGTCGGCGGCGCATACAGGGGATACGGCGCGACTCAGGCCTATAATGCGGTAGGACAGCAGGTAGATATAATGTGCCGCGAAAAAGGAATTGATATTATTGAATTTTATAAGAAACACCACATAAATGAAGGCGAAGGCTCGCCTGTATTTCAAAAAATGGGCGAGGGCAAAGCCGGCGTCGAAATGAAAATAGGTTCATGCGGAATCAGAAAATGTATTGAAGTCGGCGTAAAAGAATTTGACTGGTATAACAGGTTCAATAAAAAGCGCAAGGACGGCAACTGGCATTACGGCTCGGGAATGGTATGCCTGATGCAGGGATCGAGCATTCCTGAAATTGATATGGGTTCAGCATATATCAAAATGAATGATGACGGTTCTTTCAACCTGCTTTGCGGCGCGACAGACCTCGGCACCGGCAGCGACACAATACTTGCTCAAATCGCGGCCGAACAACTTTGCACCGAAACCGAAAATGTAATCGTTTATTCATCAGATACCGATTTAACTCCGTTTGACGTCGGAGCCTATGCGTCTTCTACAACATATCTGTCCGGCGGCGCAGTATTGAAAGCAGCGCAAAAAATAAAAACTGTAATTATCGAAGTAGCGGCTGAAATGATGGATTGTAACGTTGACGATATTACAGTTAATAACAGTACCGTTTACTGTGAAAAACCAAAAAAATCGGTTTCATATAAAGATATTGCTCTTTACTCGCTGTATGAAAAAAACCAGAAACAAATTGCGGCAGAAGCATCGCACATCACGCATAAATCACCGCCTCCGTTTTCAGCGCATTTTGTTGAGGTCGCCGTTGACATTACAACAGGCAAGGTCAAAGTTATTGAATATCTTAATACAACCGACTGCGGTACGGCTATAAATCCCAAACTCGCTGAAGGACAGTGCGACGGCGCGGTTTTAAACGGCATCAGTTTTGCCCTGACCGAAGAATATATATTCAATGAAAACGGCAGAATGCTTAATCCGTCATTTAATAATTATAAAATATTCAGTTCCGGTGATGCCATAAACATAAAAACCATATTAATACCGACTTACGAAGAAAGCGGCCCGTACGGGGCGAAAAGCGTTTCGGAAATCGGCATTAATGGAGCTCTTCCGGCTATCGCCAACGCCATATACGACGCTTGCGGAGTAAGGCTTACTAAATCACCGTACACTCCGGAGAAAATATTAAACGCATTAAAAATGAAGCAATAAAAATTATGAACAGTTGTTTATTGACTTGACAAAATAATTAACTTATGATTATCAGAAAGGAATATTAATGGAACACAAAAAAAACGATAGCGCTTTTTTGGAAACGGCAAGACATTCACTGGCGCATGTTTTAGCGCAGGCGGTTTTAAAATTAAGGCCGAATTCTAAACTTGGTTTTGGACCGGCGATCGAGGATGGATTTTATTATGATTTCTTGCTTACCGAACCGATAAGCGATAATGATTTTAAAGCTATTGAAAAGGAAATGCGTAAAATAATCGATGCCGGCCAGAGTTTTGAGCGTGAAGAACTTACCAAAGAAGCGGCCGTAGCACGGCTTAAAGAAATGGGCCAGGATTTCAAAGCTGAATATCTTGAAGAACTTTCAAAAAATCAGGGAGTAACTTCATTCTCATTTTATAAAAACGGTGCTTTTATGGATATGTGCGAAGGCCCGCATATTGAAAATACCAAAGTTATAAAAAAAGACTGCTTCAAACTTGACAGAATTTCGGGGGCATACTGGCGCGGCTCTGAAAAAAATCCGATGATGACAAGAATATATGCAGTAATGTTCGAAACGGCCGAAGCGCTTGATGAATTTTTAAAACGCCGTGAACTGGCTTTGCAGCGTGACCACAAAAAACTCGGAGCAGAGCTTGATATATTTACGATAGACGAAGAAGTCGGCGCGGGGCTGCCATTGTGGCTGCCAAACGGTACCGTAATCCGCGACGAACTTGAAAAACTCGCCAAGGAAATGGAGTTCAAATACGGCTATAAACGAGTTGCAACGCCGCATATAACCAAGAGCGCTCTTTATTATACGTCAGGGCATCTGCCTTATTATAAAGATTCAATGTTTCCGCCGATGGTCGTCGATGAAACCGATGAATACTATCTTAAGCCGATGAATTGCCCGCACCACAATAAAATATTTGCGGCGCGCCCTAAAAGTTACCGTGACCTTCCATACAGACTCGCCGAATACGGCACTGATTATCGCTATGAAAAATCAGGTCAGGTATCTGGACTTTTGAGGGTTCGCGGAATGAGCATGAACGACGCACACATTTACTGCACTAATGAACAGGTAAAAAGTGAATTTAAAAAAGTGCTCGAAATGCATAAATATTACTATGACCTATTTAGAATTGGAGGTTTCTGGGTAAGACTCTCGACGCATTCAAAGGAAAAAGTTGATAAATATGTTCAAAATGAAGAATTATGGGAATATTCTGAAAAACTTGTCGAGGAAATTGTAAAGGAGCTTGGCATCAAATATGAAATCCATCACGGCGAAGCAGCTTTTTATGGGCCAAAGATAGATTTTCAGGTAAAAAATGTCGCCGGCCGCGAAGAAACTGCTTCGACGACGCAGCTTGATTTCGCCATGGCTGAAAGGTTTAATCTTGAATACACAGACCAGAACGGCAATAAGCAAAGGCCTTATATCATACACCGCGCTCCGCTCGGTACGCATGAACGCTTTATTGCTTTTTTAATAGAGCTTTTCGGCGGAGCATTTCCGACATGGCTCGCGCCCTGCCAGGTCTGTATAGTTCCGGTTTCCGATAAATTCGTTGATTACTGTCATAAAATTGCAGAAACGATGTCAGGTGATTTTATAAGAGTCGAAGTTGACGATTCAACTGATTCATTTAACAAAAAAATCAGAAACAGCGCCAGACAAAAAAATCCAAATACTTTGATTATAGGCGGCAAGGAAGTTGAAAACGCTGAAATTACATGGAGAAGATATTGCAAACCAGAGCAGATTACAATGAAATTTGACGAATTTCACAATATTTTAAATCAAATGATCAAAAAAAGAATAATGGATAACTTTGCCGACACAATATTGCCGTCAGCTTAAAAGGCGCAGCATACCGTTATTTTTTATGGAAGCGAACTGATTATATGCAAAAAAAATTCAAATTCTTAACGGCCGTTTTAACGATATATATAATCGGCTTTATAATGAATACCGTCGTATTTTCCTCGAATTCATGCGACAGCTGTCCGGTGAGTAAAATTTGCGATGAGGCTTCGTCCAAAGGCGAAATTAACCTCTGCGAAGATCCGCGCTACCAGAAATACTTCAAAGAAAATAAACTTGAAGAACTTAAATACATGTTAAAAAATGAAAAAGCAGCCGCAACTAACGAAAGTACCGAAATAACAATAAATATAAATAATTACGAAGTAACGATAGAAAATAAACTAAATGCAGTTCCTTTAAAAATTCCTTCAGGTATTTAATTGTGCCGCCTGCAATAATTAATAAACGCTGCGTTCCTGGATTATAGCAAACCTGTTTTCAGGCTCCGGCGTTTATTAATTGAATTATAATTCATATTTTTGTTTTTAAAAAATGTTGACTTAAATAGTTGGATTTGATATAATTAAAATATGCTGTTATTTAAAAATTTTTTATCGTCGATATCGGTGTTTAATCGAAATTTTCTTGAATTTTTCTGGTTCCGGAAAATTGCGTTTATATTTAAATTTAACGATAATAAATTTTCGGCCCGCACTTTTTTTGTTTTAACCTTTTTACCTCAAAATTTCATATTTTTTATCTCTTTTATTCATACACAAATTAAATATACCTGATTTACCTGAGTTGTATTATTTAATCAGTATAATGCGGATATTACATATTTTTATTTTAACATTACGTAAATTAAAATTACAATACCCGGGATATCAATTATAATTTCATTATAAGTTTACAGAACGATTTTAATAAAATGGAGGAATTGGATAATGGATAATATCAATGAAACATTTAGAATGCCTTTGATTGGTGATGACGCTCCCGCTTTTAAAGCAAAAACGACGCAGGGTGAAATAAATTTCCCGGCCGATTATAAAGGTAAATGGGTTATACTTTTCAGCCATCCAGCAGATTTTACTCCTGTATGTACGACTGAATTTATGACATTTGCATATATGCAGCCCGAATTCAAAAAATTAAACACCGAACTTATAGGGCTTTCGATAGACAGTATTTACGCCCATATAGCATGGCTTCGTACAATAAAAGAAAAGATAGAATTTAAGGGAATGAAAAATATAGAAGTTACATTTCCGCTTATAGAAGATATAAAAATGGAAGTTGCGAAAAAATATGGAATGCTTCAGCCGAATGCCTCGACCACGCAGGCGGTCAGGGCCGTTTTTGTAATTGATCCTAACGGCAAAATACGCGCGATCCTTTACTATCCGCTTTCAAACGGCAGAAATATGGAAGAAATAAAAAGACTCATAATAGCGCTTCAAAAAAGCGATAAAGATAGTGTAGCGACACCTGCAAACTGGCAGCCGGGCGATGATGTGATAATTCCGCCTCCGGGTTCGTGCGGCACCGCGAAAGACAGAGTCGAAGGTAACTCGGAAGATAAATATTGTCTTGACTGGTTTATGTGTTTTAAAAAAGAAAAATAAGGTTTCTTAAAAGTGAAAAGGGGCCGTTCACAAAAATGAACGGCTCTTTTTTTATAACTCGGTTATTTTTTCCCAGATAGTTCTTATTTCCCTGGCTTCGTAGGAACTAGAATCGTGCTCAATTATTGTTTTACATTCTTTTAAGGCGCTTACAAAAGAAAGGTTGTAAGGTATTTTGCCGAGCAGAAGAATGTTTTGAGCAACAGAATACTCTTCGATCTGTTTGGTTATGAGTTCATTGAGATCGTGTTTGTTGATAATAATGGAATACTTAACTTTAAAATGATTGCAAAGTTCGGCTGCTCTCTTCATGTCGTGAAGTCCAGAAACAGTTGGTTCTGTTACTATTATAACGGCATTTGAGCCTGTAAGTGTGGCGATCGTAGGGCAGCCGATTCCGGGCGGACCGTCGTTAATTATATAATCTAATTTTTCGTTTTTTGCGATTTCACATGCCATTTGCTTTAACTGAGAAACTAATTTTCCGGATGAGCCGTCGCCGGTGTTTAACCTGGCATGGACAAGCGTTCCGAATCTGGTGGTTGACACGAAAATTTTTCCGGTTTCTTTTTCCGACATGGTTATGGCTTTAGCCGGGCAGGCCAGGAAGCAGGCTCCGCAGCCTTCACATAAAATTTCGTTAATTTCAGGAAACTCGCCGTTTGGGCTCTGGCTCATAGCTTCAAATCGGCATTTGGAAAGACAATTACCGCAATTAATGCATTTTGTTTTGTCTATTGCCGCAATAAATCCGCTTTTAAAAACCTTTTCCGGCGCTTTTGCGTTAATCGGAGAGGCGATTAAATACATATTCGACGCGTCGACATCGCAATCGACTGCCAGAGCATGCCGCGAGGCCTGCCAGAGCGCGAGAGTGACAGACGTTTTTCCCGAGCCGCCTTTTCCGGATATTATCGTTATTTGTTTCATTTGGAAGCCTCTTTTATCACGTTCTCTAAAATTTTTTTGTATTCGGACTTCAATGCCGGAATCTCGAGCGCCGGTATTTTCCCACGGGAGTAAACCTGCGCGATTTCCCTGCTTAAAGGGAGTCGGCCGAGTACTGTTATGTTTTTGGAAACGCAGTAATCGGTTATTATATTGCTGTTTGAATCCGCTTTATTTATTATGATCCCAAACTTTATGCCGAGTTTTTCCAGAGCTTCTACGGCAAGTTTTAAATCATTTAAGCCGAACGGAGTCGGTTCGGTGACTAAAACGACATAATCGGCGTTATTTACCGCCGCGACAAAAGGACAGGAGGTGCCTGGCGGACAATCTATGAAAATTAAATTATCGTTAATGGCACTTTTTTTGATTTGTTTTATCAGCGGCGGACTTTTAGCCTCGCCGATGTTAAGCCTGCCGTCAATACAATTTATTTTTCCGTGTTTCCATTTGCGCGTTTCGCCAATGCCCTTTGAAACTACAGTTATAGCGTTTTTGGGGCACTGGTCGAAACAAGAACCGCATGAGTGGCATAATTCAGGAAAAAACAAAGGCGTGTTTCCTATAATCGTTATGGCATTAAAAAAACACGCTGACTTGCATATTCCGCAGCCGTCGCAGAGTGTTTCGTTAAAAGCCGGTATATCAACGGAAAAACAGGCGCGTTCGCATTTATTTTCCTGATTTTGCAGATTGGACTGGTTATTTTCAGAATTTAACGTGAACAAATGAACATTAGGCTCTTCGACATCGCAGTCGATAAGCGTGACTTCGCAATCGCATGAAGCCGCAAGCCCGAGCGAGATTGTGGTTTTTCCTGTCCCGCCCTTGCCGGACGCGACGGCTATTCGTAAAGCCCTGTCCTGCATTTTAGTGGCCTCCGCATACGTGGTTTTCGGTAATTTCTGAAACGTTTCCTTTTTCATAATTTTCTTTTACGTCTTTTACGTGACTGCCGTCGCATATCAGGACTTCAATTCCGGCGTTTCTAAAACCTGTCAGCGGGCGCATCCCGATTCCCTGGACGACTATTGCGGTAGCTCCGTTTTGGGCGAGAAGATTAACTGGAGCGAGACATCCGCCTTCGACGTGAGGCGGGTTTTGTACTATTTCCGCGCCTTCGAATTTTTTGTTTTCGTCGTATTTAAGCAGTGTGAAGCAGTCGCAGCGTCCGAAGTGCCCTGAGCGCTCAGCGTCAAGACCGCCTGGAATTAATGACGGCACTGCTACTTTGATTTTTTTTGACATAATAAATTACTCCTTTTTGTTTTGAATTTTTATAATTTTTTGAAAAGATTAATCCTGGAAAATTCCTCTGTTAAAATCGTCAATTACTTTTTTTACATTACCTGAAATTCCGGCGCCTATTTTTATCTTTGCCTTATTCAAGACCTGTTCGGCTTTTGGCCCGACATGCCCGGTGAGTACCCAATTGACTTTCAATTCGGCCATTTTAGAGGCGGTTTGAATTCCAGCGCCCTGTGAAAGATTGCAGTTTGTTGAATTATCTATGGTTTCTTTTATTGAATTCGACTCCAGATCATAAACCACTATATAAGGCGCACGTCCGAATTTTTCATCTATAGGACTTTCAAGTCCAGCGCCCTGCGCTGTTATTGCTATTAACATTATTTGATCACCTTCCAAATTTGCGTTTTTATCTTAAGGATGCAATTATTATGCCAATGAATTTATGGCACATTTATTGCCGTAAATGATTACCATGAATAAAATAAAAATAGCTATATTTACAGATGACTTTATGAGTATTTCGGCTCATCCCGGTCGGGCTTGCGGACTTTTAGTATGTGAAATACAAAAAGACGGAAGTTGCAATTTTTCAAAAATAAAAATAAAAGATGAAAACGATTCGGGCTTGAAAATGAATGCTAAAAATGCTAGAGGCCAGCATAGATGCTCATTCGGGCAATCTTTTATAGAGGCGCCGGCCTCGTTTTTTAATTGCAATTATGCAATTAATTTGCGCGGCTGCAATGTCGTGATTATCAGAAACGCCGGCAGCCGTTTTTTTGAAAAGATGAGAAATAACGGTATAAAAATTATTATAACGGAAACTGAAACCATACGTGAAGCGCTTTTTGAGATTTTTAAAATAAATGATTATTGATTTTTTTATTGGCTATTTTTGCCCGCAGACGATATGGTGAAACGGATAGATGTCATTAAACGTTTGTATATTTGAAAATTTTGCGAGTTTCAGGTCGTCCTGGACTTTTAAAAAATGGATGCGTTCGTGTTGAGGCGGGCCTGAAGGAGTTTCCGCGGCTTTCCAGTCGATAATTATTACTTTGCCGCCTGGTTTTAAAGCGTTGTTTATGTTTTGAAGCATTTTTTCATGGTTGCCGACTTCGTGATAAACGTTGGACATAAATATTATGTCAGCTGATGAATTTTCGATGTTAAGAATATCGTCCGAACAAATTCCGGATTTTATGTTCGTCAGTTTTTTTTCGTAGGCTTTTTTGTTGAAATGTTCTATCATTTCACTGCTGATATCGAGGCCGGTAAAAAAATATTCCGGAAATTGCTTAGCGAGAGTAAGCGTGAAAAAACCTGTTCCGACTCCAATTTCGACTATATTGCTTTTGGCGGCGGTATTAAATAAAAAAAATAGTTTTTTCGGATTGTTCCATTTTAACCGTTCTGGATTGTCTAACTTATGAGCGTTTTGAGGATTGAAAATTTTTTCTGACATGATTTTCGCCTTTCTGTTAATTAATTACTTGCTTTTGATTTATGTTTTGGTATTGGTATAGTGCCGGCTATTTCATTCTGTTAATCAATTTATTTTTTATTACTCCTTTTTTTTCAACTGCTTTAGCCGGATCGATATTTTGTTTTACCTGTGAAATATTTTGCTGTGATTCTGAAATTATTAAATTAATATCAGCTTTAATTGTTTGTTTTTCAGAGTCGGTAATATTCATTGCGCTGATTATCGTTTCAATGTCGTTTTTCAAAACGGCTGTTTCCTCTTTAGAGATATTCGCTGAATTTAAAATAGCGTTTATATCAGTTGTAAGTTTTGTGGCTTCCGGAGGTGTTATTTTTTTATCGGCTATGTAATTTGACATATCTGTGGCGAATTTCTGTACGCTTTCGGTAGACGGTTTGTTGGCGGTTGAAAGTGTTGTTGTGATATCGCTTTTTAATTGAGTTTTCATTTCGGCTGTTACCTGTGATTCTGATTTTATTGAATTGATGTCTGTTTTGAATTTGTTCAAATTGTTTTTTTGTTCGCCGGAAAATTGTGCCGATATTTTATTTTTTAGTTCATCGGCGCTGAGTGCGGATTTTTTTTCTGATACCGTATTTTTAACTGAAGCGGTAGTTGAAGTGGCAGTTGTTATTGATTCTTTATTTATCGCGGGAGCGTTATTACTAGTACTTGTTTTTAAGTTGTTTTTAGATGTTGAACTGAAATTTGAAGCTTTTGATTCTGGTTTTGAAATTTCGGTCGCCGGAGTTTTGAGTGAAATCGATGGCTTAGATATTGCCGCGCCGCTTTTTTCGCGAGCGTTCAATTCAGCGGTTTGATTAAGTAAAATAAAAAATGCTATTGTTAAAATAATTATTTTATTTTTCATATATACCTCCGATTTTATTTGATATATTATACCATAAAAAAATAATAAGGATATTTTTTTATTATTATCACTGCCTTTTTAAAATATTTTTGTTAGAATTATTTGTTATGAATTATATATTATAAGTAAAGTGAAAGCAGGCATTAATAATGCATGAAAGATGTTTTGGCTGCGGCCAGGAAAATGAGCGCGGCCTTAAGTTAAAGGTGAATTACATTGACGGCGATAACGCGACCGCAGAATTTACTACCGATGAATCTTTGAGAAGTCACGATGGTATTTTGCATGGTGGAATTATATGCACCATACTCGATACCGTTATGGCTAACATGGTTTCAAATAAAATAAACGTCAGGGCGTTTACTGCGAAGTTCGAGGTGAGGTTTAGGAATCCTATTACAACTAATGAAAAAATATATGTTTTTTGTAATATTTCTAAAAGTTATGGCAGTATAATAGAGGCTGAAGGCAAAATAAAAAATGAATCCGGCATTATCGCGGTCAGCGCTAAAGGATGGTTTGCGCGTGAAAAAATCTCAAACGGAATGAAAGACAGTAAAAATTGTTGATCGGTTGACGTAAAAACCTTGATATGTTAAAATTAAAGTAGTGAAAAGTTATATAAGTGCGCCGATGAAATTTTATTTTTATGTCGGTCGGGCAATGTTAACAGATATGGAAATTGAGCTTAAGACGTATAAGGAGATAAAATGGATGATAATAATTTGACATTAAGTTCACTTTGTAAAATCGACTGGGAGAAGGTTTACAGGCTGCCCTGGCATCTGGACATAGACGAGCCGGCCAGTGAAAAACATGAAGCGGGTTATTGGAATGAACGGGCAAAGACCATGTATGATGATGAGGATTATTGCGCGCCGCGCGTTAAAGCGTTTTTAGAATTTGTCGATATTCCCGCGGGCGCGTCGGTTATTGATATTGCTTCAGGGATTGGCGTACTGACGCTTCCTCTTATAGAAAAAGGGTGCCGTGTTACGGCCGTAGATATTTCTGATTATTCGCTAGATGTTTTGAAAAAAAACTGCGTTAAGAATATTGAAAATTTAAGAATTGTCAATGAATATTTTCGCGAGGCAGCTGAAAATCTCGAACCGTGCGATTATGTCCTGAATTTTTATTCATTGGGCCTTGTTTGCATGGACCGCGGCGGCAATACCGATCTCGCGGATTTGCTCATTAAAATGAATAATCTGGCTAAAAAGAAAGTCGTCATAACAATGCCTGAAAATGAGGAGAACGATATCGCCGAGGTATTCAAAAAATCCTACTACTGGATATTATACGGCGTGCTTTTATCGCTGGGAATAGTTCCGAAGCTTGAATTTAAATGGGTTGAAGGCCTCGGGATGATGGGGATTATACATTGGGAACCAATAAGGATAATAAACAAAAAATAATGTTAATTTTTACGACCAGCCAGAATGATTTGCTTTTTTGAAAAAATATAGGTTTGTAATTAAAATTTTGAATAAGTAAAATAGGTGCCGAATGAAATAATTTCAGAAGCACCTATTTTTGTTTTAATTTGCATTATCGCAGTTGAATTTTAACCGGCTTAATTTTATTTTAAGATGAACCTGTCGTCGGATTTTTTTGTTTCGGCTTTTTTAGCTTTATTTTCGAACCAGCCGCTTTTTTCTGGAGCATATGAGTCGAATTCCATAACGTAAGGTTTTATATCCAATAACGGTGTTGAATTTAACATATCGACATTTTCGATTTTTAAGAAACGGCCGTTTCTTAAAATCAGCCTGACAACTGAAAAACCTATAGGGCATGGCCTTTTAGGTGAACGTGTCGCGAATATTCCATGCTCTCTGTCGTCTAAAAAGGGAGTTACTTTTAAAGAGTAGCTTTTACATTCATGAAGGTGGTAAAAAAGCATGATGTGCGAAAAACCTTCAATATCGTCAAGCCCGGCAGCGTATTTTTCATATATTTCAATTTCGCCTGCTATTCCGGCGGCTCCTGTCGGCTGTATAGGCATTCCTGACAGCTCATTAAATGGGGTTTTTATAATGCCGATAACAGGCAATGTAACATTATGAACTTCATCCATGGAGTATGCTCCTTAATTATTTTGTTTGAGTTTTTTATGCGTATGATGAATTTTTATGTCAGCGTCCGATGTTAGAAAAAATGCTCGGGATTTTTAATTATCAAGGCGCCGCCCAAGCGAGAAGTTTTTTGAGTATGACAAATCGGCGCCCGCTTTATCAGATTTATGCGTTAAAGCAGCCCGTATTTTTTCATCTTGCGCCATAGCGTAGCTTTGTCAATTCCGAGAAACTCGCTTGCCATTGTGCGCTTTCCTGAAAATTTAGCGAGCGCGTTTATTATCGATTGTTTTTCCGTAATGTTTTTGGCCGCCTTCAAATCTTTCATTTCTTCGGATATTTCAATGTGCGATTGTTTGTAATTGTCCAGATAATCTTTATATTCGGAAGACAGGTGTTTTATGCTCAATGTGTCGCCTTTGCAAAAAATGCAAGCGTATTCGAGAATATTTTGCAATTCTCTTACATTTCCGGGAAAGTCATAAGAAGCGAAAAATTGATACAGTTCTTCCGAAATAAGCGATATGTTTTTTGAATATTTTACGTTTAATTTATTTATGAAATAATCAGCCAGAAGCGGAATATCGTCGCGGCGCTCTCGCAGCGAAGGAAGTTTCAGATTTACGATTTTTAGCCTGTAATAAAGATCTTCCCTGAATTTTCCTTTTTTTATCATCATTTTTATGTCACGGTTTGTCGCGGCTATTATTCTTACGTCTGCTTTTACGGTTTTTATCCCGCCGAGCGGTTCATAGCATTTTTCCTCGATTACTCTTAAAAGTTTTACCTGAAGGTGGAGAGGCATTTCGGCAATTTCGTCAAGGAATATCGTTCCGCCGGCGGCGAGTGCGAAACGGCCAGGTTTATCGGTTTTTGCGTCGGTGAAAGCGCCTTTTACGTATCCGAATAATTCCGATTCAAGTAAATTTTCCGGTAAAGCTCCGCAGTTAACCGTTATAAACGGCCCTGACGAACGCCTGGAGATATTATGTATCGCCCTGGCAATAAAACTTTTGCCGCTTCCTGAAGGGCCCTCTATCAGAACGTTGCAATTACTTTCGGCTATGTCGGGCATTATTTCAAAAAGATTCTTGAAGTAATCGCTCTGGCCTATTATATCGAATTGCGAATATTTGTCGAGCAGCTGCTTTTTGAGTGTTTCGATATTCGAAACGTCCTTGAATATTTCGATGCCGCCGATTATACTTCCCGAGTCGTCATATAAAGGTCCGGTTGTTATGGATATCGGTATTTTTTTCCCGGCGCCTGACGTTATGGTTAATTTTATCCCTTCCACTTTTTCGCCGGTTTTTAAAGCTTTTTTCAGCGGACACATTATTCCGCAAATGTCGGTATTAAAAATTTTTGAGCATTTCAGGCCGTGCGCATTATCCGCTTTTATTCCTGTAATTTTTTCGGCCGCCTTATTAAATGACGTTATTTGGAAATTACGGTCGACCGTAAAAATGCCGTCGGTAAAATAATCGATGACCTGCCTGCCGTCGAGTGAAAATATATTTTTTATTCTGCTTTGATTCATAAAGCGAATTTTAGCATATTTTATTTTAAATTGCAAATTTGCAATTAAGGCGGTGCTGAATTTTAACAGAGTGATTGAGATATATTTCAAGTCGGTTTGGGAGTTTTTAATTTCAATTTAACTAATAAAAGAACCATAATATAAAAAAATAAATATGTCATTTAAAATTTATTTGTTTTCTGATATAATAAAAAATAACTAAGTGGTTTTTTGAGAATATATTTTGTTATGATTGAGTTTTCCGGAGGATATTTATGAATGACGACAGGAATTACAATGAAAAAATGGTACGCGACGAATATATGCTGTATCATGGAAGTTTTATGCAAAGTCCGATTGCTCAACTTATTGTCAATCCGCTGAATTTAGAGATAATAGAAGCTAATTATTCTGCTGCCAGATTTTATGACCTGCCTGTAAAATCTCTCAAGAAAATGAAAATTACCGGCCTGCTAGCTATGCCTGAGGAAAATATTCAAGAAAAAATGCAGTCGGCAATTGCCAATCATTCCGAAATATGGACTTTTAAACAAACCTTACCGCACGGCGAACATAAAGAAATAGAATTTCATGTTTTTCTTATCGAGATAAACGATAAATATTTTTTTAACTTTTCTATAAATGATGTTACCCTGAAAAATCGTTCCACTATCCAGTTGATGCAAAATTTTCAAAAATATTACGATGTTTTTGAAAATGCGTCCGAGTTAATTTTATTAATTAATTCTGACGGAAGTTATAATTTTTCCGTTGAAGCGTTGAATCCTGCCGCTCAGTCCTGCTTTTCATTGACTGAAGTCGACGCTGCCGCGGGCCCGCTCGAGCAGTTCGTGCATCGCGAAAATGCCGCTCTGTGGATTGAAAATGCCGAAAAATGCAGGACCCATTCCAAAAGTGTCAGTTTCGAATTCGCGGCCGGGCCGGCCTGGTATAATGTAATATTTACACCGCTTCGGGATTCTAACGGCATAACGAATAAAATACTGGCTTCATGCCGTGACGTTAGCGCTTACAAAAGAAACGTTGAGCATCTGAAAAAAAGCGAGATGCGTTTTAAAACTCTAGTCGAATCGGCAAATGTACTTATATGGGAAACGGACAAAACTTTAAAATATACTTATGTCAGCCCGCAGGTGAAATCGATTCTCGGCTTTGAAACACGCGAAATGATGAATCTTGAAATAATTTATTTCATGAAACCGGGAAGCCGTGAAAAAGTTAAAGAGATGCTTAATCCTTCTAAATTGAATTCTAATTCATATGTTACTCTCGAAATCGAGCATATACACAAAAACGGCGAAACCGTGATGATGGAATTTTACTCATATCCTTTGTTCGATGAAAATAAGGCTGTTACAGGATATTGCGGGATATTACGCGATGTTACAGAGTCCAGGAAGGCGGCCGAAAACTTAAAAGCTGCGAAAGACGAGGCCGTTGCGGCACGAAACGCGGCTGATCTCGCCAACGCCGCCAAAAGCAGATTTTTAGCCAATATGAGCCACGAGATAAGGACTCCGCTAAATTCGGTGCTCGGCTTCTCTGACTTGCTAGCTGAAACGCCGCTTTTTAAAGATCAAAGCGAATACCTTAATTATATCCGTTCCAGTGGGCGCCTGCTGCTTTCGCTCATTAACGATATACTGGATTTCTCCAAAATCGAGTCGGGAATGCTGCAGCTTGAAAAAATTAATTTTGATATCACTGAAATAATCACTGAAGTATTAAAAACTTCCGGCACCGCTTCAAGCAAGAAAGGCGTCAATTTAGCCAGCGATATCGACGATATTACATGCCAGCTTATCGGCGACCCTTACAGGCTGAGGCAGGTATTGACAAATCTCGTGACTAATGCCATAAAATTTACTGAAAACGGGAATGTGGTCACACGTGTGATAAAGCAAAATGAAACGGAAAAAACTATTACCATAAAAATAAGCGTTATAGACGAAGGGATTGGAATGAACGAGGAGATCCGCCAGAGGCTTTTTAAGCCTTTTATGCAGGCAGATACTTCGACGACCCGGGTTTACGGCGGCACCGGCCTCGGCCTGGCTATTTGCAACAGCCTTGTCAAACTAATGGGCGGTGAACAGATTTTTGTCGACAGCGCTGCCGGGTGTGGAAGCAACTTTTATTTTACCCTTGAGTTTGAAAAATATTTCGAGACGGCCGAACATACGTTCATAGAGTCAACGGCGGACCTGGAATCTGTTTCAGGATTTAATATACTTCTTGTCGAGGATAACGTCTTGAACTCAAAGCTGGCGTCGAGGATCCTGGAACTAAACGGCAATAAAGTGACAAGCGTCGGCACCGGCCTCGCAGCGCTTAATTCGTTACAAAATAATAGTTATGACCTGATCCTCATGGATATTCGCCTTCCCGTTATGGACGGTTATTCGGCGACGCGTGAAATCAGGAAGTTAAATCGGCAAATACCGATTATTGCTATGACAGCAGGCGTAATTAAAGGTGATTACGAAGAGTGTATCGCGTCTGGCATGAACGATTACATATCAAAACCGATTTCGATCAAAGAGTTAAAATACAAATTACATAAAATTTTAAAAGTCGATAAGCCTTGAAAATACTACTAAATGAAGAAATCTAAAACGGGAAAAATATTTTTTTTATGCAGGAATCATTGACAACACTAAAATTGTATGTTAAAATTTTTACATAATTTAAAATTCAATTAAAAAAAAGGGGTGCGATATGCGTAGAGTAAATATTGAAAATACGATTGTTGGTAATAATTGTGGTAATGATGTTAACACATGCTGTGATAATCATAATATCATAGGTGAAACAAACTGCAGCCACAACATTATTGATAACGTAATAGATAATTCAAAAGTGAATATTATAAACGCATCGCTTCGTGACACCGTAATCACGGGACACAAGCTTTACGCAAATCGGCCTGAATGCCATATCATAGCGGACAATATATCGAACGATAATATAAATATCATTAAAAATGTGGACATTAACGCTATAAACACAGAACACATCGATATTAATATTATTAACGATAAAATCAATGATATAAAAATTGACGCAGCTGATATTGATATAAATAACGATATCATCGATGAAATCGATATCGAAAATATCAAAAAAGGCATTAATACAAAAACTATCACAAGCGATATAATCTAATATAAGCGGGTTGACCGCGAAGATATATCATATGCTGGATAGCTTTAATTCTCCGAAAATAACATAATCGCAAAAGCGGTTGTTGAATGTTTATTCATTCAAGCCGCCTGGCGGTTAAGAATAATGACGGGGCCGATTTAAAAAATCGGCCCCGTTTTTTATATTAAATATGCCGGAAACTGAAACCGGGATTTTTGCAAAAATATGCTTGAAATAAGAGGATGTGAAATGTTTTTATGAGTACCCTTATAAAGGCGAGATTGGAGCTTTATAAATTCATAAAGCCGTATCTTGCGAAAATATTTTTATCGATAGTTCTTTTAATAATCGTATCGGCCCTGTCGCTTATGGGACCGATAATAATAAAACGTCTTATAGACGTCGATATAGCAAACGGATTGGAAAAAGGAATATGGATTTCTGGGGCTATGTATGTCGCCGCCCAGGTCGGAATCCTTATAATTACCTTTTTTCAGATGTTTTTACTCCAAAAAATCGGCGTTTCGATTATGTGTGATATAAAAAATCAATTATTTTCACATATCCTGAGACTGCCGGTGAAATATTTCGAGAAAAACCCCGCGGGTAAATTAATATCGCGAATCGAAAGCGATACCGAAACTCTGCGCCAGCTTTTTACCAATACAGCGGTGACATTATTTCAGGACCTTTTAATGTTCGCCGGAATGCTCGGAGTTATGTTTTATTTGAGCGCACGCCTTACTATGATCGTGCTTTGCATACTGCCGTTTCTTTTTGTAGGCGCGTTTTATATCCAGAAATATTTGCGCGAACGTTTTAAGCTCGCTCGTGAAAAAGCGTCGCTTGTGACGAAGTTTTTATCCGAATTCATAAGCGGCATGCAGTGCGTTCAGGCGTTTAATTATGAAAGCCATGCAGCGGTGCGAATGAATGAACAGAATACCGAAAAAAAGGAAACTTTTTTTAAGGCTGAGGTGCTTGAAATATTATTTCATAATTCGATACTTATGGCCGAGGCTCTGACATTGTCTTGTGTCCTCTATTACGGCGGGTTTATGGCCATCGATAAATATCTTACGCTCGGTACGCTGATACTTTTCATAGGATATATCAGACAGTCGTTCGAACCTATAATAAGACTTTCGGAGCAGTTTAATATAATACAAAAATCGCAGGCGGCCGCTGAGAGAATATTTGAAATACTTTTTCTCGAACGCGAAGATGAGTTTGAAAGCCTTGAAACTGGCTGCCAGGAAAAAACAGAGCCGAACGGCAAGAACGCTGCCGGTAAAATAGCCGATGGTGAATTAAAGTTCATAAATCGCGGAGCATGTTCGAATGCGCCCGCAGAGTTTGAAAATTCGATCGAATTTAAGAACGTGATATTCAGTTATGACGGAGAGAGGAACGTACTGGAAGATGTTTCTTTCAAAGTGAATAAAGGCGATAAAGTAGCGCTTGTCGGCCATACCGGGTCGGGAAAATCCACGATTCTGTCTTTGCTTCTGCGTTTTTACGAAAAAACTTCCGGACAAATATTGATCGACGGCCGTGACATATCCGATATCGGACTTTCGCGGCTGCGCGGGATGTTTTCGCTGGTATTGCAGGATGTCGTGCTGTTTCCGGGGCGTATTATAGACAATATAAAACTTTTGAAAAAGGAAATTTCGGCTGAAGATGTAAAAAAAGCGGCTTCCGCTGTAAATATGCTTGAATTTATAAATGGCAAGTCGGACGGGTTCGATACTGAAATCGCTGAGCGCGGAGCTAATCTGTCGATGGGTGAAAGGCAGCTTTTATCCTTCGCCCGCGCTCTTGCCTTTAATCCGCAGATACTGCTTCTCGACGAAGCGACTTCTTCGGTCGATCCTCATACCGAGGCGCTCATCCAGGATGCGCTCCTTAAAATCCAGAAAGACCGCACGTCCATAATTGTCGCTCACAGGCTTTCGACGATTGTAAACGCGGATAAAATAATAGTTCTGGATGCGGGCAGAATCGCCGAGGCAGGCACTCACTCCGAATTACTGGAAAAAGGCGGAATTTACAAGAAACTTTATGAACGTCAATCGCGGGCGCATTTGAAAAACGATCTTCCGTTTGAAGAAAATGTGAAAAATCCTGCCGAAGCTGAAATTCCGGAGGATGAAACGGCGGATTACGGTTTATATGGGCAAGGTCAAAATCAGGATATTTTAAAATTAAATGAAAATGAGTATAAATCTGAATTAGCGGCTGACGCCGTAACGCGCGGATAACTTTCCGGATTTATTTCGGAAGAAAAAACACAGCGGAATAAATTAATCCGAGACTACTTTTGAAATATTAGCAAAGAAACCCGGCCGGGTAAAAATCGAATAAGATTATATGACGTCCGGGATTACCTTAAAAATTTTTAAAAGTCATTGTTTGATTAATTGAAGATTCCGATTCGGAATTAAATTTATGCGCGGCAGGGAGGAATTTTTATGGAACAATTAAAGTGGGTGCTTGGTTTTTGGCGCCCTTACAAAATAAAAGCAATTTTAATAGTGATTTTAACGTTTGTGTATGGCGGATTCGCGATCTGCTATCCTTTGATCTTTAAGTATATAATCGACAGTTTGAATCAGGGCCTTTCGAACTCGAATATTATAAAATTCGTACTGATTTTATTCGCGTGCGGAATTTGCACGGCGCTTGCGTATATGTATTTGCAGCGAAACAGGCTTACGATGAATCTTACTCTCGAGCGTGATATCAGAAATCGTACATTTGGTTTGCTTTCGAGGTTCGGTTCAAAATTTTATCAGAAATTTCCGACCGGCGATATTGTGACTCGCCTTATGGACGAGCTCGAGCAGCTTTGCCATCTGTGCTCGTCCGGAATATTCCGCTTTTTGCAGATATGGATTACGATAATTTTTACCGTGGCGGTTTTAATAGCGTTGAGCCTTAAGCTGACGCTGCTTTCGACCGTCCCGCTTTTACTCGTTTTTGTATTTTATATGTCGCAGGACCAGAACTTTTTTGCGAAAAATAAAGCGATGCGCGACGCGGTTTCGGAAGTGAATAACGCTATCGAAACATGCTTTTCGGGAATTAATGTCGTGAAATCCTACTGCATAGAAGGCGAACAGGAACAATATTTCGGCGAAGTAATGCAGGTGCGTAAGGAAAGGGAAATAGAGCTTCTCAAACTCGAGCAGAAAATGCAATTTCTTTACGGCGCCATGAGCCAGGTCGGCATGTTCGTAATAGTTCTTTACGGCGGTTTTATGGTTTTAAACAAGGAAATAACGCTTGGCAGTTTCGTCGCTTTTTCAAATTATATAATGGTGCTTGCCGGGCCTTTAATGGAAATAGGCTGGTTTCTCTCGTCGTTTAGAAAAGGTTTTGTCACGGTGAACAGGCTTATTGAAATCGAACGTGAAATGCCGCAGATCGTTGAAGCTGACGTTCCGGCGGCGCCGGATTTTAATTGCGGAAACGGGAAATGCCTGCTTGAATTTAAGAATGTTGGATTTAATTACGGCGAGGCTTTCGCTTTAAAAGATATAGTTATGACGGTTGAGAAGGGAAGAAAAATAGCAATTGTCGGCGGCTTTGGTTCCGGAAAAACGACGCTTTTAAGCATGGTCATGCGTTTCAACGATCCGGTTTCAGGAGAGGTGCGGCTATCGGGCGAAAATCTAAAAAAACTATCGCTCAAGGGCATTCGTGAAAATACAGGATATGTGCCGCAGGATTGCTATCTTTTTTCGGGCACGATACTTGAAAATATTTCTTTCGGGCGTGAATATAGCGCTGATGAGCTCGACAGGGCGCTCGAAACAGCTCAACTGAAAGATACGTTGACTACATTCCGCCGCGGCCTCGATGAGGAAATCGGCATAAGGGGCCTTTCTCTTTCGGGCGGGCAGAAACAGCGCGTATCGATTGCGCGCGCGATTCTGAAATCGCCTGAAATATTGATATTGGACGACGCTACATCGAGTCTTGACAATAAAACCGAAGATAATTTCTGGAGTCTGATAAAGCGCAATTACGACAAAACAACCGTGCTATTCACATCGCACAGGGTAAATACTATAAAGTATGCCGATAAAATATATGTTTTAGACAAAGGAAAAATAGCGGACAGCGGATCATTTGACCATTTAATGCAAAATTCTATGATTTTTAAGAAATTAATCCAGAAAAAGGATGAGGATTAAAATTTAAGGAGAAATATAATGGAATTAAATAAATTAGGTTTTAATGATTATTTTCGCGCTTTTTTTTCGGAATATGAAGGTAATACGGAAACCGGCACAGCGATGCTGCCCGGCAGGATTTTTTCAGAGCATCGTAATTTTTACGGTATTTATACGGAAACCGGCGAACTTCTCGGTGAAATATCCGGAAAGATGAGGTTTAGCGCGAAAACTCGCGAAGATTATCCGGCCGTCGGAGATTTTGTGGCGGTAAGCGAGAGGCCCGGTAACGAGGCTACGATTCACGCCATATTGCCGCGCAGGAATAAATTCTCGCGGTTGGCTCCGCGTGCCGGCGGCAGCTCGAAAACTGAAGAGCAGATAATCGCGGCCAACCTCGACATGGTTTTAATAGTTACCGCGCTTGAAAATGACTTCAGCTTGAGGCGCATCGAGCGTTACCTCACTCTCGCTTATGATAATGAAATAAAGCCTTTAATCGTACTTTCAAAAGCAGACCTGTGCCAGGATCTTCCGGCTAAGATCGCAGAAGTCGAAAGTATCGCTTTTGGCGTCGATATAGTAGCGGTCAGTTCACTGACCGGTTATGGAATTAGCGAACTGAAAAAATATTTTTTGCCGGCTAAAACTCTTGCCATTCTAGGCTCGTCAGGTGTCGGTAAATCGACGCTTATTAACATGGCGGCAGGCTGCGATATTCGTAAAGTTAGTGAAGTGAGGGAATGTGACGGCAAAGGGCGTCATACGACGACCAGTCGTGAATTGATAACGCTTCCTGGCGGCGCATTGATAATAGATACTCCGGGAATGCGCGAACTGCAGCTATGGGACGGCGCCGACGGCCTTTCGAATCTGTTCGAAGATATAGAAAGTATCGCCGCGGGCTGCAAATTCAGCGACTGCACTCACGTATCAGAACCCGGCTGCGCGGTTTTAAAGGCGCTTGACGAAGGAGTTATCGATTCCGGACGCTTCAAAAGCTATAACAAAATGAAACGCGAAGCGGCATATGCGGCAACTCAGGTCGACACGCGCGCGCGGCTCGAGGAGCAGAAAAAGTGGAAAAACATAGCGAAATTGGTTCGCAATTTTTCGAAAGAAACGCGTTATAAATTATGAACGTCAGTCTTTGAATTAATGTTTGGAATTTTGATGAACATTTTTTGATCGGCTAAGTTATTTTCTGAAAGCCGGCTTTAAAATCAGCCGGTTTTCAGAAAATAATCAATTTGATATTTTATTTCATTCATATTGGTTGAATAAAATTCAGTTTTATATTATCATGCCGGTATAAAATGAGTATGATAACTCGGGAACCCGAGCGCAAATTAGAATATCTTTAATGGAATTGATTTGGCGTTACAAAAAACTAAACTGCATGATTTAGTATATTATGATTTTCTAATTTGTTTTTATAACATTTTGTGGATAGGTTCATAGTATTTTTAACTTATAATTTTAATACTCCGGACTTTATATGCCGGACTGTCAAAATAAAAAACGGCGGTGTAATATGGCTGAAAATAACCAAAGAATAACATTTTACAGGCACGTATTTTTCGCGATAATATTCGCGTTTATCGCGGCGGATTTTTTTCAATCAGCGTTCGCGCTTTTGGCGAATGATTTATTTTTAAATCAAGAGCCGTATTTTGAAGTGGTAAAGGTAAATCAGGCTTCGAATGGCGCCGATATGCTGTTTAAAGTTTTTCCGGGGTTTTCGATAATAATTACCTGTATAAAAATTACAATGTTTTTTTGGCTTTATTTTAAATTAAGGCCAATATACAGGCTGGTTTGCTTAAAAGATATTTCCGTGCGTGAAAGCGCGAAAAAAGCGTTCGATAATGTTTATTCTATAATATGTTTCTTTTTTTTGACAAATACGTTTACTGAAATTTCTAAATTTATTTTGAGAATAATAATAGTTAATGGATGTTTTACTTTGCGTGAAAACGGAATTAATCTTGTTTCATTCGCTTTTCAAACTTATTATGCCGTATATTTTGCCATAATTTATCTCGACCCGATTTTATTCACTAAAATTGCTGATAAATTCTATGAGGGCGATGAAATTTATTCGAAAAAAGATGTCCGCGGCGTGAGCATAAAAGTAAGGATATTTTCTACTATTTTGAATTTATTGATTATTCCGATGCTGTTAATTGCCGGGTTCGCTTTGGAGATACCGGATTTGAATTATGAAAAGTTAACGAATCTGCCTGGAATGAGCGAACTAAAAAACAGCCTGATAACAGTTTTGAAAGCTAAAATTTACCTGATCGGCGTGGTAATCGTTTCGTTGGTTTATTCGATCGGATATATCGAAATGCTTTATAAGTCGATTCAACGCCCGATCGACGAACTTATAAAAAAGATGGAAAGACTGGCTTCCGGCGATTATGAAGTTAAAACTACAGTTCTTTCCGCCGATGAAATCGGCAATTTAAAATCTAATTTCAATCAAATGGTCGCGGGTTTGAAAGAACGCGAAAATTTACGTGAGACATTCGGTAAATATGTTTCGATAGAAATCGCACGCCATCTTATGAATTCGGAAAAAATAAATCTTGGCGGCGAGGAAATAAACGCGACTATCTTATTTTCTGATATAAGAAACTTTACTTCCATGAGTGAAAAAATGAGCGCGGCCGAGGTAGTCGAGATGCTTAACGAATATTTCGCATATATAACCGAACCGATACTTGAAAATAACGGTGTAATAAATAAATTCATAGGCGATGCCGTAATGGCGATATACACTCCGCATTTGGGTTCGAAAAATCATGTCGAAGACTCTATTAAAAGCGCTGTCGGGATGAGGAAGAAACTCGAAGAACTTAATTCTAAAAAAAAGTTCCCTTTCGAAATAAGCTTCGGCGTCGGTATTCATACCGGGCCGCTTGTAGCCGGTAATATCGGTACGAAAAGCCGCCTGGAATATACGGTGATCGGCGATACTGTAAATGTGGCGTCGCGTATAGAATCTGAAAATAAAACTTTTAAAAGCGATATATTGATAAGCGAAAATGTTTTTGAAGCGATTGAACCGGAATTAAAAAAATCTTTTTCATTTGAAAAATGTTCGCCTGTAACGGTAAAGGGCAAAGAAAAACCGCTTATGCTTTATAAGATTGGCTGACGGCCCGGTAAAATATTGCGTCGAAATTAAATTAAGTTAAAAAATAAAATATTTTCTAAAAAAGCGGCTTTTAACGGCTGCAAAAAATTAAAATTGAGGTGAAAAAATGCGCAAATAATCCTTTTAAGGCTTATCAAAAATTAACCTGGAAATAAAAATTTTTATTAAATATTTTCGGCCGTCTTTTATGAATGTTCGAATTTATCTGCGTTTTCTTAATTTTGAAGTGCAGAGTTATTTTTATGGTTAATTTTAACGGAAAAGTTTTTCCGGCGCTTCTGCATGACGCGAAGGCGCTTATTATTTTATTGATCGATAGCCGGATAAGGATTATATTGTGTACGCACTAAAGTAAACCGTGGCTCAATAAGCTGCCGCCGGGTATTTTAAATAGCGCTATGCGATGTTTGGCTTGTCCAAAATCCTTTCCGGCTCGATTCGGGAGGGATTTTTATGCTTATGTTGGAAATAAAAAAATTAAAAAAATCATTTGGCACGAGAACAGTTCTCGATATTAATGAACTGAATTTATATTCAGGAGAAAAAATAGCTCTGGTCGGAATGAACGGAGCCGGAAAAAGCCTTCTTTTGAATATTATCGCCGGCCTTACAAAGCCTGACGAGGGAAGCGTAAAGACAGGCGGCGAAATTTCATATATAAAACAATTTATGGATAAGGAGTCCGAAGAAAGCATAACCGGAAATTTAAGTTACGATACTGATTATTTTAAAATTTTAAGGGAATTTGAAATATACGGCATGGAAAAATACGACTGGTTAAGCGGCGGTGAAATGACACGGCTCAAGCTCGCCGGAGAATTCTCGAAAAATAATTCGATATTAATGGCTGACGAGCCTGCGTCTAATCTGGATATAAACGGAATTACCATACTTGAAAAGAGTTTAAAGGAATATAACGGCCTGTTATTGCTCGTATCGCACGACCGTGAGTTGATTAATTCCGTGTGCGGCAAAATAATCGAAATAGAAAATTGTAAAATTAATGTTTATGAAGGTAATTACGATTTTTATAAGCGCTGCAAACAGCTCGAGATCGACAGGAAAAATTTTGAATACGGCGAGTATATTTCCGAAAGAAAAAGATTGTTTCGAGCTGCAGCCGAGAAAAAACAGCATTCCAAAGAAATGAAAAAAGCGCCTGCGCGTATGGGAAATTCAGAGGCAAGGCTTCACACGCGCGGCGTAAATTCTAAAAAATCAAAGATCGACGCGGCGGCGAAATCTATCGAAACCCGCATCGAGAAACTCGAGTTAAAAAAGAAGGCTTATGAACCGCCGATAGTAAAAATCGACATTAAAGAGTGCTTTAAGCTGCAAAGTAAAATTGCCGTATACGGTTCGGAAATAACGAAGACGTTTTCTGAAAAAACGCTGTTTTCATATTCAAATTTCGAGATTCGGCGCGGAAGTAAAACCGCTATAATAGGGCCTAACGGATCCGGCAAGACGACCCTTATAAAAATGATGCTTAACGGCGAAACCGGAATACACTTTGCCGCTTCGGCCAGAATAGGATATTTCAGCCAGTCGCTTGAAATCCTCGCCCCCGCTCTGACGGTTATTGAAAATGTAATGGCTGCGAGTGAATATTCTGAAAATTTTACGAGGCTGCTGCTGGCGCGTTTATTGTTTAAACGAGACGATATTTATAAAAAAGTTTCGGCGCTCAGCGGCGGCGAAAGGGTAAGAGCGGCCCTTGCCAAAATATTTGTCTGCAGCAATAATGTCCTTTTGTTCGACGAACCTACCAATTATCTTGATGTTCAGTCGCTTGAAGCTCTTGAAGCGGTTCTGCGCGAATATGAAGGAACTTTAATATTCGCCTCGCACGACAGAAAATTTATTTCAAACCTGGCCACTGAGTTAATAATAATTGAAGGCCGGCGCTTGAATTCCTTTAGCGGGACATACGGAGAATATCTTGAATCACGAAATCAACAGGGGAGTATTGTAAAAAATAAAGCTGGTGACTGTATGCTTGATTAGCGGGCTAAAATGCAAAATAAAAAGGACTGTTTTGAAAGATTACTTTCTGACAGTCCTTTTTTATTTTATATTTTTAAATTTAAGGCTAGATTAGAACGCAGGCATAGGCGGGATATGAGGATGGATTCCGCCGAATCCGCCAAAGCCGCCGAACGGGCCGCCAGGCATAGGGTAAACGTCAGGATATGAATCATAACTTGAGCCTGAATTTGCCGATGACGTTGACTGCGAGGCAGGTGCTGCGCTTTCGGTGAATGTTTTTGCGCCGGTTACAGCTTTAACCATTTCGTCCCATGAGAACTTCGAGAATTTTATTGTATCATAAGCTGCGTTGAAGCTGCTTTTCGGGAAGTAAATTGCCGTGCCTGTCGAGTATTTTGTGCTTGTGCCGGTGATCTGATTTTCGATAACAGCTTTGCCGTAAACCATTGTAAGGTTATTTATAGCTTCTTTTACTTTTTCGTCTTTTGTAACCTGTGCGAGCATCTGAGCGAAGTGGCCGAGGTCTATGTTATCAGCGTAAGCGTATTTCTGTGTTGCCGCGAGCGCATTTTTAACTGCCGTAACTTCTGCCGTGTTAGCTGCGCATGCGCCCATTATAGCCTGAGCAAGCGCGTCTATTGAAACTGCGAGGTCTTCGAGTTTATCGCAGTCGACTGTTGATTGTGTAGTGCTCTTTTTGCCGTTATAGCTCTGAGCGTAAGCCTGGGTAATTAATCTTGCGAATTCTTCTGCTGTCATTGCGGGATTTTTAGCGAGCGGGCTGCATACTAATTCATAAGGCCAGCCGTCGCCTGGTTCGGTTTCTTCTGATGCTACCATATATTTAACATTTTCGCGGATTTCGTATGAAACTTCGATCATCTGCATCAGGCATGCGTCGAAAGCGAGTATGTCGAGTCTTTTGCCAAGAATGCCCTGTATCGTAGCTGTCATAACTCCGAGGTCTTTCGTCGAAATATGGTGGCCTGACTGATCGTCATAGCATACGCCTTTTAATACTTCGTTTGCTTTTTTCTTCCAGCCTGCGCCGTGGTTCCACAAAACTAAAGCGTAATTTTCAGCCGGATAATTCTGTTTTACCCAGTTAACATAATTTACGACTTCTTTGTAGTCGCCTGAATCTATTTCTCCGAGATCTCCTACGTTTTTAGCGCAAATTCCCCAGTCGTCAGCTTTTGCGTCAGCGGCCCGGCCTGTAACGTCGTAACGTCTTGCCGGTTTGCCGTAACCGCGGTCTATTTCGACTACTATGTTAATGTCTTTTGATATTCCTGCTTTTTCCATTTCCTGTATATCTAAAACGCCGAATCTGTCAAGATTATTATCGCCGTTGATAAATACCATGAATGTCCATTTTTTTGTTTCAACCTGCTGCGCTTGAGAAAAATTAGCAAATAAAGCTATTAAAGCAATTGCTAATAAAAGAGAAAGTTTTTTCATTAGTGAGTTACTCCTTTTTAATTTTATTATTATTATCTTATTTTTTTAATAGTAAAATTATAAACGATAAAAATGTTTTTTTCAAGTTAAAATCAAAAAAAGAAGATATTTTTTATAAATTTTCATGCTTAGCCAGGTTTAAGTATTTTTAAATTAAAAGTATTATAAAATCTGATTTTTCGGAAGATAAAAAAAGCCGCGGCCGCAGCCGTCAGCTTTTTTGACGCTAAAGTTAAATTGTTTAATCTTAACTCGAAATTTTATTATTTTGGGCTGAATTCTTATTAAAATGGATATAAAACTTTAATTCTGAAGTTTGATTTTTCGTTTATCATATTCGAGCCGTCGTTATTTAATACTTTCATAAACGAAGTTTCGAAATTTAATTTCCTGTAAAATGAGTTTACTTTTGCATTGATTACTTTCATTTTAGCGATATCGGCTTCGAGGCCGTCAGATTTTTTGTACTGCGGCGTCAGCGAATCGTAATATTTCAGCTCAAATGCTGAATTAGTTGGGTCTTTAAATAAAAAATTAAATTTTGCGGCAATTATATTTTTTTGATAAGGAAAAATTACGCTTGCGTCAAGGATGTCTACGATATTTCTTTTTAGCAGATAATAATTATTTGTAGTCCTGTTTTCGAGGATTTCTATGCCTATTTCAGGTTCATGCCGTAAAAAATTTAATTTATGGTTAATAAGCCCGACTTCATTTGTGGCGGCCTTTTTATTTAAGGCGATATTTGAAACCGGCAGGCTTTCATGTACAGATTGATATTTCAATAATTTGGCTATTTTTACGTTTATTCCGCCTGAATATTGATTAATAGCATCGAGATATTTGAATTTATTTACGCGTCCAGTTAGCGTCAGAGCGACACCGTTTGCGATTTCACGGCATAAATCGGCGTAGGAGATCGTTTTTTGATCGTTGAACGCGTTTAAAAATGTCATACCTTTGTATTTTGCGCCCAAGATTTTAAGCGAATTTGAATAATCCACGTCGAATTTATAATTGGCAAAAACTTCAACTGAATCGTTTGATATGTTATTAATGAAACGGCTGAATTCGAAGTTGCCCTGCCCTTTTTTGGCGTATGGTTCGTTCATAGGGTCAAAACCGTATGTAAAGTCGCGCAGTTCTACCGCGCGTTCATTCGGTCCGGCAGGCGCGATATGAAATAATCCGAATTTTATTTTAAATTTTTTTTCGGCGCGCTGTAAATAAGCGTCGGTAAATATTGTCGTGTTTTGCTCGTTCATTCCGTTGAACTGTTTTATATATGAATCGCCTTCGAAGTTTTGGGTTTTTAGTCTTAAAAAAATATTGTTTCCGCCGTCTGAAGTATTGAAATCTGTCCACAAAATATTGTATATTCCGTGTCTGCCGGCGGAATCGCCTATGTCTACAAGGCTGAAACGGCCTTCATAGTTGAAGTTGAGCTTAATTTTATCGAATCTGGAGTCGGTTGTCGAATTAAAACTTGTTTCAGATGTAAAATTAGACGTCAGCGGAACTATATCGGCCTTAGCATCCGGCGCGGCTGATGAAATGATGCCTAACACGAATAATAAAATTATGACTTTTCTTTTTTTTATGGCTTTTTTTATAAATGCTTTTAATTTTGACGGCATAGCAATATTAATTTCGGCATTTATTAAGTTATGTTAAGTTAATTTCAGGTTGATTTTAAATTTTTTTATTTTATGATTTATAGAAACTATATTTTTCTGCGCTGCCGTTTAATTGCAAAGGAAATTGGCAATGCCTGAATCTGTGGCTGCAATTAGGATATTAAAAAATTAAGAAATAAAAAAACGGTAATCCTGAAACTTAATATTAATGTGACGGCAAGGAATAATTTCTTAGCCGCCTTATTTTTCTAAATAAACTAAAACTGTGATAATAAATAACGCGCATAAACAATGAATTATTTATACGCGCTTATTTTTAATAAAAAAATAAATGTGCTATGAAATATAATCTCCATGTTTTATAGGTATATCGTCTTCGACAATATGAGCCGTATAAAAATCGGCGAAATGTAATATGGTAAGAAGCGGCGTTTCACGATGAGCGACGTCGCGGCCCTGCGGGATATACTGCCCGTCGTGATAGGCGATTGCCTGAGCTTCGTCCGTTTTAAGCCGGATATGGCTGGAAATTACATATAACGATCGGATTGCTATTTGAAGCTCGACAATGTCCTTATTGTGATCATATCCTTTTTCCGTTGTAATATAAAGCGGCTGGCCTGGAAATCCGGCTTTGCCGACATCGTGAAATAACCCGCAGATTACGCATGACTCGTCTGAAAGCTCCGGCATTAAAGTGTTTTTTATTTTAAGAAGATTTTCCGTGACGCCGACAGAATGAAAAAATAACCCGTGCGGGATGTTCAGATGGTATATAGTCGAGGCCGGCGCATCGAAATAATTTGTTTTTTCTTTCAAAAATTTTACGAAGTTGTCAAATTCCGCTTTGCGTTCGATGACTTTCGACGAGAACTCTTCGAATTTTTTGAGGTAAACCTCATAATTGAAATGCGGCATTTTTATTCTCCTATTCACTAATTATTGAATTTATCAGATTATTAAATTTTTTCCATTAAACTTATTTTTGCTGCTTATTTTAACGGCGCTCGATGAACCGAAAGCCGTCTTGAGTTATAAACCGATTAATTAATAAGGTTATTTACTTGATTTATTTTCGGATTTAAGGCTGTCTAAAAGTATGAACAATGGTTCACCGTATTTGTCGGCGCCGTATTTTTCTATTATTGAAAGTGTGTCGCCGGAAAACACGTAATCGAAAAATTTTTTGGCGGAGTCATATTTGACTTTATTGTTTTTTTCAGGGTTTAAAGTTATTACGCTGTATATATTGGTGAGGTTTTTGCCGTCCTGGAACAGTTTCACGGTTTTAATTTTATCTTTCATTACGGCGTATGTCGCCGAGTCGCACATTGTATAGGCCTGCTTTTCGTCGGCAATTTTTAGCGTTTCCGACATGCCCTGGCCTGTTACTATATATTTTTCTGATGGTTTCTTTTCGATGCCGGCTTTTTTCCAGATTGACATTTCGCGGTTATGCGTGCCTGATTTATCGCCGCGTGAGATGAATACGCCGTTTGTGTCAATTTTAGAATACGCTTCGAATACGTCTTTGGCTGATTTTATTCCAGCCGGGTCATTTTTAGGGCCTATAATGTAAAATTCGTTTCTCGCTATCGATTTGCGGTCTTTGCCGTATTCATCGGCCATAAATTTTTCCTCGAGGTCTTTGGAATGCGCTATTATAACGTCGCATTCTGCCCGCTCGCCCATCTTTATGGATTCGCCAGAGCCGACTACTATGGGTTTGATCGTAATTGCAGTTTTTGCCTTGAAATCTTTGATTAAGACGTCTAACAGGCCAGTGTCATATACGCTGTATGTCGTGGCGAGTATAATTGTTTCTTCGGCTGCGGCGGCATACGCCTGCGGGCGCGCCGCTGTTATAGCCAGGCTTAAAACGATAATAAATAATGATAATAATAAATTTTTAAAAATTTTGGCTGCATACATTTTTAAACTCCTTTAATGCTAATTGGATTTTGGTTGAAGTTCATTTCAATAGTTCGAAAATTTAATTTATTTTTAGCACCATTCTATAGCGCGCGGTATTTTTACGGACTTTTTCTATTGCCTCGTTTACGCGGTCAATCGGCATAATTTCGGTCATTGCCTTGATGCCGTGTCTCGATGCGAATTCGAGCATTTCATTCATTATGACGCTTCCGCCTATCGAGCTTCCGCATATCGATTTCTGGCCGACTATCAATTCCATAGGTGAAATTTCGATAGTGCCGGGCGCGGCGCCGACGATTATTAATTTACCGTTCGGCCTTAAAAGGCTCATGAAAAGCCGCCAATCTATTTTGGCGCTTACCGTCGAAATTATATAATCGAGTGTGCCGGCCGCCTGTTTCATCTGAGGCATGTTAGTGCTTACGACGAACCTGTGGGCGCCTAATTTGATTGCTTCGCCTTCTTTTGCGGCGTTTGTCGAAAGCGCTGTCACTTCGCAGCCCATGGAGTTGGCAAATTGAAGCGCTATATGTCCGAGCCCGCCGATTCCGATAATTCCGACTTTATGATTGCAGTTGATGCCGTAGTGGCGCATCGGCGAATAAACCGTGACGCCGGCGCAAAGAAGCGGCGCGGCATTTTCAGATTCAAGCGAATCAGGAATCAAAAACGCAAATTTTGAATCGACGTGTATATATTCAGCGAATCCGCCGTGGCGGCCTACGCATGTCGCCTGCTGTGCCGTGCATAAATTTTCATTGCCGCTTAAGCACCATTCGCATGAATGACAGCTGCCGGCCTGCCAGCCGATTCCGACGCGCTGGCCTTCCTTAAGGTGCGTTACGCTGCTGCCGGCGGCGTTTACTATGCCTATTATTTCATGGCCCGGGACAAGCGGATAAGAAGAGATTCCCCAGTCGTTGTCGATTAAATGGATATCGCTGTGGCAAATTCCGCAATGAGTTATCTTGACTTCTATTTCGTTGCTTTTTAATTTTTTAGTTTCATATTTAAAGGGCGCTAAAGGACTTTTGGCCTGTTTAACGGCGTATGAATTAATTATCATTAAAAAACGCTCCTTGTTTTTAATTTTTATATCGAATTTCAAGCTTGCTAAAAAACATTAATTTATAAGCTCTTTAAATGAAAAATTGACGTAAATATACCGAAAGAAATTAATTGTTTTTGTTTTTGGCGATTTCATTATAAACCGCCGGCTTATATTATTTATTTTTTAATATGTTTTATCTTTCGAATGCCTTATTTTTCATAATGATTTCATAACAAGTTCTGCCGCCTTTACGGTGCGTTTCAGATCTTCGCCGGTGTGCGCGGCGGAGATAAAATTCGCTTCGAATTGCGACGGTGCCATATAAATTCCTTTTTCGAGCATGCCGTGGAAGAATTTGGCGAATTTAGCGGTATCGCATTTTCTCGCGTCGTCGGCGTTAACAACTGGCCCTTTTTGAAAAAACAGGGTTATCATCGAACCTGCGCGGTTTACAAAGATGTCTTGGCCTGTTTTTTTGGCGGCCTCATTGAAGCCGTTTTCTAAAAATGCGCCTTTTTCTTCGAGCTGGCTGTAAATTTCCTTGTGCATTTTTATTTTTCTTATCATTGCAAGGCCGGCGGCGACTGCAAGAGGATTGCCGGAAAGGGTTCCAGCCTGATATATTCCGCCTTCAGGCGCGATATTTGACATTATCTGTTTTGATGCGCCGTATGCGGCGATAGGCAGGCCGCCGCCTATTATCTTGCCAAGCGTAACAATATCGGGCGCGATGCCGTATTTCTCACATGCTCCGCCCGGGGCCAGCCGCAATCCTGTCATTACTTCGTCGAATATGAGCAAAATATCATTTTTTTGTGTAAGAACGCGGAGTTTTTCCAGAAATCCTTCGGCCGGTTTAATTACGCCCATATTGCCTATGACTGGTTCCAATATTACGCAGGCTATTTTATTTTTATATTCGTTCAATATTTTTTCGAGCGCCGGAATGTTATTAAACGGCGCGGTCAGCGTTAATCTGGCGAAATCGGCAGGAACGCCCTTGGAATTCGGTACGCCGAATGTCTGCGCGCCCGATCCGGCCGCTACAAGCAGCGAATCACAGTGCCCGTGATAACAGCCGTCGAATTTTAATATATAATCGCGTCCGGTAGCTCCGCGCGCGAGACGGATTGCGCTCATGACAGCTTCCGTACCGGAGCTTACAAGCCTTATTTTTTGCATCGCGGGAAATAGTTTTGATATCTCGACTGCGAATTCATATTCATTTACTGTCGGCGCGCCGAATGAAGAACCTGATTTCAGCGCTTTCTGGACCGCAAGCCGCACTGATTTTTCGCAGTGGCCGAATATCATCGGACCCCAGGACATAACGTAATCTATGTACCTGTTGCCGTCTATATCTTTTATTTTTGAGCCTTTAGCGGTTTTTATGTATATAGGTGTGCCGCCGACCGATTTGAACGCGCGGACGGGGGAATTAACTCCGCCAGGCAGGAACTGCATGGATTTTTGATGGTAACGTTCGGATAATTTTATGTTTTTCATCAGGCAGCACCGCCGTTTTTATGCCAGGAAGCGAAATCCGCAGCGTGATAGGTGATTATCATATCCGCACCGGCCCTTCTTATTGAAATCAATGTTTCAATTACGATTTTTTTCTCGTCGATCCAGCCGTTTTGCGCGGCCGCTTTTATCATTGAGTATTCACCTGAAACGCTGTATGCGCAGACCGGAACTTTGGCTTCTTTTTTGACCCTGCTTACCACGTCGAGATAAGCAAGCGCGGGTTTTACCATGACAATATCCGCGCCTTCCTCTATGTCCTGTGCAGCCTCCCTGAGCGCTTCCTCAGAATTGCGGCAGTCCATCTGGTAAGTTTTGCGGTCTCCGAATTTTGGCGCCGAATCAGCAGCTTCACGGAACGGGCCGTAAAATGCGGATGAATATTTTGCTGAATATGCAAGAATCAGCACGTTGGTAAAATTTTCGGAATCGAGGAATTCGCGCATTAACCCGACTCTGCCGTCCATCATGTCCGAAGGCGCGACGATATCCGCACCGGCCCTCGCGAATGAGAGCGCCATATTGCCGAGCTGATGAACCGTCTGGTCATTATCGACGTACTGGTTATTTAAAATGCCGCAATGGCCGTGCGAGGTGTACTCGCATAAGCATACGTCGGCTATAACAATCATTTCAGGAAGTTCTTTTTTTATGAGCCTGATGGCGTTCTGCACCACACCGTCATCTGAGATCGCACAGTCGCCGCGTTCGTCCTTTTGTTCGGGAATGCCGAATAATATTATGGTTTTTATGCCGTTTTGGTAAACCGATTTAAGCTCGCTTATGAGTGTGTCGGCGGAATACTGAAAAACGCCGGGCATCGATTGAACCGGTATTTTTTTATTATTTCCGTAGATTACGAAATAAGGCATTATCAAGTTATCAACCGAAACTGAAGTTTCGGCGACAAGGTTTCTGATGACCGGATTGAGTCTCAGTCTTCTGAGACGCGTAGCTGGATAAAACATAAATATCACCTGTTAAAATAAACTTTAATAAAATGAATTTTAACATAAAAGATTTTTTTATTCAATAAATAAGATACGGGTTAAATATGCAAATAAAAATCATTGACTCTGAACTTATTTTTATAGTATATTCTTTATATGATGTTACATAGTTGCTTGATTTAAAAAATAAAAAATCAGGAGTTTTTATGATAAAAAATGCTGGGAAATGTGTTTCATGTTTAACGATAACTTTGCTGTTGTGCTTTAATGCGTTAGTCGGCGGCTATAATGCCGATGCTTCGGAAAAAGTCAAAAGTGAACAACAGGCTGTGTCGTCTAAAGATATAAAAGTGGTTTCATCTGATAATTCGGATAAGACAGTAGAAGTCGGCGCAAATAAGGAATCGCGTCAGGAACCGGCAGATTCGGTCGTTCCCGAGGAAGTAAAAAAAGTGCTGATGATAGACCTTGACGGCGATGGCGCCGAGGAAAAAATCGATTTGAAACCTTATTTTTCAGATGATTCTGGCGGATATTACAAGCTTTGCGTTTCCAGAAAAAAAGGATCCGATTATGTAAATATATGGGAAAGTCCGAGCGTTAAGGGGTTCGGCGAGGATTTTTCTTTTTATTTCGGCGACGCCGGTCTTGAACAGCTTGAGATGATCGGCGATATCGACGCTGACTCGAATATCGAACTCGTGTCTCCGCAGGCGCAGTCAGACGTGAGGCCGGTTACGTTCAGAATTTATAGATGGAATAAACGGTTCTTCGATATCGACCGTAAAGGTTTATTTATAGCGGCTGATTCTAAAAACGATTTTTTTGAGTTCAAAAAAGAATACTCTATGGAAGAAAAGAAAGTATCGACATGGATTATGCACTTTAATAAAATTCAAAAAGCCGGAATTGTGGAAGCTGAAATATGGTCATACGTCGATGGCACTGTAAAAATAGGCGAAGCTGTTTTAGCCGCTGAAAAGACAGGATATAAGGTTACGAACTGGCTGAAACCTTTAAAAAAGGTTGAATAATCAGCATTCGGCAAAATTCGAAGTTGTCCGGCAAATTGTGTGATATTGAATTTTGGAGAAATACATATTTCGAAGCTATTTTTAAAATTACTAGGATAAAATAAAAATTGATTTTTCTTCGATCAGTCCCGGAATTTGATTAAATCTTTGAAATTATTTTGAATTATTGCATTTTGTAAAATAAAAAATTAATTATTAAGAAAAATACGGAGGAAAAATATAATGAAAAAACAATTTATTATACCGGCCGCAGCCGCGATCGTATTAGCTTCGCAATTTATGACCGGCGCGCTTGCCGCTGACGAACCTAAAAAAACAGATGATGTGATTGTTATAGGCAGTGATTCGCCTAAGAAAGATGAAACTCCAAAAACAGAGGAGAAACCTAAGACTGAAGTCAAAACTGAAGATAAAAAAACGGAATCGCCGAAAGAATCGGGCGGCGATATAAAGACGATAGGCAGCGATTCAAATGTTAATGCCGAAACCGCAAAACCGGCGGAAGATAAAAAGGAAGCTGAAAAAGATAAAAAACCGGCCGATGAAACCCAAGACACTACTGCCCCTGACAGCGCAAAAACGCAGCAGTCTGTTGAAAATACGCCTGCCGCAGAGCCGGCTAAGGCTGCCGCCTCTGAAACGGTTTCACTTGACGCGCCTTCCGGGCTTTCGGCAAAATATAACGATAAGGGCATAGAAATATCCTGGACAAGCGTAAAAGGCGCTTCGCTTTATAAACTTTACAGGAGCGAATCTTCTGAGATAACCGAAAAGGATTTTATGTATTTTGTTCCTGAAATACAATATCTCGACAGCGATGTGACCGACGGCAAGACATATTACTACAAGGTCGCCTCGGCTGTAAAAGATAAAGCTAATCCAAAGAAGATTTATGAATCTAAGTTGTCCGATGTCATAAAGGTTGAAACGGCTGATAAAACCGCGCCGGAAACTCCTCAAAAAATCGGCGTTAAAGTGTCTGGAAAGAATATAGTGATAAGCTGGGAGAAAAACGGCGCTTCAGATTTTTCATACTATGTTATTTATAAAGGCAAGAACTCGTCGGAATTATCCGAATTGAAACGTTTTGAAGATATTAATAAAACCGAATATACCGATGAGGATTGCGCGGGCGGTCAAGCTTATTACTACGCGGTTTCCGCGGTCGATAAGAAGGGCAATGAATCGAAGAAATCTGACGTTAAAAATGGCCAGACTGAAGATTTAACGCCTCCGGCTGCCGCGGGCGGGCTGAAATGCGAGAGCGCTGAAAATGGCGTGGCTAAAATATCATGGCAGGCATCGACGTCGAAAAATGCCGATAAATACGTCATATTGCGCGGTAACGAAAACAGCGTATCGTCGCTTAAAGAGTTAAAAACTTCAAAAGAAACTAATTTTGAGGATAAAGAACTTGCTAACGGCAAGACTTATTATTACGCAGTTGTTACTATAGGTGTAAACGGAATTAAAAGCGAAGCTTCTGAGATTTTGACAGTGAAAGTAAAAGATACACAGGCACCTTCAGCGCCGGCAAATATAGCGGCTGCAGTTTCAGGGCGCAAAGTGTCGCTTTCATGGCCGGCGGTTAAGTCTGACGATATTGCAGGTTATGTAATTTACCGCGGTGAAAGCGAAAACGGGAATTTTGAGCCGCTGAATAACGGAGCGAAGGTGGCGGAACCTAATTACGCCGACTCTAAAACTTCGGGCGGCAAGACTTATTATTATAAAATCAGCGCGATCGATGAGGCCGGTAACGAATCTGAAAAATCGGCAGCTATAAAAATAAAAACGAAAGTAATGACGGCTGTTTCATTTAACAGATATTCCTCCAGCGGATTTTACGGTTTTTCGTTCAATCCCGATAAAAAATCCGTATATTATTCAGAAACTTCCGACGGCAAATCATGGAAATGGTGGAATTCTCTGCAGGAGAGCCTTCCGCTGCCAGAGGAATTCAACGAAAATTGCCGCATAAGTTTTGCGAAGGACGGCGCTAAAGTCTACGCTTTTATTTATGACACCGAGAAAACGTCTATCCAGTATTCGGTATCTGCGGACGGCGGCAAATCATGGAAATGGTGGACGATATATTCGTCGAGCCTTCCGCTGCCGGACACATATGAAGACGGCGCCATTATTAATTTCAGCGTTAAAGGCACTCAGACGACATGCCTGTGCCTTAATATGAATAAGAAGACTCTTACCGTGGCTTCTACAAACGACGGCAAATCATGGAAATGGTGGGCGAATGTAGGCGAAAATCTGGGCGAATTGCCTAATTCAGGACCGGAATGCCAGTATTCCGTGTCGAGAACCGGCGACGAATACAACGTGTTTTCGTATAACCTTCATGATTTAACAATTTATACCGGCGTTATAACAAGCCAGGGCAGGAATTATTCATCGTGGAATGAGCTTTCAAATAAATTCCCGAAACCGTCGAACGCGGAATAATTTTAAATTGCAATTTATATTTCAGGGTCGTATTATGCTGCTTTATAATAGAAAATCAACTTTGGCAAGGATTAAATAAGATCGTTTTAAGTGCGATTGGCTGAAAAATTAAGATTAAATTTTGTGATTGGTTCATTTTGCTTTTTAGGTTTTATGCATGAAAGTCATTAAATTTATAAATTTTTCAATATATTTATTTCCGCGGAAGTTGAATAGAAAAGAGAAAAAATGCTTATAATAACAAAGGAAAATGCCGGACGTGATTCATTGGATGCGCTTTTGAGCTATATTGCCCAGAATGGCTTCAATTATTGTCAGGCCGAAGATGCAGGGAAAAAAATAATAAGCGTTGAACTTGAAGACGCTTATTTACACACCAATTATATTGAAAGTTTCGACTGTATTGAAAAGGTGGTCGTAAATGAGCCGCCTTATAAAAATGCCGTGCGTGAGCCCGGAATGAAGGATACCGCGGTCAAAATCGGCGAAAGCATCGTAGGCGGCGGGAATATAGCGTTAATTGCCGGGCCGTGTTCGATTGAAAGCGCGGAGCAGGCTGGACGTATAGCCGAAAAAATAGCGGCCAGAGGAATAAAGCTTTTTCGAGGCGGAATATATAAACCGAGGACATCGCCATATAGTTTTCAGGGGCTTGCCGCGGAAGGCATTGAAATATTAAAATACATAAGAACAAAATATAAATTAGGCATTGTAACGGAATTGCTCGATGTCCGTCATATTGAAAAAATTTATGACACGGCTGACGTTATACAGATAGGTTCGCGGAATGCAATGAATTATGAGCTGTTAAAAGAGGCCGGCAAATTGGATAAGCCGGTGTTGTTAAAAAGGGGAATGAGTTCTTCTATTAAAGAATTTTTGTTAAGTGCCGAATATATATTATGCCGTGGTAATAAAAATGTCATTTTATGCGAACGCGGCATTCGGACCTTTGAAAATTCTTATCGTAACACTCTCGACATTACGGCTATTCCAATAATCAAGGACCTGTCACATTTACCAATAATTGTCGATCCTTCTCATTCCTGCGGGAAATGGAATTATATCGGTTCGCTTTCGCTGGCTGCTGTTGCGGCTGGTTCGGACGGCGTAATGATCGAAGTGCATGACCGCCCGGAAGAAGCGCTTTCAGACGCTGAACAGGCGCTCAAACCGGAGAGGCTGGATGATATAATTTTAAAAATATCCGAAATGGCTAAGCTGCTTAATAAGAAATTTGACTGCGGCATAAAATAAAAATTAAAAATAGCAACGCGCTTTATTGCGTATTATTTAATAATAAGCTTAAAATAAAAATACAAACAGGGCAAGGCATTATTATGGGAGAATTTTATCCCTTATTTATGGAAGAAATATTCATAGTTAATATTTATGGAACAGAGGCTGAATCGAATCTGTTTTATAAGCTGATGCAGGATACCCAGAAATCCGAGAATGTTGTCGAGCTGGCTGCGTTGATCGAAGACATCAAACGTCGCGAACTTACTAAAATGGACTGGTATTGCTGCTACCGCTGCGATAAATTTCATACCTGCAGGATAAACTGGTATCGCGGCGAACGCGCCGTTGAAAGAAAATGCTGCAGCTACTGCCAGAGCTATGAAAAATGCCTTGAAGAAATGCGCATCGAGGAAAATCTTGAAAAAAACATATGCCCCGAGATAAAATTAAAAGAAATTAAGCCGCCCAAACCGCTTTCAAATAAAAAGCTTTTCGAAGAAATATTCATAATAAATCTTTACGGCGATGATTCGGAAATCAATTTTTTGAACCATCTGCTTAATAAAACAGAAGCTGATATCGAAAAAATTATAGATTTGACCGTTCTTGTAGAAGATATAAAAAAGCGAGAATTGACACACATGAACTGGTATTGCTGCCACCGGTGCAATAATTTCACCACATGCCAGATTAACTGGCGCCGCGGCGAAAACGATAAAAATCGCCACTGCTGCAGCTATTGCCAGAATTATGAAAAGTGCCTCTTAAGATTTAAGCTTCTAGAAAACCCCGAAAAATAACAAAGTTGTCCGCCGCCCTTAAATTACCGCCGATAAAGCCATATTTATATATTTATTAAGAAGATTTTCGTAATAAGATATCTCTTGATATTTTTTTATAATGGTGCCGGTAATTTATTTAATTTTTTCAGCCTTATTTTTGTTAAATTGATATGTTTGTCTTTATGGAGGGAAAATGCTTATTTCCGAAAGCAGGGATATGGACGTTTTTATCTTTACGTTAAAAGGCCGCTTGGACGCTGTAACCGCTTCTAAATTGGAAGACAGGTTTTACTTTATGTTCGATAACGGCGAGAAGAAATTTTTGCTGGATTTAAGCGGAATTGATTATATAAGCAGCAACGGCATCAGGGCGTTTTTGATAATTGAAAGAAAAATCGCGGCTTCTGGCGGAAATATTGCGTTCTGTTCGGTGCAGCCGCGCGTGTTCGAAGTTTTTAAGATGACAAAGCTGGACGGATTTTTTAAATTTTATGATAATCAGCGTACTGCCGTTTTCGCTCTTAACTGCCTGAAATAACTCATTTATTTAAAATTGAAATATTGATTGATTTCAAAAGTAAATTAGTAAAAATGAATATATTAAAGGCTGTTTTTAAAGTCTTGGAATCTTTTAAAGTAAAGCTTTTTTGAATCTTATTAAGATTTGCTGTAAATTACAACTTTTATTAAATTTAATATTTAAAATTGCGTTTTAGTTAAAATTTTGCACCCGGTGCGGTTTATTTTAATGACAGCCGTGAAAGCGCCGGCACGATCCGGCCGGCCAATGTTGCGGCAAAAAAGGCCATGATCATATCTCCGGGTATTGTCACAAGAAAACCGTAATATAAAATCCACGTGACTGCTTTTGGCGAATTTAAATAAAATGAATAAGTGCAGTATAAATAAGGCAGGCCGAAAGCGTAAATCACAAGCACGCCGCAAAGCATCGAGACGTATGTTTTGATGAAGCTTATACGGCTTAAATCGGAATTAAAAGTCTCGAATAATTTTCCGATTACAAATGCCGCGAAAATAAAACCTATTATGTATCCGAATGTCGGCTGGGCGATATAACCGATTCCGCCGCCTTTTGTGAAAACAGGAAGACCCATAAGCCCCATCAGGACATATAATAATTCCGCGAGCGCCGCTTTTTTAGGGCCGAGTATGACACCGGCAAGCGCGCAGAAAAAGAATTGCAACGTTACCGGCACGCTGCCCAGAGGGATTTTAACGAAAGCACCGGCGGCCATCAGCGCGGCGAAAAGCGATATTTGAGCGATATCACGGCTATTTTGAACGTTTTTCATTTTTTTCGCCAATCGACGCCCAGCCTGTTTTTAAAAGCTGCGGGCAATTTTTGCGTCCGAATTCGACCGTTTCGTTGAATCTTTTCATTATATCGTTTTTGTCCATCAATTTTGGGTCATAGTAGATATCTGTTTTTAGCTCGCTTTTGACATGTTTTCTGAATTCTTCTTCGAGAGTGTCCTGGAGCATTCCTTTTATTTCAACTATTTTGACGTGAAAGTTCCTTTTGCGCAGTTCGTCTTTCAGCATCTGATTGACAAATCCGCTGCATATTTCGATCCTGTGGGTGTGGCAGTTGGCGCCGAATTCTTCGACAAGGCTCAGGCCGAGCCGCGTATATTCGGCTAGATATTTTTTTTCGGCGAAATTTTCGCCCTGAAAGTATTTAACTGAAACCACTGCTGTTTTCAGGCTTACTTCGTCGGTCACTCCTACCATTACGCCGCAGAGCGGGTATCCCCAGCCGGCATCGTCGATTTTTAAAACTTTAAGATGCTCCGGCGCGCTGAAATCAAAATCATCTTTCAATAACCTTCCCAGAACGTACATATCGGTGCAGACGACGGAATGGCCTTTCTTTTTCTCGTTGAATTTATATATCTTTATGTTCCATTTGTCTGATATTTCGCCTTTGCCGACATAAGAACAGAATATATATTCATTGTTTTCGTTTTTTTCGCCAATGATGCCAAGTCTGGCGGCTTTTGAAAGTTTTTCAGCCATTTTTGAAACTTCAGACGAAGTATATATTTTTTTGCTTAAGTTCATGCTGCAAATACACCTTTAAAATAAAATTATGGTCCGTACGGAACGGATAATCATGGAAAAAGAAAATACACACTTCTGCCATTATAGATAAAGCGGCAAAAGTGTGTATTTATTGTTGAAATAAGTGTTTTTCTTTATTTTGCGGCTTTCCTTGAGTCGATAACGCCCATTATCAATCTTTTTCGGCCGACTTTTTCAAATTCGACAACCATTTTCTTTTCATTGTCTTTTGTCACGCCGACGTCGATAACGGTCCCGATATCGTTGAATGAATTGTGGTGAATTCTGTCATTTACTTTGTAAGTGCCGTGAATTGTATATTCGACGGCATCTTTCGTGTTTGTTTTTTCTTTAGCGGTTGGTGTCATACTATTATTGCCCCTTTCGTATAAGAAAAATTGCCATCTTCTTAATTGTGATGGCAAAATTATAAATAGTTTAATCATTTAGTTTTATTGAATTGATTTCTGAATTAACATTCATCGACTTTATGTAGTTTGAATAATATAAAAGCCCGATAACGGTTTTACCGTCGATTATCTTGTTATGTTTTACCATTTCAAGCGCCTCTTCGAGCGGATATTCGACGCGCGAAATGAATTCGTCATAATCCTGAGTGTCATATTTTTTTAATGTAAGCCCGGAAGCCGCGAATATATTCATTTTTTCATCAGTCATACCCGGCGAAGAATAAAATTCGAAAATTTTATTAATTTCTTTGCAATCATATTTTGTCTCTTCTAAAAGTTCGCGGCGTGCGCATTCCTCGAGGTTTTCACCGGGATGGTCTAGTTTGCCGGCCGGAAGTTCAAGCACAAAATTATTTATGGCGTGCCGGTACTGCCGTACAAACACGATATTGCCGTTTTCGCGCACCGGAATTATAACAACCGCGCCGGGATGCGTTATGACTTCGCGCGTGGATTTCTGCCCGTCAGGCAGCTCCACTTCGTCAATCTTGAGATTGACCATGCGGCCTTTGAATATCGTTTTTGAATCCAATAATTTTTCAGGAATGTCAGAGCCTTCGCGAAGGCTCTCAAATTTAGCGTTCATTTTCATTGTTTACCATTTTTAATATTAATTCTGATACTTTTGTAGTTGCGCCCGGCTCGCCCAGAGTCTTTATGACTTCGGCCAGGTTATTTTTTATATCGGCAATTTTTTCGGGTGAGTTAAGTATTTCGATAACCTTATTGCAAACAATTTCAGGTGAAAAATTATGCTGTATTAATTCAGGAACCACTTCACGGTTTAATATAAGGTTTGGAAGGCCGAAATATTCAGGCAATTTTGTAATGCTTCTGGCAAAAATTTCGGTCAAAAATGAAACCTTATAAATTATAGCCATCGGCACGCCGAGGCAGGCCGCTTCTAGAGTGGCTGTTCCGGAAGTTATTATTGAAAAATCAGATATCGCGAATATGTCGTAGGTCGTATCCAGTTCGATATCGATTTTTGCCGTTCCGGAATTTATTTGATATTTGATGTATTCCATTGTGATGCCGGTGCCTTTTGATATCGTTGATGATGAAACTGGCATTATGAATCGTGAACCGGGAAGTTTTTGCGATATCAGCCCCGCGGTTTTAACCAGCATCGGAAGCATATACTTTACTTCCATCGAACGGCTGCCGGGCAGGAGCGATATTATCTTTTCGCCGTCTTTAATATTATATTTTTTCTTTAATTCATTGACGGGCATTGACGGTTTAACTATCTCGAGCAGCGGGTTGCCGACAAATTCGACATCAGCGCCGGCTTTTTTATAGACGTCCGCCGTATGTTTAAACGGCGCTACGACTTTCGTGATGTTCCGCGCGGCGTCGATAACATCTTCAGGATTATAAGACCACTTTGAAGGCGGAAAGTAATAAAGTGTAGGTATGCCGAGCTTCTTCGCGTAACGGCAGAGGCGCATATTAAAGCCTGGATAATCGATTAATACTAATAAATCAGGTTTAATTTCTCTTAATTTTTTGGATACGTCGTAATAAACGAAGTAAAGGTATGGCAGCTTTTTGAATGCTTCGATGAGCCCGATCGTACCCCAGGAAGATGAATCGTAAAAAAGGCTCATGCCGGCACTTTTCATTTTAGGCCCGCCGACACCGCATATTTCGAAATCAGGATATTTCTTCTTGATTTCGACAAGAAGCGGGTAGCCGTATAAATCACCGGATATTTCGCCGGCCATTACCATAATTTTCTTGTTTTTACTGCTCATTTAGTGTTTTCTGCCTTTTCTGCATTTACAAGAGTTTTGATTTCCTCGGTCATTGAATTTAATATTTTTTCAAGATATTTATGTGTCATCATAGGATATTTCATGTTATTTGGGAGAAAAGGCCTTCCGATGCTTAAAATTCCCTTAGCCATCGGGTAAGGCAATATATATTCATCCCAGGAGTTAAATTTTTTGTACGATGAAAACCAGCATGTTATTGGTAAAACATAACAATTTTGTTTGATCGCCAGGTAATTTACGCCTTCCTTGGCCGTATGCAAAGGCCCGCGAGGCCCGTCGATCGCCAATGCCACGTCAAAACCTTCCTCCAATTTCTTTTTCAAGCCTATAAGCCCGGTAACTGCTCCGCGGCTTGAAGACCCGCGGACTATTTCGTAGCCGTAAGAACTCAGAATTTTACTCTGGGCGTCGCCGTCGCGCGACATGCTGACCATTATCGCTATTTTTTTGTTTCTGAAATAATAAACTGGGAAAAATTGCAGGCCGTGCCAGAATACGATAATGCATTGCTTGCCGTGCTGTTTGAGGTATTCGTAATTTTCGTAGCCGATTACCTTCACATCAAGCGACCCGGATATGTTTTTTATTAAAAATTTTCCAAGCGTCGGCATAAATGCCTGTTTAAATAAATTGTTAAGCCCCATTCGAAATTTGCACCGGCTCTTTTTCAAAATATGTTTGATATAATTTTTGATATACTCCGTCTGAACTTATTAATTGTTCGTGGGTCCCCTTTTCGGCCAACCGGCCTTTTTCTAATACTACTATTTCATGAGCGTTTTTAATCGTCGAAAGCCTGTGAGCTATTATGAATGTAGTTCTGCCCTGCATTAATCTGTCGAGCGCATCTTTTACGAGCGATTCGGATTCGGCGTCAAGGGCGGACGTGGCTTCGTCTAAAAGCAATATCTTAGGGTCCTTTAAAATAGCCCGCGCTATAGCGATTCTCTGCCTCTGGCCGCCTGATAATTTTATGCCGTGCTCGCCGACGCGTGTGTTAAAACCGTCGGGAAATTTTGTTATGAAGTCATAAGCATTGGCCATTTTCGCCGCTTCTGTCACCTGTTCGTCGGAGGCGTCAATGCGTCCGTATTTTATGTTATCGGCAATCGTACCTGAAAACAGGACTGCTTCCTGGGGCACTACACCTATTTGTGAACGCAGCGAATGGATTTTTACGTCTTCTATATTTATTCCGTCGACTTCAATTTTTCCGGAGTTCAGTTTATAAAATCTTAATAATAAGTTTATCAGCGTTGTTTTTCCCGAGCCTGACGGCCCGACAAATGCAATAATTTCGCCCGGCATTACTTCGAGATTGAGGTTGAAGATGCCGCCGTCAGATGTTTTATACTTGAAAAAAACATCCTTGAAATTTATGTGCCCCTTGATTGCCGGCATTTCTTGAGAATTAGCGTCGTTTGCAGTTTCTGGTGTTACGTCGAGTATTTCGTATATTCTTTCGATGCATACATAAGCCTGCTGGTAATAACTCGTAGCGTTAGTAAGTCTTTTTATTGGAGTGAACAGCATTCCGAGCGCGGTCAGAAAGCTTATCAATTCACCCGGAGTCAGCGCCGGATTTGGTTTTATTACCAGGTATCCGCCGATTCCAAGCACTATTACTATACCTGTCGTGTTTAAAAATTCAATTACCGGCAGTATCAAGGCAATTACATGACTGTAGCGCATGGCAATTTTATAGTTCTCGGCGACTTCTTTCTCGAAATTGGCATTTTCAAAAGGTTCGTTGGAAAATGCCTTGACGGTCCTTATGCCGGCAATTTTTTCGTGAAGTATCGAGGTTATGTCGCCGACTTTATTTTGAAGAGTATGCGTCAGCACGCGCACTCTTTGTGAAAATCTTGAAACTATGTATCCTATAAATGGTATTACTAAAAATGTGACCAGCGCCAGCTGGTAATTTATATATAAAATCCAGATTATAAGCGCGAATATGGTTATCATGTCGGAAAATATGCCGATGCTCGAGTCTATTACGTTTTGAAGCACTATGACGTCAGATGTTATTCTCGTCATAATGTGGCCTGCCTGACGTTCTTCGAAAAAACTTATAGGCAGGCTGTTTGTGTGGGCAAATATTTTATTTCTTAAGTTTTTAAGCATTGTTTGACCGATAAGCGCCGTGTAATAATTCTGGATGTAATAAAAAAAACCTTTAATGACAAAAATAATCAAAAGCCCGACTGAAATTAATGCCAGGAACGTCGAGTCTTTTTCGAACAAAACTTTATCTATGACATATTTCATAATGCCGGCCGGCGTAGCGGTAGCGGCGGAAACGACTATTGACGCGAAAAATATGGCGATTAAGTAGCGGTAATGCTGGATCACATAATCTTTGTAAAATCTTTTAAGCAGTAAGGGCAATTTATTTCACAACCTTCTTGTCGCTGAGAGTTCCGGCGCTTATAGAGCAGATGTCTGCCGCAATTTTATCGGCGCATGAATTTCCGGCATCGAAAATGAGCGTATCGGCTAAGGATAATAATGATTTTTTTACGCTCGCCGCGTAATCTGATTTTTCAATAAAGGCGCCTGCGTGATAAACAATGTTATCTACATTAGCCATGCGCTGTATTAATTCCGGTACGGCCGGAGCGTCCAGAAGTATATTGGGCAGGCTGATATATTTAACGTTCAAAAGCATTTTTGCCGCAAGCTCGGTAACTATCGATGCCCTGTAAAGTGTTATCGCGGGCACGCCGAAAAGCGCAAGTTCTAAAACAGCGGTGCCCGAGGCGGCAAATGCCATCAGCGCGCGGCTGAATTCGTTATATTTTTCGAGTTCGTTCCTTGTTATTCTGTACTTTATTGACGATTTCGAAAGAGCCGTTCTTATTGCGGTAATATCGGCGCCGTCAGCTATAGGAACCACGAATTCAAGGTCCGGTAAAATCTCTGCGTATTTTGCGCTGAATTTTTCCGCGCTTTTTATCATAAGCGGCAGCAGGCTTTTTATTTCCTGACTGCGCGAGCCGGGCATCAATATTATTTTTTGATCTCTTGCATTTAATCCGGCCTTTTCGTTTTTTAAAAATCCGGTGTAATCAAATCCGGCCGCATTTATTATATCAAATATCGGATGCCCATAAAACTCATTGCTGATACCGTGCTTTTTAAAAAAAACTTTTTCGAACGGAAATATCGAGTATATTTTGTCAATATTTTTTTTCAGGCCTTTTACCCGGAATTCTCCCCAGGCCCATAATTTAGGAGGCACGAAATAAAAAACCGGTATGTCGAATTTTTTTGCTATAGCGGCTAATTTCAGGTTGAACCCGGCGTAATCAATAAGTATTACGGCGCTTATGTCATTTTTTTCAAAGAAATTTTCAACTTGTTTAATTATTTTATAACTGCGAAAGAGCGCTCCGAGTATCTCGGTAATACCCATCACGGAATGCGCCGAAAAATCTACTAAAAAATCAACGCCGGCCGCTTTCATTTTTTCCAGGCCAATTCCAAAAAGTCCGCATTCAGGCCTTTTACGCTTTAAGGCGGACGCTAAGAGAGCGCCGTACATATCACCGGAAACTTCGCCAGCGGAAATAAAAAAATTAGTACTGATAAAAACTCACCCGATTACCGTAAAAATTAATAAATAAAAAGTTGATAACGAATAGGCCGCGTCCTTTTCATGAACATTCATTCATAAAAAACAAAAAAGCCGTCAATTAAATGGCGACTATTTTAAGCCCTTTGGACTGCGCAAGGTCGATTACTTTTTCCTTGTCGAGAAATATTGTCTTGCCGGCATCAACTACAAGTGTTTTGGCGCCAGCTTTAAGCATCACATTAATAGTGTCGGTGCCTATTACAGGCATATCGAATCTTTTATCCTGGTTCGGTTTTGAGACTTTTGCCACGACCACTCCGCCTTTGCCGAGCATGCCGCCCCTGCATATCGCTTCGTCCGTGCCTTCTATTGCTTCAACCGCTAAAACGGCCTTATTTTTTACGACAACGGTCTGGCCTATATCGAGTCCGGCAATCTGCTTTGCGATGCTGAAGCCGTAATTGACGTCCTGCCATTCGGATTCCATGAGTTCGCCGCGGGTCAGCACGCCTTTTTCGATTAGAAGTTTCGAAAGAAATGTCGTGCTGTCCTGTATTTTCATTCCTTCACTTTCGATTTCGTGAACGAGCGCCAGAAGTATCGAGTCGTCATTATTGTTATTGATTTTACTAAATATCGATTTCAGTCTTGAGTCAAGGCTTATATCGGAATATAGTATTGTCTTGGGAATTTTACCTGCCATTATGACTTCTTTTATTGACTCCGCCTTAAAGCTATCTATCAGTTTCTGGAGCTGCCCTACATTTTGCCAATAGACCTTATCCGCGATTTTTTCGATCTCGGACGAAGCTATACCTGTCAGCGCTACCGCCACAAGATATTTGCCCTGCCTTTTGGCTTCTTCAGCGAAAATCAGTGGAAATCTTCCAGCGCCGGCAATCAAACCACAACGTTCCACTTTATTCCTCCTAACAATCTTTAAATAATTCAAGATACTATTTTATCTTTTTTAGTTTATAATGTCAATAATTTTCTTGTTTTTTCTGATTTTTGAAGGCTTTTGCAATAACACGCCCGCGTATTAAATTTATAATTCGTTCTTTATGAAGCGTATAAATTTATCATTGTTTTTACTGGTTTTTGCCGATGTCAATTTCCCGCGTTTTAATACCCATCAATCATCGTTAATTATTATTTTATCTATCAAAAATTCGCGGCCGCCGGCGATAATTACATCGAGACAACCGCAATCCGGGCAGCGCATGTCGAATTTTTCAGCTGTAAATTGAATGCCGCAGTTTGGGCATTTTATTTCGACTGGCTTTATGTTTATTTCATAGGCAGTATCATAAAATCCGATTTCTTTGCCGGTTATTTCAAGGGCGTAAAGAAGCGAATCAGGGACAACCTGCATTAACCTGCCGACAATAATTTTTACTGTTTTAAGTTTATTAAAGCTTATGGACCTTTTTTTTAATTCGCTTGAAACTATATTGATAATATTTGATGCCAGGCTTAATTCATGCATTGTAATTTAACTCTTTGTATATTTTCCTGTGCGTACCGTCTGTTTTTTAATATTAAGAAATTTTAATTTTATGCGTAATTCAATTTACGCAGGAACGACTATATTGAAAACTAATGACATTTTAAAATACTAATCAGCATATCCTGGGATATTGTTCCAATACCTGCATATCAAGAAACCTTTTTCCGCCGACGGATGTTTTTATTACTGTACGTCCGGCGAACTCATCGCACACATGGCCGATTATAGACGCGTTTTTTGTATCTTCATGACGCTTTAACACTTTAATTGTTTCATCGGCGGTTTCATCGGCGCATATTATGACGGCACGCCCTTCGCTCGCCGAATACAGAAGGTCTATTCCGAGTATATCGGCGAATGATTTTACGCTTTTATCATAAGGAATTTTTGTTTCCTCAAGTAAAATTCCCAGCTTTTTATTGCCGTTAATAAGCTCGTTTAAGGTTGTGGCCAACCCGCCGCGGGTGGTATCGCGCATGACGCGTATTTTGAATTTATGGTCTAAAAGTTCGGATAATGGTTTTAATAAAGGCGCGCAGTCCGATAAAATTGCGTCAGGCGGCAGAAAATCGCCGCGGCTGTTTAAAATGCACGCGCCGTGTTGGCCGGGAGTGCCTGTAATTATTACTGCATCACCCTTAGATATTTTTTCCGGCGTCAGATCTATTTCATCCGGTATCAAACCGATCCCTGAAGTATTTATGAATATGCCGCTGCACGCTCCGCGTTCCACTACTTTGGTATCGCCCGAAACGATTTTTATTCCGTTTTTATTTGCGAGTTCTGCCATGGTTTTCACTATATTTTCAAGTTCTGAAAATTTAAATCCTTCTTCGATTATAAATCCGGCGGTGATTGCGAAGCCTATGGCGCCGGTCACTATGAGATCATTTATTGTGCCCGTCACTGCAAGTGAACCTATGCTGCCGCCTGCGAAAAATATCGGGTTGACAACGTACGAGTCTGTAGTGAAAGCGAGCTTTGGCTTTGAAAATTTAACGTATGGATAAGATGCGCCGAGAGTTTCCGCGGTTTTATTAATATCAATTCTTGCGGAATCCAGTTTTTCATTTAAAAATTCATTGTTGAAATATTTGAAAAAGATGTCGTTTATTAGTTCGTGCGTAAGCCGGCCGCCGTTGCCGTGCGCCTGCGTTATAAGCTTTCCTGAAGCTTCCTGATTGGCGTCGGCCATATTTTCACTGGTTTTAATATTGTTTATGTCCATTTCTTATATTTATTCTTTCTAATTTTATATTTATGAATTCAAATTTCGCATTTTATTATTTAGTATATTCTAATTTTTTAATTTATCCGCCGTTATAACGTCCATCGGATATACCTGATCTAGTTAATATAACCGCCGAGCCGGCTTGAAAATATTCGTGAGAATTTGTATCAATTTAATGATTTTAATTTTGCGCATATTTATAAAAAGCGGCGCAGGTGCCCTCGCTCGATACCATACACGGCCCTATGGCATTTTCAGGAGTGCATTCATTTCCAAAAAGCGGGCATTCGGCAGGCGTAATTATCGAAAGCAGCACATCGCCGCACCGGCAGTTTTCGATAGCGGGCGTGTTTTTGAATTTATGTTCATAGCGACGGCTGAGTAATTCACTGAATTTGAAGGCGGCGGAAAAATTTTTATATTTGGGTTTAAGCGCAAGTCCTGAATTATTTAAAAGACCGAGGCCGCGCCAATTTGCGCCGCAAGGCTCAAATACTTCGCTTATCAATTCCTGAGCTTTTTTATTGCCGTGCTCTGAAACTACTCTGAAATATTCATTTCTGATTTCATTTTTGCCGGCGGCTATCATTTCGGTTAAAGATGCAAGAGAGTATAATATATCGATATATTCGAAGCCGCATATTATTGACGGAATTTTACATTCAGTGAGCGCAGGGCGGTAATAATCGACGCCTGTAACGGCCGATACGTGGCCTGGAAGCAGAAATCCGTCTATTTTTACGTCGGGGTGAAACGCAATTAATTTTAGCGCTTCAGGAACGGTTTTATTGCCTTCGTATATATATATATTTGTAATGCCAGACTGAGCCGCTTCTTTAACTAAAAATGCGGTGTGCGCAGCTGTGGTTTCGAATCCGACTGAAAGAAAAATAATATTTTTTTCAGGATTGTCATTGGCGATTTTGATTGAATCTAAAGGCGAGTATATTATTCTGATATCGGCGCCACCGCTTTTGGCAAGGCTTAAGCTTGAAAAGCTGCCGGTAACTTTAAGCATATCGCCGAAAGTTAAGATTATATTATCAGGTGATTGCGCTAAAACAACCGCGCCGTCTATGTATTCGTTATCGGTGACACAGACGGGACAGCCGGGGCCTGATTTTAATTTTAAATTTGCGGGTAAAAGTTGACGTACGCCTGATTTAAAAATTTCATGAGTATGCGTACCGCATACTTCCATCACGCTGACCGGGCGGCCTATTTTTACGCAGTTTCTTGATATGGCGTTTAATAATAGTTCAGCTGATTTTTCATTATTTATTTTTTGGGCGTATTTTTCGTAGTTAAAATCCATCTTACACAAACATTAATTCATTTTTTTCGTCAAGCGAATTTATTAATTGATAAGTCTTTTCAGCTTCGGCTTCGCTCAATTTCGATATCGCAAATCCGGCGTGCAAAATCACATAATCGCCGACCTCCGGATTTTCTATCATGGCTATGTTTATTTTTTTACGGAAATCTCCGAGGCAGACTTCTGCTTCCGCTGAGTTATCTGAAATTTTTGTTATTTTAACGGGAATTCCAAGACACATATATCTCTCCGTGGTGAAAAATTAAAACACCTAAACTTAACATAAATAATTATATTTGTCAATAATTGTCTGTGAATCCTGTAATGTAATGACTTTAAAATTTATGAGACTGGGATAAAAAAAACGGCCGCTTTAAAATTAAAACGGCCGTTTTGATTTATTGAATTAACAGAGAAATTTTAGTTGAAATTATTCGGTTTTTTCAGCCGGAGCTTCTTCCTTTGTTTCTTCTTTTTTCTCTTCTGGTTTAGCTTCTGTAGCTTTTTCTTCTGCCGAAGCAGCTTTTTCTTCTACTTTTGTTTCTTCTTTTTTAGGTTCAGCGGCTTTTTCTTCTGCTTTATTTACCGTTGACTGCTCTGATATTGTTTTGAAGAACTGGCCTATAAGTTCCGGTGTGAATTTTGACATATCCATCGTGAAAACCATAGAGCCGGTGATATCAGATTTTACGAGTGTGCCTGTTGCGCTGAAAAGCTTCATGAGGTTAACATTCTGAGCTTTTAAAGCAGGATTGAGTTCTGCCATAGCGTTTGTTATTTTTTCGAGTTTTTCCGAGTTCATGTAGAAGCTTATGAAAGCTGCAGGCGACCAGCTGTTAAGAGCTTTGAAATCAGCGTTAGCGCCGAGTGATGTTTCAGGTTTTGCAGCTGCGTTAGCTACTTTTTCAAAAGCGGCTTTTGTCGTTGTTACAACGAAGTAATTGCCGACTGTGCCGACAGTTAAAAGCGCGTTTTTCAAAGGTACCTGTTTTAATTCAGCAACGTTAACTTTTGCGCCGCCTACTGTTTCAGCTTTGAATTCAACGCCGTTTGGTTTTAACATGCCCTGAAGTTTTTCAAAAAATTTGTTGGCTTTTTCAGGGTTTGTGCAGCCGAGGCCTACGTATAACTGAGGCATTTCCATATCCTGCGGTTTGTTTTCTTTTACCGCTTTTACGTCAACAGTATAATCGCTTACGCCTACAAATATTTCGCCGCTCCACCATGAGAAAAGGTCTTCGTCGAGGTTAAATCCGCCCATCATCTGAGCCATACCCTTGTACTGAGCGACTTCCGGAAGAGCCATAAAATCTTTGCCGAGGTTTAATTTAAGGTTGAAAAATGATACTACGTCTGCCGGGAGGACAGATGAACCGTGTTTCGCGTCGGTAATATTGCCGAATACGGTTTTAACCATTTTTAATTTAGCGTCTTCTTCTTTTGATTCGTTTAAAGCGATACAGCCGTTTGTAGTAACTTTTGTTACGTCAGCGCTTACTTCGCCGCCGAATGCTATGAAGTTTATCATTTCAGCCATTTTAGCGTCTGATTCTTTAGCGCCGGCTTTTATCATTTCGCCGTCAAGGTAGAAAAGGCTTGTCGATGAAGCGCCGACTTTAGCTACAGCCGCTTTGAATTTATCAGCTGAAGCGAGTGATTCTTTTTCGTCTTTGAATGAAGCCATTGTTGATTTTAAGAACGCATTTGAATTTTCGAGGTTCTTTTTCTGGAATATTACCATGCCGAGTGTGTTGCCTGTTACGAACATTTTTAACTCGGTTTCTTTAAACATGTCTTTTGTTTTGTCTTTTGATTCTGTCGTGTAAACTTTAATGCCGTTCATGTCTTCTTCTTTAAAACCTAAATCGGTTTTTTTAGCTTTCGATACTTCGAGCATTTTGTCTTTGCTGATCGTCATTACTTCAGCTGCTGATTTTTCGTTGTCGAATGACCATAATAACAATACGTTAGGATTGTCTTTTATGTTTTTTAAGTCGGCTACAAGTGCGACTGTAAAACCTGTCATTGTTTTTATTTTTTCTACCATTTCTTTTGGTATAGCGACGTTTGCTTTCTGGCTTAAATTAGCGAGAACTTTGTCGAAATCCGGATGTTTAATGAACATGTCCATTTGTTTGTTAACGACGTCTTTCTGAGGTCCCGAAAGAGTAACCGAGTAAACTAACGATGCTGCTTTAGGAACGCCAGGCAATTTGTCAAATCCTGCAAATGCTACTGAAAAGCTTGCAACGATCATTAAGGCGATAAGAGAAATAAGAATTCTACCTTTTTTCATTAAAAAAACCCCTTTCAAAATTCTGGTTTTGTTTTTTTGATTTTTTTATAATATCAGATATAAAAATAAAGGTCAAGAAAATTTTTAATTTTTATTAAACCGGTCTTTGTTTCTTTATAAAAATCTATGTTTTTATAATTTAATCCTGAGAATTTTGATATTATATCAAAGTAATATTTGACAATTATTGCTAAGTTTGCTATATTTTTTTATATTAAAAGAAGGTCGTGACAATGCAAACAAAATTCTGGCAAACGCTTCATTTCAAAATAATAATTTTTTTATCACTGATTTTTACTGTCATTTGTATTTTTTCTTACTGCATCGGCGAGAATTTTTATAAAAATTTAAAAGACAGCGCCGTAAGTATAGCGTGTTCAAACATCACCGACGTAAAAAAAATAGTCAGCGAAAACATGACTTCGATGAATGAAAATTCAGTCATGCTTTTCACGCAGAAAATTTTTTACGAACAGCTTGCTTACCTTGAATCACGGGATGAGTTGCGCGGCGTAAAAGATCCGTCTAAAATAATTGATTTTTGCATTAAAAATAAAGATTATCAAAAAATATTCGAGATTAAGCCGCTTACTAAATATTCTTATGTTACAGTATCCGTGGCTGATTCAGATAAACTTATATTGGTGGTTCATAACAAGAAAGACATTATCGGGCGTAATATTTTCGAGCTTGTAAAAAACTTAAGCGAGGAAGACCGCCGCAAGCAGCAGACGGAAAAATTTATAAGCCATTGGGTGAACCGTGAATCGGGCGGTATTTACTACGAGCAGACTTCGACTTTTAAGGATTCTTCGATTCCTGATGATTATAAGACGAAATACGCATATCAATATTGGGGAAAATTTAACGGCGTGGATGTTGTCGTTGAAGTCACTTCGTATATCAAGGAATTCACGAAAGTAACCGGCGCAGTCGAAAAAAAACATAACGATACCATAAGTGACATATCAATCCACACGGCGAGAGTTTTTGACGAAAATTTCAAGTTTTACATATATGCAGTAATCGCGGTAGTGGTTTTAATTATTGCATCGATGATTATTCTTGGCAATTCATTCATAATTCGGCCGGTAAATAAAATTATATGCGGGTTAAAAAAATTCAGCGACGGCAAGTTTACTGAGCGGATGCCGGAACTTCCGCCGGGCGAGTTTTCGCTTATAAGCGATGTCGCAAATGACATGGCGCAAAAGCTCGCCGAGACTATGAATAATCTCGAAAAAATAAACTCTGAACTTGAGCTTAAAGTGACTGAACGGACGTCGGAGCTTCTTGAATCTAAAAAAATTATAGAAATCGAAAAGGAAAAAAGCGAAACGCTTATTAAAAATATTCTGCCGGCTAAAATCGCCGCTCAATTAATGGATAATCCCGATCAAACTATAGCGCGCGAACATGCGATGGCGACGATAATTTTTTCCGATTTCAAAGGGTTTACCACTATGTCCGAAACTACCACCCCGATAAAGCTCGTACGGGAATTGAATGAGATATTCGCCTATTTTGACAGTCTTTGCGAAAAATATAATATCGAGAAAATAAAAACTATAGGTGACGCTTATATGGCAGCCGGCGGAATTCCCGAGTCGAATGAAACAAATCCTTATGATGCGGTCGAAATGGCCTTGGCTATGCGTGATTACATTCTTGAAAGACGAAACGACAGCCAGAATCTTCCTCTTGAAATCAGGATAGGAATCCATTCCGGGCCTGTAATTGCCGGCGTTATCGGGAAAAAACGCTTTATTTACGATATCTGGGGCGATTCTGTCAATATCGCGAGCCGGATGGAATCGAACGGCGCACCCGGCAAAGTTAATATTTCCGAAAGCACTTATAAACTCGTAAAGGATAAATATGCATGCGAGGCGCGCGGCGAAATAATGATAAAAGGCAAAGGCAACATGATGACTTATTTTGTCGAACGCCCAAAATAGGTTTTGAATAAAAATTCATTTTATTTTAACTTTATAATGCGCAACGTCAGCTTGAATATTTGCATGGCGCGGAGGCTGTTATGAGCTCGGTTCAAAATCCTTTTATGATAATTATTTATGTGAAAAATTTAAAAAATATATGAATAAGAGCGTGAATTATGTTCATAGAACATATCGCTGTTTGGGTCGACGATTTAGAAGCTATGAAAGATTTTTATGAACTTATGTTCAATGGTAAAGCCGGTAAAAAATACGTAAACGTGAAAAAAAACTTCGAGTCTTATTTTATAACATTCGATGGCGGGGCGAGAGTCGAGCTCATGAAGAGGCGCGTTTGTTCAGATAACATGCCGGCCCAGGAAAATAAGCCGGATTACGGCTATGCTCACATGGCGTTTCGCGTCGGAAGTGAAGCTGAAGTAGACATAATTACGGAAAAATTTCAGCGTAAAGGAATAAAATTAATTTCTGGGCCGCGCAGGACAGGGGATGGTTATTATGAAAGCTGCATCGAGGATCCTGAGGGGAATCTTATCGAAATAGTTGCTTGAACGGGGCGAAAAAATGAGTGACGTGAGTTTTGTCGTTGATTATAAAGATGATAATACATTAAGAAAAAGTTTCGGCAAATTAGCGCTGGAAGTTTTCGGGATTGATTTTGAGGATTACTATTCCCGCTTTTATTTTACGCCTGATTTTGAAGGCGTAAAATATCAAATAACGTCTTATAATGATTCGGACGACATTATGTTTGTTTATCCTAAAGAAAACGTCATAAGTTGTGCATTCAGGCATCCTGTGACTGCTCACGCTTAAAGAGTACTCTTTATTTTTTCGTAATTAAATATTAAATTTAAGTTAAAATGTTAAGATTTTTCATTTTATATCTCAGGACTCTTTCTGATATTCCAAGTTTTAAAGCGGCTTCTGTTTGATTTTTTGAATTTTTAAGTGCATTTTCTATGTAAATTTTTTCAAGCGTTTCTGTGGCGGCGGTTAATGTCGCGCCAAATGTTTCAAAAATATTACTTGTTCCGTTTGAACTTGGACCTGGTGTTTTTATAAAATTAAAATCATCGGCTGTAATCGTATCCTTTTTTGAGAAAATTAGTATTCTTTCGACCGTATTTATTAATTCACGCACGTTGCCAGGCCATTCATAAGAAATAATCTTTTGCGCGAATGAGTCGTCTAATTTCGGTTCGGCGATGTTGAATTTTCGCGAGGCAATTTTGAAGAAATGCTTGAATAATTCAATGATATCCTGCTTTCTTTCGCGGAGCGGCGGAAGTTCAATATTAAGAACGTTTATTCTAAAATAAAGGTCTTCGCGGAATTTTTTGTTAGCCACAGCTTCGTCAAGATTTATTCGTGTTGCAAATATTATTCTTACATCAGATTTTTGTGCTTTAACTGAACCGACGCGGTAATATTCTTTTGATTCAAGAAAACGCAAGAGTTTTGGCTGGATCGACAGCGGCATGTCCCCTATTTCGTCAAGAAGGAGCGTGCCGTTTCCGCATTCTTCTATTATGCCTTGTTTCTTTTTTTCCGCTCCGGTGAACGCGCCTTTTTCGTATCCAAATAATTCGCTTTCAAATAGATTTTCTGGAATAGAGGCGCAGTTTATTTTCAGGTAAGGCCTGTTTGATCTGTCGGAAGCGCGCCAGATGAGAGAAGCGGCGACTTCTTTTCCGGAGCCGGTTTCACCGGTTATTAAAACATTAGTTTCATATTGTGAAGCTTTTGCGATTAATTCTTTTACATGTGTTATTTTAGGATCGCTGCCTATTAATTGAGGCAACGGATCGCTGATTTTTTCTTTTAACATGCTATTTTCAATAGCCATTTTACGATTTTCAAAAAGGTTATTTGTTATTATTTCCAGAAGATCTAAATTGATTGGCTTTTCAAGAAAATTATCTACTCCGCGTTTTATCGCGTCAACTGCGTTTTCTATTGTGCCGTAAGATGTCATTATCACCGAAATAAGAGAAGGAAAAATAGTTTTTGCTTCCAGCACGAGATCAAGGCCGCTGCCGCCGGGCATGGCAAAATCAGTTAATAGGAGATCTGGTTTGAAATTTTCAATTTTTAAAAGCGCATCGTTTTTCGAATTTGCGCATTCTACTATGTATTTTTTTGATTCAAAAAAACTTTTTAATATTTTTAATTGATATTCATCGTCATCGACGAGTATTATTTTCCAATTCAAAATTATTCTCCCATCTTGATTATAAAAAATGTTCATGGCGTTTAATGTATTTTAACATTTTCATAAAAGTTTTACAATAATGTATTTTTTTACATATTTGACGACAAAATTGTCGAACCGGCGTAAATGTTTCGGCCGAAAATATTATAAAACCGGTAATTATTTTTGGCATTAGAATTGCATATTATGTTTTATAAAAAAAGGAGTGATTCGATATGTTAAATTCATTTAAATTCATGGTTATTTTATCGGTTGTTTTTATATTTCTAACGGCAGGCGTTTATTGTTCGGCCCTGGCTGAACAGCCGGGGAAGTCTTCGGAAAAGACTAAAGAATATGTAGTTGACCTTAAAAATAAGATATGCCCGGTAATGGGCGATACCGCTAAGGAAGAACTCTACGTTATTTATGAAAATAAGGTATATCATTTGTGCTGTCAGACATGTATCGATGAATTCAAGAATAATCCAGGAAAATACGCGGCCAAAACCGTTCCTGCGCCGATTGCGCAACAAGCGAAATATGAGGCGGCTTCCGATGGAAAGTGCCCGGTAATGGGAGGGGCTGTTAATAAAAACATATACGCGATAAAGGACGGTAAAGTGTATTATTTCTGCTGCCCTTCGTGCGTGGAAACATTTAAAGATAAAAATGCCGCGTCTAAAAAATAAAGAAAAGAGTTTTTCTGAAAATGGATTAAGGCTATTTCGCCAGGTATGTAGCTTTAATCCATTTATAATTGAGGACTATATGAAAAAAAACCAGCGTCAGAAATGTATAACCGCAATATTTATGGATTTGAAATGCGAAATGGTGTTCGGCCGACATTTTAAAAGCTATTATTGTGGCGACCTGGATGAAAAATGCAATGCCGAGGATAGGGTTGATGATTTTCAAAAGTTTATTCATATCCATAAAAACACATCCTTTTAATTTTTTAATAAGCTTTTTTATAATAGCATTTTTGTTTTTAAAAATCAATGATTGACGTTCATAATTTAAAAAGCGGTCCTAAAAGATGAATCTGATTATTGAAAAATGAATAATGATAACTGTTTTGGTTAAAACTTCATTTTATTGAAATTTTATTGAAATTTTTCTTAATATGCTATAACATGAAAATGCTGTCAGGAAATATGGATAGCTATAAAATATCATTTTATCGATTTGTATACTTTACTATTTTTAAATGACTTTGAATAGAAATAATGACTAGTACGATTTTTTATAAGTTCTTATGGTGAATATTTATTTTTGAACATTATGATTTAGTGCCGTAATGTATATACGTCAAAATTTGAAAAGAAAAAACGAAAAGGAAGAATGAACGTTTAAAATGAACAGGATTAAATTAAATATCTATTTGAAAAATATATTAATTAACGTATTTATCGCGTATTTTATCATTCACCCGTATTCGATGGTAGTATTTAATTATTATGAAAATGGTTTACCTGCAAGCGGCGGTATAGGACATAATCACGGAGTTCATGGTATGGAAAGTATGCCAGACGAAAGTTCGGCTAAAACAGAGTTGCTCAAACATTTATGGCATTCATTTGGTTTTGAAATGCTTCCCATGGCGTTTTCTTATGTGTTGCTCGGGGCATTTATAGGCGCCGCTCTCGCAAGGCGTGAATATGCGATTATTGAAGAAAAAAATAAAATTGAAATAATAAATAAGGAACTTGAGAGTTTGAATAAAACGAAGGATGAATTTCTTGCGGTTTGCTCGCATGATTTGAAAGCGCCTCTTGGAAGTTCATATCTCTGTCTTCAGCTGATAGAACGTGAGCCCGGATTGAAACCCGAAATGAAGGAATTTGTCGAAAACGGAAAAAAGCATCTTGAAGTGATGAAAAAACTTGTAAATGAGATACTGCATCTTTCGAAACTTGAATCTGGCAAGGAAGTTTTAATGAAAACAGATATCAGAGTGAACGAATTTATGAAAGATGTTTATTCGGGAATGAAAGATTATGCGCAATCGAGAAATATCGAACTTGGTCTGCATACTCTTGAAAACGATATAAATATAAGAGCGGACAGATTAAAACTTTTAAGGATTATTAATAATCTGCTTACGAATGCCGTAAAATTCGCGAAATCTAAAATCGAATTTGCAATTCAAAAAAATGGGAGTGAAATAATTTTTTCGGTGAAGGATGACGGCGCCGGCATTTCAAAGGACGATCATGAGAAAATATTTAACAAATTTGAGCAGGCTAAAGCGCGAAACCTTATAGATTTAAATAATCAGGGAACCGGTCTCGGGCTTGCGATAGTAAAAAAACTCGCCGAACTTCACGGCGGGTGTGTCATACTTGAAAGCGAACCTGGCCGCGGGGCGTGCTTTTTTGTTAAATTGCCTTTGAGTTAATTAAAAATTGCGTATATTAAAAATGTTATCTGGAGGAATTATGAGATTTATAAAGTATTTTATTTATTGCGTAATTATTATTTTTTATGTTTTGCTTTTTTCGAATGGCCTTATTGCTGGCGAAAATAAAGGAAATTATCTTACTTTAAATAAAATTATAGAAATTTCGCTTTCTTCTTATCCCGTATTAAAATCGAATATTTATACGATAACACGCGACCGCGAGATGGCGGTTGTCGAAAGGTCACTTGATAACCCGCAAATCGAGGTTATGTTCGATGAACAGCCGGTTTCTTCATTGAGTTTGGGCCGTGGAATGAAAAAAAGTTTTAAGCTTTCACAGATGATTCCTGGTCCCGGAAAACGTTCGATGAAAGGCAGAGAGGCCGAGGCGATGAGCGCGGTTTCAGGGGCAAATTATGAAATAAACAGGCAAAATCTGATTCGGGACATCAAAGAAAACTATTATATGCTTTACATGGCGCGGAGCGAAAATAAAATTATAGAAAAAAGCATCGCTATTTTAAGCGGGTTCATGAGTTTAATAATGCAGCGTTATCAGCTTGGATTGGCTAATCAGACTGACGTGATAAAACTGAATATTGAAATTGAAAAAATGAAAACCGAGCTTATTGCTATAAAAAAAAATGATAAAATATTTTCGGCTAAACTGAGAAGTTTCATGAACCGAAAAGATAATGATTCTTTCGAAATAGACCTTTCGATGAAAACCGGTGAAATAATGCTGTCAGCCGATGCAATTTTTGAATTAGCGAAAAAAAATAATCCCGATATAATGGCGGCCTCAAAAATGGCCGAAAGGAACCAGTACAGCGTCGAGCTCGCAAAATATGCACGAAGGCCGGATTTTATGACGTCAGTTCAATATTCTAATTATAGCGGCGGTATGCAGGAAAACACCTGGACTCTCATGGTTGGGGCGTCACTGCCGATTTACAGAAAAAAGATCAATGCCGGCATAAAGGCTGCCGAGGCTGAGCTGAAATCCTCGGTTGAAATGAAAAATGCTATGGAAAATGATGCTTTCAGGATGATATCGGAAGAATTGTCATATGTCTCGGCGCAAAATGAGCTTATAAACAAATACTCCGGCTCGATAATTCCGGCGGCCAATATGTCGGTTCAGGCCGCGATGAGCGCGTATCAGAACTCGCAGATAGATTATGAAAGCCTCGTAATGACACAGCAGGAACTTTTTAAATTCGAGATGGAAAACATAAAAGCTTATATCGATTACCTTGTTCACTTTAATATGCTGGAACGAATTGCAGGTACCGGTCTGAAATCGGAATAATGACGGGTTTAATAAAAAATGGCAATTTTTTATAAATGCCGGCTCTTATTTTAAAAATATAGAGGCTGTGTAAAATCAAATTTTAAAAAACAAAACATGACAAAATCAATGTCTATTCTATATTTTTAATATGCTTTGACAAATATCAGTTCGCGATAATATACTTTGTTAAAATTCAGTCATTTAAGATATCGTTATAAAATATATCACGAATAATTAATATACTTTTATGTTCATTTCATATAGTTTTATGGTTTTTCGAAAAAATAGAATAAAATTTTAGAATCAATCCCTGTTTAGTTATGTCTTTTTATGGTTCTGCCAAAAATACATCTATAGCGGAATATTAAAATTTGCTATATGTTATTTGTTTGCGCTGCCGTCAAAACATTATTGGGCAGGTCAGGGAGGGAGTACAAAATGTCTGATAAAGAAAAATTTGGCGCCGAAACGTCGTTAATGAAAAAAATAATTTTTATAATCGAAGTCGTGAACGTTCGGCTGCGTTTTATACTTATTCTGGTGCTTTCAGGGCTTGTTATAGGATACTGGGATACGATAATGAACTATTATGAAAAATATACGCGGCCTGAGAGTGCAGCTGATGCGGTATTGATTTCGGATATAGAGTATTTTTGCCCGATGCACCCTAATGTCATACGTGACGCTCCGGGTTCCTGCCCGATATGCGGAATGCCCCTTTCTATGCGCCATAAAGGCGGATCGAACGATGAATTGCCGCCCGATATTCTTGGGCGCGTACAATTAAGCCCTTACAGGGTTGCGCTGGCAGGCGTAAAAACCACGACGATCGATTATTTTCCGCTCGAAAAATTCATCGAAGTTCCGGGCACTGTCGAATTCGACGAGCGAAAACTGGCCCGCATCTCGGCCAGAACTGGCGGAAGAATCGATAACCTTTTTGTTAATTATACCGGTACCACCGTTAAACAGGGCGACTCGCTCGCTAAAATATATAGCCCGCAATTAATGTCGACGATAGACGAGCTTTTGAACGTTTCAAAAGCCGGTAAAAATGTAATACAGGCCATACCTGGCTTGGACGGAACACAAAAAATTAACCAGTCGTTCGCTGAATCGGCTCGAAAACGGCTCCGTTATTTGGGGATTACCGATGAACAGATCGCTCGAATCGAACGTACAGGGAAAACCGATTCGGATATTTTGATAACTTCGCCGATAGCAGGCATCGTGACAAAAAAGTATGTTGTCGAAGGGCAATATGTCGATGAAGGGACGCCGCTTTTTGACGTGGCTAATCTCCTTGTAGTCTGGATGCAGGCTAAAGTTTACGAGGAAGATATTCAATATGTGAAAATTGGCCAGCATGTTTCCATAAGAGCTCAGGCGTATCCAAATGCCTTTTTTGACGGAACTGTTGCATTTATAGATTATGTAATGGATAAGAATACAAGGACTATTAACGTAAGAGTTGACATTGGAAATTCCGATTTAAAACTTAAACCGGGAATGTTTTTAACTGCAGCCATAAAAGTTCCAATTTCCGAAATAGAGCCATTTAAATCTGTTTCATCGGGCGGCCGACCGGCGGGCGTGAAAGAAATTATTTATTATTGTCCGATGCACCCTGAAGTACGTTCCGACAAACCCGGCGCGGTATGCGCTAAATGCGGAGGAATGAAACTCGTGCTAATGCCGCCAGAAACCGGTAAGAAAACGATTTATACATGCGTAATGCATCCGGAGATACGCCAGGAAAATCCTGGCGATTGTCAGAAATGCGGTATGAAATTAATTCCGGAAAAGCCATCTGAAGAAAAAAAAGTCGTTTATGTTTGTCCGATGCATTCAGAAGTCATGGCAGCCGGGCCGGGCAAATGCGAGAAATGTAAAGCGTTCATGGATATGGACCTGGAACCGAGACTTGTCGCGGCGACGACCGGCGAAGTTCTTGTGGTGCCGGAAACCGCTGTGATTGACACGGGAATGAAAAAGGTCGTTTATATAGAACATGAAGCAGGCATTTTTGATGCTATAGAAGTCGCTTTAGGCGCGCGAAGCGGCGGCTACTACCCCGTTATTTCAGGCTTAAAAAAAGGCGATAAAGTCGTGGCGGCAGGAACATTTCTTGTCGATGCGGAAAGCCGCCTGAACCCGATCAAAAAAAACGCCGCGTCTGAGGTAATTTCTAAACCCGCCGAAATCCAGGCGCCTTCTCAAACGCACAAGCATTAAAATACGTTGAGTTGAGTAAAAAGGACTGAATTTATGATAGAAAATATTATAGAATATAGCATTAAAAACAGGTTCATTATAATTATAATGGTCGCGGTTGGAACGATGTACGGCCTTTATACCATGTTCAATATGCCAGTTGACGCAATTCCCGACCTTTCTGAAAATCAGGTGATTGTATTTGCTGATTGGATGGGCCGAAGTTCAAAAGAAATCGAAGACCAGGTTACCTATCCGCTTTCGGTCAACCTTCAGGGGCTTGCGGGCGTCAAGGCGGTTCGCTCTTCATCGGAATTTAATTTTTCAATGATCGATATAATATTTGAAGACAATATCGATTATTATTTTGCCAGGCAGCGCGTCCTTGAAAGGCTGAGTATTGCATCTACTTTTCTTCCCGAAGGAGTCGTTCCTTATCTTGCGCCTGATGCCACGGCACTTGGACAAATATTCTGGTATACCGTCGAAGGCGACGGTTATGATCTTTCGGAATTGCGGACTATTCAGGATTTTTATGTGAAATATCAGTTGAATTCGATTCCGGGTGTCGCACAGGTCGCCACGGCCGGCGGCGCACCCCGCGAATACCATATAGACATTAATCCGGATAAATTAAGGATTTATAATGTCACGCTTTCGGAAGTTTATTCGGCGATAGCGCGGAGCAATCTGGCCGTCGGAGGCCGCGTAGTTCATAAAGGTAACGCGGAATATGTCATTCGCGGAGTCGGGCTTATATCTTCGTTACGCGACATAGAAAATATTGTTATTACGCAACGCAATAACATTCCCGTGTATGTAAAAAACGTCGCGGTCGCTCAGCTTGGAACTGATTTCAGGCGGTCGGTTCTTGAAAAAAACAACAAAGAAGCGACTGGCGGCGTAGTGATGATGCGCTACGGCGAAAATCCGCTTACGGTAACGAAGGCCATTCATGAAAAAATCAGGGATATTGAGAAAGGGCTTCCGGCTGGTATAAAGATAGTTTCTTTTTATGACCGGACCGAACTTATTCAGAGCGCCATCGAAACGCTTCGTGACACGCTTAAAGAAGAAATAATCGTAGCCGGATTAATAGTGCTCCTGATACTTGGTCATTTCGGTTCGGCGTTCGTAATTTGTCTGACGCTTCCGATTACGGTATTAATGTCATTTATCATAATGAAATATTTCGGCGTGGCTTCGAATATCATGTCATTATCCGGTATAGCCATATCTATAGGCATTCTTGTCGATCAGGCGATAGTCATGGTAGAAAACGCCACGCATGCCCTTCACGCGAAATTTCCCGACGGCCGCATAAAAGGCGACACGTCCGACATTCTTATCGAACCTTGTAAAATGGTTGGAAGGCCGATATTTTTTGCCGTTCTGATAATGGTAATATCTTTTTTGCCGGTCTTTGCGCTGTCAGGTATGGAAGGGAAAATGTTCCATCCTCTGGCGTTCACGAAAACATTCGCTTTGATTTCCGTTTCTATTCTTTCGATAACCCTTGTTCCGGCTCTTATACCGACTTTTATCAGAGGAAAAATATATAAGGAAGAAGAAAGCTGGATCGTTAGAAGCTTTATCGATATTTATAAACCGGTGCTTACATGGCTGATTGACCGCCCTAAATTGGTCATATGGCTTTTTGTTATAATTATCGCGCTCGGTTTTCATATTTCCCAAAAACTCGGGCGTGAGTTCATGCCGCCTCTTAATGAAGGCAGCATTCTCGAAATGCCGACGACAGTGCCGAGAGTTTCAGCCGCTCAGGTTATCGACGATCTCAAAATGCGTGACGCAGTTATCCGGCGTTTCCCGGAAATCGGAGTTGTGGTCGGAAAAGCCGGCCGGGCCGATACGCCGACAGACCCGGCGCCGCTTGACATGGTTGAAACTATTATCAATCTTCGCGGCCAGAAAATGTGGCCCAAGAGAAAACTTGAATATTCGGACGCTCTTATGGGAGCCAAAATGATTCTTGATACAATGGAAGTGAACGGCTTCGTTAAGTTGAGCGCGCAGGCGAAAAACGATTTAATTAATGCTGCGGCCATGAGCGCCATAGGCGACTTCGATAATTATATGCGCGAACTGTCGCTGCAAAGAATAAAAGATTTCGAAAACACGACAATGGAAAATTCTGTCAAAGAAAAACAAACGGACAAATTCATAATGAACCTCGATTACGAGCTTTTTGAAAAAGGGACGAAAGCGTATATCGAATATGCAATAAGAACGTTAAACGAACAGAATAATAAAAAGAAATTGTATTTGAAACCAATTTCAACGAATGAGCTTGACGTTATTAAAAATTCAGTATATGCGGCGTTTGCGGATAAAGTGTTTTTATGGAAAAAGAATAAAAGCGATATCGTGAAAGAATTGGACAGCGTACTTCAAATGCCTGGCTGGGGAAATATATGGACACAACCTATAATCAACCGTGTAGATATGCTTGCGACAGGCGTCAGGACTATGATCGGAGTCAAAGTCTTCGGGGATGATTCCGTGAAAATACAGGCGGTTTCTAATAAGATCGCCGATGTTTTAAGAAAAGTAAAGGGCGCGGTCGATGTTTTTGCTGATCAAAACGTCGGAAAACCATATCTCGAAATATCGGTCAATCGCGAAAAAGCGGCCAGATTTGGAATTTCCGTCGAAGATATTCAAAACGTGATCGAAATCGGCCTTGGCGGAAAAGTCGCCACCACGACTCTGGAAGGAAGAATGCGCTTCCCGGTTCGAGTGCGTTACGGCAGGGACTTTCGTGAAGATGAAGAAAAAGTGAGGAAAATTCTAGTTTCCGGTTCTTCAACGATGGCGGCCCAACCTATGAATGGCAGTTCAGGCGGCGGAATGGGCGGCTCAAAAGCAAAAAAAGGAGGAATGGGCAGCAGTGCAGGAAGTTCGTCGGCGCTTCAGCTGCAAGCATTATCAGGCCAGGAAAACAATGATACACAAATTACGGCGCCGATACAGGTGCCGCTCGAAGAAGTCGCTGATATTTATATAACGGAAGGGCCCGCGATGATAAAGAGCGAAAACGGTATGCTGCGTTCATACGTTCAGCTTAATGTGCGTGACCGCGATATAATAGGATTCGTTGAAGAAGCGAAGGCGCTTATATCATCCGAGGTATCACTTCCGGCAGGAATGGTTGTCGAATGGAGCGGCCAATTCGAACATCAGGTTCGCGCCAAAAAAACTCTTCAAATAATATTTCCGATCGTCATATTTCTTATATTCATAATTCTTTATATGGTTTATTCGGATTTCGCGCACGCGTTCCTGATGATGCTCGCAGTTCCGGGCGCTATTGCGGGCGGCGTCATGTTTCAGTATTTCTTCGGATATAACTTTTCAGTCGCGGTCTGGGTCGGCTATATCGCGTGTTTTGGAATGGCCACTGAAACAGGCATAATCATGCTCGTATATCTTCGCGACGCGATCCGTTTGCGCGGCGGTCTTGAAAAGATAGAAGATCTGGATGAATTAAAGAAAGCGGTAATCGAAGGCGCGGTTCACAGGCTCAGGCCGAAACTTCTTACTGAGGGGACTGCTATAATAGGATTGGCTCCGATGCTATGGGCCAAAGGCACCGGAGCTGAGATAATGCGGCCTATGGCGGCGCCTGTAATGGGCGGACTTTTAATGTCCGATGAAGTCATAGATATATTTTTGCCTGTTTTATTTTATCATATCGAAAAATACAGATGGAAAAAGCTCCATAACCAGAAGATGGTTAAGTAGTATTTTTGAAAATAAAGGATTGAAAAAATTAAAATGTGAAAATTTTATTTTCAGACGATTGACAAAAATATTTTTTGGTAGTAAAATTTAAAAAGAATTTTGTATAAAGTATTTTTTATTTTTGTATTGAGTGTGTAGTATGGGGATTTTACGCGGTATTAAGGTAAATTATGAATTTTGGTTCAATACGCTGAAATTTTTTGTCGTCTTATTTTCGTGCGCCCTTCTTATCTCATTTTTCCATTATCACGACAACTTATTGCTTGATATCGAAAATTGTCCTGTTTGCGCTTTCTCCGCGTCGATGCTGGCAGCCGCTGTTACGCTGTTTCTTTATCTTGTATTAATTTCAATACTTTTTGAAACCATATTCGACTCGCATCTTAAAATAATAAACTTATTAGGCAAAGCCAATCTTTTTAGAGGCCCGCCTGAAACGATTTATTTATAACGAATCTTTTCCAGCGAAAAATTACAAACGTAAAAAATATTCCGCATGTTTTGTTTTTTATGTGGAATAAAATTGGAAAGTTTATTTTAAAAATTAAATAATTTGTTAATCAGGCGCATTTTAAAGCGGGATTTCTGAAAAAATATTAATTAGCGCGGATTGCGATTTATTCGTGTTCGGGCCTTGTTTGAACGATATTTTTAAAAGTGTAAGGTTAATTATAATTGTCATGGCATTTTTAAAAATATCTTGAGCGCGATAAGATTGATTAGGTATTTCCGCCTGAATTGCGTTAACAAATAATGCAAAACGTTAATTTTGGAGGTTAGGAAGTATGAAGAAGTTATGTATTTTATCCATTATTTTCGGTATTATAGTTTTGAATTTATGGATTTTTAACGGTAAGGCGCGGGCTGCCGATTCCTCGAAATCTTTGGATTTCGTTAAATTCAATTCAGAAAATCAAAATGCTTATAATGTTACTTACGATGAATCTGGTAATATAAAGGGAATTTCGATTGCCGATCCTGACGCATTCCGCGCGCAGCGTACGTCAAGAGGCGCGGTCGACGCTACGGCTGCTGCAAAGGATTTTTTAAGAAAAAGTTCTTCTTTGTTCGATATCGATGATGTAAATAATTTAAAGGAAGAACAGGTATCAAAAACTGCAAATGTGACTCATGTCCTTTTCTGCCATTATATTAACGGCAAAAAAGTCTTCGACTCGCAGGTGTCTGTCCATGTCAATAATAACGGCCAGGTTGTTATGGTTAATAACAGCGTCATTCCGGTGAAAACATCCAGAAGTATTGAAAATTCAGCAATTACATCGGATAAAGCCGTCGAGATCGCAAAAGCGAACCTTAAGTGTGCGGAGTTAAGGGGAAATGTGAAAACTGCGGAAATGATATATTCCCAGAACCGCTCGGCTTTGAATGTTATAAAAGTCGAGATACCGTCGAAGAAACCGCTCGGCGATTTCGTATATATCATAAGCGCAGTTGACGGTAAGATAATAGACAGCTTTGACATTATGTTCCATGCTTTGCCGAAAAATCATGATTCATCTAATTCTTCTGTGAAACCTGCACAGGCACCTTCCGCCGCCGGAAATAAAATTCCGCTCGGCGCGGTTTACTTATCGAATCCTTTGAAAGGCGGCATTACTAACGAGGAACTCGTTAATTTAAATGACGGTAAGAGCCTTAAGGGGAAATGGGCCGAAATTATAAATGAGGATGCCGCCCCTGCCGCTTCCGATGCGTCGAATAACTTTATATTCGCTAAAGACGATACTCACTTTGACGAAGTAAACGCATACTATCATGTAAATAAAGTTCATGATTTTTATAAGTCTGCTTTCGGTTTTTCAGCTCTTGACAGGCCTATGCAAACTACCGTTCATTATGACGATAAATATGATAACGCATTCTTTTCGCCTCTTGACGGCACATTAGCGCTCGGCGACGGTAATAAGTTGAATGATCTTTCGAAAGAGGAAAGTATTATTTATCATGAATATTCACATGCAGTAACCAACGAGCTCGTCAAAATGCCATATAAAGGCGAATCAGGCGCCATGAACGAAGCGTTTTCGGATTATTTCGCATGCACCATAAGTGACGATCCGGCGGTCGGCGAATGGGCCATGGCTAAAATAAACAGGCCGTTTATAAGAAATCTTGAAAATAAATCGCACTATCCTGAGGATATACAAAATGAAGTCCATGCAGACAGCAATATTTATGGCGGCGCATTATGGGAGTTAAGAAAAGCCCTTGGTGCTAAAGTTTCGGATGTGATAGTACATTTTTCAAGAAATTATATGACAGGTTCGGCCTGCCCTGATTTTAAAGACGGCTTGAAAGGGCTTATTGCGGCGGATTGTGAATATTTCAGGGGAATCCATTCTGAACAGATAAAAAGTATTTTCGCGGCACGCGGTATCACCGAAAAATCCGGTCCGGCGACGGCGCAGCAGCTCGATGAAAAATTAAAATTTGACGTTATGAACGGCGATAAAGGTTCTGAAAATACGCTTAACGAACTCGAAAACAGCGGATTAAATAATGAACAATAAATAGTTAATTTTGATAAAAAACTGTGACTGCTCGTTCACTATAAAACCATACTCCTTAATTTAACGCGGCGCGTATAGTTTATGTGCCGCGTTTTTTTATTTTTGAAAACCCTGCCTTGACATCTCGCCCCAGCTTTTTTTATGCCCGAGAAGATATTCGAATGTTGCGATAAATCTGTAATAAGAGTTGATCTGGCGGTAGCCGAAGTTTTCTATTATTGAACAGAATAATAGAATTACAAGATGTTTTAAATCGGGGTATTTTTGAAATGATATTTCCTCGAGAATTATTGCGCTTGTCGATAAGATTACGCCGATAGAGAAGGCGCATATTAAAAATAAAACCGCGATTTCATAATTGACAATGCCAAGAAAATAAGAAATTATGAAAACTATATAACCTATAGATTCTATTATAGGGCCTATTAGTTCAAAAATGAAAAAGAAAGGCACTGCTATCAGGCCGACATTTCCGTATCTGGGATTAAAAAGCAGACCTCGGTGTTCGAGTAAACTGCTTATCAGGCCTTTCTGCCATCTCCGGCGCTGTTTTGAAAGAATTTCGAATGTTTCGGGAACTTCGGTAAAGCATACCGGGTCAGGCACGAACGTCACTTTTATGTTTTTCTTCGGCTGATATAATTCATAAAGCCTTAATACAAGTTCAAAATCTTCTCCGAGACTTCCTACTTTATATCCTCCGGCTTCGGCGACTTCTTTTTTTTTGAATAATCCGAAAGCGCCGGAAATAATAAGAAGGCTGTTTAAAACGCTCCAGCCTGTGCGCCCGAACAGGAATGCGCGCAGGTATTCTATTATTTGAAATTTTGCCAGCATGCTTTTGGGCATGTCGATATTTGTGATTTCTCCGGATTTTGTAGTGCAGCCGTTAACGACCCTTATTATTCCGCCGACTGCCACTACGTCGCTGTATTCTATAAAGGGCCTTGATATTTTTAGCAGGCTTTGATTTTCAAGTATTGAGTCGGCGTCAAGCGCGCAAAATAAAGGATGCTTTGAGTAATTGATCCCGGCGTTTAACGCATCGGCTTTACCGCCGTTAACTTTATCTATTAAAATAAGGTGTTTATATATTGTCGATACGTAAATCCCGCGCACCGCTCTCGTAGATATGAAACTGGACTGCTCGCGCGGTACTGAAATCATTTTATAAGCAGCTATAAGCGCCTCGGCTGTATTATCTTTAGAGCCGTCGTTTATCACTATGATTTCATATTCCGGATAATGCAGCTGCAGCATCGATTTGACGTTTTCTACAATCATTTTGCCTTCGTTATACGCCGGTATTAAAAGTGAAATCGGGAAATAAAAATTCGATTTGAAAATAATATCAGGCTTTATTACCTTGCTCATTATCATGTACCGCCTGATGGCAAAGAATGAAAGGAAATTCAATATTAAATATGACGAATTGATTCCTAAAAAATAGAATATTGTCAAATAATTATAATAATATAAAAATACGGTCAAATATTCATACATAAATTTACCTTTTTTGGTTAGATTATAAGATGTTGGGAGTTTTTTCAGTTAGTACATGAACTATTGTTCGGTATGCCTTGGCTCTCTCCGCCGCATTTTCGGAAAGATCGAACAAATAATTTTGAAAATCAAAACCGAGGTCGAATAATATATTTGATGCTACATACCTTATTTCCCAGATATCGTCATTTAAGAATTTTTCCAGTATCGACTTTAAACCTGGGTATTCAAGTGTGAAAAGCGCCTTCATACAACTTATTTTTATTTCATAATTGCTTAATTCAAGATTAATTAAAATATGAGTTGCCGCTTTTTTATACTTCATTTTGCCGAGAGCGTTAATGCAGCTTTTAATTACTATTTCATTCGGAGATTGTTTTAATACTAAAAGTAATGTTTCGGCCGCTTCCTGGTAATTCCAACGTCCGAGCAATTCGGCGGAAATAGCCTTTATTTGAATCAGCTGTAAATCCGTAGTTAAGGCTATATGCCTTTTTAATATATCATAGAAGTAAGGAGCTGCCTCGCTTCCAAATTCGAACAGGATCTCTATCATTTTATGAAGATTAAAAATCCGTTCGGCGATAAGTAAATTCAGAACAGTTTCTATATGCTCGAAACGCTTTGTTCTTGCGATCATTTGTACAGTGACTATTTTTATCAATGGGTTCGGGTCATTTAAAGCGTTACTGTAACAGTTAAGATTGAATTTTTTGTGCCTGCATTTTTCACATTTGAAATCATGTCTGTTTAAGTGGTTTTTAGGGCACATTATATTATCGTTAATTTTTAAAACGCCGAGAAAATAAATAAAATAAATTTTAAAGGTTAAGTCAGAAGAATCGGTATATTTTTTTATTTTATATAAAATTTTTTCTTCGTGTATTATCTTGGTTAGCGTTTGAAGGCTTTCTTCAGCTATGCTTTCCATATATACCGTAATGAAATCCATAAAGCTTTCATAATCGGCGGACTGAAGTTTTCGAATCGAGTCGCGAATCTTTGTTTCGTCGTTTTCTATAACAAGCGCCAGAATGCCGCTTTCCCATATTTTAAAGTAATATTCTTCTCTTTCTTTCTTCTTTTTGTTTATGTATTTTTGAATGAAGATATAAAAAAATAATACTATAAGAAGCAGACAGAGAAAAGTATTTATCGTTATTAAAAATTGTATTAAGCTGAATTTAATCACGAAGCCGCACCGTTATTTAACCTGTTCAAGTAGTTTTTTTACTCTCACGATAAAATCATTGAGCAATATTGGTTTTGTAATATGTTCGTCGGCGCCGCATGATTGAAAATTATAAATGTCGGTATTGTAATTTAGTGCCGATAAAACCATTATTTTTATATTTTTTAAACGTTCATCGTTTCTTATTAATTTTATTATTGTAAAACCGTCATAACCCGGCATCATTACGTCCGTAATTAAAAGTTCGGGAATTTCTTTCTGTAACGCCGCGAGAAGCTCCTCGCCGTTATAAAAAACTTTGGTTTGATACCCTTCGGCGGTTAGTTTAAAATTTAATAACCGCGCTATTTTTTCGTCATCTTCACACAAAAATATCATATCGTATATTTCCTGTCTACTTTTATATAATTTAGTTACCACCGTCGGCTGAGCCCGAATAAAATGAACTTGTAATCATAGCCCGCGATCGAGGAAATGGCTGTGTTGCTTTTTAAATATTGTATATTGAATGATGTAAGCTCGTCGAATGAATGTGTCAATGAAATTTCTTTATTTACATAACGTTTGCCGTCGCCGTCGGCATCCTGACGGCCGAATGTTTCTTTGACGCTCAGTGTGCAATTTTTTATTTTATGGTTTAACCTGTAAAAAAAACCGTTTGAATTGTATTTGGCCGGTGAATAATAACCGTTAAAAGCGGTATTTTTGAAAGTGAAATTTTTAATTTCTCCGCCTAAAAATAATATATTTTTAGAGTTTTTTAAAATATTTTTTTCTAATGTGATTATATAATTGATTTTTTGATTGGTATCTGAGAAATCAGAGATTGAGTAATTAACTGTCAGGTTTGTTTTTGGATTAAAGCTATAAAAAAATTCAAGCGCTTTTGTAAGATTGGTAATTCTGTTTTTTATGAGCGTCGGCGTGTCTATAAGAAATCCTTTGTCGACGATAAATAATGCGTAACATTTGTTAAATTTTTGCCATAAAAGCCCGATGCCGGGAAAAATTTTGGAATGACTGCCGTTTTGCGGTTCGTCGAGCTTATATGAATTTAAAATATATATCGTTTTTATGTATCTGGATATATAACGTTCGGCTGAAAGCGAAATGCATTCTGCGGAGCCGGTATTCGCTGTTCCGTTTATTTCCGCCGAATACCTGGCGAAGTTTATCCTTGCTTTGGTTTTAAAGCCTATTCCGGCTTTATAGCTGAATTTATTAGTCGAAACGCATGTTTTATCGGAATCTTCGGACGATGATCTTGAAATATTGATTCCGGGCTTTTCCTTTTCCAAAATTGAATTCTCAAGTTCAGATATGGCTTTTAATTCATTCTCGCCGGCTGACTGACATTTCTTCCTGGCTAGTTTCGCTTTTTCCATAGCTTCATAGCTGAGGTTTAATTGATTCAAAATGTTACCGGCACCTATTTCGGCGTCAATATTGTCATGTTTTATTTTAAGCGCCTTATTATAATATTCGAGCGATTTTTGGTAATTGCCGCGCCATGCCTGTATCTTTGCTATGCCGTTTATTGCGCCGATGTCGTTCGGAACGGCTTTCAATATTTCGTTATAAATAAAAATTGCGCGCTTATAATCGCCGTCCCATGTCAGAAGCGTCGCTAATTCATTTTTTAATTCTACATTTTCAGGATGATTGGCGGCTGCAGCTTCAAGCAGCATAAATGCTTCCGGTCTTCTGCCTGAGAAAAAATATGATTTTGAAAGGTTAATCGCGGCGTCCGTGTCGTTTGGTTTTTTATCCAGCATTGCTTTAAATATTTCGGCAGCTGCCGAATATTCTCCCGACCATAAGCATGTCTGGGCGTATCCGAATTTTATGTCATAATCGTCAGGTCTTATTTTCAGGGCCGCTTTATAGTATTTAATCGCGTCGCTGAATTTTCCGTTAAAGGAAAGCGATTTTGCGTACGGCAGCAATACTTCGACGGATTCGGCCAGCTTGCCGTTTTCTTCTATAACTCCTGAATATTCTCTTGCGGCCTCGCTGTAGTTTTTTGATTGATATAATTCGAAAGCTTTATGGACGGAAGAAATTTCCAGGCTTGTATTAGCCGTGACTGCCGGGTTAGCCGCGGCGATGACGCAGCTGCCGGCGTATAGAACAGCCAACGATATACCCAGGATTCCTGCTTTTAAGTAAAAAAAACTTTTCATCAGTGCCTCTTAAGGACTAAATATGCCATTATATAAATAAAAATTGGCGATTTATTTAATCTTCCAGTTTTTCATTTGAATTTGGGGCTATCAGTGATTTGTGCAGTGCCTTGACTGCTCTTTCGATGTCTTTTTCCTTGATTACACAGGTCAGTGTTATGTTTGACGATGATATGAGGTCTATGTTTATTTTAGAATCGGCGAGCGTCTTGAATACTTTGCTCGAAACTTTCGGTTCGCGTGCGACACCGGTGCCGATCACAGATATTGAACCTACGTTCACGTCGGACACTATTTCACGGCCTCCGATTTTTTTAATATTTTTTTCGAGGATGTTTATAGTATCTTTGTAATCTTTTTCATTTACCGTAAACGTGATGTCGTTTCTGCCGCTATGCGCCTGCGCCTGCACTATGAAAAAGCAGCTTATTTTTTCCTCGCCGAGCATTTCAAAAACTTTAGCGGCTATTCCCGGCGTATCCGGAACGTCTATTATCGATATTTTAGCTATGTCTTTATTATGGGTTATTGCCCTGATTTCTACTTCTTCCATGTCTTCTCCTTTTATTAATGTTCCTTTATGTTCGTTAAAGCTCGAAGATACCATTATAGGCATTTCAAATTTTTTAGCGAGTTCGACAGAACGCGGATGCAGAACTTTAGCTCCGAGCCATGCCATTTCAAGCATTTCATCGTAAGAGCAGTGTTTCAATTTTTTCGCGTTTTTTACGAAACGCGGATCGGCCGTGTAGACGCCGTCGACATCGGTCAGGATTTCGCAGTAATCAGCTTTTAAAGCTATCGCCAGAGCTACCGCGGTGGTATCGGACCCGCCGCGCCCGAGCGTCGTGATTTCTTTCTGCGGTGAACACCCCTGGAATCCAGCCACTATTACGATTTTATCGTTTGAAAGTTCGTCTTTTATGCGCGTACCCGATATTGACACTATGCGCGCCTCGGTGTGAGATGTATCAGTCAAAATTCCTGACTGCGAGCCGGTAAAGGAAATCGCCGGATAGCCCAGGTCGTTTATGGCCATAGACAGAAGCGCCATCGATATTCTTTCGCCGGAGCTTAAAAGCATGTCCATTTCCCGCTTTGATGGATTGCCGGCCACTTCCCTAGCCAATTTTATGAGATCGTCGGTTGAATCGCCCATAGCGGAAACTACCACCAATACTTTGTTTCCCGCTTTTTTTAATTTAGCTATCCTTCGTGCGACATTCGTGATTCGTTCGGTTGTGCCGACCGACGTGCCGCCGTATTTTTGGACAATAAATGCCATACTTACTATCACCCTTTTTAAATGCTTGTTTTTTTATAGTATTTTTATTTTTAAGCCGCTGTATTCAATATTATGAATGTAGTATTTGACGCCTATATTTTGCGCCTCGAACAAATGGAGCGCTTTTTTTATTTCGAATTCAGCATCTTCAGGCGCTACTGCACAGATTGTGGTGCCGCTGCCGGATAAAAACGCACCGTATATTTTTTCGGAATTATTCAGCATCTTTATTACTTCACCGCACGGCCTGCATAATTCCAGGCGGTAATCCTGATGTACTCTGTCGGCAAGCAAATTTTTCAAGTTCATAAATATAGGTAATTTTTCTGGTATTTTTGAATTCAGGCAAAATTCAGCCATCATAAATGAAAGATTTTGCAGGTTAGAGGTTACATCCTTCAGGCTGTAACTTTTAGGCAAAATTTCCCGTGCCAGTTTGGTTTCGACTTCGATGTCAGGTATTAATACATGGAGCTTTAATGATTCAGGAAACGGCAGATTTAAAAAACTGCCTTCGCCGTTCGCGATCCGCGCGGTGACAAATCCGCCGAAAAGGCACGGAGTAATGTTATCCGGATGGCCTTCTGATTTTATAGCGTCATTATATATCCGCGGCCTTATAGTTTCGATAAGCGAGTGGCTGTCGTTTTTTAACAGCTCTTCGTGCGTTAGAAGTTCCTTTAAAACGAAAGTAACGGCATTTGCGGCCGATGATGACCCCAAGCCGCGTTTTAACGGAATATCATTTTTTATTTTTAACCTGAAATTGCGTTTGCAATATTTTTCAGCGGCCTTATAAATCATATTTATTTCAGCGGCCGGCACATTATGCGAGTACTCGCCCTCTTCTATTATTAATTCATTACTTTTAATACTTTCGTCTGCTTCGAATTTTATTTTTAAATAGCGGTTTAACGCCATGCCGAGCGTGTCGAACCCCGGGCCAAAATTAGAAAGTGTCGCCGGTACTGATAATTCAAACTTCAAGTTTTATTCTTCCTTTCGATAACTATTATAGTCAAGGTATTTATAAACCTATGCGTGCCAGTATTTCTTCCTGCGTCCTGACTGGAGCAAGGTTTAACTCGGTATATTTTATTGCCGAATCAGGGTCTTTTAGGCCGTTGCCGGTTAATATGCACACTATCCGCGACCCTTTTTTTATTTTATTTTCTTTGCAGTATTTTATTAATCCGGCAAGAGATGCGCACGATGACGGTTCGGCAAATATGCCTTCGTACGTTGAAAGCAGTTTATAAGCGCTAATTATTTCTTCGTCGGTAACCGCGCCTATCGTTCCGCCCGATTCGTCTCTTGCTGCTTCCGCCTGTTTCCACGAGGCTGGATTGCCGATTCTTATGGCAGTGGCTATAGTTTCCGGCTTTTTTATCGCATGGCCCGCTACTATCGGCGCTGAGCCTGCGGCCTGCCAACCCATCATTTTGGGCAGCGTGCTTATCTTGCCGGCCTCTAAATATTTTTTATATCCGCGCCAGTAAGCAGTTATATTCCCCGCATTTCCGACCGGCATGAACTGGTAGTCAGGCGCTCTTAAGAGTTCGTCGCATATTTCGAACGCTCCGGTTGTCTGACCGTCTATTCTATATGGATTAATGCTGTTTACAAGCGTTATAGGGTGATTTTCGGAAATCTGCTTTACAAATTCCAGCGCGTCATCGAAATTTCCGGTTATCGGTATTACTTTAGCGCCGAATTGTATTGCCTGAGAAAGCTTGCCTAGAGCGATTTTCCCGTCTGGTATCAGCACGGCGCATTTCATGTTAGCGCGCGCCGCGTATGCCGCCGCCGATGCGGAAGTGTTGCCGGTCGAAGCGCATATTACGGCTTTTGAGCCGCTTTCCGCCGCTTTAGAAATTGCCATCGTCATTCCGCGGTCCTTAAATGAACCGGTAGGATTGGCCCCCTCGCATTTGAAAAATATTTCGGCGTCAATTTTTAAGTGCTCCGCCAGATTTTTGGCTTGCACAAGCGGGGTATCGCCTTCGTTCAAGCTGATTATTGAATGTTCCGGGACGGCCGGAAGAAATTCACGGTATTTTTTTATTAATCCTGTTTTCAATTTGCCGCCTTTCTTTTTATCCGATTAATTTGCGATTTTGAACCATACAGGTTCGTCTAATATAAAATCAAAATTTTTGATCTGTTTCAGCATTTCATTGAATATGCCGTACGAGCAAGGATGAGTCGTGAAAATTACGTCTACCGGGCTGCCTTCGAGCGCCGTTTTTTGCTCCATCGACGCTATCGAAATTTCATTGGACTCGAAGCAGGCGGCTATTTTAGATATGACACCCGGAATGTCGAGTACTTTCAGGCGCAGATAATTCGGCTGCACTCGCGAATTAATATCGATAAGCTCGCACTTAGGTTTGATGCCGGCGTAGCTTTCGTTAAATATCACTTCTTCGTGTCTTTCGATCCTTAATATGTCGGAAATTAACGATGCAGTTGTCGGTCCTGCGCCGGCGCCCCTTCCAAACAGCATTATTTCGCCTATAGGTTCGCCTTCTATAAAAAGCGCGTTGAATTCATTTTTAACATTAGCCAGCGGGTGCGAATTTCTTAAAAATATAGGCTGTACTGAAAGCGCGAGTTTGTTATCGACGGTTTCGATCGTGCCGAGCAGTTTTATCGAACAGCCTATGGACTTCGCGTAGTTCAGGTCGGCGCTTGAAATATTATGAATGCCTTTGCATAAAATATCGTCTATATGCGTCTTTGATTCGAATAATAAGTCCTTTAATATCGAAACTTTGTAAGCTGCGTCTTTGCCGCTTATGTCAAACGTCGGATCGGGTTCGGCAAACCCTTTTTCCTGGGCCAATATCAATGCGCTCTTAAAGTCCATGCCTTCGTCGGCCATTTGTGTTAAAATATAATTGGTAGTGCCGTTAAGTATGCCGGTTACTTTTTTTATTCTGTGGAATTTGAAATTTTCGTTAAAGAGGTTGACTATTGGTATGCCGCCGCCGACGCAGGCTTCGAAGTAAAAATTTATATTTTTTTCCTTTGCTAATTTTATAAACTCAGCGCCAGCTTCCGATACCGCGAGTTTATTGGCGGTAATGACGTTTTTCCCGGCTTCGAGCGATTTACGAATGTATTCAAGGCTGCCGGTGCCGCACGTTACGTCGACTACAGTGTCAATGCTTTTGTCTTTAAGAATTTTGCCGAAGTCCGAAGTTATGCCGCCGAATGCAACCGGCCTTGTTTTTTTTACGTTCTGGACAAGTATTTTTACTACTTCTATGTTTTTATGGAAAAAAAGTATTTCCTCATAAAGCCTTGTGCCTATATTACCGAAGCCTAATATTGCTATTTTCATTTTTATTCTCCAGATTTTTATCTATTATATAACTTATTTGACGCCGCCGGAATGTTCCTTGGAAACTTGTTTCTTTAAAGATTTGACGATTTTGTCATCGGCTATTTCCTCGTCGGAAAGCATCATTAAATCGCACATGGAAACTAAATTCAGGTAATTATCATCCCAATCGTAGTGTTCTGAAACATGGTTGACTATGAAGTTATACTTTTCGCCGAGCGTTTCGATTTTTTTCCCGATGGTGAGATTTTCGTCTATTACCGGGTGGAACAATATTATTTTTTCAAGTTCAGAGTAAGCGTTATACCACGGAATAATAACGACAGGCGCGCCGTCTTTGCCGTAACCCATTTTAAGCCGTCCGCCGGTGCAAGTTATTTTTTTATTTCCTTTCAATTTGCCAGGTTTATCAAATGACGAAGACTTGTCTTTGGCAAGTCCGAATGCCATAGCTTTATCGCGCATCCCGAAAAATTCTACTTTCCCGTTTTCTATTTTTTTCTGGACATTATAAGGTGAACCGCCTTTGAAATCTATTACGGCGTTAAATATATTTTTCATGGTTTTAAGGTCGTTTATTGTAAAACCGTAAGTATCGATGCCCATATTTTCTATGATGTCCTTGAATTTTATGTTTTCTATCAAGTTTCTCTTGTCCTTGAGCATATCCATTTCTTTAATAAGTTCTTTCTTTTCGAGCGTGACAAGATTCATCGGCTGCAGTTTGCATATGAGTTCCATGATATCCTCGCGCGGCTCTTCCGAAAACCATTCAATCAAAAAATTTATTCTTTCGTTTATAAATGCGTCCTCGTTGTATATTACGCTTAATTCCTTGAAATCGTTCTTGCGCAATTCGCAGTCGAATGTTGTCAGTGATTCGGCATCGCCGAACTTATCGAGTATCAAAAATTCAAGGACGTATTTGTTATTTATATTATTAATATTAAATGTCGATATGCCGTTTTTTATGGCGTTATCAATAAAGTCTTTTGAAATTGCAGTATATTCGATTTTTTTACCATTTTCCGCTTTTATGAATTTATAATTATTGTTACCCAAAAAATTGATCATATATTGCTGCATTTTATTGACGTCGAGCAGCTTTAATGTGGCTTTTAACTTATTTATGACATTTTTCGAATATTTCAATTTACCCAGATTTTCGGTAAGCATGTTTATGCTGTTTTCAGGATCGTTTATGAATGTTTCGAACACCTGCGTCAGGTTTATTTTAGGGTCTGAAAAACGGTAGCCCGGCTCGAGAATGAAACTTGAAATGCCCCATCCCTGCTGGAATTTAGCGATATTGTCGGGCTTTATAGGATTTGCGCCTATGATTTTAGCGATGCCCTGATAGTGAATGGCCATTTTCGAAAGGTACGGCGAATCTTCAAACCGGTTGTCGGCAAGTTTCATTGCCAGGCTCCTGTCCGAAAATTCGAGTATCAGGTCGTTGACCAGATTGTAAAATACATCAGGTTCCTCGTTATTCATGTCCCAGGTGAGGAGGACGTTAAATATGTCGTCAATAAACGCGCGCGTTTCGGCGCATATTATCGAAAGCGAACGTGATTCCTTGTATATTTTGGCTATGGCGTTATCGCATTCCTCGTCTGATATTATGGCCTCGACCCTCTGCGCTTCGAGTTCCTGAAGGTTCTTGGCGCGCTCTTCGGCGGACATGGAGCCGGTTTCGAGTTTTTTATACTTTTTCCATATTATTTTCAATTCTTTTATTATTCCCGGAATTTCATTTGCAGTGCGCGGCCCGGAAGTGATTTCAAGCAGCCGCCCGCCCCACGATGTTATTTCGCGGGCAATTTTATTTGACTCTAAAATAGCTGAAAGCGTGAGAATATTGTCGAGAAGCAGCTTTGAAAGCGCGTCGGTAAAGAGGTTCGAAGTCGTATCGTACGGCGCCGGTATGACAAAATCCGCGCCGTTTTCCGAAAGGCGCATTGCGTCTTCTTCGCATGTGATTACTGCTATTTTTCCCACGCGCGGCTTGTCCTCTTTTATAAGCTGCGCCATCCACGAACCAATCGACGTTTCAAGGTTTGGGATGTGTAAAATTACAAGCGACCCCGGAGTCGTCCGCTGCGCTCTCAAGTATGTCGCGCGCTGGCCATGCTGTTCGTAGGCGCCTGAAAAGAATTTTACCCTTGGGTGCTGCATCATTTCAGCGAATTTTAATGCGCCTTCGGCGCCGTCGTAACCGTCGAACGCGCCGACATATGAAATATCAACCGCATTGCCCGCAATATGCCTTGCGAGCGGCAAAGTTTTTTCCTTTATCGAACTGCTGGAAAGCGTCATTTTGGCGACTTCGGCGAAGTTCGCAAGCGCCTTGTAAAGATATTGGGCGCGTTCAGGCTTGATAAGGCCTTTGACTTCATGGATATACACTAAAAATGTCAATATATTTTGCATTGCGGTAAACGCAGCGAAGGTCGAGCCGACCGCCTTTTCCCATGGCATGTTAGTTATCGAGGCGCCGAGACTCTTGCTTGTGAGCTGCGCTAATTCGGATGTAATAAGGTTAGTTACCGACATTATGTAAGGCCCGTGTGTAAAATTGTCGCTGGCCTTGTTTATCATTTCTTCCGCCATCGCGACGACAGGTTTCGTGGCGCCGGAGTTCGATACGAAAAGCGCCAGCGTGTCATCGTCGAGGAGCGGTTTTTCGATACGCGCAAGGTTCGATTCCATTGCAGTCATGAACAGGCCGTTTAAACCTTCGAGATTAGCGAGCGAAAAGCAAAGGCCGAGTATATTCCGCGACGTGCCTTCGGCAAAGCCGTAAATTTTATTGATTTTAGAAATAATCTTATTTATCGAATCGCCCGATAATTTCGGGTTTGATGTGTTGAAAAAAGCTGCCGGGTTTACGCTTATTCTGCCGCTTATTTTGCCGTCAGGCCCGAATTCGCCTTTGAATAAATTTCTTGTGTTTCTTAATAATGTTACGTAACTTAAATAAATTTCAACGCCGTATTGGTTATCTATAGCGAAACTTACTGCTTCTTCAGTTGAAAATTCCTTTATTTGCTTGCCCCTGATAAAATTAGGGCCGGCAATTACGCGCCCGAGTATTGTTTCATAAATTACGGTCCTTTCGACGCGGCTTTTTCCCGTGAAATATCCTTCCTCTTTTAAAATTGCCGTTTTTTCGAGACCCTTCAGCTGATAATCTATAATCGGCGAGGTTTCTTTGTTTTTATTCAGAACGGCCGATTTTTGCAGGTCGTATATTTTCAGTACAGGGTCGTTTGTACCGGGATTTTGGCAGATTTCAGCGCATTGCCAGTCCGAAAGCGAATAATAATCGACAAATCCCTCGCGCACCAGTATTTTGGCTCCGGTTGTTATGTAATCGACCGGTATTTCTTCCTGCTTTTCATTGTTATATTTTTTTATCTGGTTACGCATATTAGCCAGTGATGACGCAAATTTTATCGGAATCGTCGGGTCTTCTTCGTCCTGATAGATTACCATTCCGCCGGATTTCGGCCCGCGGACGATGATGGTCATCGGTATTACTGTGCCTTTTTCAGTTATTATGTTGGTTAGTGTCTCGAATACGAAAATTGATGTCGGATCGACAAGATATATCAGTTTTGCAGCAGCGGCGCAGGCGATTGTTACATTCGACGCCTCGTTTTTACGCATCTGTGAAATGGTGGCTATAATGACTTCTTTTTGTTCGTCGAAATTTAAAAATCTTTGCTGGCCGTTTACTTCGAATTTTGCGTTATCGTTTAGCACTTTTTGCTTGTAGAGCATTTTTAAAAGCCATTCGATGAACCTTGTTTCGGTTTTTAAAATCTGGTCGGCCATTATGCATTCATAAACTATTCTTATTATGCGCGGTATTTCTTTAGAGTCAGAGTCGGCAGGGCTTTCGAAGCCGATATCGAGGAAGAATTTTTCCCATTTTATTTTCGAGTTGACATCTCCGTTATGGCCGACTGAAAACGGTCCTTCGCAGCCCGCGATGAGCGGATAAGCCGAGCGGAATTTTTCGAGCTCCTCGCCCGTCATTATTTCCATAAAAATTTCTCTGGTCATTTTATCTGAATGCAAATGCGCGTTTGCTCTCGAGTACATATTGTCGCCCTGTGTGGCCGCTCTTGTCTGTGCTCCGGTTACTAATACCAGCGCTTCGCCTTTTTCTATTTCCGGGCATTTTTTAAATATGTTGCTGATCGTGATGTACCCGCGCTCGTCGATATCGCCGGATGTTTTTTCACGCACGAGTTCGACCTTGCCTGTCTCAAGGTATAATACGGCAAGGGTCATTCCATGCGAGTCATAGCCTGCGGCCGAGCCCTCGGCTGTTATATCGAATACCGACCATATTAATCTTAAGTTATGCTCGATTATCTCATTTTTAAATTTTTTATAGTTTTTCAGATTAAAAAAGAGACGGCTGATGCCGCCGCCTACCGAACAGCCCGACGGGTACGAAGGCGATTCCAGAAATCTTTCGCCGGCTGCGGCATAATTCTGAAGGTCGATTGCCGATATGTCATAAAGCTTGGCGGCTGAATCGAATAAAAATGCCTTCAATATCGAAGGCGCTTTTTTATAAAGCGGATCATTTATCAAATATTCTAAAGCTGATTTAAGTTTTTTTTGATAGTCGAAGCATGGTAATTTCATTTATCTGACTCCTAAAAATATAAAATGTATTAAATGCTAAATTTTATCATATTTTTTTTTACTTTGCAAAAAATTATTAATAAAATTTTGCCGGCAGCGTATTAAAAAAGTTAAATTTTATCAAATGCGATAAAATATCTATTTCAACATTATGAAATAGATATGGCCCAGGTATTTTTTCCCTTTGAAAACAGGTGTCAGGAAAAAAATTCCGGTATGGCCTTCTATAAGCCGCGCCTCGAAACTTGCGTCTTCCTGCTTTTGGGCGGCCAGCAAAAACTGCGTATCCGTCAATAAGTTACTGCTTTTATAATCATAATTATTAAGGCTGTTTTCTGCGGGCCAGCCGAATTTATTGACCGACTGGGCGTTTACGTATTGAAGCGAATAAAATCCATTGTTTTGGTTATAAAAATCGGCGAACATTTTCTTTACTTCATCGAATTTGCCGTTATCGATGTTATATATCAACTGTGAGTTTTGCGCAAATTGCTTAAATGCAGCTTTTTTATTTTCAAAATTCAGGTTTGCCGGCGCCGATGCCACCTCCGCCGAGGACGCATTCGTATTAGCTGCGTATTCGGCGTTTAATATTACAAAAAGGCGCCATTTAGTTTCAAAAAGTCCGACTGTAGTCCAGTATGCCTTTTTTAATATGACGTTTTCGAGAGTATTACTTGAGTTCAGGCTTGATTCGGTTGTGCTTTTATTATTTTCGACGGCAATTTCAAGCATAGCGCTGCCGGTTTCGCTGCCCGCTACAAGTTCGCTCATTTTTTTTATGTTCCTGATACTTTTATAACTGTCATGCGTGAATATATTCTGGCCGAAATGGGAAGTGTCGGGGCTGTATAACATAGTTCCGTCGATCTGCATAAGCCAGGCTTTCAAAGGTAATCCTTTTGTCTGCCTTTCGATTATGTCCTTGAAAAAAAGTTCGGGGTTAATAAGCAGACTGAGCGCGCCTTTTAAGCTTTTGTTTTCATCGCCGGCTCCTGGATTATCAAAGATCGGGTATTGTATGGCTATTCCCCAGGTCCCTTCGACCGATTTGAAAATATGGCTGAGCACCGGTTTTTTTATCTCTTTTAAACGCTTGAAGTGTTCCTGAGCGCTTATATCAACGCCTTCGCTCGATTTGTGCGCCGCCGGCTCTATGCTCGTTAATATGCCGCTCGCGTTTATTATCGCGCAGTCGATTATGTATTTATTCGACTGGCATATTTCGCCGAGTAACTTATATGTTTCGCCTGCTTTGAAATCGAACTTTGAGAGCTTATCGACATTATGCGAGACTAAAATTCCGGCTTTGTAAAGGTCATTGACTATATTTTTTTGAAGTTTAATCAAAATAGGCGGCAGGTAAGTATTTGGCGCAGTGCCGGCGCATGCCGGAGGAACGGTTAGGCCTGGTGAAAACGCGGTTAAGACCCAGAGGCATATAAACAAAATTTCAATGATTTTTTTGTTTGCGAACATTGATGTTCTCCTTTCAGAATTCAGATATATTGAATTTATAAACCTTAATTCGTTATTTGTTCTTTTTTATGTATCCGGCGAGCGATTCGTTTATTTTTAAAACTCGTTTTTTTATAACATCGCTGAGCGTATTTATTTCGCTTACGTTCAAATCTTTGCCGAATTTAAACAAAATGAGGAGTGCGAACGGAATTAAAATTCCCAGCGAAAATAAATAAAACAGAGTCTTAATGCCGAAAAAACTGTCTTTGAAATTCAGCAGGATTCCGTCATATATATAAAATGAAATTATTCCCATTGCGGCCGAAGCCAGTGTTATTTTACAAAACGATATTGTTATTTTTTTAATGCTGAGTTCGCCGATTCTTAATTTTATGAAAATAAAAAGAACAAGGAAATTAAGAAGCATCGTGATCGATGTCGCTATGGCGAGTCCGAAATAAGTATATTTTTTTATCAGTATAAAATTTAATATTATATTGCAGATTACGGAAGCGATCGAGGCGGTTACCGGTATTTTTGTTTCCTTGAATGCGTAAAAAACCGGCGCGAGGATTTTTACCGCCGAATATCCGAACAATCCAACCGAGTAGCCGATAAGGGCGTAGCCGGTATTTACCGTATCGGCGGCAGTGAACCGGCCGTGTTCATACAAAAGTCCGATAATAGGTTCTCTTAGAAAAATCAGTCCGAATGTGGCCGGAATCGTGAGTAAAAAAACCAGCGTAATGGCGCTTTCGAGAGTTTCTGCAATTTTTTCCCGTTTGCCTGTCGCTATCTGCGCTGATATCATAGGAAGCGTCACGCTTGCGATAGCTACGCCGAATATTCCGATTGGAAGCTGCATAAGCCTGAATGAATAATTCAAATAAGAAATCGCGCCTTCGGCCAGCGTCGAAGCGAGCCAGGTGTTTATGAAAATATTGACCTGCGTGGCGCCGAGCCCGATTGTGGCGGGAAGCATCAATGCCGCTATGCGCAGAAAACCTTCATGGTTAAATTTAAAAGTGAATTTAAAGCGATATCCTATCTTTTTTAATTGCAGCCACTGCACGCCCATCTGCATTAATCCGCCGATTATAACGCCGGCGGCCATTCCGACAATCGGCTGCCCGCCGAACCAGCCCATTAACGGGCATAAAGTATAGCCGGCTGTAATCATGCCTATATTGAAAAGCGCCGGCGCAAAAGCCGGCACGAAAAAATATCCGAATGAGTTCAGCATTCCCATAAATACCGATGCAACCGCTATAAGCAGTAAAAAAGGGAACATGATTTTAGTCATCAAAATCGTGACTTCTGTTTTGCCTGCAGTATTTTCAAAGCCCGGCGCCATATATTTCACGATTTCGCCGGAATAAAAAATACCTGTGATTGTTATTATAGTTATTATAACTATGAGGGCGGAAATCACGATATTTGCAAGGTTATGTGTTTCCGTAGTGCTTTTCGTTTTATGATATTCCGTGAATGTAGGAATAAATGCGGATGAAAGCGCGCCTTCAGCGAAAAGGTCGCGCAGCATATTGGGGATTCTAAACGCGGCGTTAAAGGCATCGGTCATCGTTCCCGCGCCGAAAACAGCGGCGAACGTTTGTTCACGCAATAATCCTAATATCCTCGAAAGAAAAGTGGCGAATCCTACTGACCCGACATTTTTAGTAAACGCGCCTTTATTTTCGGCGGCGCTTTTTTCAGCTGAAGTTTCATTTTTGATTTTACTTTCGTTAGTTTCGGCGCATAATTTTTCAAGTTCGCTTTTTTCGGCCTTTATTTCATTTGCAGCGGTATCGGAATTATTCGCGCTGGTATTTGTATTCTGGTTTAAATTATCGTCGTTGCTCATTTTTATTAATTTCTTTCTGTATTATTTTTTATATTCGACTTATTATTTAACATAAACAGCTTTTTAATTTATTTTTATTCGTATTGCGCTGAGTATTAGCCGCAAGTATAGTAGCTGCATGCAGGATTTCTGCATTTGCCGCCGCGGCAGCCTTCGACATAATCAAGCGTGCCGCCGCATTCCGGGCATGCGCCTGACTGGCCGCCTGATTTTGATATAAGGTTCATATACGACCCGCCGTTTTTTCCGTTTCCGGAAAGCGAAAGAGTTTGGGCTATACCGCCTTTAAAGTTTTCATCGGATTTTGCTTGGTGCATATCCGGTTCTGCGCCGGAATGCGTTTCACTATTTTTATTATCGTGTGTCGTATTGTCTGCGGCCCTGGTTTCTGCCAATTCTTTTAATTTTATATAATCGTGAATCGCTTTTCCGACTCCGTCAAGGCATGAGGCAACGTAATTTTCCCCAAAGCCTTTTTCTTTTGCGCATTTTATTTCGATCAACTCATCCCTTATTTCTTCCATCGATGCGCCGTGCTTTAAAGCCAGAGAACTCAGCCGGCCGAGACCTTCTGTAAAAGCTGACGGGCAGCCGCCGGCTTTGCCGAGGTCTGCGAATATTTCGATCTCCTTGCCGTCTAAGTCTTTATAAACATGCACATAAAGCATTCCGCAGCCCGTGTCTTTGCGTATGCGCGTGCCGTCGGCTATTTGCGGCGTTTTTCTTTTTTCTTTTAAATTTTCTTTTTCGGATTTCGGTTGCGTCTTTATAGTTTCGGCGCCGGCGGTACCGGCAGTGCCTGACTTTCCGGAATAATAAACCTGCTCGCCTTTGCTGCCGTCGCGGTAAACCGTGATGCCTTTTAAATTAAGGTCGAATGCTGCCATATAAGCGTTTTCGACATTCTGCATAGTCGCGGAGTTTGAAAAATTTATAGTTTTCGAAACGGCGTTGTCGGAAAATTTCTGAAACGCGGCCTGAATTTTGATGTGCCATTCGTATGGCACTTCATGTGCCGTGATAAAAATATCCTTTAGTGCCGCCGGAATTTCTTCTATTCCTTTTAATGAACCGGAATTTTTTATTTTCGATATGATTTCTTCATTATAAAGTCCGGCCTTTTTAAGGCTTGAAATAAGGTATGGATTGATTTCCTTTAATATCGTTCCGTCCATTACCCTTTTTTCATAGCAAACGGCGAAATACGGTTCGATGCCGCCCCATGCTCCCGCTATCGTCGAAATTGTGCCGGTCGGCGCAATTGTCGTAAGCGTGGCGTTTCTAAGTTTTAAGTCATTCCCTTTAAAGTATTCGGAATTTTTATCGTATATCGAGCCGTCGAAATTATGGAAAGCACCGCGTGCCGCTGCCAATGCCGCGGATGCCTTCCGCGCTTCGCGCTGAATGAAATTCATTATAGCTTCTGCCGTATCTATAGATTCCATTGAGTTATAAGCTATTCCAAGCTGAGCCAGCATGTCGGCAAAGCCCATAACGCCAAGACCTATTTTCCTGTTGCTCTTGGTCAGCTTTTCTATAGATTGTGTCGGATATTTGTTCATGTCGATTACATTGTCGAGAAAGTGAACGGCGCAATGGATTACCCGCGTAAGACGTTCATAGTTGATTTTGCCGTTTTTAACCATTCGCGCGAGATTGATTGAGCCGAGATTACATGATTCATACGGAAGAAGAGGCTGCTCGCCGCAAGGATTGGTGCTTTCTATAGAGCCGTGCGCCGGTGTCGGGTTTTCTTCGTTTATCCTGTCGATGAATATTACTCCCGGATCGCCGTTTCGCCATGCGTTACTGACTAAAAGCCCCCATATTTCGCGCGCAGGAAGTTTACCTGAAATTTCGCCGGTGCGCGGATTAATCAGTTCGAATTCTCCGTTACTTTTGACGGCCTTCATGAATTTATCCGTTATCGCGACGGAAATGTTAAAGTTAGTAAGCGATTTATCGTCTTTTTTGCACGTTATAAAATCGATTATGTCGGGATGGTCGATACGTAAGACTCCCATATTTGCGCCGCGCCTGGTGCCGCCCTGTTTTATTTCCTCCGTTGACGCGTTATATACGCGCATGAAAGAAATCGGCCCTGAAGCCACGCCTTTTGTCGTTTTTACACAGTCGTTTTTCGGCCTCAGCCTTGAAAATGAAAAACCTGTGCCGCCGCCCGATTTGTGAATAAGCGCCGCCTCCGAAAGCGTCTGGTATATTTTTTTTATATCGTCATCTACCGGAAGGACAAAGCACGCCGAAAGCTGCTGAAGTGTTGAACCGGCATTCATCAATGTGGGGGAATTAGGTAAAAATTCAAGAGCGGCCATAATTTCATAAAATTCTTCGGCGCTTTCTTTCGCTTTTTTTGAGTTATCATAATTGGAATTTAAATTTTCAAGGTATTGTTTGAAATTTTCTTCATAGGATTTTTTCTCGACTTCTGCAAAATTTTGCAAAAGCCCCTCAAGAAGTTTTATGTTTTCACTTTTTCCGGCAATTTCAGGCATAAGCTGAGAAATATAATTATTTATTAAGATTTTGCTGGTTTCAAAGTTGTCTGTATTTTCGTTATATAAAAGTGTTATATCAGCTGTTTGTTTTTTCTTGTCGCCCGGAATCCTGCATGCCGAAACATTTTTTAAAATTTTTGCCTGCGTGATGGATTCGTCATATAAAATATCAGCCAATGCTACATTTCTGGCCACGCGCCACAGCAGCGCTTCCGGCGTTTCGTTTGGCTTTAAATATCTTTTTTCAAGTACTATTTTTGCGTTTTCGGTCAATTCGATTTTCTTTTCGGTCAGGCCTTTCATCTTATTAACTCCTTAAATATTTGCCTTTTCTAAAATATTTGAAAACATGAAATTTTATTTATTATTTTCTTTGGCATTTATTGATTTTGTTTTTTCTTCGCCGCCCATTTTAGTTACTGAAACGGTTTTAGGGACTATGTTAAATTTTAATTTTATCTTTCTTGAATTAAATTTGGAAGCATTTTCGTCTGAATAACTTAGCCGGCCGTTTATGTCTGAAGGCGGCGAATAAAACGGCGAAGTGTCGCATACTTCAAATTCGACGCTCTGGTTTTTGCCGGGATCGGGCTTTCTGAATATATATTCAGGGAAAACGAAAATTTTCTGGCCGTCATTTTGCTTTTCTTTTAGCAGTTCTTCGGCGGCTGCGGGATCGTTTATTTTCCAGGTCACATAGCGCAGCGAGTCTTTAACGTTTTGATTTCCCATGGTGTAACCTGTCGCTATGCCGTGATAATAATCGCAGTTTTTTCCCGCGGCGCATTGATTTATATTATCATAGGCTATGACCTTAAATAAAAGCCTTACATCTTCCCCTATTGTCAGGGCGTTTTTAAATCTTTCGCGGTCGATTTCCGGCAGTGATTTCATTGCCGGCGAATTAGCGTCGCAGGAAAATTCCCATTGCGGTGTATTGTCTGAAAAAGGAGCCGTTGAGAGGTTGGAATTCGGCACCGTAAAGATATCGGTTTTATTTGTTTCCGTATTTGTCATAATTATGGCGGCGTTTGGCCTTCTATCGTCAAAAACATAAAGATTCGAATATAATTTGTGGGTGTTATATTTCAACTGGCCGAGTGTGGGCGGATTTAAGGCCGACACTGTTTTTAATAATCCGTTAAATACAGCGCTGCCGTTTAATATCGATTGGTCCGGAAGCGTCCAGTTTCCTGAAGAATCACATACCGCAAACGTTATTCGGAGCGCTTTTTCAGGCCGCGATTTGAATTCGGCCTGTGCGTTAGCGTCAAGCGCCTGGAACGCTGACATCGATGCGAAATGCACCGGCGCTTTTGAGCTGTCCTTCTCGCCAAGCTCCAGCGCTTCCTCAATTCCGGTAACCGGTATTTTTATTATGTAGCCGACATTGTCGTCCGGCGTCTTTTTATTGGAAATATCAAATGCCTGAATTTGCCTGCCGGGAATTTTTGATATCTGAACCGGTTTTAGATATGAAAATTTTCCATTTTCTTTTGAAGAATCGAGCATTTCATAAATTGTGGAATCTAGTTCAAACGGGTCGTCGATTATGTTTTTTGACGGATTGTTGTAATCGTATGCTTTGTAATGTTCCTGATAGGTTTCGATTAATATAAATCCGTCTACGTTATTCAAGTTATGCCTTAACTTACTTTGCGGGCTTGCGCCGAATGGATTGTCGTCGATTACCGTTAACTCGATGTATTCAGGATTGTCCTGATATTTTCCGGTAAGGCCGTATCCCTTGATTGTATCGTTAAATTGGGAGATTTTATTTCCGCATGTAGCTGATAGCGACGATGGCGTGATTTTTACGTTATGCGGCGGCTCTACGTCGATTACGGTAAAAGAATATTGGCCGAATGCGGTATTAGTTATCGGTTGATTGAATATAGCTGCACCGTTCGGATCAAGCGCGGACCAGGTATAGGTCGCCGCGGCTATGACCACTGAATCGTCCATCGGATCAGTCGGCGTTTTGAAGACGTAACTTAATGTCGAAGAATCTATATTGCCGCTTGTACCTTCATTTTTTATGAGATTGGGAAAAGTTTTATTGATTGATATTTTTGTTCCGTCGAAATTTAAAATCATCCATTCCACGGAGTCTATTGATAAAATTTGCGCCCTGTAATTATTTTCTCCCGCGATTCCAAGCGCTTTTAATTTTTCCGCAAGAAGCTGATTTACTTCTTTTTCGATATCTGCTTTCTGTATTTGAAATGAATATAAATACCCCTGGTGAATAGGCGTATTGATATCAAAAATAGGCTTTATTTTTAATTCAGGAGACGCTTTATACAACGATTGCGATATTTGTTCGCCCGTAGAGGCGGCGTATGCCGGAATTATTGAATAAAGGCCGCAGTAAAAGTTAAATGATATGGCTGAAATTAATAATAAATTTAGTACGAATTTAGTGCTGAAATTATTTTCTCTCGACTTCCACGATTTGTGTGTATTCATTTTCTTTGCGCTGCCCGTTATTGTCATAAACCCAGCCCCTTATAGTCAATTCGACTGTTTGTTTATTATAAAGCTTTTGTTCTGAGACGGCAAGGACTTTTACTTTTTTTGCTTTAAATCCATGGCGGTACGGTGTCGTTCTTTCATCATTGGCATCAACGTCCGCGCCGCGGAGCTTTATGTCGTCCATAAACGCCACTATAAATTCATTGAGCGTACCCTTCATCGGCTCTTCTTTGGTACCAATCATTTGCGGATCGTTAAGCTTTGATTTCCTTTCACCCTCGTCAAGTGTTAAAAATTTCGGACCGGGATTATATTTCGAATCTTTTGGGTTAGGGTTGACCGTGCCTATCGCTAAAGAGAAGAATGGATTTTTTAATTGTGATATTGCAAGAGCATCATAACATTCAGTCGGAAGCAGCGAAAGTTTTAAAAGCGCCAGTTGAGCGCCGCCTTTGGCTAAAAAATAAGCCTTGCGCCTTTCGACATCCATCATGTTAATTCTCTTATTTGCAGTGTTTCTGTTAGTTAAAACGAATAAGAATAGCACGAAAATAAAAGACATTATTAAAACTATAGGAATTATAATGCCTTTGGAATTACTATTTATGAGATTACCGCATATCTTTTTGATTTTAAATCCGGTCATATTAACCGCCTTCATTCTTTACAAGCGTAAGGTTGGTTTTCATAGTAACGAATTCATAGCTTCTTTTTAAGTTCTTCTTGTCTTTCCATGAAATTTTTAATTTTATTTCCTTTATAAAATCTTTGTCTGCATGCCTCGTAATATCTTTTAATTTAAGATCAATCTTATTTTTCCATTTTTTATCGTCTTTTATTAAAGTGCTGATATCGTTTCCGGCTTCGGCGTATTCGGCTGTCGTCGTCTGTCTTTTTATATAAGGAGTTCTTCTGAAACTGAATTTTATGGTATCGCTTTTTATTGTATTTACTTCGATTTCAATGTCATATATTTGTCCTTTGATTTTTAGCTTATTATTCGCGGCGCCGTCTTCATCTGACATTCCTGAAATTTCGTCAAGATTGGTCATTGACGAATTGACGCTGTCGAAAGGCATATTATCCAGGAGCCTGTCTAAGATGCTCTGCGCTATGAGGCCAGCTGTATTTTCCATTTCAGTTGACGATGATTGTTTTAAAGTGTCGAATAGATAGCTGATCGAAGGAATGACGGCAAGCATAAAAAGCGCTATGCCGACCATTATTTCGGTAAGCGAAATGCCGCGGTTTGAACGGCCCGGGTGGTATATTGAGTTGAAATTATTATTCAGTCTGTTATTATTCATATAAATTTCCGGTTAAAATGTATTCGGAGCTGCGCTTACTGTAATTTGAGTCGATTTCGTAAAGGACTCAACTTTTCTGTCAATTACATTCGGCTTGACTTTTATTTCGATAGTAAAAAGTTCGTCGCGTTTAATTTCGGTCGCCGGTTTCATCGGTATGAATTTTACGCTTTCGACATCCCTTATCATAGCTTTTTCGCCGATTATTACCTTGCCTGCCGGAGGATTGAGGTTTGGAACGTCTTTTGGTTCGCCGTCCCATTCAAGAATGCTTTTTTCATAGCATAATTCTTTTTTTTCGTTAAGCCAGTATTTTACACTCTCGATAAGAGCCGGCTGATTGTCGTGCTTGGTTTCAAATCCTTTTTTTTGCGGACGTTTGCAAATTTTAAAGTTCATTATTTTATCGCCCGGGCCGGCGCCGTTTGCCGTAAGAAGTTTTTTATTATAATAAAAATCAAAGTTTTTATTGCTGTCTGCGGTTTTATAATAATTGTCGGGCACGACTGAAGTCAGCGGCGCCGCATGGGTCAGGTCTTCCTGCATCTGTCGGAATCCTATGCTTACTTCCTGATTCAGGTTCGCCATCCAGTTGCTTGCGTTGAATGTTTTTTGGCCCGATATGAATATTTTGAAAAGGGCAGCCAGAATTATCGCTAAAATTGCCGCAGCTACCATAATTTCAACTACCGTAAATGCTTTTTTATTTGCATTTGATAAATAATTAATTTTTTTATTTAATTTAGACATACCGCACCTTTATTTTTGACCCGGATTAAGCTGTACAAGCCGGTTTTATTTTAATAATTTTTGAACGATGTTATCGCCTGTTCGATATCATCGAAAACATTTATTCTTTCATGTATCCTTGTTATTTTTAATACCACCATTATTGACGGGCGCGGTTTGATTAATATCAACCTGCCGCCTATTTCATTTATTTTTTGAAACAGCATTATTATGGTTGAAATTCCCATTGAATCTATAAATTCAAGGTTGCTCAAATCTATGCCGAAATAAACTTCACCTTTTTCGATTTCTTTCAAAATATATGATTGAAATTCCGAAGCTGTTAGAAGATCGATCGTCCCGAAAATTTTTACCAGGTTAAGTTTTTTATCGCTTTTTACGGCACCGGCGGTTTCTAAGTCTATGACCTCTGATTTTACGGAAAAATTTCCGAGCGATGTCGTTTTACCTTGTTTATTGCTGTTTTGTATATTCACAAACAACTCCTATTCGGCCGCAAGGCTTTTTTATTTTTTCACTATTATTTTTTTACTTAATTTAACTGTAGATAATATACTTTAATTAAGCTCTAATGTCAAGTATTCAAACATAATTCAGACATAAAATTGCCGCCGGTTTAAATATAAAAATTGTTTAAAACAACGCTTTGAGGATAAAAAATATTATTTTTATAAAAATAAGTTTAGGAGTCTCCGTTATAATTATGTCATTTTTTATTATAAATTAATTTTAATCACGCGCCTGGCGGCAACTGCTGTTACTTGGACATTGAAACATTGGCGTTTAAAAAAAATCGGCCTGGTTTGTTTATAAATTATCCCGGCCGATTTTTAGTATTTGTTTAATTATGATTTTTTTACATTTTTTGTGCCATTACATTACAGCGCGCTTTTATGCCGTCGGTTACGGTCATATTTGTTGAAGTGCCCGCGGAGCGTCTGGCGTTACTCGATTTAGAAGAAAGCGTCACGTTGAGGTAAATTATAGCGTGGATTTCGTGTTCAGCGTAATCGGTGTTTAACTCCAATTTTGGTGATGGCGGGATTAATTCTGTTTTTATGGACACTCCGTCGACATAAGTTATAAGTTCGTCTTTTGTAATATCGGTTGGTTCCGGCGTTTGCGATTTTCTTTCATATTTTATAAAAGATTTTCCGTCCTGCTTGTGCCAGCTTATAGTTACCGTCGTTACGTTGCCAGGCGTCGTAGTAGGGGCCACGCCGGAACTGGCCATTATTACGCCGTCATCGGCGACCGCAGAGTTTTGATACTTAGGCGAGCATATCTTAAATTTTATTAACTCAACCGATCCGCCTTCTGACGGAGGGTTTACTACATGTGTACTTTCATTGTCTTCCTTGAATTTAAGATAAAAATCCTCGATGCCGGAAGGTTTTGTTTTTGGTTTTTTGTTCATTTCCGCCATAAAGTAGTCTCTGGCTTTAGTGACTGTCGGTTCGGTATTTCCGTATATTATCGTGCCGTCATTATATATTTTAGAAGGGTATGTGGCTTTTTCCATATCGTCCCTTATTTGTTTCAAGCCTTTGACAAGCTGGCGCTGTGTTTCGGATTTCCACCAGCCGACGTTAAATCCTGTCAGGGCTGAGTTTTGCATCTGATAGATGCCGGCGAACAGCAATGTAAAAATAGTTACAGCCACGAGCATTTCCACAACCGTGAACCCGTTTTTATTATTTATGCCGTTTTTTAGTTTAAGCGTTTTTATATTATTCATTTTTACCTCCTTTTTATTTACCGTATCAACCGAATTATTTTTTTGTGATGTAGCTTACATTAACGATTTTACGGTAAACAGAGGAGTATTGATAATTGCCGCCGTCGCCTTTTTTGGCGCTGTCACCCATCATATATGTATTTCCTGAGTCTTCCATTCCTTCAGATACCAATTCAATGCTGTCTATAAAGTTGTTGTTGTATTGTCCCAGAAGATTTATCTGCTTAACCATCGCTTCGCCTTTAAATGATGATTTATCAGAGGCATCGACATTGCAGAAATAACTCAGGTCGGTATTTATGTCAGGAAGCGGAGTACCTGATATTTTATTGGCGCCGACGCTTGTAGTTTTAAAGCCTACATAAAAATTGAGATAATCGTCGAGACCGTTATTTGGTTTTACAAGCGTGGTGGATATGTTAGGGATAAATTTTCTGATGTCATTGTCTGTAACGTCAGTTTCATTGACCCAGCCTTTTTTCCATCTTACGGCGTCATAAAATTCGGTCGGCAGTTCCCTGATTTTTAAAAGCGCGATCTGCGTTACGCCTTTAGCTAAAAATTGCGCACGCAGAGCTTCTTTTACCCTGAATTCGTCATTTCTGACGTTTTTATTTTTTTGGAATAAAGTAGTACAATAAATTAATAATAACGTACATACCGTTAAAGCGACTAATATTGCCATACCTTTTTTACTGTTTTTATAAAAATTTAATCTCATCTTTTCACCTTCTTTCGGCATAAGATCTTGAACTTAGTTTAATTGTCGAGATTTGCCTTGAATGTTGTCAGGGAGTAAGACTTTTCCTTGCCGACCTGTCCCCATTCGGCAACTAATGTTAATTTGAGAAGCTTGCCGTGTACCGTTATGCTTTTAACTACATCCGGAGCGGCTTCTGCCTTATTTTCGTAATACCTGAAAGTCTTGCTCATTTGTTCGACTTTGAGCCAGTACCTTATAGGTTCTTCCTGGCGCATTTCGTCGGCGTATTTCCAGGAACGTCCGTAGTTTATGCCGTCCTTGGGCGTATCTTTTGTGCTCTTTAATTCGCCGTCGAATACGGGTTTGTTCGGAGTTTTTGTATTGCCGCTGTCTATTATAGTGGTAAGGTCTAATATTTGCACGGAAGCGGTACTCGCAGGGCTGTTGCCATAAGCAGCGGTGATTATATCCTGATATCTTGTGTATTCGACCAGCGTATCAAGTATTCGCGTCGACTGGTGCATCATGTCTGAATATATCTCACCGATATTGGTTTCTTTTACGTTATTTGTCATTAAGGTCGCTACCGGTACTATTGCCATTGCTAAAATTACCATTCCAAGCATTATTTCAACAAGCGTAAAACCCATAAAATAATTTCGATAATTTAATAATAACATCTCTTTGCGGCGGGTTGGACGATTTTTTAACATATTTCACCTCGCTTTTTTGTTTATATATAAATAATAAATAAATCCCACTTTGATTATAGCATAAATTTCAAATTTATGTCAATTTTAGACTTACTAAGAGGTAAAAAAAAGACTGATAATAAAAAATTAACAGTCTTTTTTTGCCATCTATGATATTTAATTGATTTTCAGCGAAAACAGGCTCGTAAGCCGGGTTCTGTTTAATCTGCCATCTATCTTGGGCCGGAATTGCTTCCGGATTCAAGCGGCCAACCCGGCGCATTTATGGAAAAGGCTGTCCATGCGCCCTATTAGGCCTTGCATCGTATGGGGTTTGCCACTGACTGCGTCGCCGCATTCAGAGTGAGCTCTTACCTCACTATTTCACCCTTACCGTTTTTACACGGCGGTATATTTTCTGTTGTACTTTCCTTAAGCGCTTGCGCGCCCACTGGCCGTTAGCCAGCATACTGCCTTTGGATGCCCGGACTTTCCTCACTTTTAACTTGTTAAAAGCGCGGCAGACCGGCCTGTTTTCGCTTTAATTATGGAACTTATATGACGATTTTTGTAAAACGCATGTAAATATTCCGGCAATTTATAATTTTTTTATATTCCTGCTTGTTAAAATCATAAGAAGCACTATTGAAATTAAGTTACCTGATAATTTTATTTATCGTCATCGTAATTTTTTTTACGGTATTCGCGCTTTTTTCGTCTGTAATAATTTTTGACTATATCTATTAACACCTCATAAAGGTGTGATAAATAAAAACTCCTCGCGTATGTTACGATTCTTGTCATGTTATAATAACCGCAGTGATTGCATTGTACTACCTCAATTACGAGGCCGGGTTTGTCATTTTCAGGGATTTCTATCGTTTCTTCAGTTATTTTCAAGTGATGATAGCATTTAGGGCAGCTTAATTTACCCTGAATTTTTCTGATGAGCAATATGACCATTATGATAATTATTAAACCGATATAAAAAAGTGGCGAGAATGAAATTTTTTTATTATTTCTTTCGTCTTCCTGTTTTCTGAGCTTTATCATTTCTTCGGTAAATTTCTGCTTGGTGTCTTCATCATGGATTTTTTTTGCGATAGCGGTTACGCCGTCGAGAACGCCGCGTCCTATAAGTTCATTCGCTTTGCCAAGCGCTTCAACCGCGGTGCCTTTCTTTGAAATATGTTCGCCGAAGATTTTATTTGCTTCGTTAAACATCGGGATTATAAATTCTTCAATTATTTTCTGTCCCTCAGCGAGCGGAAAAACAAATTGTGCGCGCGGCGACACGTCAAGGTTGATGACCCCTTTTTCCAGGTTAATTAAAATTATTATGGTTCCGGCGATTTCGGTATGCGCGGATTCGTAATTTTTAAGCAGACGGCTTGCGTACTCACTCGTGTCATAAGGTCTGGTATTGTTTAAGATTACTGACACTATGTCAATTTTTGTCTTTTCTGAAAGCTCCTGAGCTACTTTTTGAATGCTTGACTGAAATTCAGGGCTCAGCTTTTGCGTGTAATCGTTTACAAAACCGTTGATTTTAATGATGCCGGTTTCGTAAGTGATAAGGTAATACACATAACCGCCAAGCACAAGGGCAAGCGTAGCGAATGTTATTAATAAAAATTTATATAGCTTTTGCATTTATTTTTTTATTCTCCGTTCTAACCGGACAAATTATTCTATAAAAATTATTCTCTGACAATTGGGGCAGAATGATACTTTAGTTTTCGGGCGCGAACTTGCGATAATACTTTCGGAGATTGTGAGGCGGCAGCCAGAACATACCTTGTGTTTTATTACTGAAACTGCCATACCGGCCTTGGTTTTAAATAAAGTATTGTATTTTTCGACAGAAGCAGTCGGAATTGAGCCGCTGAAATCTTCGCGGTGTTTTTTAACTTTTTCAATTTCAGCTTTCTGGTTTTTTATCTGCTCGCTTAAATCTTTCAATTCGACGCTGTATAATTTCTTTTTGCTCTCTATAACGGCTGCCGTTTTGTTAATTTCAAGCTTTAAACTGTCGCATTCTTCCATTTTCTTAAGCGTTTTTTCTTCGAAATCCGCTTTTTCTTTTTTTAGTTTATCCATTTCGGCATTATACTTGGCAAGTTCTTTTTCATTTTTTATCAATAAAAAACGCGCACTTAATTTTACGATTTGCGCGTCAATAAATTCGGTTTCCTTTTCATTTTGCGTTATTTCAATATTTAAAACCTTGATTTTTTTCTCAAGTACGTTGATTTTTTTTTCTTCGGCGGAAATTTCGCCGTTGATTCCTGCCGCTTTTTTTTCCAGCTCGCCTAAATCTTTTGCAAGCCGCGCGAGAGCGTCATCGTATTTTTGAAGGTTATAAAGAAGTTCGACTAATTCCAATTTAAATCCGCTCCATTGGGTTTACTGAATTTTCAAAACTGTAGAATTTTATTTTATTCAATTCTCCGTTAGTGTCGATTAATGCGGCTAAAAGCCTGTCAAAGCATTTAGAAAAATTTTTTTCTGTACCAAAATGCGTGCAATCAAGCGTATAAAGACCGCTGAATTTAATTTCGTGCGCGCGGTGATAAGAAATATCTCCTGTAATAAAAACATCACATTTTTGCGCGAGCGCGTTTTTGTAAAATTCAAATCCGGAACCGTTAACGATGCCGACTTTATTTATTAATTCAGGCGGATTGCCGATTTCAATAAACGATTCATTGCTTATAACGCTTTTTAATTTATTCAAGAATTCCTCGAATTTTAAAGGTTTGTCAAATTCGCCTATTATGCCGTATCCGTATTGCTTATAAATATTTTTTAGCTGGTAAATATCGTAGGCCGGTTCTTCATAAGGATGGTTTTTTAGGACTGCATCGATTATTTTTGACTGAAGCCCTTCGGGAAACACCATTTCAAGCCTTGTTTCACTTACTTTTTCGAGAATTCCCGGCTTGCCGATCGCCGGATTTGACGATTCATTACCGCGAAATTCGCCGAATCCCGACAACATATAACCGCATTCGCTGTAGTTGCCGATACTGCCGGCACCTGCTTCTGAAAGCGCTTGCTTTAAGCTAGCACACGAGGCATCCGGCACGAACACAGAAATTTTATAAAGGTATTCGCTGTCGGTTATTTTTAAAGGCGATAATTTTTTTAATTCGAGATTAGCGGCTATGTCATAAGACTGATTATAAACTGACTTGTCGAAGTTGGTGTGCAAAACAAGCAGAGTTATGTTATTTTGAATGAGCTTATATATTATCTTTCCAATCAGATTTGACGGTGTTACGCTATTTATGTTGCCGAATATAAGCGGATGGTGCGAAATTATAAGATTCGCCTGCCTGCTTATCGCAAAATCGATAACTTCTTCGGAAATATCGAGACATGTGACCGCGGAACTTATTTCAGCGGAGCCGTCACCGACGTTTATGCCGACATTATCCCACTTTTCAGCAAATTTTAAAGGGGCGACACTGTTGATTTTATTTATCAGGGCAGTTATTTTCATTTCTGGGCTTCGCCCGCTTTTTGCACGGCAAGGATTTCCTTTATTTTTTCAAGTAATTTATCAAAATCTATCGGCTTTGTAACATAACCCGATATGCCGAGATTCATCATTTGAATTACCTGGCAAATATAACCGTAAGCGGTTATGACAATTACAGGAAGTTCTTTATTTGTTTCGCGAAGCTTTTTTAATGTACCGTACCCGTCAAGCCGCGGCATTCTCATATCAAGCAGCATTATATCAGGTTTTTCGGAATTTATAAGTTTTAGGCCTTCTTCGCCGTCAGCCGCGCATATCACCTGATACTCATTGTCCTGAAAATAATCTACAAATATTTTCCTTAAATCTTCTTCGTCTTCGCAAACTAATATTCTTTCCAAGGCGCTTTTCTCCTTTACTTTATTAGTTATTGTGTCCGGCTTGCTTCAGCTCTTAAATTCCGTTAAACTCTAAAAAAGCTTTTTCAATTTTTAAAGTAACAGCTTCGAATAGCGTCTGATCATGCTCAGACAGACATTCTAAAGTCATGTTATCATGTTTTTTTAAAAAAATCAAGTACTCAATATTTTTAGCGTCTTTTAATTTTGGAGTGTTTATTATATCGCAATATTTAAAGCCTAATTCATTGAATTTTGAAATGAATTTCATAATTATGCGCCTGTGAATTTCGCGGTCTAAAACTATTCCGCCTTTTTTTACCTCATTAATTTCAGCCTCGAATTGAGGTTTTATCAATATGACCGCTTCGCCGTCCGGTCTTAAAAATTCCTTAAATTTTTCAGCGAATTTTAATACCGAGATAAATGAAACATCGCAGGTTATGAAATCTACGAGTTTTTCACCGGCCATATCCAGGCTGAATTTTAGAATATGCGTCTGTTCAAACCACTTAACTTTTTCATGGGTTCTTATTTTAGGGTGTAAAACATTAGTGCCGACATCGACACAAATGACTCTTTCCGCGCCGTCTTTTAACATTACATGAGTAAAACCGCCGGTTGAAGCGCCGATATCAAGGCAGGTCTTGCCTTTGACACTTATTTTAAATGTCTCGAACGCTCTTAGTAATTTGTAAGCGCCGCGGCTTACATATTCGTCTTCAGGGTTTTTAAACTCAATTTTGGCGGTAGTTTCGTCAAATTTTTCACCGGGTTTTTCGACTTTTACCCCGTTTACCGTTACGCGCCCTTCATAAATATAAGCTGCTGCGCGGCTTCGGCTGTCGCAAATATTAAGTTTGTGTAAAAGTGTATCAATTCTTTCTTTGCCCATTTTTCACCAGTTATTTATTATTGTAAATTTCAAGAATTTTTGAAACTATGCCGTTGGCGTCTAATTCTAAAACTTCACGGAGTTTTACGTTGTTTCCGTGCTCTATAAAACGGTCCGGAAGCCCCATAAAATGGATGTTCATGTTTTTATATCCGCAATTCTGAAGCGCGGCCATGACGCTTTCGCCGAACCCGCCTGCTATTGCATTATCTTCGATTGTTAAAATAGTTTTATAATTCTCGCCCAGGTCTTTTAACATATCTTTGCATAAAGGCTTGATGAACCGCGCGTCATAGAGCGTAACTTCGATATTATGTTCGTCTTTTAATTTTTTTACGGCTAAAGCCGCATCATTGACCGTGCGGCCTGCGCAGACTACTGCAACACTGCCGCCGGCATTAATTTTTTTTGATCGGCCGGGTTCTATCGGCTCGTATTTGAAATTAATGTCGTTTAACTGGCCGATTTCTATAGTTCCTTCTATTGCGCTCTTAGGATACCGTACTATTACCGGGCAATTGTAATTATTAACCGCGTTGAACAGCGCCTGCTTCAATTCCACTTCGTTTGAAGGCGCCAAAATAACTATGTTAGGAATGTATTTAAGCATTGACAGATCGAACGCGCCGTGATGTGTCGGGCCGTCTTCGCCTACGAGGCCTGCCCTGTCAAGGCACAAAACGACGTGAAGATTTTGCAGCGCTATATCGTGTATCCATTGGTCCAGGGCGCGCTGGGCGAAAGTAGAATAAAGCGCCACCACAGGCGTTAATCCTGTCATTGCAATACCGGCGGCGAAAGTAAGCGCATGCTGTTCGCATATTCCGACATCGAAAAACCTGTCCTTGAATTTATCGCAAAAATAATTAAGCCCTGTACCTTCGCACATAGCAGCAGTGATCGCGATGATCTTATTGTTTTTTTCGGCAAGCTGAGTGAGCGTCGTGCCGAAAACATCTGTATATGTGAGTGTTTTGGGCTTGATCGAGTTGCCTGTCTCCAGGCAAAAATAGCCTGCGCTGTGATATTTTTCAGGCGCGTTTTCCGCCGGGGCGAACCCGCGGCCCTTTTTAGTTATTGTGTGAACGAGCACCGGACCGGGAAAATCTTTAATATTTTCAAATGTATTTACAAGCTGTTCGATATTATGGCCGTCGACCGGACCGATATATTTTATTCCAAGTTCTTCGAAGATTACTCCTGGAACTACAAGGTATTTTAACGAATCCTTGAGGCGCTCTATAAATTTTGCGACATTGGTTCCAAAAACCGGAATATATTTTAAAAATGATTCTATGTCCTCTTTGAGCTTGTTATAAACTGGGCCTACCCGTACTTTTTCGAGATACGTCGAAAGCGCTCCGACATTTTCCGCTATTGACATTTCATTGTCGTTTAAGACAATTATCATTTTGCGCCTTGAGTCGCCGGCATGGTTAAGCGCTTCGAATGCCATTCCGGATGAAAGCGAAGCGTCGCCTATTATTGCGCCGACATAGTAATTTTGCCTGGTTATGTCGCGGCCGAAAGCATAACCTAATGCGGCCGAGATTGAAGTCGAGGAATGTCCTGTGCCGAAAGCGTCATAACATGATTCGCCGGGTTTAGGGAACCCTGAAATTCCTTCGTATTGACGAAGTTTGTTGAATTGGCCGAGACGGCCGGTAAGGATCTTATGCGTATAGCATTGGTGGCCGACGTCGAATATAAACCTGTCCTGACTCAAGTCGAAAACTTTGTGAAGCGCGATCGTTAATTCAACTACACCGAGGTTTGATGCTAAATGCCCGCCGTTTTTTGATACGGTTTCTATAATAACGCTTCGTATTTCCGAACATAACCGGTTTAAATCGCTATACGTAAAATTTTTAAAATCAGCCGGCGATGTTATTTTATCTAAGAGCTTCATATTTTTATCTCATTTCACTGCTTTAAGCAAATTAAAATTTTCGGGTAACCACGAAGTCGACTAATTCCATTAATACCGCTGATTTATCGCCGTATGATTTAAGCGCATTTTTAGTTTTAGCCTGGAATTCAATTAGTTTTTTCGATGCGCTTTCAAGGCCGAATAACGATACAAACGTCAATTTATTTTTATCGCGGTCCTTGCCCGGTGTTTTGCCGAGCTCTTCTGATGTTTGAGTGTAATCGAGTATGTCGTCTGAAATCTGGAATAAAAGACCGAGCGCAGTCCCGAAATCTTCCATATTGTTAACGTCGGGTATCGACGCGTTTGCCACGAAAGCTCCGATTTTGGCCGAGGCTGATATCAAAGCCGCAGTTTTTCTTTTATGTATTTCATAAAGAAGAAGTTCTGAAACGTTTTTTTCTTCAGATTTCAGGCTGCATGCTAAAATATCCATAGCCTGTCCGCCGACCATACCGGTGCTGCCGGCTCCTGAGGCAAGCGCTTCAAGGATTAAATTTGCGATTTCAGGTTTTACTTTTGTGTTTTTCGGGGCTTTAGCTATTATTTCGAAAGCGAGCGTCAGAAGCGCGTCGCCGGCCAGAATCGCCATTGCCTCTCCGTAAACCTTATGATTGGTAGGTTTGCCGCGTCGCAGGTCGTCATTATCCATTGCCGGTAAATCGTCATGTATAAGCGAATAGGTGTGAACTAATTCCAGCGCGCACGCGTAGGGCATTAGATCGTCGATGTTTCCCGAAAACATGTCACAGGCAAGCATCGCTATAATCGGCCTTATTCTCTTTCCGCCCGCGAAGACTGAATAACGCATGGCTTCGTGGAGCTTGTTCGGAAGCGTGTTAGCCGGCGGCAATATGCGTGTATCAAGATAGTCGTCTACCATTTTTTTGTATTTTTCAAGTTTTGCCGGAAGTTTTTTGGATGAATAAATATCAGTTTGCTTGTTTTTTATAATATCTTTCATTATCATGCCATTCCTTTTAATGTTGAAATTTTTTATATTGTTCTTTTAATAATTTTTGAATTAGTCTTCTATTTCCGGCCTAGTGTACGGCCGTACTTCAAGTTCGCCGGTGGCGCTGTTTTTCATTATGATTTCGATTTTTCTTTCAAGCGACTCCAGTTTCGCTTTACAAAATTTATAATATTTTGTCCCTTCTTCGTATTTTGTAATTGCGTCTTCGAGCGGAAGGCCGTCGCTTTCTAATTCGGCAAGCGTTTGTTCGAGTTTTTCGAGCCCTTCCTCAAATTTTAAATTCGCCTGTTCATTGTCTTTTAAAGTTAAAATATTAGAATTCTGATCTTTTTCAATATTCTTATCCTTTTTTGTAGCCATTTCTAACTCCATCCAGCTGTTTTTTTACATTAACTTAAGCGGTTATTTATAAAAAAGCGTTATAATCGCTTTTTCAAATTTTAACTTTCGATTTTTAAAACTGTTCTAAAGTTTGCCTGAATCAATTACTTCTTCGGCTCTGGCGGTTATCGTTCCATCTGATAAGGTTATCTTCAGTCTGTCGCCGGTTTTTATGTCTCCGGCTGATTTTATTATTTTATTTTTTGCGGCCTGCCGGACGATTGAGTAACCTATGTTAAGAACCTTTTTATAGTCATATACGTTAAATCGCAGCCATTTATTTTCAAGCGCGTTTCTGGCATCCTCGATTTTGGTGAACGTTATTCTTTCTATCATTTTAAAATCGCTGTTGATTGATTTTTGATATCTTTTTACAGTTTGTATTAATTTTTCAAGCTGTGCTTTAGGCGCGAGCGAATTCAGGCGCATTGAATAATTGTTCATTTTTTGCCGCAGCGCGGCAGCTATTTTCATATGGATATTGTCAATATGCATGCGGCGGTTTTCAAATGTCCTTTGAGGCGAGTGGCCCGCGAGTTTTTGTGCCGCTATATTTACCGCGCCGCGGGCGCGTTGGATTTTTAAATTCATTTGGTTCCGGTATTTTGCCAGAATATTATCCAGATTTTCCAGGGCCTCATTTCTGGGAAAAACCGCAAGTTCTGCGGCTGCTGAAGGTGTCGGCGCCCTGAGGTCGCTGACGAAGTCGCTTATTGTGAAGTCGGTCTGGTGGCCGACCGCCGAAATTACAGGTTTTGTGCTGTTATATATGGCATTTGCCACTTTTTCCTCGTTGAACGGCCATAATTCTTCGAGAGAGCCCCCGCCGCGGGCTAATATTATTACGTCTACATCCTCGACGGTATTTAAGTAAGCCAGCGCTTTTGATATGCTGTCTGCGGCCAGCGCCCCCTGGACATAGGCGGGCGCTATGAGAATCGGCATTTCACGGAAGCGCCTTTTTAAAACATTTATAATATCGCATACGACCGAACCTTCCGGCGCAGTTATGACTCCTATTCGGCGCGGGAGGGCCGGCAGCTTCTTTTTGCGTTCAGGATTAAAATATCCGGCGGCCTCGAGTTTTTCCTTTAATTCCAAAAACTTTTTATAAAGTTCGCCTGTTCCTTCTTTTTCAAGAGAAGAAGCATATAACTGATATTCGCCGCGCTGGACGTATGAATTAATGTAGCCTCTTATAACTACTGACTGGCCGTTTTGAGGTACGAATTTCAAAATCTTGTTATAATTTTTGAACATTACGCAGTTTAATTTTGACCCGTTATCTTTAACTGTAAAATAATAATGTCCTGACGCTGCGTGATTCGTGAAATTCGAAATTTCTCCCTTTACTGCCACATAACTTAACTCTTCGTCGTTCGAGAACAGCTCTGAAATATATTGATTTATCTGAGTTACGGTATAAATTTTTTCCAAAGTTTTTAAACCTCTTTAGAAAGCGACTTATGAATCCTGCGTGCCGCATAACGCGCGGTTTTTCTGGCGTAATCCGTTATTTCCTCTTCGTTTTCAAATTTATTGATTTCATCGTCTATTATAAATACAGATTTTTCGATTATTTTGGTCTCGAGTTCCATTAGAAAATAAAAGAACATTGCGGTTAAAATAGCGCCCGCGGTTGTAAAAAACGCTCCCGGGAAAAAGAAGGTGGCCATCCACGCTTTTTGTGTGAGGGCTATCGTTACCATTATTATTCCGATTAAAAGCGTTCCGAGCCCGCCGTAAATTACCATAGAATAAACTTTAACATGCAAAATCACGGACGCAAGGTATTCTTCGAATTCCTGCTTTTCTCTTTCAATTTTTCTCTGCTTTGCGCGGTTTATTTTCTCTTCCTCTTCGCGCACTTTCGTTTCAGCCGCTTGTTTTTGACGTTCCGCCTCTTCACGCGGCATCCATTGTCCTTCATATTCGATATAACCGCGCGCGAGCATTTCACGATGCCTTATCTCCTCGCGGGCTTTGTCGAAGTTAATGTCGCTTGAAGCCTGCGGCGATTTTTCCTGTTTAGCTTCCTCGATTTTTTTTAATTCCTGCTGCAGGCGTAATTTTTTTTCCTGATTATGCCGTTCAAGTTCTTCAATTTTTCTTAGTTCTTCAAGTTTTATACGTTCTAATTCTTCCGGCGAAAGTTCAACCATTAATTTCTACACCTCCATTTTGGCTATGAAATTCGTTGATATTTCGCCCTTTATGAATTTTTCGTGTTTTAAAAGTTTTTGAAAGAACGGTATAGTAGTATTTATGCCGGTAAAGCTTACTTCTGATAACGCTCTTTTCATACGTACAATTGATTCATCGCGCGTCTGGCCCCATACTATTATTTTGGCGATCATCGAGTCGTAATGCGGCGAAACCTGATATCCTGAGTATACATGAGTATCTGTACGGACAAACGGGCCGCCCGCCGGGATGTAATTGGAAATGGTCCCGACTTGCGGCATGAAGCCTAAAGCCGGATCTTCTGCGCAAATACGGCATTCCATTGCATAACCTTTTATGTTAATATCACTTTGTTTGAATGATAATGGTTTGCCTGCCGCTATGGATATCTGTTCTTTGACTATATCGATGGAAGTGACCATTTCTGTGACCGGATGTTCTACCTGTACTCTTGAATTCATTTCCATAAAATAAAAATTTTTGTTTTCATCCATAATGAATTCTATTGTTCCGGCATTTACGTATTTTGAGGCTTTAGCTACTTTTATCGCCATATCGCCCATTTTTTTACGAAGCTCCTGGGTCAGAAAAACTGACGGCGCTTCTTCGACTAATTTTTGGTGCCGGCGCTGTATCGAACAATCGCGTTCGCCAAGATGCACTACGTTGCCGTGAGAATCTGCCATTATTTGAAACTCGATGTGTCTTGCAGTTTCTATAAATTTTTCGATGTAAATTTCATCGTTATTAAAAGCCAGCTTGGATTCATTCTTGGCTATGGCGAAACTTGTGGCCATCTCTTCGTTGTTGCGGACAATTCTCATTCCTTTGCCGCCGCCGCCGCCCGAAGCTTTTATAATTACAGGATAACCTATATTTTTAGCTGCCGTTACGGCTTCGTCCACCGAGTTTAAAGGCTTAGAGCCCGGGACTATCGGAATACCGGCTGCCTGAACGCATGCGCGAGCTTTTGATTTATCTCCCATAAGCGAAATGACTTTCGGTTCAGGGCCTATGAAAATAAATTGATGAGTCTTGCAAATGTCAGCGAAATCTGCATTTTCAGACAGGAAGCCGTATCCAGGGTGTATAGCATCGCATTCAGTTATTTCAGCGGCTGAAATAAGGCCTGGAATATAAAGGTAACTTTCTTTAGGCGAGGCAGGCCCTATACAAATAGCGCGGTCCGCCATTTTTCTGTGAAGGCTTTCCGAGTCGGCCTCTGAATAGACCGCCACTGTTTCAATACCCATTTCCCGGCAAGCCCTTATTATTCTCAACGCGATTTCGCCGCGATTAGCTATTAATATTCTTTTTATCATTTCTTTTATACCGCCTTTTCATTAGCAAAAGATATATTTCTGAATTTCAGTTTTGTTATTGGTTTGCAAGCCTTATTTTAAAAAGCTCCTGGCCATACATTACTGAATCGCCGTCGTCGATAAGCGTTTCTTCAAGTATGCCGGAATACGGGGAGCTTATCTCATGTTCAATGTTCATGGCTTCTATCATGCATATCTTTTGGCCTTTTTGCACATGATCGCCTTTTCTTATCTGTTTGACGCGGTCTGCGGTCATGGTCGAGTAGAAGCGTCCGACAAGAGGCGATGTTATGATTTTTACAAATTCATTTTCGGCGTTGCCTTTGGCGGCGGAACCGTTATTTTCTGAATTTTGGCTTTTTTCGCCGGCTTCAGAGTTCTGGCCGTGTCTGGCATGCTTCATTGATGTCGTATCGATTCCATGCTGCCTGTGGCTTGCGTCAGTTTTTTCAAATTTTATCTTTAAGCATGTGTCGCCGTTTTTTAATTTGAACTCACTGTAACGGCTTTCTTTAAGGAATTTTACGAAATTTTTAATTGTATTAAAATCCATTGATTACTCCTTGTTTTGCTTAATCTTTTAATTGTTTTCCTTTTTAGCTTTTGCCTTATCCCATAATTCATCCATTTCTTTCATAGAAAGCTGCTCGAAGCTTTTTCCGAAAGTTTCGGTGGAATTATTTTCGATGTAACGCACCCTGTCTATAAATTTATTGATAGTGGCAATTAATGAACTTTCAGGATTAATTCCGCTGTGACGCGCGTAATTTATAATTGAAAAAAACATGTCGCCGATTTCTTCCTCGACGCCTTTAGAATCATTTGCTCTCACAGCACGCATCAATTCGCGGAACTCTTCCTTTACTTTGACGAGCGTTTCCGAGGCGTTCTTGAAGTCGAAACCTACGTTGGCCAGCCGTTTCTGTACCTTATAAGCCCATAATAGCGGAGGCAGGCTCATTTTTAAATCGTCGGATATGTTTTTTTTATGGCTTTTTTTACGTTTTATTTCGTCCCATTTTTTTACCACGTCGTTTGAATCGGAGACGTGAGTTTCGCCGAAAACATGAGGGTGGCGCTCAATAAGCTTATGTGAAATTTTGTCGAGGATATCGCCCATATCGAAAGTTTTTTCTTCGGATGCTATTTGCGCGCATAATGTTACTAACAACATTATGTCGCCAAGCTCGTCGGCGGTTTTTACGTCGTTTGCCTGTTCGATTTCATGCATAAGCTCGTAACATTCCTCGAGAAAAAAATTTTTCATGGTGGGGATTGTTTGCTCTCTGTCCCATGGACAGCCTTTTTCAGGGTCGCGTAATTTTTCGACTATGTCTAAAAAATTATTGAATTTTTTGATTATCTGTTCCCTGGAATTCATTTTATCACGTCTTTCCGGCCTTTCAGGCTTGATTAAACTGTTAATGTTTGATATGTATTGATATTTAATACTGAATTAACTTATTGTCAAAAATATATTTAATTTTATCTTCATGGAATTTATACTTATACTTCTTTTTTAACTGTTCGATGTAATCGAGTAACATTTTCTTCTGAAGCGCAGGTATAAGCTTTTCTTTTATTTTACCTTTAGATTCGTTGAGGGATAATGTTTGATAATTTTCTAAAAGTATTATGTGATAACCGAATTGAGTCAATACCGGTTTTGATATTTCACCCGGTTTCATATTTTTAACGGTTTCGGAAAACGCTTCAACCATGTCGGCGTAAGTGAAGTTAGGCAGAAGCCCGCCCTCTGATTTCGATACATCATCTGAAAATTGCTGGGCTATCTGAGCGAAATTCGAGGCGGTTACCTTGCTGTATATTGTCATCGCGCGGTTCTTGGCAGTTTCAATTTCAACCTGGTCATTTGGGTTCTTTACCGCTACGAGTATGTGTCTGGCTTGATATTCTTTATTATTTTTTTCAAAATAAGCTTTTATATCTTCGGCTGAAGGTTCAATGTTTTTATTTACTTCCTCAAAGATTAGGGCGCGGGCCAGTATTTTATTTTCCATCTCTGAAAATGATTTTATAAATTCGGGAGTGCTGGCGGTCTGGCCTAGTAAAGCTTCCTTTTTGAATATTATCCTGTTTATGAGCTTATCTACTATTGATAATTTTTCTGAAAATCTGTTCAAATCTTTTATATGCGAAGCAGGTATCTGCGCTATAGATTCGTTGTATTGAAGCCTTGTAATTTTTATGCCGTCAACTTCGGCGAGTACTTCGTTTAAATCCTGGGTTGTTATAACATTAGGCACGGCCGAACCAAATCCCGGCGTTTTTGGAGACTCGCTGTTTTTATCGGATTTTGCCGCCGTTTTTTCGGATTTATCCTTTGAACTTTTTTTTGATTTGCTTTTTGCTTTTGATTTTTTCCCGTTGCTTTTTTTGGAAGTCCCATTTTTTTCTTTATCTTTTTCGTCCGAACTTGAATTTACGGCTTCTGTATTAGTGCTTTCTGATTTGCTCTGGAGTTTTTTTTCAGAACCGTTTTCACCCGGAACATTCTGTGGCGTATTGGCAATCTCGGAAGTATCGCCGTCTGCTTGCAATTTCTCTTTATAAATTTTAATATTGTGCCGTGTTTTAGTATCTTCGAGCCATTTGGATATGTATTCGTTTTCTTTCTTGACTTTGAGTTCTGACTCTATCATCGAGCGGACATCAGCAAGAGAAATGGTTTTGGAGTCGTTTTTCTCCAGGACCTTGAGGATGTAAAAACCGTTATTACCTTTGATTATATTGGTATATTCGCCTTTATTCCTCGAAAATGCCTCGCCTATTATCGCGTTTTTGATATACGACTCTTTTTTGAATATTCCTATTACGCCGTTTTCGTGCTCATGATCGTCGGAATAATTTTTCCATACTTTTTCAAATTCCGCGCCCATGTCAAGTTCCATTTTTGCTTTTGTAATTTTGTCTCTGGCTAATTGTATTGATTCTGAATCGTTTGGCTGGAATTTTATGAATATGTTAGCGAGTTTTATGCAGTCTTTAATCTGGTACCTTTCGCTTTTGTTTTTTTCATAAAAATCCGAAATTTCCTGAGGTGTAACAGATGTCTTTTTGGCGGCTTCATCTTTTTTCTGCTTATAAAAAGTTTCAATCAGAAGGTTATCATAAGCTTTTTCAAGCTGCACCTTTACTTCTTCGCGGTCGCGCAGTTTTTTCTTTTCTGATTCCATTATGACAAGGCTGTTTACAAGAACGACATCGTTTAAAAATTCCTTTATCTTTTCGACACTCGTGAAGTGTGTCCTCGAACGCTGCGGCAGTTTCATATATTCATCTACAAGGTCGGTAAGCGTTATTTTTTTGTTCTCAATTTCTAAAAGCGTTATTTCACTCCCTGTCGAAGACTGGCCGGGAGTTTCCTGGCTGCCTTTTACGACCAGCGGAAGCGATCTTTTGACGACCTGTTCGGTTATGGCCGGTATGATTGTATTACTTAATTCTTCCGGGTTAAGAGTCTTGTCCGAATTAAAGGAATATTTTTCAAATGCCTTTGAAACTTCCTCGGAAACAATTTGCCTTACCTGATTTTCGAATGAATTTTCCGGAGTGGCTTTGACCTGGCTGAATGTGGATAAAGTAAAAAGCGTTATGACGAATAAGAATATTAACTTTGAAATTTTATTTGAACATGATTTTACTTGAATGGATTTATTTTGTTTGCCGCATTTAAAAAAATTCGATATCGCAGCATGAATGTTCATAAAAATGTACTCCTTTAATTTAAGTGTTATAAAGTGAAATGACAGGTTTTTGTATTTAAACTCGTAAAATAAAATATTAACATAATTCGGCTTATAAATCAATATTTTTTTGTTTCCGCTATGCCCATAATTATTTTTATATGTATAATTTTCGGGTTATTTGAGAATGTAAGGCTTAAAAGAATTCAGTATATTATAATTTACTAATTTATTTTCGGGCCTCGTAATTACAATTATTTTACCTGTTGTTAAAAAAGAAATTTCAGTGCGGGCATAGATTTTTGCATTTGCCTGAAGATAATATTCCGCAGTTTAAAGGTTAATAGGTCTAACGCGCCGGTTTTTAAAGGCCGAATTCATCGAGTGATTCGTAAGTTTTTTTGGTGTCGGCGTCGATCGCTATATTTTTAATTTCAAGGTATTTAATTTTGTTTGTCATGACGGCTTTAAGAGCTTTATTAATGCTGTTTTCCCTTATAATGAAATCGTAAACCGTTTTTCTTATGTCCGACACCTCTTTAAAATCTCTTGTAGGCTCAATAAAATCAGCGATAAATAATATCTTTTCGATAATATTCATGCGCGGCCTGCCTGTCGTGTGATGCTTTATAGCGTTTATTATTTTCATATCCCTTATTTTAAACATTGTAATAGCAAAGTGCGCCGAAATATGCCCGTGCAGCAAACCGCGGCTTGAAATTTTGCTGCCTTTGTTTTTAATCTTAATTTTATGTTTTTCAATGTTTTTAAGCATTACATCGATCGGCATACATTTGGCATAATCATGTATCAGCGCGGCGATGCTTACAGGACGTATCATTTTTTCATTTTTAGTCAAATAAGCCAGCTTTACACATTCTGCTTCGACTCCCAGCGAGTGAGCGAATTCCTTTGGAGTTAAAATATTTTTAAGCTCTTTTATTATTTGGTTTCTTAATTTGTAATAATCCATTTTACCTCTTTATTTTCCGCATGGCATTTATAAATTTAATTTTAAATTCGCAGTTTATTGATATAAAAAAATAACTGTTTTAATGAGGATATCCTAATCAGTAAATTATAAAAATTAAACGTATATTGTGTATTACCGTGACGGGTTGGGCATAAATATTATATGTTTATAATTGGCGCCGATAAAAATCGGCGTAATAAAAAAATAAAAAGGGCTGTTTCAAAAGTTTCCTTTCGGGACAGCCCTTTTATAATATGCTCTATTCCGGTTGGTATTCGAACTCGAAATCCTGTACGAAAATCGAATCGCCTTCCTGCGCTCCAGCTTTTCGTAAAGCTTTGTCGATTTCAAATTTCTTTAACGTTTTTCTGAAGTAGTAGATTGCGTCTTCAGTCCTGAAATTGATTACCGAAACTGCACGTTCAAATTCAGGGCAGATTATCGAATATGAATTATCAGGATTTTTTTGTATAGTTACTGATGGTTTCCTGCGCCTTTGAGTCGCTATAGTTTTACCTGCTCCCATCCTGTTGCCGAGGCTTTCTATATCGTTTTCAGTTGTATGTGCCTGGATTTCCATCGTACCGCCGGTTGGGAAGTCAGCTTTTTCCGTTTGCGCGTGCTCTATTGCGTCAAGTTTTAACTTATAAAGCTGCTTTAAGAAATTATCCAGATGAAGCCCAGTCAGACCTGATATTTCAATTATTTTGGCCTTGGCAAATGTCTTTAACTTTTTTAATTTCTTTTTAAACGATTCGAGGTTTTCTTTTGAATCGGGTATGTCCATTTTGTTTGCAGCGATTATAAACGGCTTTTCTACAAGTTTCTTTGAAAACGATTTTAACTCTTTATATAAAACTTTTAAATCGTTCAACGGGTCGTTTCTTTCAAAACCGGTCATGTCTATAATAAATGCCACACCAAGCGTACGTTCGATATGTTTTAAAAATTTGTTGCCAAGCCCGACGCCGGTGTGCGCGCCTTCTATTAAGCCCGGAATATCGGCCACGACTATAGTCTTATTGAACCCTATTTGCGCTACACCGAGGTTCGGCGCGAGCGTAGTAAATGGGTAATCCGCTATTTTGGGAGTGGCATGAGAAATTTTAGAAAGTATAGTTGATTTTCCGGCGTTAGGAAATCCGACAAGCCCGATATCGGCTATTAATTTCAAAACCAGGCGTACTTCTTTTTCTTCGCCGATACCGCCAAGTTCTGCATACTTAGGCGCGTGCCGCGTAGGGCTCGTGAATTTCGCGTTTCCGCGGCCGCCGCTGCCGCCCTGGGCTGCCGTATATTCGCTGCCGAGCTTGTCGAGATCGCAAAGCAGTTTTCCTGAGGTCGCGTCAAAAACTTGCGTTCCGACCGGTACTTTTATCAGTATGTCCTCGCCCTTTTTGCCGAACATTTTTGACCCCAGACCGTTCTGACCGTCATCTGCCTTATATATTTTTTTATGCTTAAAATCAAGAAGCGTATGCAAATCGTCTGAAGCTATGAATATTACATTGCCGCCGGCACCGCCGTCGCCGCCGTCCGGGCCGCCTTTAGGCACGTATTTTTCTTTTCTGAAGCTGACGCTTCCTTTTCCGCCGTCGCCGGCTTTAATAAATATTTTGACCTCGTCTATAAACATCTTTCATCAAGTCCCTTTTTTGTATTGTAAATAATAATTTTTGCGGTATTAAATTTAATTAACCTAAGTTAAACTTTTTATTCGTTTTTAATGTCCTTATCCCGGAGTCCGTTTGCAGTGTAGATCTTAAGCTGATAAAAAATAAAGCCGGGCGAATTAAGTTTTGAGCGCGATTTTACTTGCTGCGGCCATCAAATTTTTAGATTGTGTAAAACGCCGAATAATTTTTGCCATAAAAAATTAACGGCAATAAAGCCCGTTTGTTAATATGTATTCGTTGACCGGTTCGGGCAGAAGGTAACGCACGGTGCCGCCGCTATTTATTATGTCCCTTATTTTTGTTGACGAAATATCCAATAAATCGGCTTTTTTAAGAAATATCGAAGCTTTTAACACATCGTCATGGACGCCCGAAGTAAAGTCAGAACCCGGCCGCGGCGCTACGACAAGTCTGGCCTTATTTATAATATTTTTATAATTTTTATAGTTATGGAAAACCTTTAACGTATCGGCGCCGGTCAAAAAATAAAGTTCGGCGCCGGTGAATTCGTACGCAAATTTGTCAATTGTGTCGGTAGTGTACGAAGGGCCGGACGTACCGGATTCAATATCTGATATGTCAAAAAAATGGTTTCCCTCAATGGCGAGGAGAACCATTTTTTTGCGATGTTTTATATCGATTATTTGACTGCTGTCCTTATGCGGCGGAACGTTAGTCGGCAAAAAATAAAACTTATCTAAAGCCAGCTCGCTTACTGCGCATTCCGCGATACGTAAATGTCCATAATGTATGGGATTAAACGTCCCACCAAATATACCTACGCGCATTATTATTTAGCAGTATTTGTGTTGCATTCCTCTAAAGGCAATACAAGTACCTGACGTCTGTCGCCTCTGAATGACTTATAAACAACTTTTCCGTCGATTTTTGCGAAAAGTGTGTCGTCACCGCCGCGGCCTACATTTGCGCCCGGGTGTATGTGTGTTCCGCGCTGGCGAACCAATATTGTTCCGCCTGTTACGGTTTCACCGGCAAATCTTTTTACGCCTAATCTTTTTGCCTGTGAATCACGGCCGTTAACCGCTGATACAGCTTTTTTACCCATTTTATTCACCACCTCGAAAAATAATAAATATGATTAATTTTTTTCAATAATTTGAATTACGTTTCCGTATTGTTTGTTTATTGACCGTAGTCCTAAAATAAGGCTTTTTAAAAGTAACTCAACTTCCTTTAAATCTTTTTCAGATTCTGACGGAAGAGAAAGCGAGATAAACCCTTTTTCAATTTTACCGCTGAGCGGTAACTTTAAAATTTCAATTAAACTTTGCGTAAATGTCAACGCCAGGGCCGACACAGCCGCACAGATAATATTTTTGCCGCTTTCCGCTGACGGATCGTGGCCGCTTATCTCATAACTTGTTAAAAAACCATATTTATTATATAAAAACAATGCTTTTATCAAAATTACACTGAAAATAACCAGCCAGCCGGCTTGTTATTGACTATTTGCTGATTTTGCCGATTTCGAGCTTTGTGTAATGAGCGCGGAAACCGTATTTACGGAAGTAATCTTTTCTTTTTTTGAATTTCATGGTTATGACTTTTTTCTCACGTGCCTGAGCGAGTATCTTAACCTCGACTTTAGCACCGTTTACTCTCGGCTGACCGATTGTAACGTTGTTGCCGTCAGCAACCATCAAAACTTCAGTTATTGTAAGTGCGTCATTAACTTTTCCTTCAAGTTTATTAACGCGAATACGATCGCCAGGAGCTACCTTATATTGTCTTCCACCAGTTGATATTATAGCGTACACTAGCGTGCACCTCCCTTTAATTTTAATTATATTTGCTTTATTTAGCTTTTATTCCAAACTTAAGTCCTATGATTATAACAAATCCCCGAAGTATTGTCAATATTTTTCTTTCTTTTTTTATTAACGCTTTTTTTATTTTATTTTTTTAGGTTTGACTTTTTTTTTTTATTATGTTATATCATAATCGTTATTTTTCATTTATTTAAAAATATATTACATTATAATTTACTATCGAAACTTAGTCAATAAAATTTATCTGCATTTTAAAATTTGCATTCGGATGTGATTAACATTTTAAATTTTGTCAGAAGCCTGTTTACCTTGATCGGGACCGTCTGCGGCGTTACTCTGGCTTACCATCTTTCAAACAGTCAGTACTATAAAGATAATCCAATACTTGGCGATGATCCCGAAACAAAACTCGCCATTGTTCTTGGAATGTTCGGTTTTCTGCTGGCTTCGATGATTTCCCGTGAAATCGAGCTTTATATAACTAATTTTTTCAAACGCCTTAATTTATACGATACTATTACTGGAACTGCAGGCTTTTTAATAGGCCTTTTAGCCGCTAACCTCCTGATATTGCTTCCGGCTATCATATTTTTAAGCTCATACTCTAGCGATATTTTCCCTGATTATATAAAGGCGATCGTTCCCGTTTTAAAGCTGCTTATGCCTTTTATAATCAATATATTATTAGGTTACATCGGCGCTACTATTTTTATGCGTTACCAATACGAGATAATAAGGCTTATTTCTGGCAAAAACGTCAATGTGGTTAATAATGATAAATATCTTGATACTTCAGTTTTAATCGACGGAAGAATTTACGATATTGTAAAGAGTAAATTTATTGACGGCCGTCTTGTAATACCTGAGTTTGTAATCCATGAAATGCAGTTTATCGCCGACTCGCAGGATGTGTTGAAAAGGAGCAAAGGCCGCCGCGGCCTCGATGTGCTGAATAAAATGCAAACCGAATTTTCGAGCATGATAGAAATAATACAGGAAGATGCTGCCGTCTCGTCAAGGGCAGTCGACGAGAAATTGGTGGCGCTTGCGAAAAAAAATAGCGCAAAACTTTTGACCACCGATTATAACTTAAATAAAGTAGCTCAGATTCACGGACTTGAGGTTTTAAATATCAATGACCTGGCGAACGCTCTTAAGCCTATCGTAATGCCCGGCGAAACAATGAACCTTCATGTTATAAAAGAGGGCAAAGATTCGGCGCAGGGGGTCGGCTATCTTCCTGACGGGACCATGGTTATCGTCGAGGACGGCCATGACTGCATAGGCAAAACTATCGATGTCGTCGTCACCTCGATGCTTCAAACTGCCGCCGGCCGACTTGTTTTTACCCGAACCAAAGCCGGTTTCGAAAACTCCCAGCCCGAAGATAACCAGGGAAATAAATCTGAAAATTCGAACGAAAAAAAACAGGACCATAAAAAAGATAAAAATGATGGAAAAATCGTCAAATTGAAAAAATAAAACCATTAATAAAGTTGTCAAATACATCCGGAGGTGTTAACTAATGAGTGTATGCGTTAAAGACGCTATGTCAAAGGATTTTATAACAGTAAAGAAATCCGAGAAAATTTCAGAAGTAAAAAAACAGATGATTATGGCCGGCAACCGTGCCATTTTTGTGGTTGATAAAAAGAAGGTCGAAGGCGTTATCACCGACAGCGACATGATAAAGAGCCGCGACGATGATAAAGCTTGCTCGACCATTATGACTTCGCCGCTGATTTCAATAACCCATGATCAAAATCTCCAAGAAGCCGCCAAACTGCTTACCAATAACCGTATAAGCCAGCTGCCGGTTCTGAACGAACTCGGCGAATTCGTGGGCGTTATTACCGAAAGAGATATAGTTAAGGACCTTATCGTAGAAAATAAGCAGCCTAAACTTTCACCTGAACGCGCGGCAATTTATCTAGCCATGACTAATGAGCGTGAAAAAGAGGATTACTGGCTGCAAAAAAGTCAGGAAGAAGGATATCGCGCAGTTATTACGCAGGTTGGAACGACGGCTGAAAAACTTCCCATAAAGCTCCGCGAAGCTACGACCGTGGCTGCTATAGCGCGCGGCGTCATTAAAGAGGATACACGTGAAAAAATCGCCCTCAGCAATGCGGTTCGTGACGCTTATATTCAGCTTTCATCAATTAATCCAGGCCTCGGCGGCGGATTTAAAGTGGCGGTCGTACGCGGCGAAGGGCGTATCACAGTCGCGGCTTTCGGCAAATGCGGCCACGCTCTCGCTAACGGTCCTAATAATCTGGTAATGGGATTTAGCATAATATAATTTCAGGTCATTTTATATGGCATAATTTAGTCAGTAATGGCATGGTTAAAATATTAAGGTAAAAAATATGTCCAGTCTGTTAAGTAATGTTGTTTCGCGAATTATTCGAGTTTTAATTTAAAAGCATATTGAAAATTTTTATGTTGTCGATTAACCGATGTTTTTAAGTAATTAAACATTAAAAAGGAGAGTTATTTTATGAAAAAGATTTTTTCGATTATGGCTTTGGCCGCGTTGCTGCTAAATTTTGCGCCGGCGGCTTATGCTGCCGACAATCAGTCCTTTAACTTTAAACATCCGCTTTACGAAGTTAAAGTGCCGGAAGGATTTATGAGCGAGGATTCGCCGGTTATGATATTCGGGCCAACCGACGGCGATTTTCGCGTTAATGTGAATATATTGGTTATGGATGAAAAAGAAAAGAACCTCGAACAGTATACTCAATTTTCGCTCGATCAGATGAAAACCGTTCCTGACGTCAAAGTCATAAAGGAAGGTTATGAAACTTATAACGGCGTTAAATTTTATTCGGTTGTCGCAGGCTTTAAGCAGAATAATATCGCTGTTACCACTAAAACCATCTGGACGATTTCGAATGCTAAGGCCTATGTTTTAACATATACATCAAATGAAAAATTGTATGAAAAACACTTAAAAGACGCCGAAACCATATTTTCGAGTTTTGCGCTTAAAGTAAAACCAGCGCCGGCTGCCGAACCTAAAAATGAAAAATCAGGTAAATAGTTTATAAAAAAATGACAGCATAATTCAATTATAGAATCGAGGAATTTAAATGAATTCAGAAGTCAGGGTGCGTTTCGCACCGTCTCCGACCGGATATCTGCATGTCGGCGGAGCCAGGACCGCTCTTTTTAATTACCTTTTTGCAAGGAATATGGGCGGCAAATTCATATTGAGGATCGAGGATACCGATCAGCAAAGATCGACGGATGAATCTACAAACGCTATTTTAAGATCGATGAAATGGCTCGGCCTTGAATGGGATGAAGGTCCGGAAGTTGGCGGAAACTGCGGCCCTTATTATCAAACGCAGCGCATGGATATTTATAATGACTATGCAAAAAAACTTCTTGAGTCCGGGCATGCTTATTATTGCTTCTGCTCGCAGGAAGAGCTCGACAGCGAACGCCAGGAAATGGAAAAAAACGGCGTGCCGCCTAAATATTCCGGCAAATGCAGGAATATAAGCCTCGCTGATGCTCAAAAAAGGATTGCGGCCGGTGAAAAAGCGGCTATAAGATTTAAAATGCCCGGCAAGGAAATAAAATTTAACGATCTGGTGCGCGGCGAATTGACATTTGACGGAAACCTGCTCGGCGATATGGTTATCGTTCGCAGCGACGGCTTCCCTACATATAACTACGCAGTCGTCATTGACGACGGCCTTATGAAAATGACTCATGTTTTAAGGGGCGACGATCATATTTCAAATACGCCGAAACAGATAGTTATTTATGAAGCGCTTGGTTTTACTCAGCCTGTTTTCGGGCATATTTCGATGATACTCGGCCCGGACGGTTCGAGACTTTCGAAACGACACGGCGCTACTTCTGTCGAAGAATATAAAAAAGCCGGAATATTGCCTGAAGCGCTCGATAATTTTCTTGCGCTTTTGGGATGGTCGCCGGAAGGGGACCGGGAATTCTTCACAAAAGAAGAGCTGATCAAAGAATTTTCAATGTCGCGAGTGGCTAAAAGCCCGGCAGTCTTTGACGTGAAAAAACTCACATGGATGAACGGAAACTACATACGTAAAAATGACGACGAGGCTGTCGCGAAAATGACACTGCCGTACCTTATCGAAGCCGGTCTGGTAAAGGAATCAGAAGTGGAAGAAAAAATGCCGTGGCTTGTTAAAGTCATGAAAACGGCGAAAACTTCGTTTGAAACGCTGGCCGATGCGCCTAAAAACGTAACATTGTTTTTTAACGAGGATTACGAAGTAAAAAAAGATGATGCCGAAGTAGCAAAATATACAGAAAATAAGGAATTGACAAATAAGGTCCTTGATTTTGTAGTCGGCGAAATTACCGCGCTTGAAAATTACGATCTGGCTTCCGTGAAGGCGGTAATAAAAAAAGCGCAAAAAACGCTTGGCGTGACAGGACATGATGTGTTTATGCCGCTTCGTGTCAGCCTTACAGGACTGAGCTCCGGCCCGGGCGTCTATGAAATGTTCGATATACTCGGACGCGAAAGAGTCATGGTCAGGCTTAAAAACTTTAAGGAAAAATATTTAAGCTAAATCATAAATTAGAATATTCAGATGCATGAATATACGGGTGCGGATCTGCGCCCGTATATTTTATATTATCAGACTTTTTCGATAATTCAAATTTTTCCGCTAATTGGAGTTTTTATTACGCTGGAATTATCGGCCTGAAAAATATTAGCATATTATAATTTTTTAATTAACTATTATTGTTGTATGTTTGACACTCACGCTTGAGTTAAAATTTCAGGTATGCTGAAAAATTAAAATACCGAAAGTGAAAAAGGTAATTTGCAAATATGGATAATAAAATTACGGAATCTGTTCCTAAAAAACCTTTCCGGGCGGCGTTGACTTCGCTCATTATGGGGGCGGGCGCCGGCCAGATATATAACGGCCAGATATTTAAAGGTATAGTCATGGTTATATTGTTTCTCGTGCCGATAGGACTTGCCGCCAACGAAATGTTCAATATATACATGCGTTATTTGAGTAAAATAATGGCCGGCGATTTAAACGCGGTTTCTACCATAGTCGATAAAGTTACAAATAGCGCCGCAATTTCTTCTTACTCCGGATTCGCGGCTATATTATGGGGGATTTCTATAATCGACGCTTTTTATTACGCGTTTCTTTATAATAAAAAAATATACCATGAAAAAAATGACGCCGAAAATAGTTTTCAGTCAAGTCCGGACAAGAGCGCCGGAGAATAATTCAGGCGGCGTGTTCGGATATCCCGGACGCTTATTTAGGATTAAAATTTATTTTTGGAAAACTTAATTTATGAATAAAGTATTGAACCTGGTAAAAAAAATGTTATCGTTAAATACCATTAATTATGATGAACCGGTATTCAGGCCGCCGCGCGAGGCTGATTCGCTTATAATTCAGGCTACCATAGGGTGTTCGCGAAATACATGCGCTTTTTGCGTTATGTATAAACACAAAAAATTCAGGGTGCGCGCCTTAAACGAGATATGCTCTGAAATTAAAACGCTTCCGCCCGGAATAAAAAATGATACACTGAAAATATTTCTGGCCGACGGCAACGCGTTTTGCGCTGAAACTGAATTTCTGCTCGGCTTATGTTCGTATCTTCGCGGGCAATTTCCAGCTTTAAGAGTGATATCGGCTTATGCCAATCCTTATGATATACTCGAAAAAAGCTCTGACGAATTGACGGCATTAAGAAATGCCGGCATAAAAAATTTATATATCGGGCTTGAAAGCGGGTCAGATAAAGTATTGGCCCTTGTCAGAAAAAAAGGCAATTATCTCGATTACAGGGCGGCTTTACAGAAAGCTGATAATGCAGGTTTTTCATTGTCTGTGACGATTCTTCTCGGAGTGGGCGGGCGTACTTTAAGTGCGGAACACGCTCAAAAAAGCGCAGGACTTATAAACGAGACTGCTCCGAAATTCGTGAATACTCTCACTACAACCTTATACGAAGGCGCCGCTATTAATGAGCTCTTGAAAAAAGGCGATTTTGAATTATTGACCAACGGCGAGTTATTTTCGGAACATTATAATTTTATTGAAAATATTTCTGCGGATAAAATTATTTATCGCTCTAACCATATTTCAAACGTATTTAATATAGAAGGCGTTTTACAGAAGGATAAGCAGAGGATTCTGGACGGCATCAAGCAATTTAGCGCTTGTAACCGCGGGATTTTAAATAAAAAATATTATCAAAAATTGGAATTATAGTTGATTTTTTCAAAAAAAATGTTAAAATGAAATGTCTGAGGTTGGTATTTGTCGCGCATAAATACCAGGTAACTTCTTAATGGGAGTTTAGTATGAAATTTATAGGCGCCTGTAAAACTGATATCGGCAAGAAAAAGCAAAATAACGAGGACAGCTTTTTCTTCTCACAGGAGCAGGGGATTTTTTTAATCGCTGACGGCATGGGCGGCCACGCCGGGGGCGAGATAGCTTCCGATATAGCCGTTAAAACAATTCAAAAAATGTTTGATAACGTGAAAGAACGCGTCGATAAAATTCCTTCAATCGAGAAATTTATTGAAAGTTCCGTGTTGTCTTCAAGTGCTTTGATAAAAAAAGAAACAATTGCCAGGCCCGAACTGACTGGCATGGGAACAACTATTGTTATGTGCTTTGCTCTTAATGAAAAGATATATGTGGCCAATGTCGGTGATTCGCGCTGTTATATTTTGACGGCTGGCGGAGATTTCAGGCTTTTATCCAAAGACCATTCGCAGATTCAGGAACTTATAGACAGGCGTATTATTACCGAGGAACAGGCCAAAAAACACCCTTTGAGACATGTTATCACTCAGGCAGTCGGATATAACGATACTCTTGATGTGAGGATTGTTGACGAGGATTACAGGCCGAACGATTATTATCTTTTATGCTCCGACGGACTTAACGACCATTTCGAAAGCGATGCCGAAATAAAGGAACTTCTTAAGGCAAGTATTGCCGAATCAAATGATGATCTGGAGCTTGCGGCGCAAAAACTTGTCGATAAGGCGAATGAACTCGGCGGCCGCGACAATATAACGGTTATGATATTTAAGACCCTTGAATAAAATAAAAATAATGAGGTGTTGGTATGACATTAATTGAAAAACTCTTTAAAAGAATAGACAGTTATCGTGACGATATGATTAAACTCCAGGGCGAGCTTACCGCTATTCCCGCTATTTCACCGGACAGCGGCGGCGACGGTGAATTCGAAAAGGCTGAATATTTGAAAACAGTACTTAAAAATTTTGGTTTTAATGACATACAGACTTATGACGCGCCGGATGAAAGATGCACATCCAAAAAACGTCCGAATATAGTCGCTAAAATAAAAGGAAAATCAGATAAGAGGACATTCTGGGTAATGTCCCATACCGACGTGGTCCCGCCCGGCGAGCTTTCGATGTGGAGCTCAGATCCTTATAAGCTTCGCGTTGAGGGCGATAAAATATACGGCCGCGGCGTCGAAGATAATCAGCAGGGCGTAGTTTCTTCATTGTTCGCGATTAAGGCGCTTATTGACGAAAACGTGGTGCCTGAATATAACGTCGGAGTAGTTCTTGCCGCTGACGAGGAAACTGGTTCGCAGTACGGCATAGGCCATGTGGTAAAACATCATCCGGGAATATTCGGTAAAGATGATATTATCGTGGTGCCGGACGGCGGTAATCCCGAAGGTACGATGATTGAAATTGCCGAAAAATCCATTATGTGGATGAAAATACGCACTACGGGCGTTCAATGCCACGGTTCCAGGCCGGACCTTGGCCATAATGCCCATAAGGCTAACGCATTCCTGATTACAAAATTCAATAACTTGTATAAAGATTTTCCGTCGAAAGATAAATTGTTCATGCCTGATTATTCGACATTCGAGCCTACCAAAAAAGATTATAACGTCCCTAATATAAATACTATTCCTGGCGATGATGTATTTTATATGGATTGCCGTGTTATGCCGTGTTATGATTTAAAGGACGTCCTTGCTAAAATGCGCGCTTACGCCGACGAAGTTGAACGTGAATTCAGCGTTAAGATCGAATTTTCATTTCCTCAGAAAGAACAGGCGGCACCGGCGACATCCATGGATTCCGAAGTGGTGAAACTCCTTACCGCCGCTATTCGTGAAGTATATAAAAAAGAGCCAAAACCCGAAGGTATTGGCGGCGGAACAGTTGCGGCGTTTTTCAGACGCGCCGGTATTCCGTGCGCAGTATGGAGCAGGCTCGATGAAGTATGCCACCAGCCTAATGAATATTGCATAATAAGCAATATGATAGGCGACACTAAAGTATTCATGCACGCAATAATGTCAATGAAATAGTGTGGCCGGTTTTCATTCCGGCTTACGAATGATTCGCAGCCGGAATGAAGCGGCGGAAAATATAAAAATATGAATCGATTTAATTTATAAATTCTTAATTGATATGAGAGGGTGCGACGGTTAAAGCCGGCGCTTCCCTCTTTTTTATGTATAAAATTTAAGTGAGGCCGCGATGAACAGCAGTAAAGATAAAATAAAGTCTATCGAAGAAAATGAATTATTGTTCGGACATTCGAACTTTAAAAATATAACGGCTATTGAGTATGATAAAGACTCGAATATAATAGTATATTATAATAACGACGGCGCTACATGCTGCAAAAAAATCCCGTTTGAGCCGTTTTTGTTCATGCATGACGATGTCGCTATAAATGGTTCGAGCTCAAAACCGATTGAAATTAAGGAACTTAAAGGTGACGGATATTTTAAATATATCTCGCGTTTTCGCGATTTTAAATCGCTCGGCGGAGCTCTTGAACATCTTTCAACGGTTACCGGCTTTAAGCCGTCTTCCGATTTCGCGCCTTATTTTCATATCAGCGATCCTGTTCATCAGTATATGCTTTATTCAGGCGATACTAATTTCAAAGGCATGCGGTTTTCCGATCTGAAGCGGCTTACTATCGATATAGAAACCGATTGCGATGATAATTATAATTTTTCGAATGCCAAACGTGAATCGGATAGAATCCTTTTAATAGGCATTAATTTTTCAAAAAAAACCGGTGAATTCGAATACGCTTCGTCACGCGACATGAGCGAAAAAGAAATGCTTTTATGGCTTAATAATAAGATCAGGGAATACGATCCTGACACTATCGAAGGACATAATATATTTAAATTCGATATCCCTTATATTGCCGAACGCGCTAAAATGCATAAAGTAAAGTTAAGCTGGGGACGCGACGACTCTGATATTAAATTCAGAAAATCGCGGATTCAGGTTGCCGAAAGAACTCTTGATTATAACCGCTGCGATATTTTCGGAAGGAATGTCATAGATACCTGGGTGCTGGCGCAATTTTACGATGTTCAGACGCGCTCTCTCGAATCTACGAATTTAAAGCACCTCGCAGTGCATTTCGGCGTCGCTCCTAAAGACAGACAATATATTGAAACATCCAAAATTAAATGGTATTTCGCGAATTCTTACGATGAGTTCCTTAAATATAATAAAGACGATATAATGGAAACTGTCGCTATCTCAGAAATATTATCCTACAGCTATTTTATACAGGCGCAGATTTTTCCGTATTCGTATCAAAACACCGTTGTCAGAGGTAATGCTACAAAAATAAATGCGCTTTTTTTGAGGGAATACTTAAACGGCGGCTGGGCGGTTCCTAAAAATGCGGCTGCAGGGCGTACAGTCGAGTTCGAAGGCGGTTATACCGATATATTCGAAACCGGAATTATAAAAAATGTCGGACATTGCGACGTACGGTCTCTGTATCCGTCTATAATGCTGGCCTATAATGTAGCTCCGGCGAGCGATTCGAAAGGAATATTTTTGCCGATGCTTACAACGCTCCGGGATTTCAGGATTGACGCTAAAAGGCTTATGAAAGCCTCACAGGACAGCCACGAAAAACTTTATTATGACGCTTTGCAGGGGACTTTTAAAATTTTAATAAATTCATTTTATGGTTACCTTGGTTCTTCAATTCATAATTTCTCCGATAATGCCGCTGCCGCTAAGGTCACAGAAATCGGCCGGGCGACTATCGTAAAAATGGTTGAAATATTAAAGAAGGAAAAATGCCGGGTTATCGAAATAGATACGGACGGCGTATATTTTGTGCCGCCGGAAAATGCCTCGCAGGATGAAGAATTTGAAAAAATAACGGCAAAAATCAATGATGAATTGCCTGAAGGCATAGAAGTCGAGTATGACGGACATTATAAGGCAATGCTCAGTTTTAAAATGAAAAATTACGCGCTTTTAGATTATAACGGCGAACTCACTATAAAAGGGTCGGCGCTTAAATCGCGCGGACTTGAAAAATATTTAAGGAATTTCACTCATGAAATGATTTTTTGCCTGCTGAATGAGAAAACTTCAGAAATTGAAAGCGCGTATAACAAGTATCGCGATTCGATTGAAACAAAAAAAATGCCGGTTGACGATATTTGCAAGACAGAAACGCTTACTGATTCGTTGAAACTTTATCAAGCTAAAATAAAGGATAAAAAAAGAAATCCCGCCGCGCAGTATGAGCTTGCGTTGAAATCGGGCCGTGAATATCAGGCTGGTGACAGCGTTTCTTATTATGTTACCGGCACAGCGAAAAAAGTGACGGCTTACTCGAGCTGTAAAATGCGCGAGGATTTTGATTTAAAAACACCTGATTATAATGTGGCTTATTATGTAGATAAACTTGATTCTCAATATAAAAAATTTCGCGAAATGATAGAAAACGAAATGAACCTGAATATTAAACTCGGGCAGCAATCAAATCAGGGCGAGCTTTTTTAGAAGGCGGTGCGAATTTTATGTGTCCTTTCCGAACTGAAACTGACAGTCTGGGTACTCTGGAAATTCCTAATTTGTTTTATTATGGAATTCAAACGGCGCGTGCTCATGAAATTTTCAGAATATCAGAAAACAAATGGCCTGACGAATTTATAAAAAATTTTGCGAGCGTAAAAAAAGCCTGCGCCATGGCAAACGTTTTTCTCGAAACGCTTGATCCTGAAAAGGGCCGCGCCATTATAACCGCATGTGAAGAACTGACTGCCGGCCTTAATTCAGCGCAGATTGTCGTAGACATTTTTTCGGGCGGCTCCGGAGCGCTCCTTAATGCTAATATCAATGAAATAATCGCTAACCGAGCCATCGAAATCCTTGGAGGCAAAAAAGGCCAGTATGATTTGATATCTCCGATAAATCATGTCAATATGTCGCAGTCGGAGGCGGATGTCCTGCCGACTGCCGTCAGGCTTTCCCTTCTCACGCTTACTCAGAAATTAATTGCCGCCTTAAATGAATTAAAAACTGCGTTTTTAAAAAAAAGCATAGAATTTGATTTCATCATAAAACCTTCTAAGGCGGATTTTTCAGAGTCAGTGCCGATGACTCTGGGGCAGGAATTTATAGCGTTTGCCGAAATAATTAAAAAGAGCGTCGAAGATATTGAATATTCAAAAAAAAGAATAAAGATTTTAAATATAGGCGCTTCGGAAATCGGAACCGGTGCCGGCAATTCTGAAAAATTTCATGAGGTTGCGATTGGCTATATAAAAGATATTACAAAACTCGAATGTGAAAAATGCGAAAATCTTGTTGAAGTAAGCAACTTCGCATATGATTTCGCCGATTACGCAGCGCAATTGAAAAAAATCGCCGGTCATTTGTTGAGAATTTCGAGCGAATTAGCAGAACTTGCGGCTGATGATAGCGCCGGCTTAAAAGCTATCAATATTCCTTTAATTATCAAGGGCGCCGAAGCAAATCCGGCTAAAACTCCGCCATATGCTCTTGAAGTGTTAATGTCGGCGGCAATTCATTCAATGGGACTTTTATCTTCGGTTGAAACCGCTTCACTAATTTCGCCTCCAAATCTCAATATTTATAATTCGATAATCGCTGTCGAACTTTTCACTTCGTTGAAAATTTTGACTAATGCCGTAAATTTAGCCAACTTAAAATGCGTTACAGGTATAACCGCCAACGAAAAATCATTATTTGATAAATTTAAAAAATCAAACGCAATAGCCGGTATTGTAATGAAAAAAATCGGTTATGAGAAAACCGCCGAACTTTTGAATGAATGTAAAGTTCTTAAAAAAAGCATGTTTGAAATGGTTCTCGAAAAATCTTTGCTGAACGAGGCCGAGCTTGAAATTTTATCGGATCCTCGAAAAATTTCTGAACCATTGAAATTGTTTTAATATTGTTAAAGAGGGATTACAGTGATGAAAAAAATCGTAATTTCAATATTGTTATTCATAACGGCATTTTTTTGCGATTCGGCTGCCCGTGCGGCCGATATTGATATTGTTTCTAAAGCGGAATGGACCGTTATGATATATATGAACGGTGATAACGATCTGGATGCTTGTGTTTATAATGATATGACAGAAATTGAAAAAATCGGGTCGAATTCTGCCGTTAATATCATCGTACAGGCCGATAGAGCTAAGAAAACCGCGCGCCGTTATATCGTACGAAAAAATGACGGTACGATTAAAAATGATGACTGGGGATTAGTTTCTGAATGCCTTAGCGATGTTGGTGAAGTCGATATGGGCGATTATAAGGAGTTTGTAAATTTTTTTGATTGGGGCATAAAAAATTACCCTGCCGAAAAGTACGCGCTTATAATATGGAACCATGGCACAGGCTGGAAACGAACACACTATGACGGTAAAAGCATTTCTTTTGACGATACGTCGAAAAATGCAATAACGACAGTTCAATTGGGGATTGCACTTGAGAAAATGAAAAAAATTTCCGGCAAGAAACTTGACCTGCTGATAATGGATGCATGCCTTATGCAGATGATCGAGGTACTTGCTGAAATTCAAAATTCTGTTGATTTTGTCTGCGCATCGGAGGATATAGAACCAAACGGCGGCATGCCTTATGAAACTCCTTTTAAATTTTTGACTGAAACTCCAAATTGTAACTCCAGAGAATTTGCCGGAGTTATAGTAAAATGTTTTCATGATAAATATTATGCCCCGCGCGTTGAAAATTCAACCTTTTACACATATTCCGCAGTCGATTGCTCAAAAATTAACGACTTTATGCTTTCGTTTAAAAATCTTACCACAGGAATCGCAAATTCAATGAATACGAATTCATCAAACGCGCAGGCTATGGCCTATATCAGGAAAAATGTTCAACGTTATTCGTTCAGGGATTATGCTGATATCGGTGATATGCTTAAATTTATGAAAAGCGGTTTAAAGAGCGATAATTCACTTGCCGGCCTGATTGATGAAACGCTTAAGCGTTATAATAAACTTATTGTGGCAAATGTTTGCGGCGGCGTTAATGTGGCTAATTCTACAGGTATTTCAATATATATTCCAAATTACGCTATTAAATCTCATTATAAATTTCTGAAGTTCAATCAAACGGGCTGGACAGATTTTTTAACAAAGATTTTTGGCTTGAATTATATTGACTCCAAACCTGATTCACAAATGTACTAAATGTTTTGGTAATTGACAAATGGATCAAGTTAGGCAAGTTATGGCATTTTTGCGATTATTGATGTCATGCTTGCGGGGGACACAAAGGGCGACGCCCTTTGATTTCCCCCGCGCCCTCTTTTTAATCCTGCTATATCTACCGTTGTGTTGCGGTGCTGTCATTTAATTTTGTTTTTTTGTTGTTTTATGTCTTAGTTTCATCGAGCGCTGCGCGTTCGATGAAACACGGCAATCGGCCGCGCGGATATATAGATATTTAAAATGTGTCGTTTGCGGCCGAAGGCGAAGCATATAAAATGAGAACATGCTGACTTTCTTAACCAAATAACGTTATTCAGCTTAATTTTGTGTGGTTATCATGGTATTATGCCGCGCATAATTTTATTGACCGATGTAATTTTGGCTATTTCCGGCGCTGTTCAGTTTTGTAATCGGTAACGTTGCGCTATTAGAGCCTCTTTTCATGTCATTAAAGGGACCGGTATTTTCACGGCAGGCGGAGCCTGCTGACAAGGGCTTCAAAGTATTTAAAAACTGTGTTTCGCGAAAACTTATGCGTGAGCATATGTTTTCGCGATTAGCGTATTACGGCAAAGTAAACAGGCAGCGCCTGTGCTTTGCCGTAATTAAATATAAGTATAAAATAATATAGCTATATAAAAGTATGATAGCGGGAGAAAAATAGCAGGATGGGTGGGGGAATATAAAGGGGGCGGCAAGGAATAATTCCTTGGCCGCCCCCTTATCAAAAGGTTGTTTGGAGCAGTATATATTTCGGATGCTGAAAAAAATAAAAAAAAGTGTTAAAGAAAATACAAAAGTGATACGATAATAAAA
>JASDSY010000013.1:0-25346 GCA_041441465.1 Candidatus Wallbacteria bacterium
CTAAACCAATCCATAATTGCTACACAGTACATAAAACCTTTAGGCATTGGAATGTTAATAGATAATGGTTATATGACGAAATCTGAAGCTGCTGTTCATATTGCATTAATAATGAAAATTTTTGTAATTTATCCTGAAATTATGACTGTAAAATATAACATTCGATTTGATGAATTTTGGCAAAATTCTTCTAATTTTACAGGTTGGATAAGAGAAAATGAAGCCGAAATAAAAGCAAATAAAAAAAATTTTAGATTAATACAAATGTTATTATCAGATTTTAATTTTGAACTTTTTGATAAACCAAATTTAACTCATGCTAATTGACGAAAAAAATTTAAATGAAATAAAGAATTTAAACTTAATTAAGGAAAAAAATTATATGTGTAAAAATTTTTCAAATTTTATTTTTATATTATTAACTATAATTTTATTTAATATAACAATTGCTTTGGCAGCAAATGAAAAATCAACCCAAGAAATATTTATTCAAACTGGATTTGATGCCAAAGGTTTTTATGGAATTAATGAAATTAGTAAAATTGATTTTTGTGTTAAACCATGGAGTGGTTCAATAAATGAGGTTTCTAAAGATGTAATTGATATATATAACACTAAAACATTAGTTTGTAATATAAAATTTAAATCAGGTTTATGTGGTTTTTTTAAAATAGCTAATTTTAAGGAGAAAAATTTAGCTAAAAAAGGATATGAAATTAGTTATGGATATTTAGAAGGATACAAAGAAAAATTTTTTCTTGATGGGGAATTTAAATCTGGGTATTTAATTACAAATAATCATATGAGATCAAAAGGTGCTTTGGGATATCTAATATATAAAAACTGTGTTATGCATTTTAGGTTTTTCAAAAATGATTTGCGATTAGAAACAAATGATTTACAAAAGCTTGATGAATTAATAAAAAAAATAATAAGCCTTATTGATCAGGTTGTAAAATAGAGAAATTAAGAATGAATTTATTTTTATATTATAACTATACACAGTTTTATTTACTTGCTATATATTTTATATTATAAGAAGCTAATTAAAATTATTGATTAAAGTGAAAACTATTGTTATTTCAAGGTTGTAAGGCTGCAGAATCTACCCCTAACAACAGCGTACCCGCTGCGTCGGCGACTACGAGGCTGACTTGCATGGAAGCACTAATGCAGCCGGTGCCATGGATGGCAAAGAGGCTGCCTCCTCGGGTTCCGCGTTTACTAATTCTAAAGTGAAACTGATTCGTTTTTCAAGATAAAGACAACTGAATAATAATTCATTAAGTTTCGCTTCACAAAATTCATTCATCTAAAAAACACAAGTGTTTCTATGGCTCACGAACTTCGATACTCAAGCTTACTTTAAAATGTCAAAGTTTTTGATTAAAAAAATATGTTTTGACACATTATCTCAGGCCGCTAAATATAGTAAAAGCATTAATTAACAAAGACATCCATGATATCTCACTCACAATTTATTGAAATTTTCTCAATTTTGTGCTATAATTTCAACCTAATAACCTAAAAAAATTCATAAAAAAAATGATTACATTTTAATCGGCTTAAAAACATTTATTGAAAGGTATGAGTTTATGTCTGAAAATACGAATATAAATTACAAAACATTTGAAGCAACTATTGAAAGAAGCAAACAACTCGAAGAAAATTTGATAAAATATCCCGAAAAATATAAAATTTTAACTGGCGATCGACCAACGGGGCGACTTCACATCGGACATCTTTTCGGTTCTATTCAAAATCGTGTAAGATTACATCGATTAGGAGTTCAATCATTCATTGTTATCGCCGATTATCAAGTTTTAACAGATAGAGACACGTTCGAAGCAATATCTGATAACATAAAACAACTTACTATTGATTATATTGCGGCCGGAATTAATCCTGACGATGGTAAGACATTCATTTTTCCGCACAGCCACGTTCCGGAATTGAATCAACTTCTTTTGCCTTTTTTGACTCTTGTTACAAATGCGGAACTTGATAGAAATCCAACTGTTAAAGAGGAAATTTTAGCCTCCGGCCAAAAGAAAATCAATGCCGGAATGTATATCTATCCGGTTCACCAGGCCGCTGATATACTTTTCTGTAAAGGAAATGTGGTTCCAGTTGGTAAAGATCAATTACCGCACCTCGAACTTACAAGAGTAATTGCTCGCCGATTTAATGAACGTTTTGCAGCAAAGAAACCTGTATTTCCTGAACCACACCCTTTATTAAGCCGCTCTCCTCTTATTTTAGGACTCGACGGCTCGCAGAAAATGAGTAAAAGTAGAAATAATGCAATTTTATTGAGCGCTACCGATGACGAAACCGCAAATTTAATAAAAAAAGCTAAGACAGACGCAGAACGGCTCATAGAATACGATCCTCAAAGAAGACCGGAAGTTTCAAATTTGTTACTTATTGCATCCCTTTGTCTAAACAAAGCCCCGGAAGAAATTGCTCAAAAAATTGGGGACGGCGGTGCTAGTTTATTAAAGAAGACATTAATCGAAGCAATTAACGAATATCTAAGACCTATCCGCAAGAGAAGAATTGAACTGGAATCAAATATGGATTATATACACCAGGTTTTAAAAAATGGTGTGCAAAAAGCGCGGCAAATTGGCTCAGAAACCCTTGAAGAAGTAAGAGAAGTTATGAATATGAAAATTTAGCTTAGATTTTTAAAACTGAATAATAATTAAGTGAATTCCGCTTCACCAAATTCGTTCTTCAAGAAATAACAGGCGTTTCTATAACTTTACTAGTTTTATTTGAAGCTGGTTGCGTTAGCCGGCCTCACCTGACATTTCAAAAAAATCAAACTTCGGTATGTTTTGAGGGCGTTCCTCTTTCTGCCAAGCGCCAGCCTTCCCAGCTGGCGCAAGTCATTTTTATTCATTTTTGTAAATCGTAATTTATTTATTCTAAAGAACTCATCAAGTTGTAAAAATATTTGGCTTCTTGCGTTTTAAATAAATTATACCATGCTTCTATAGTTTCTTCCTTAAAAAGACCGCTTTTTTTGAAAATACAATAACTAAATTCCAACGGTGCTATTCCAGTAGCGGTAATTAAATTTCCGTCAACCACGGCTGGCTCATTAATATATAGCTCGCTGCCAGAATAATTCGGGCATGATATTTTCAAATATTCTTTATCATTGCTTGTATGTTTACGATTATTTAAAATCCCTTTGCCGGCAAGCGCCATAGTAGCCCCACATATCGCCGCGACAACAATTTTATTATCAAGTAATTTTTCAATTATATTAAGTATTTTTTCGTTTTTACCATCCATCCAGGTATCCGCTCCGGGTAAAATTAGCATATCGCCTTCTTGAAATTCTACATTTTCAATCGATATATCAGGACATATTTCAATTTTTCCCATTGTTTTAATCGAGTTCATAGAATGAGAAACTTTTATTATGGGACTTTGGTCGCTTTTATTCTTGAAAAACCTGCCGGTATTTATTTCAGCCGTAATATATCCTATTTCCCAATCGGACAGTGTGTCAAGCAAATACAAGTATATTCTCATTAAGATCCTCCTAAAATTTATGTTATAAATGCATATAAAAATGATTCTTGCAAGGTAGAGTGACGCCTTTAGACTTGATTAATAATATTTTTCAATTCCGCCAAATCCTATCATCACAGATTTTTTTGTTTTATTAATGAAATTTTTTAATCTTTTTTTTAATTCATCTGGACGGTTTCGAGCCACATCGATATAAGCTATTCTAATTCTCTGATATGATAACGAAAAACTATTAAAGTTTTTCCAGGCTTCATCATCTTCCTTTATTGCGTATAAAATATCTAAAGGAAAATCGAATTTTTTATTAATAAAATGACGCATTTTGAAAAGACCTTGTGAAATATTTATAGCAGGTAAACTTAAAGCGCCGCTGCCGAAAGAATATTCCGCCGCATCTCTTTAATATTTATTTTTTAAGCTAAAGACAGCTGAATAATAATTCAATGAATTTCGATTCACAAAATTCATTCACAAAAAAACGCGAATATTTTCTATGATTAACAAACGCTATTTACGCTTACCCGGTAGTCGCTTTCTAACAAATACAGCATTATAAAATCATGATACCGGCCGTTGTGAAAATATCCGTCGACTTGCCGGCCTTCTTCTTTGAAGCCTATACTTTTCCAAAATTTAACGGCGTTTTCGTTAAAACCGACTACGCCTATCGCCAGCCTGTGAAAATTCAGCGAATTGAATCCATAGTCCAGCATAAGAGCCGACGCCTCTTTACCATAACCCTTATTCCAGAACGCGCGGTCAAATATTACAAGCGAATAATCGGCGGTCCTCCACGGGGCATATATTCGTAAAAAACCGGTTTCACCTATTATTTTCCCGGTTTCGGCATCGGTTATCAAAAACCATATCCGATCATCCGTCTTCTGGCATTTATCATAAAATTCTTCCATATGCTTTTCTGTTACAGGATATACCTCGCCGATAAGCCCGCCGATCTCCCTGTCAGCCATAAGCGCGCTTAATTCTTCCATATCATCTTTTCGCATCGTCCTCAGAATGATCCTTTTACCTTTTATAAAAACACTCATTTATATTCCTTTCGCCTGAACACCAAATAATACGTTTTTTTCAATTATTTTACCAAAACAGCGCCAGTACTTCATAAAATATTATTATAACTATGCTAAGAAGTCAACTTAAAACTTTACGCGCCCGTAAATGCCGATACATAAACGCCTGGCATTATTATCAAAAAAATTTACTTATAGTGCCTCGTAATTTTTATTTACGCATATTCATTTCACTAAAATCTTGAATACATCTCCGGCCTTTCCGGCGCATAATATGTAACTGCCGGCAGGGACGAAAACACTTTCAGGAGCGCAGGAGCCCGGTTTGCGGCCGGGGCCGTAATATTCAGGCGAACACAGAATACTGTCGTACAGGGCAGTTTCACCGTCAGTCACCACTATTCTTCCGTATCGCGGACGTTCAAATTTTACTACAGCGTCTTTTTCCGCCTTCAGCCATTCATTATGATTTTCAGCATTTATTACTGCTATGTTTGTTTCAGGTAAAAGTTTTCTTACTTTCTCTTCTGGCGAAAATATAAATAATGAACATTTAAGCCATGTCTCGCCTTTATGTTCGAACAGGCGCAAATCAGTCTGATCGCGGAATGCCGTAGCTGCCATTCCGGCATAATCCGGAGTCTCGATCTTCTTAATGCCGACAAAATCAACGTAACCAGGCAGGCAATCGTATGTGTTCGATTCGGCCAGTACTGCCATTGTGCGCTGTGTATTCGGTCTGAGATTACGGTAAAGCCATTTTTTACCTTTAAAGCCGATTTTTAAGGAAACAGGATTTTTGAGTTCTGGCAGTTTTTGATATTTTAGAAAATCAGCGCCGAACACCGGCATATTGTACATAACTAAATATGAAGTTCCGTCGACAGTTGTGAAGTAGTATTTCGCGCCTTTTTCAAAATTATGGAAAAATCCTCCGTTATAAACGCATTTCATGACCGGTTCGGCACGCTGTTCTTCTTTTTTAGCGCCGTCTTTATCCGCGGCTCTATATATGCCGAACCCTTTTTTATCGGCGTCAAATTCGACCTTCATAACGCCAGTATCGTTAACGTAATAACCGGCATATCCCAGAAGCTCCTCCGGAACCGCCTGCGGCTCTTCCGGCTTTAAAACCGGTTTCGGCTCAGGTTCCATAAGTTTTTTATCCTTCATAAGCGCGTCAAGAATCGGGCGTGTCAGCGACTCACCGGCCACCATTCCAGTGATGCATACAGCGACTGAAATCCCGAGGTCGGGAATTATTTGAAGGTTGGTGGCATAAGATATGGAATTACCGCCCTTGGTAAGCACCTGATAACCTGCGGCTGCATAATAAGGCAGTGAAGAATAATCCCAGCCGAGTTCGCTCATTATCTGCCGGCATTTCAGTTTGCCGCTAAACGCGGTCGGCTGCGTTCTGCGTATCTCTTCGAGCGAGCTTTTTGACAGTATGACGCGGCCGAAAGGGCCGAAGCTGGCGCCGAATCTGCAAAGGTCCTCGACAGTCGACGAAAATCCGCCGCCGGCATAGACCATTTCGGCTTCCGGCGGATACCTGTCGCCGGTGCCGAGATCATAAAATTCGGCTATATCTTCAAAATATCCCTCGCCAAGTCCGACACCGGAGTCCTTCATGCCGAGCGGCTTGAATATGCGTTCAGTTACGAAATCGACGAAATTCATGCCGCTGACGCGCTCTACTATCATCTCGGCGAGAGTGAAACCGTCGTTGCAATATATCGACATAGCGCCGGGCGCATGTTTAAGCGAGGCATCTTTCATGGTTTCGATAAGAAGTTTCTGCATGGTATAGTCCGGGCCATAAGTCAGGTAATAAGTCGCGCCCGGAAGGCCGGACGAATGGTTCAGAAGCATTCGCACGGTTATATCTTTGTAACGTAAGTCTTTCATCGTAAATTCAGGCAGGTATTTGACTACTTTTTCGTCGAGCGCCACACGCCCTTCGTCAACGAGCAGCATTATCGCGGCCGCGAGAAATGCTTTACTGACTGACGCTATATTAAACCGCGTGTTCTTGCCGACAGGACGGTTTTTGGCGCGATCGGCTGCTCCAATCCCCTCTGAATAAACTATACGTCCGCCGTCCATTACCGCCACCGCGGCGCTCGCGCCTTTACCGGTCGTTATGGCTTTCCAGAGCGTTTCACGCGCCGCCGTAATGGTGTTTTGGTAACGCTGCTCGTCACAAGCGCGACCGCTTTTGGCCTCGGCAGCAAACGCCGCAAAAGATACAAGTGCCGCCACAAGCAGTATTAATGATAATTTCTTCATAAAACCCGCCCCTCGTTTATCATTTGATCACATAATAATCATAGTATAATAAATTCAGCCCTAAAAAAAACAAAGTTAAAAGTTAACTCACTAAAATGAACATGAATATTTTATTAATTTATGTTTATTTACCTAATTTAAAGCAACTTTAACACTATATTATACCAGACAACTTTTGTCAACATTTTTTTTATAGACCGAAAATGAAATTCGCCTAACTTTTTAAATAATAAAGAATATAAATGCAATAAAATTAACCCGAAAAACACAGTTGAAATAAAAAAATATAAATAAAAATTCTCCTTTTGTAGTAAAATTAGTTGTTTCCAGACAGCTAATCAAAAACAAAAGGAGAACTTTTCTATGTCCGAAAAAAATTGTATCACAAACCTTCGTGCAAATAAAGTTAAAATTGAATTTTCTCAAAAAAAGTTGACTGCATATGGTGGTTTTTCTTTGTTTGCTGCTTTTTTTGAACAAATAAAATTAAAAGATTTTTTTGAGTTAATAATTTATACAACCTATAAAAAAATCAAAGAAAACTTGAAAAAAATCGGCTTTAGTGTATAATATAATATTTATAATATTATCGAGGTGAAAAATGGCTCTTGATTTAAGCGGCCTGGCAGACGCAGTTGCCTCCTTAGGGAACGCTCTCGAAGTTGCAGATCATTTTATAAATAGTGGAAAATTCAATAAAAACGAAATAGATGTCATCAAGGCAGGAGTAATTCAAAACTTTGAATTTACTTATGAGTTATGTTGGAAATTTATGAAACGCTGGCTCGATATAAACCACAGCGAAAGTTTCACGGCCGGAATAACAAGAAAACAGCTATTTCGGTATGCCGCTGAAAATTTATTAATAGAAGATTTTGACAGATGGCTAACTTACCATGAATTAAGAAATAAAACTTCACATACTTACGATGGGCTTATCGCAGCTGAAATTTTTAACTCAGCCAGACAATTCCATGGCGATGCCAAAGCGTTTTTAAAAACTCTCAAGGAAAAAAATGATTGACGTTTCAGACAAATATTTAAAAATTATTCTTGATATTCTTGCTCGTTTCATTCCTGAATGTGAAGTTCGAGTATTCGGTTCGCGATGCAAGGGAAAAGCGAAAAAATATTCTGACCTTGATCTGGCGATTGTCGGAAAAGAAAAAATCGACACGAATAAGATTATAGAAATCAAAGATGCGTTTGAGGAATCAGACCTGCCCTATCGCGTTGATGTTCTTGATTGGAATGCCATTTCAGAAAACTTCAAAAAAATTATTAATGAAAAATATGAAGTAATTCAAAAGGCTGAAAATAATTTGCATTAAGGATAGGACGTACCTTTTCTTTTGAAACGTAAGTTATGGCCTTTGCCGGAATAGCCTTAATTCCATTTATAAATGCTTTTAGTTTGTTTATCATTATCTATTCCTCTTTTATTAATGTTAAATTTAGCATTTTTGACTGCAAAGTAAACATCCATGAAGTTTTACAAAATCCTCATAAAACTCTTGACCTTTGCCTCAAAATCTTATATACTCAAAAATCAAATTCAATTATTATTATTATTTTATGAATAGAAATGAGCGGACTATAGTCATGTTAACAAAAAAACAAATCAGAATCATATTAACCGTTTTTTATATCATTTTATTCGCGGCGGTTTCATGGTTTTATAACGCAGGCAAATTCGAAGGACTTGAAGTTAAAATAATAGACATGAACTTTAAAAGGCGCGGGCCCGTTACTGCCGATAAAAAAGTTGTAATTATAGGTTTTACCGACGCGTGCATACTCGAAATCGGCAAATGGCCCTGGAAAAGGGATGTTCACGCTGAAACGCTGAAAAAATTACAGGCCGTATCGCCGTCAGCCATAGCAGTGGACGTTCAGTTTCAGGATAGAAGCCTTCTTCCGGACGAGGATAAAAAACTCATCGAGACTATCGGCACCGGAAAAAATATAGTCCTTCCGCTTGTAATATCGCCTAAAGCCGAATACGCCGACGGCGGCATGATCTATTCTAAACAGGTGGCAATGCCTTTCGATGAATTAAAAAATGTTTGCAAAAACTTCGGATACATAAACGTCAACTACGAAACACTAAATACCGACGGCATTTTACGCAATATGCCGCTTATCGAAAGAATCGATAAAAGCAGCACATTCGAATCGTTCGCATATAAAACGGCACTGGTTTCAGGACTTACCAATTTTAAAGCCGGAGAAAACGGTTATTTCATAAATTACCACGGCCCTGACAAAACATACGAACATGTTTCTTTCTCGAGCGTCTATTCGCAGAAAGTCGATCTTTCATACTTCAAGGACAAGATAATATTGATCGGCCCGGCCGCCACCGCCTTTGAAGACCTGCACCATACGCCTTACGGCACGATCGGCGGAACGGAAGTCCAGGCTAACATTGTCGACTGTATCATAAATAATTCATTTTTAAACCGGACATCTAAAATTTTCAATATATCGTTTTTATTGATCTTAACCATCATTTCAATAGCTTTATTTTTTTACCTCAAAGTGCCGGCAGTCACATTAATCAATTTTACGCTGCTTGTGGCATTATTGTTCTTTAACTACGCAGTTTTTACAAAATTAAACCTGATATTCGATATAATCCCGGCGGTATTTTTAATCATCGCAGGCCACTTCATCTGCGGATTGTTTATGGTTTACGCTAATCTTTTAGTATCGAACGGACTTTTACAAAAAAGGGTGCGCGAACTCGACGCTCTCTACTCGATTTCCAAAAACATATCTGAATTAATTAATCTTGATAAAATTCTTAAGGATGTATTGAACGAAGCCATAAATACTATGGGCGCCGAGCGCGGATCGATAATGCTTATAGACGAGGATGAGCAAAAGCTCGAAGTTAAAGTCGTAGCCGGCATTGAAAACCCGTACGAAAATAAGATACTAATCCCGACCGGTGAAGGCATAGCCGGCGAGGTATTTTTAAATATAAAATCAATGGTTTCGAATGACGGCGATAAAGATCCACGGTTCAAAAATTATCTCGATAAAGTTGAAAGCGGCGAAACTTCAGCCTCACGAAGCCGCGTGCGTAATATTTTGTGCGCTCCTTTATTGATAGGCGAAAAAAAGCCTATAGGCGTTATTAATATAGTCAACAGACGTGACAATGCTAAATTTTTGAACGAAGATGTCAAACTTATAGAAACAATAGCTCACCACGCGGCGACATTAATCGAAAATTCAAAACTCTATAAATTAGCCACTGTCGACGGCATGACAGGACTATATGTCCACCGCTACTTCCAGATAAGGCTCAAAGAGGAATTCAGCCGCGCCGTCAGATACGAAAAAAATATAGCTATTATAATGACCGATATAGACCACTTCAAAAAATTCAATGATACTTACGGCCATCAATGCGGCGATATGGTATTAACGCATGTGGCAAAAATCGTGCGCGATACGATAAGAAATATAGATATCGCTGCGCGCTACGGCGGCGAGGAATTTGCGGTTATATTGCCTGAAACAGATGTCGAAGGCGCCATGAAACTCGCCGAACGCATCCGGAAAAATGTCGAAGAAAGCTTCTGCCACACGCCTAAAGGCAATCTCAAGGTAACCATAAGCCTCGGCGTATCGTCAAATCCGGTCTGCGACGCCCCTAACCAGGCCGCTCTCATCGCCTGCGCGGATAATGCCCTTTATAAATCAAAAGAGAACGGCCGCAATAAAGTTACATTCTTCGAGGGTAAATCACCGCAAAATAACTCCAAAGCCGAAGAATATTAATTTTCCTTGACTTTAAAGTTAATTTCAGGTATAATTCATTCAATTTTTTTAGTATTATATTAAACTTAATAAATCGGAGGACCATGATTTTATGGGTGAATTAAGACAGGCAAATATAATCGGAACAGGTTGCTATTTACCGGAAAAAAAGCTTACTAACGCTGATCTTGAAAAAATGGTCGACACATCTGACGAATGGATAATAACCAGATCGGGAATTAAAGAAAGAAGAATCGCCGCGAGCGATCAGAAAGTTTCCGACATGGCCGTCGAAGCCGCAAAAATGGCTTTAAAAAACGCTAATATCGAGCCTGAAAAAATAGGCGCCATAATCTTGGCTTCTTTTACGCAAGATAGACTTATCTCATCAACCGCATGTGTTATCCAGCAAAAACTCGGCTGCAAAAATGCGGCCGCTTTCGATATCGAAGTAGCCTGCTCAGGCTTTGTTTACGGAGTAACAATAGGAAAGAATTTCATCGCGACAGGTATGTATGATTACGTGCTTGTAATCGGCGCCGATATTCTTTCGCGCGTTATAGATTTCACTGACAGGACAACATGCGTACTCTTCGGCGACGGCGCCGGCGCTGTTGTATTAGGCCCGTCAACAGGCAGCGAAGGAATATTCGATACGCTGCTTGGCGCTGACGGTTCAGGCGCTGAACACATAACGATCCCTGCCGGCGGCTCGGCAATGCCGACTACCGCTCAGACTGTGGCCGACAGAATGCATTACGTTAAAATAAACGGCAAGGAAGTTTTCAAATTCTCCACAAAGATCGTCGGAGATATGATCGATCAGGTGCTTACGCGCAATAACGTAAAACTTGCCGATGTAAAATTGATAATTCCTCACCAGGCTAATATCAGAATCATAGAATCCGCTGCCAAACGTTTCGAATGTGACATGGAAAAGTTTTATGTCAATATCGATAGATACGGCAACACTGTCGCCGCGACAATCCCGATAGGCCTTCATGAAGCGCTGGCCGAAGGAAGAATTAAAGAGGGCGATATCGTTCTTCTTGCCGGATTCGGCGGCGGCCTTACATGGGGCCTTGTCGCTATGCGCTGGGGCAAAACTAAAGTAACGGCTTAATTTCGAAAAAATAATAATACTTAATAAAAATGCGGCGAGAAATAATTTCTTGCCGCATTTTTTGTAATCTCCTATCCAATTTAAATGAATACAATATTTTTTTATTTATTAGAATATTTCTTTATTATTTCTTTATGTTTAATCGAAATTGCCTTAATTTTCTTGTAATCGTCACGGTCCTTATTTTTATCAAGCGCTAAAAACATGTCGAGCGCCTTATTAAACTCAGCCGATTCGTCTGAATTTTCAAGATACGATATAGCCGTTTTCAGAGTTTCATAAATCGCGTCTTTTTCTCTAGGAGAATTTACTGAAAGCAATTCCGCCCTTTTTAATTGTAACAAACCGATAAAATCATCGATTTCAGATATTGAAAAACCGACCTGCACCGTAAATTTACTGAACGATTCGGTTTTTTTTGATTTTTTATTATTATTGCCGGATTTTTTATTTTTTTCGTACATATCACAATATTTTTCGGCTATTTTCAAAGCTTTCGAATAATTTCCCTCTTTCTCGGCAATCAATATTAGGTCATATATCGATTTAAAATAAATATCGATATAACCAGATGACGGCAGAATGTCAGGTTTCGACCTGTCAATCGCCTCGAAAACATCATCTATATACTTATAGGCTGTTTTAGTTTCATTTGTTTCAAGATAAATTTCGCCTATCGCATTTTTTGTCAGATATAATTCACGCGTATCCTTAAGTTCTGCACATGTTTTTAAAAGCTCATCCATCAGGCCGACCCATGATTCATTTGATTTTTTGAAATTGCAGTACGCGAGTTTTCTGATTTTTTCAAAGCTATCCTTTAAATTGCCTTTTTTACTATATATAATAACTGATTTTTCAAGCATTTTAGAGGCCATGTCATAATTTTTTAATTTGATAAAAGTAAGGGACGCGTTATAAAGCTGTTCGAGGACATCATAAGGGACATTTTCTTCGGCCTTTACAATCCCGAGGTTCAAAAGATTAATCGCGTTAAACAAATTATTTTCTGCAGCTGAATCGCATCCAATATTCGCCAGTATACGGGCGATTTTAAGGCTCATCTCGCCGGCGGTTTTAAACTCCTTTTTATCATAAGCGACTGAGTATATTTTTTCATAGTATCCGATATTCAGAGGATTATATTCAAACACTGAAAAAATATTATCCAGAAGCGATTTCAAAATATAACCAAGAAAGCCGAAATCTGAAACCTGCGGCAATTTTTCCATTATAATATCGATATACGGCCTCGCGTAGTCGTAATCCTTGAAACTCAGGCAAATAATCGAGGCCATTATATTTTTCATAATGATGTTTTCGACAGTTTCAACACCTTCGAAGTTGACTTTAAAAATTTTCTGCAGCATTTTATATGAATCATATTTTTTATCATATTTGGCAAAAATCGTGGCCGATGTCATAAGATTTTCGATATCTTCTTTGTAACCTATCGATTTTTTTATGTCATTGTCAGCCTCTTCGAACTTGCCGGCGTTAGCATAAATCGATGAACGCGCCATGAATAGATTTTTTAAATAGTCTTTATCTTTAATATTTTTAACTTCATCATCAATCATTTTTCTATATTTTTCGCCATTTTCAACTTCGCCGGCCTCATAACTCAGTCTCATAAGATAAGTAAGCGTTCTTATATAATTGGTAAGCGAATTTTTCTTCACATTATTCGAAATATTTTTTATTTTTTTCACGCATTTATCGAAATCTCCCGTTTGATAAAGCGCCTCACATTCCTTTATCTGGCTGTCGAATGAATCGACTTCATTTTTCTGTTCCTTGGAAATACCTGTATTAAAATTACAGTTTATAATAAACAAACTGAATAATAAAATAAACGCCGTATTAAAAAATATTTTTTTGCCGGACATCATTAAAACCCCTTTTTTTTTATTTATATTTAAAGATTATATTACATAACAAGATATATACAAGAATTTTAACTAAATTTCAAGTTAAAATTACAATTTAACGCAAATAAAATATAAAAAGCAAAATAATGACCTGAAAATCATTACTTTGCTTTCTTTTATAAATCATAATAAACCTATTAAATTTCAGCTTACTGATTTTAAATTAGTTGCTTTCCTTAAGAGATAATGTCAATCTGTATCCTTTGCCGCTGCCGTTTTCAACCATGTTTATTTTGCCTTCTTTTAACAGCCAGCCAATAGCCATTCCGAGTTTTTCAGCGTCCATCGCAACCGCATTATCTTTAAAGATGTTGAGTTTTACCTGTTTAAAACTGCTTGGTCCTTTTTCATGAAGATAATGCCATACTTTTCCGGCGATGCTTCCAATTGTAGCTTCCATTTTTTTACCTCCAAAATAAGAATTACATTTATTAAAGCAAGTTCCATGCCATGAATCGGTCGTTTATAAAACTCAACAAAATCAACTATTTATAATAAACATGATTTTCAATCATCAATAAAGCTAAAAAACTATTCAGCTATATGCCTGAAATTGATACATTCACAGAATGAAACATGATTACTTTATGAACAATTCTGATAAAAATCATACACAAAAAAAGCGCCATTGTTAGGCGCTCATTATTTAATCCTTACCAAAACGGTTAACTAAATATTTATTTATCTATTAAATTGATTAAGTTATACTTCTCAATTTTAGAACGCAGAGTATTTCTATTTATACCAAGAAATTTAGATGTTTTCACCTGATTTTCCTTAAAATGCCTTAAAACTATTTCAAGCAGGATTTTCTCCGCGGAATCAATTATTTCATTATAAAAATTAACATTTTCAAGAGTTCCCATGGCCGAAAGTTTCTGCACCACATATTTTTGGAGAATATCTCGTATTTGAGCAAGGAGTTCTTCTCCGCCGTCTTCTGTTTTTCCAGCAGCCGCCGCACCTGCGTTTAAACCGGCTGCCTTTGCTTCAGCCGATTTCACAAGTTCGCTACCTGAAGCGAGTTTCGCGCCTTCAGCCGCCGGAAGCGAAATTTCACGAACCGCTTGACTGCTCGCAATGTGCGAATCCATTTTATGTTTTTCGACAATCTCGCTCGGAAGGTGTTCAAAAAGTATAGTATTATCGCGACATATTGCAACAGCGCTCTCTATTACATTTTTTAATTCCCTTATATTTCCAGGCCATTTATATTCCATGAAGAAATTCATTACATCTGGCGAAACCGCGACAATTTTTTTATTGTGCTCCTGGTTATAAACTTCTATAAAAAATTTAACGAGAGCGTCAATATCTTCTAAACGTTCGCGCAATGGCGGCACGTGTATCGAAACTACCTTAAGCCTGTGATAAAGATCTTCACGCAGGCTGCCTTCGCTGATTGCCTTCTCAAGGTCTATATTAGTCGCCGCAATAATTCGCGGATCAACTTTTATAACTTCATTTCCCCCGACTTTAACGATTTCTTTTTCCTGAAGTACGCGTAAAAATTTTGTCTGCATTTCAAGACTCATTTCAGCGACTTCGTCAAGAAAAAGCGTACCGCCGTTCGCAAGCTCGAATTTGCCTATTTTTCTATTAATTGCGCCGGTAAACGACCCTTTTTCATGGCCAAACAATTCGGATTCTATAAGGTTTTCAGGTATGGCCGAGCAGTTTATGGCGACGAATTGCTTATTCGCACGGGTGCTGTTAAGATGAATCGCGCGCGCGACCATTTCTTTACCAGATCCGCTCTCGCCGGTGATCATAACGGTAACGAGACTGTTTGAAATTTTACCTATAAGCTTATACACTTCCTGCATCTTAGGCGAGTTACCTATTATCTTAAATTCAGACGACGCCCTGGAAATAACCTCTTTTTCATCATACTCAGGAACGTTAGAGGATACGAGCGTATACGCTGAATACGCCTTTTTGATAAGCATTAATATGTTATCATTATTGAAAGGTTTTTTTAAAAAATCATAAGCGCCGAGTTTCATCGCTTCAATTGTCTTTTCCATATCGGAATATGCGGTTATAACTATTACAAATGTGTTTTCCTTTATTTTTTTTATTTCTTTCAAAAGCTCCAGGCCATTTAACCCCGGCATTTTAAAATCTATTATACATACCGGCGGAAGGTGCTTTTTGAACAATTCAAGAGCTTCCAGGCCGTCTTTGGCAATTATAGGATCATAATTATTGCTCTGCAATAAATTTTCAAATCCAAGCCTTATCGTATTTTCATCATCAGCCACAAGTATTTGAGGCTTTATTCCGCTGTCACGAACCAAATCATTCCTCCATAATTCCATTTATCGTTCATTAAAAATTAACTTAAAATATCACATACTATTAATCTTGTCAAGTAGATTATACTTTTTTTTGAGTAATAATGCCCGGCCCTCAGCATCTAATAAAACTTTAATCATCATAAAAAAATGAGCGCCATATAAATCACAGCGCCCATTTTTTATTTTCGATCTTTAAATTAATTAATTTATAATTTACGCTTTTCTAAGCACTCTCGAAATAGGCTGATAGTAAACATCGTGTCTGCGCGGCATCTTCTGGCTTGAAGAGTTAGATATGCAGGTCGTACCGCTTTCGACAATACCTATATGCGTATCGGCATCTTTTACGCCGTCACCTGATCTGTCATAAGTTTTCCAGGTAACGACATCGCCTGGCTTAAACGGCGGCGCTGAAACTTCTTTCCAGACTTTATCTTTCAGCATGTCAATGGCGCCGAGAACGCCGAGAACAACGCTGTTAACGGCACCGGCATTTTTCAATGCGGTCGTAACAACCTGGGCGCACGCGACATTGCCGTATCCTACCGCCGCGCTTCTGAAATTAGTAGAACCTACTAACGCACCGGCACAGCTGACTATACGTTGCTGTAAATCGCCCGAAGCCGATGATGAATTATTACTGTTATCGGATTTATCGGAATCTGACTTACTGCCATCTGGGATGTTATTAACAGCTTCGGCAGCCTTAGCCGAAGAGCCGTTCATATCTATATAACTTGAGTAAACATAAGAATATTTACCGTTATATTTTATTTTATACCAATTACCGGCTTTGGCCACGACCTCAACGGCATCGCCATTTTTAAGCCTGCCCTCGATCGCGCCCCACGGCCCGCTTCTCACATTGAGGCTTGTACTAACCCTTACCACGCCTTTTCCGCTCATTGCGACTTCTGTCGAAGACGCTAACTTCGCGTTGGTATCAACGTATTTGCCTGAAACATAAGCCTCGCCGCCGTTATATTTTATTTTCCACCAATCGCCGGCCTTGGAAATTATCGAAAGTTCAGTCCCCGAACTCACGCCGCCTATTACAGGATATTCGGTGCCGGGACCGCTTCTTACATTCAGCGCGCTGCAATTTGAAACAACGCCGCCGGCCGGAACAGTTATTTTTGCTTCAGATGTCGTCTGATTATCACTGGTCGAATTAATCTGTTCGTTTTTTAAACTTTCAAGCGTCGAATTAATTCCAGTGTCAGAATAAGAAGTGCCCGCAAGTAATTGAAAACATATAAAGCCGGTCGTAATGGCTACAAGCATTGACTTAACGCCAAATCTTTCCTTATTTTTTATTATATTCCACATAATAATCACATACTTTCACAATTAATAAATTTCAACGATATGATAATACTATCAAAACAGGATTAATGTTTCAGAAATTTACCTGATATTTAATCTGCCGTATTTTATTTATTAACTTTATTTTTCAGGTAATCCGCTTTTATGAAATTTATTATTGTAGCGTAAGTTACCTTATAGACAAAATATTTATCCTGCCTGCACACGCCGAAATATAAAGAACCGTCAGGGCTTACGCATATCGATTTCTCGAGATCGCCGTTCATTTTTGAAACGGCAAGGTCGATATCGCATATTTTATCGCCCGTAACGCTGAACACAACGAGTTTAGCATTTTTGCCGTCATTAACGACCGCAAAAACATTAGTAAATGAATCGGCACCGATAACGAACGAACCGGACGCTAAAGCGCCTGAATTTGTTTTATATTTAGGAGCCGCTTGAAACCTGTTTAACGAATTGAAATTAAAATCATAATATGAAATTTTAACTTCGCCGCTTATCTCGTTTTGATTAATTCCAAGAATATCAGAATTCGGCATTACGAAAAATGAGCCGGCATAATTGTTCGAGACGGTATTTTTAAATTTTCCATCTTTATCAAAATAATTTATTGTGCCATAGGAATCGGAATACAAAATAATATCGCCGACGCCGTCAGAATATATTCTGCTGACAGACTTCAAACCATATCCGGAAAAATTGTTTTTCTTCAATTCTATTTTAACCTGCGTCTCACCGGTTGTGCCTGATAAATTAGAGGCTTCAATTTTTTTCATGGCGTAAAAGTTCTGATTTTCACTGTCTAAAAGGTAAATTTCAGATGTCGATACCGCGAAATAGTCTCTGATTTTTATTTCTTCGGTTCCCCTTAATTTAAGGCCGGCTTCGATATTAATTACGTTAAGTTCTTTAAGAGATGAATCAAGGACCATTATTTTTTTGCCGGCTCTGTCAAGCATATAAAAATAGCCGTCTTTATCGCATTTTAATACCGGAAGATTCCGTGACTGCGCCTGATAGCTTTCAAACAACTGTTTTTCGTTTTTACCGTAATTAATTTCGAGCGCCGATTTCTGCAGCGATATTATTTCTTTATTATCATCGGACTGAATGCTTTTTAAAAAGCTGAAATCAATTTTTGAAATTTTATATGACGACTTCGGAGCGGTATCAGCATTATATTTTTGATAGTAAAGGATATCTGATTTTTCATCAAAATAAAACTGCACACCGGTCGGCACTGAAATCGGCAGATTAAATGACTCGACTACGCTTGAATCCGGAGCTATAACCGCCATAGTAAAAAAACCCGCTGATGACAACTCAGGGTTTTTTTCAACAAGACCCGATTGCAAAGCATCTTCAAAGAAAGCGCAAATGAAATAACCGCTGTTTGTAACGGCAATTAATTTGCCTATGCGCCATGAAGGATTTTGAATTTTAAGTATAAATTCGGAATGAGTTTTTTCAATATTTTCTTTTGTTATAGCGAAAACGCCTTTTTCCTGAGAATTCATAAGATAAATGCCGTCATTCGAAAGAAAATAACCGCCAAGGTTCCATACTTTTTCAACAAACCCGGCACCGTTTTGATCGAAAACGCTTATTTTTTTATTCATGTAATCGCCCGCAAAAATTTTATCGTTTTTGACTGCGACACTTTGAATCTGAATTAATTCAAAAGGCTTATCGCCAAATTTGGAAATCACGGACTGAAATTTACCCTCAGAAATTTTATAAATTTTGCCGTTTATCGAATCAGCTAAGAAGAAATCATAACGTTCTGATATCTTTTTCGAACGCTCTTTATTCTTAACGATATCAAAAGCAGATAAATAAATTTCATCAGTCATAGCTGCCGCTTTTACTAAAGGAAGAACATCTATTTTTTCAACTAATTTGGAAGAATTATCGAATATTTTAATGGTCTTATTAAAAGTGTCAAGCACGAAAATAAGATCGTCTTTTACCTTAAAATCAAGCGGTCCTAGCGGATATATTTCTTCATACCCCTTGATCAAGCTGTTATAATACATTACCTCATTTTCGGCGGTTCCGTATTTAAGAGTTAAAACATCCTTGCTTTCGGCAGCTGCAAAACACTGAGCTGAATTAAAATACAACGGCAATATTAAAATAGCCATAACAATAAATAATTTTTTAAGAAAACTTAAATTACCGAAAATATACATTCCAGAATTCCTTTCCTTTAATAAAATTGGGCACAATAAATTGCGCCCATAATAAACTTTACTTATTTTAAAATTAAATTAAAATTAAATCAAGTTTTTTTTAATATTTTTTTCAGGTTATACTTTTCTTAAAACCCTTGATATTGGTGCAAAATAAGCATCACATCTGCTAGGCATTTTCTTGCTCGATGAATTCGCGACGCAGGTCGTGCCGTTTTCGATAACGCCGACATGAGTATCCGGGTCTTTAACTCCGTCACCGGTGCTGTCGTATGTTTTCCATGTGATTACATCGCCCGGCTGGAACGGCGGAGCAGAAACTTCTTTCCAACCTTTATTTTTTAAAAGATTTATAACGCCGTGAACATTTAAAACCACGCTGTCGACCGCGCCCGCACGTTTCAATATGGTAGAAGCAACCTGGGCGCACGCCAAATTACCGCCGTCAACTTCAGCGCCTCTGAAACTGGTTGAACCTACAAGTCCCTGTGCCACACTGACAATGCGCTGCTGAAGATCGCCTGAAGCCGCGCTGCCGCTCGATGACGATGAAGAACCGCTGTCTGACTGAGCAGTTCTGGCCGAACCGTTTTTATCTATGTATTGGGCATAAACATAAGAAATTTTGCCGTTATATTTAATTTTATACCAGTCGCCGGCTTTGCCTACAATATCGACTGAAGTACCATAAGGGATGGCTGTTTCAATATTTCCCCACGGCGCGCTCCTTACGTTAAGCCCGGCCTGTGCCGTAACGACGCCGGTGCCGCTGTCGCTTGCTTCCGTATCAGCTTTAGCCGAAGCGTTTGTATCGATATATTTGCCTGAAACATAAGCTTCGCCGCCGTTATATTTGATTTTCCACCAATCACCGGCTTTTTCGATTATTTGAACTCCGGCACCCGGAACAAGACCGCCTATTATAGGATAATCAGTGCCGGGACCCATCCTGACGTTCAGGCCGCCGCAATTAACGACAATTCCGCCGCGCGGAACTGAGGATTGGCTTGACGATGGCGGCGCAACCGACCCGGCCGCTTTAATCTGCTCAGTTTTTAATGTTTCAACAACATTGCCGCTGTTTGAGTATGAGATGCCGCAAAGCGCGGTAAATGAAATAAAAACTCCGGCAGTTAAAACCGACATCAACTTAAAATATTTTTTCCGGTCTTTCTTTATTAACATAAAAACCACTCTCTTTCTATAAAAAACTAATTTTTATTATTCAAAATAAACTTCGTGGCACCAGATATCTTCTGCATCGATAGCGTCAATCATAGCATTTTTGTCATATTTTACGTTTTCGCCAGAACCGCCCTGATAACCGCCGCATTTTTGCTGAGTCCATTCGCCGGCCGGATCGTTAGCCGTATAGTTCTGACCGTCGTAACCGTTTAACGTTATGACATGGCCGCTCGAAGTAAACCAGCCGTGTACGATTACAGGTTTACCCTCCGCGAGAAGCTTATTGACAAAATTTATATCGCCGTCGCGGTGTGCTCGCAACCTGGCTTTTAAACCATTTTCCTTCGCGAGGGTATTAAAAACATTAGCCAGTCCTTCAGGCGTCTGAGCTTCGTATTTGCCGAATCTTTCGGTTATCTCATCAGGCGAAATTTTAAGGCCGTACTTGGATAATACCATCGCCATAGAAGTATTCTGGCAGGTCGAACCGGGATAGAGCGAGTTGTCGTATTGGCAATAATAAGGCAGCGGATTGTCATTGCCTTTATTTGCGACATTTGAAGTTTCAGCAGAAGATGCCCTGTTTGAAGTATTTTGAGAAGACTGACCATTCTCTGAAACATGAGAATTTTGGGAGCGCTCTGAACGTTTGCCCGCGCCGCCGGTTCTTACATAACTTGAATAAACATAAGCGATAGTGCCGTTATATTTGATTTTATACCATTCGCCTTCCTGTCCGACGATTTCAACGCTGGCGTTGTTATCGAGACAGCCTATTATATCGCCCCACGGGCCTGTCCTGACATTTAAACCGGAATCGGCTGTCACAGTGCCGGTTTGAGCTTCATCGGCCGCGGCGCCGGAGCTGCCATCTGCATTATTACTGCTTTCATTATTAATTTCTTCTGACTTAAGGCTTTCGACAGCCTCATTTACACTCGCCGCGTAAGTTGCAGCCGGCTGGCTATAAAATATAAACAAAGACATCATAATCAAGATAAATAAATTTGTCTTTTTCATTTTTTACCTCGCTTTATATATTTTTCCATATCATATCGTTGCCAATTATCAAAATAATTTATACTCATTATACTTTAAAACAGCATTTAATGTTTCATTTTATTATAAAAAACAGTAAAAAATTAAATAACATCGTATTAAAAAACGATTATCAAAGCTTTTTCTTTAAAATATATCTTTTTAAAATAAATAATTTCAAATTGCTATATTAATCAGCCGGGATAGTTATATTGAAATTTTCCATAAATAAGCGCGACAACATTTTTTTTATCCTGCCGGCGTTTTCAGACCCGCCGCAGCATTCGCTTTCTCTTGCGATAACAACCGTCGAAACTTTTTTTTTTACTATATCGCGCAGGTTATCTTTTATAAGCGAAAAATTGTTTTCAATATCATTGCAATCTCTTACGAAAACACCATTATCCGGAGATTGGTAAGTAAAGTAATCAAGATCTATGTCAATAATGATATTTTGGGCATTATTCAGCAGTTCAAAGCCGGTTTTATAAACTTCCCGGACTGAAAAATCGCAATTTTTAGCAAACGCCGAATTCAGCGATTCAATAACCGTTATGTGATGCATATTTCCAAAATTGTCTTTAACGAACTGATTTGCCGGTAACATCGACCGTATTTCGATGTCGTGATAATTTTCATAAGTTACGGCAAGCATATTCGAAAAAAAATTGCAGCGCAATGCATAGTCTATAAAATCATAGTTTCCGGCAGCAGGGTATTTTTCTATATTATCGAAAAGGTTATCATCATTTAAAAATGATGCGAATTTTTGAATTGAATTTTCATCGGCACGAGTTAAATCGCGGTGTCTGTCTATCGTTATAACATAAGGCGGAATTCCTGAATTTTTCCGCATGGCACGATACCACGCCCATAAAGAAAAACGGTGATATTCAAATTCATAATAATCAATATTCTTGTTGTCAGCCGTTTTTAGCGGCATATATTTAATTATTCCATCAATTTTCGATTTCATAATATTTACCTGACGCCGATAGGCGTTTAATTTAACCTTTTAAGGCCAGGAGGAACAAAGTCCTTTGACATTTTATAGCCCTTATCGATAAGATTTATCTTTTTGCTCTTAGTCAATAAGAACTTGACCTGCGGAACACTGGCAAAACGCCTCTTAACTCCGTCAGCTTTTCCGCATTTTTCACAGATCACTTCACCTTCTTTATAATCGGCCCTGACTGCAAAAATCTTTTCGAAATTTAATTGGCAATTTTCACAATAAAATTCAAGTAATGGCATTTTATAACCTCTTTCAAATTTTTATGACTGAGCACCGGCAAATTACAATATTGAACAAGCGGATTATAACAAAAAATAGACGCTATGTCAATTTACAAAATACTTTATAAAATTTTTTAATTACAAGAAACTAACTTTCAGATTATGCATTTTACATAATAAATAAAAAAGCCTCCCGCTGAGCGTATCAATTGGAAGGCTTTTTTTAATATATAACCATGCGATATTCGCAATTATTTATAATTAATTAGTATCTGAAACTAGAACCGCTTATAAACTCGCGAAGTATTGAAGTCGGCGGTATTTCATCAGGCTGAATAGGTTTTAATAGCCTTAAGAAATGAAGCAGTCTTTGAGCTTCGTTATATTCCTTATCCTCAGGATTGATTTGCTGCAGCAGCGGCTCGGCGTAACTTCTCAATACCGAGAGGCTGTATACGAGCGCTGAATTAAACATAACGTCAGCATTTTCCTGATAAGGGAATATATTTTTTTCCTCGCCGCGGCGTACTGACGGCCAGCGGTTGATAGTATTTTTAGCCGAATATCCGCGGAATTTCGAATCGCGGACCATTCTTCTGATAAGTCTTGTATCGGTAGTCGGGATACGGTTGAAATCGTCTATGCAAAGCTGAGTAAGCGCCGAAGCGTATATTTTGAACTTATTGTGCGACGGCACCGATCTTGTCAATTCATCGTTCAATCCGTGAATACCTTCCATGATTATGCACATATCGTCATTAATGCGCATAGGTTTTCCGGTAGCTTTACGTTTACCGTTTTTGAAATCATATTCCGGAATTATTACTTCTTTACCTTTCAAAAGATCGACAAGGTGCATATTCAATAATTCAAGGTCCAGCGCCTTAATTGACTCAAAATCGAGGTTTCCTTCTTCATCGACAGGGCTTAATTCATGATTTAAAAAATAGTTATCCAGCGAAAGAGTAACTGGTTTTAAGCCGTTAACCATTAATTGAGTGCAGAGTCTTTTTGAAAATGTAGTTTTGCCCGATGAAGACGGGCCGGCAATCAATATTAGCTTAACATCGGCGCGGCGTTTGGTAATCTCATCGGCAATAGCCGCAATTTTCTTTTCGTGAAGGGCTTCCTGAATTTTAATAATATCGGAAATTCCGCCGCTTTCAACAATCTCGTTCAAACGTCCGATGTTATTTATATTTAAAATTCTTCCCCATAATTTGCTTTCGCGGTAAATCGAAAAAAGTTTCGTCCAGTTTTTCATTTCGGATATTATCGTAGGGTTTAAAGCTTCAGGAAATCTCAATACGAAACCGTCATTATAGCGGTTAAGCTCAAAGTATTTCAAAAACGATGTCGAAGTAACAACCGTGCCAAATTCGACATCAACGAAATCTTCGATTCTATTTATTATAACTTCAGTATCATCGATATATTTTAAAAGTTTGACCTTATCAGGGTAACCGTGGCGCTGGAACAATTCCACAGCTTCTTCACGGCTCATAACTTCGCGCGTGATAGAAATATTTTTATCTACAAGTTCACGCATCTTAGCCGTAATATCTCTTAATATCTCGTCAGTTACCGGAACATCGGTATAAAGGTCATAATAATATGAATTGCCAAGCGAGTGGCCTATTACCAGACGAGCGTTACGGTAAAGTTTAAATACCGCGCAATTCAAGAGCATTGACATTGAACGTCTGTACAATTCCTGGCCTTCGCGTGTTTTATATGTTATAAAATCAACATTCGAATCATTCTCGAGATTATATTCGAGCGACTGCAGGCGGTTGTTAACCATAGCGCCCAATACCTGAAAACGCGGATTAGGATTAGGAAGGCTGGCTGCCAGCGTGCTTAAATTGACACCTTTATCAACTTCCTGTGTCGCGCTTCCCAAAATAGTTACTTTAATTTTTTCCACTTTCATACACCCCTTTAAGAAACAAAAAGGAAGCTTAATGAAGCTTCCTCGTAATATACGATCTTATGCCATTCTTAATATATCATATATATTTATATTTGTAAAGATATTTTTAATCAAATTAATAAATTTTATAGGTTTTCAAATATTTTTCCTTTAAAACACAGTCAACCGCAGTTATTTCAGACGCCGGAACTCTTACCGCCGTTGAACAGTCGCCCGTTATAAAATCCGGGGCCGGATCGATCGTCACGTCGGGAACTATTTCCTTTAAAATATCGTAAACCGTAATATGCTCACGGACGTTGCCGCAAAAAATATATGCCCATTTATTATCTTTTTTTGAATAATTATTCATATTAACTCACTTATTTATATAAATAAAATAGGGACATTTCGGAAGGGGCGGAGCCGGGAAGGCGTGAGCCCCTGAGAATAAGCG
>JASDSY010000014.1:0-21569 GCA_041441465.1 Candidatus Wallbacteria bacterium
TCTTCCTAAAATACATTCTAATAAAATTTTAATTATTCCTTTGTTTTTAAGTTAAAATAAAAAATACATTGACTTTTAAAAAAATATGTAATATATTACATAAAATAATTTTGAGACAATTTTATAATTTCTTTGAAAATATATGAAATTAACGGCAGGTGAAAAATATGAATAAAATGGAAGGCATCGATGAAAAAAAATTTATATTCGGCACGATATTTATGGCCGGAAATAAATTACAAACATTAATGGACAGAGATCTTTACGATCAGAGCATAACTTCAAAACAATGGTTTTTGGTATGTGTAATCGAATATCTCTGCGGAAAAAATCCAACCTTAAACGAAGTGGCAAAGGCGATGAATAGTTCTCATCAAAACGTAAAACAGGTAGCGCTCAAACTTCAAAAAAAAGGGTTTTTAAAAATGGAAAAAGACAAAAATGACGGACGCATTTTAAGGCTTGAATTAACAGAAAAAAATTTCAAATTCTGGAATGAACGTCAGAAACATGCCGAAAATTTTCTCGAAAATTGCTTTAAGGATTTCAAAAAATTAGAATTAATAATTTTTCGGGAAGTGTTAGCCAAACTTATGAAAAATTTTGAAAAAATGGAAAATAAAACGGAGGAGTGAGAGCAAAAATGAAAAATTTAATTATTTATGACACTAAATACGGATATACAGAAAAATGCGTAAATATGTTAAAGCAAAAGCTTACCGGCGAATATGATATTATAAAAATCAGCCGGGAAAAAAACAGGATTGAAAATTTAATAAATTACGAAAAAATCATTATCGGCGGTTCAATTTATATGGGACAAATTTCAGCCGGTATCAAAGAATTCTGTTCAAAAAACCTGAACGAGCTTAAAACAAAAAAAATAGGGATTTTCATATGCTGCGGAATTATCGAAAATTTTCAGCAGCATATTTCAAATTCATTTCAGGAAGAACTTGTTAAAAATTCCCTGACAAATCAATGTTTCGGCGGAGAACTAAATCCTTCGAAAATGAATTTTTTTCACAGATTGATCACATGGTTTATAGGCGGTTCGTCATCAGATAACAAATGCAGAAATTTAAACGAAAATATAGATAAATTAGCAGAAATAATGAATAAAAATTAAAAAACTTTATTTATATAAAAGTTTGTAGTAAAATTTTCATATAAAATTTTTAAATATTAAATTCGAGCTTCAGCATCAAATAAAAATTCTGGAGGAACAATGGCTTTGGTTCAAAAAAAAATTACCGTTATTTTAATAATTTGCATATTTTCTTTAATAAGCCTTTTTATTAAACCAGGTTTTGCAGAAAACGCCATAAAATCAAACATTACAAATATTACCGGGGAAGTAAATTTAAATCATGAAACTAAAAAAGATTCCAGCTTCAGGCATAAGACAAGGATTTCATTTCCGACAGCCGCTGTAATGTTTGGAAAAAAAGGATTTAAAAATTCTTTCGGACCGGGTTTAAGTATTAAGCATGCAATGTCAACAAACGAAGTACTGACCTTCAGGGTTGAATATCTTCCTTTAAAATTTAAAGAATTAGGCTCTTTGGCAAAACTTGATTATTTCTCTTATAATCTTAAATACGTCAATACTTTCAAAAAAGATATGTTTTATGAACTCAGCCTGCATGTCAATAACTTCAGGCCTGATTCGGGATTAGTCAATTACGTGGCCGGCAAAAACAATAAAATCGAAAAAAGAACTTTATTTATTCCTGAAATCGCAATCGGGAAAAAAATATTTGACCTTAAAATAAATTTCAGGCATAAAAAACATATCAAGCCTGTTTATTTGAAAATGTATTATACGTTCGGCAAAAATTATGATTATGGAACTGAAATCGGCGATGCCGGCAGGGAATTTAAAACAAAAAAAGGATTAAAATTCGGAATCAGTTTTTTCGAGAAAAATTTTTAAGAATGTATAATTAATTTTAAATATTTATACATTCTTTTCACTTTTATTTTTCAAGCATATTAATTTCATCGAGCCATTTTTCATTATAAGAAGGCTTATAATCATTAAGGCCCTCTATTAACTTCAGCGACTCCTGCTCTACTATCATTATTTTGCGGTGTTCCGGCCGCAAAAATTTTTCAGAAGTCATATGGTTCATAAAATTTACAAGCGCGTCATAATAGCCGGTCACATTCATCAAGCCGCAGGGTTTAACCTGAAATCCAAGCTGCGCCCATGTCATAACCTCAAAAAATTCCTCGATGGTTCCGATTCCTCCCGGAAGCGCAATAAAACCGTCTGATAATTCTGACATTTTTGCCTTGCGTTCGTGCATCGTATCAACTACTATAAGTTCGGTAAGGCCTTTATGCGCCAATTCCTTATCAAAAAGCGATTTCGGAATAACGCCGCTTACTTTGCCTCCGTTTTTTAAAACCGAGTTGGCAATTTCACCCATTATCCCGACATTACCGCCGCCGTAAACAAGCCTGATATTTTTTTCTGCAATAACTTTTCCAAGGTTGCGGGCCGCCTCAAGATATGAAGGATTTGCGCCCGAACTTGAACCGCAAAATACGCATATACTTTTTAACATTTTTAACTCCTATAATCACTATTAATAACAATACAATTAACCGCAGATTATCTGAAAAAATAAATTTTAAGCTTTCTTAACAAAATAATAAAAAAATTTTAAAAGAGTTAGCGGCAGACCGGCACAAACAAACTAATTCAGGGCGCGTTCATAAATTTAAAAACGCTCTTTGAAAATCACGTAAGCATTTTAAAAGGCGGTCGCAAAAAATCTTTAAACGCGCACTTATTATTCTACAATAGTCGGAGGCTGATTATTATTGCCGCGATTTTTTCCAATATAAATTATCAAACCAAGCACTGCGGCGATTGTAAGCAGCAGCACTATGACATTTCCTACTACAAAAAAAACCAGGCTTAGTATAAACTTCAAGACCAGCATTACCGCGCCGAACACGAACGAAAGCAGCATGCCGATAAAGCCGAGTATTACTCCTATCAGCTTAAGCGGAATTGAAATTAATAATGCCAGCACGAGAACGATTAAAACCGCGGAAAGAATTTTTAACATTTTATCTTTTTCCATAATTCACCTTTTAAATAACTTTACACCGCGAAATATTTCGCCTGCGGGTGGTGTATTACAATTGACGACGTCGACTGTTCAGGCGTCATTTCATAATTTTCAGTCAATTCAACGCCGATTTCGCCAGGCTTTAATATGTCAAACATTACTTTCTGCAATTTAAGGTCAGGGCAAGCCGGATAGCCGAAGCTATAGCGCGATCCTCTGTATCCCTGCGTAACCAGGTCCTGCATTTCAAGCGTTTTATTCTCAATTATTCCAAGTTCGCGCCTCATTTTTAAATGAATATACTCAGTGAATGCCTCAGCCATCTCGACCGATAGTCCGTGCAAATGGAGGTAATCTTTATAGTTATCGCCGGAAAACAGCGTCTTTATCTTTTCGCCGACTTTTTTGCCGGCCGTAACCACCATCATTCCGATTATATCTTTCTTGCCTGAATTATTATTAGAAAAACTTTCAGGCAAGATAAAGTCGGATATCGCCAGGCCGTTATCGCATTTTTGGCGCGGAAATTCAAATTTACCAATCACTTTAGAATTATTTTCCGGATCGAATACCAGCACTTCATTACCGCGGCTTAAGCATTCGTAATAACCGTATGCGCAATTCAATTCAAATATTTTCTCGTCGCGGCATTTCCTTTTCAGGGTTTCAAAAAGCGGTTCAACAGTATTTTTTATAAGGTTATCGTAATCCTGTTTCGAGGTATTTCCGCGTTTATACTGCCATTGCCCGCGAAAAAGCGTAGTCTTATTTAAATAAGGATAAATTTCGGCCGGATCGATGTTGAAAGCTATTTTCCTGCCTAAAAACGGCGCGGCCGGAATATTATCGCATATTTTAATTTCAGTTTTAACGTCCGCATTTAAATTAGCTGCATTCAACGCATTTACAGGCTTAGCATTCGATGTCCGACCGGATAATTCAGAGTTATTTGCTCCGGCCGCTATAGATTTCATTAAGTTAAGCCCGGAAAAAGCGTCTTCAGCGTAAAATACGCGGCCGCTGTATATTTTTGAAAGGTCATTTTCCACATAATTTCTTGTGAGGGCCGCTCCGCCTAGTATTACGTCATATTTCAACCCGCGTCTTTCAAGTTCAAGCAGATTCTCGCGCATAATCTGCGTGGAACGAACCAGCAAACCGCTCATGCCTATCACGTTGGCTTTATACTTTTCACACGCCGCTATCATCTCTTCGACCGGCACTTTTATGCCTATGTTATAAACCTCAAACCCGTTATTTGTCAATATGATATCGACAAGGTTTTTACCGATATCGTGAACATCGCCGGAAACAGTTGCAAGCACCATTTTTCCAAGTTTAGCGTATCCGGCTTTTTCCATTTTAGTTTCAAGGAAACTTACCGCCGTTTTCATCGATTCGGCGGACTGAAGCACAAACGGCAGCTGCATGGTCCCGGCGCCAAAGAGTTCTCCGACTTTCTTCATAGCGTTAATTAGCGGACCGTTGACAATCTCAAGCGGGCTCAATTTTTCAAGTACAGCAGTTAAAACTTCTTCCATTCCTTTTTTTTCGCCGTCGATAACCATATTAATAAGTTTTTCTTCAGCGGTAAGAATTTTTTTAGGACCGTTTTCAATTTCACGGCCGGACAAGTCATCGGATTTTTTCTCGAAATATTTCAATAAATCGAGCAGCGGATCGTTGCCGCCATTTTTCCGGTTGAATAAAAGATTTTCAGTCATTTCAAGGTCTTCGCCCGTTATTTTATGGAACGGTAAAAACCCGGCAGGATTAATTATAGCCATATCCAGCCCGGCTTCTATGCAATGCTTCAAAAACACGGAATTAACAACCGCGCGTACTTTAGGTTTCAGGCCGAACGAAACATTTGAAATGCCAAGCGAAGTATAGCAGCGCGGCATCAGTTTTTTTATTTCGCGTATCGCTTCGATAGTCTGAATTGCCGAATCACGAAGAGTTTCGTCGCCGGAGCCTATAGTGAACGTCAAAGCGTCAAATATAATATTTTCAGGCGGCAATGAATATTCATTCACACATATATCATAAAGCCTTTTCGCTACCTTAACTTTATCGCCGGCGCTTTTCGCCATGCCGGTTTCGTCGATTGTAAGAGCGATCACCGCCGCGTTTAATTTTTTAGCAAGCGGCACTACCTCGGATAATTTTTTGCCGCCGTCCTCGAGATTTATCGAATTTATTATACACTTGCCGCCGTGCAATTTCAGGGCCGTCTCGATGACACCCGGATCGGTCGAATCTATAACAAGAGGCAAATTTACCGCAGTCGCAAATCTTTTTGCGGCCTCGCACATGTCCTTCTTTTCGTCGCGCCCGACATAGGCTACGCAAAGGTCGATCGCGTGCGCGCCGCCGTTTTGCTGATTTTTAGCTACAGCCAGCATTCCGTCGTAATCATCGCCAAGCAGCAGTTCGCGAAAAGCTTTTGAGCCGTTGGCGTTAGTCCGTTCGCCTATTATGAACGGCCGCGGCTCCTGCTTGAGATCCCACGCCGAATATACGCTTGAAACTTGAGCATTGTCAACAGGAACACGTTTCAACACCTTCGAATTTTTTATATATTCATGCGCCTGCCAGATATGGGCAGGACTTGTACCGCAGCAGCCGCCGACAATATTGACGCCGTAATTTTCGACGAATTTCTTTATAAACCCGGCAAAATCTTTTGGAGTCAGCCTATACGCAAGCTTGCCATCTATATTTTCGGGAAGCCCGGCATTAGGCATTGCCGATACAAGTTTTTTTGTCGATTTAGCCAGAACTTCAAGGTGCTTTTCAAGCTCGAACGGCCCGAGAGCACAGTTGAATCCTATCGACGTAACAATTTCATAATCGTTTAATATCGCCGTCAGCGCGGATACGTCGGTGCCGACAAGCATCGTGCCATTTTGCTGCAGCGTTATCGAAACCATGACTGGAATCATGAACCCTTTTTTTAAAAATACTTCAGATATGACATAAAGCAGGCATTTAACCTGAAGTATATCCTGGCAAGTTTCGACAACCAGGATGTCAGCGCCGCCGTCGATCATTCCTTCTACCTGCGGCCGGTATGCTTCGGCCATTTCGTCAAATGAAATATGCCCTAAAGACGGAAGTTTAGTTGACGGCCCGATCGAACCGGCGGCAAAAAATTCTCTATCAGCAGCCATATCAGCGTGGCCCTGCTTGAATTTTAAAATTGCGCCTTTCGCTATTTCGGCGGCTTTTTTTGAAATATCATAAACCTTATCGCGTCCGCCCATTCCATATTCGGCCATTACTATGGCATTAGCGCCGAAAGTATTAGTTTCTATAGCATTCGCGCCGGATTTTAAATATTCGATATGTATCTGCTCAATAATTTGAGGCGCCGTAATATTTAAATATTCATTAAAACCGTCATGGCCGCAAAATAATTCAGGTGAAGGGTTTTTTCCCTGAATCTGAGTGCCCATCGCGCCGTCGAACAACACAGGCTTACTGCTGCAATATTCAATAAATTTATTTACCCTGACTTTATCTAATTTTTTAAACATTAATAATTTCTCCCAGATATTTTTATGAATTTTAGTGAAAACCGGAAAGGTATTTTATCATAATTAAATAAAATATTCAATGCAACAAACTTCAAAAATATCACGGCGATATATTGACTTAATATGCCGATATTGTTATCATATTGCCATGAAAATAACAGACAGGCAGTTATTAAAAAATATAGACGAAATGATTTTACGGATCATGCAGGATGAATTTCCGCTTTGTGAAAGGCCGTTCGCGAAAATCGCCGAACTTACGGCAGCCCGGTTAAAAAAATGCGGTACCGCCAGCTGCAGCGAAACATCAATTCATATAAACGGCATTGACGAAGAATTCATAATAAGCCGCGTCAGGAACATTTACGAACGCGACCTTGTAAGACGGCTCGGCCCTATATTCGAAGCGCGCGAGCTCGGTTATGTCAGTACGCTGGCAGCTGTTTCGGCGCCGCCGCAGGACATAGAAAAAACATGCGCGGTAATAAATTCATATGCAGAAGTAACGCATAATTATCTGCGTGACAATAAATTTAACATTTGGTTCACCGTCACTGCAAGAAATGAACAAACGCTCATGACTATTTTAGAAGACATAAAAGAAAAAACCGGCGCCAAAGAGATCATGAACCTGCGGGCGGTAAAAATGCACAAAATCAAAGTGAAACTCGAAGTTTAATGATGAAAGTTTAAAATATGGAATTAAACGAACAAATAAAAAAAATAATAACCAGGCTTTCGCGCGGAATAGAAATAACTGAACGTCCGTTCGCCTCTATAGCCGGAGAGTTCGGCATTACGGAAAAAGAATTGATCGAAATAATAAACAACCTCATTTCAGATAAGAAAATCAGGCGGTTCGGCGCGGTGTTAAAACATAGAAGCATCGGCTATAACGCTAACGGCATGTGCGTATTTGAGGTTACGCGCGATTCGGCCGATAAATTCGCGGCTTATCTGTCCGGCTTCAAACAAGTGAGCCACTGCTACGAAAGAGCCACGGCGCCTGAATGGCCTTATAACATCTACGCTATGGCGCATTTCAAAACCAGACATGAATGCGAAATATTCGCCGCTGAAGCCGCAGATAAATTTAACATAAAAAATTATAAAATATTATTCAGCATAAGAGAATTAAAAAAAGAGAATATGGTATATTTTAAATGAAAAAAAATAACAGTGCCAGATCCGGCTGTCAATCCGGACCCCAAAATATATACCCGCGGCTTATAGCATGGGAAGTTACCGCGGCCTGCAATTTAAACTGCGTGCACTGCCGTGCCTGCGCCACTTCACAGACGCCGAAAAACGAGCTTAATTTTGACGAATGCAGAGCATTTCTCGATGATATTTCTAAAATGGCCGGAAAGCCTATTTTAATAATGACAGGCGGCGAGCCGTTAACCCGGCCTGATTTTTTCGACATATTAGAATATGCCGATAAGCTCGAAATAAGAAAAGTATTGGCCACTAACGCCACATTAATAAGTGAAGCGTCGGCATTAAAACTAAAACATTACGGCATCAACAGGGTGAGCGTGAGCATCGACGGGCATGACGCTAAATCACACGACAGCTTTAGAATGGTCGAAGGCGCGTTCGAAAAATCGCTCAGCGGCATTAAAATACTTCAAAACGCCGGAATAGAAATACAGATAAACACCACTATAACCAAAAGAAATTTCAACCATATCGAGAGTATATTTAAATCCGCGCTTTCGATAGGCGCAAAGGCAGTTCACATATTTTTACTGGTCCCGACGGGGCGCGCCGAAAATATGCTCGGCGAAGAAATTCCGGCCGCCGACTACGAGAAAGTTCTGAACTGGTTCTACGACATGAAAATAAAATATAAAAACGAAATCGATTTAAAAGCTACATGCGCGCCGCATTTTTACAGAATTTTAAGGCAGCGCGCTGAAACTGAAAAAATCGAAGTCAACGTTCAGAACTATGGAATGGACGCATGTTCTAAAGGATGCCTTGCCGGAAACGGGTTCGCGTTCGTATCGTCAACGGGCGAAATTCAGGGCTGCGGCTATATGCCGATATCGGCAGGCAATATAAAAGAAAAAACATTTTCCGAAATTTATAAAAACTCCGATTTTTTTAATAAATTAAGGGATCTTGATAATTTAAAAGGCAAATGCGGAAAATGCGAATACAGGAACTTTTGCGGAGGCTGCAGGGCGCGCGCCCTGTCGATTACCGGAGATTGTTTTGACCCCGAACCTTACTGCAACTATATCCCTGAAACGAAATAAACTTAAATAAATAGCACAACCTGCGTTTTATAGCATTAATTTTTCATCGCGAAACTTTTATAGAAACAAATATATCGGAATTTTTAAGTTCCTTTATAAAAATTTCAAACTACGGCAACTTCAAAAGCGTATAAGTGTATAAATGTTTAAAAATCTAAAAAACAATATTTTTATAAAATTATTTAATTCGATACCGACTGCCATAATAATATTATGCCTGATTACGGCAGCGTGTATCGCCGGTACGCTTATACCTCAAAACAGAGGCCCTGCTTTTTATTTTCAAAATTACGGCGGGACTATTTTTAATTTCATAATGATTTTCTCGCTTAACGATCTTTACCATTCGATATGGTTCATATCTCTTCTGGTAATGCTCTGCCTGAATATAACAGTCTGTACCGCTATGCGGATAAAACCGTTATTTAAAGCAGCAAAAATTAACGACCCTGTTATCCCGGAAACGCTTGCCGGAAATTTAAATATAAAAAAAGAATTTATATTACAAACAGAATGTAACGAAGAAACCACCATATCAAATATAAGCGGCATAATTAAAAGTTCGTTTGAAAACAAAAAATATAAAACTTACGATACTCTAAAAAACGGAACTCTTTTTATAATGGCGCGGCGCGGCGAATATTCGTTCATCGGAGCGGTATTGGTCCATATAAGCATAATTATAATACTTTGCGGCGGGATCGCCGGCAACCTTTACGGATTTAAAAATTACATAACCGTGCTGCCCGGCCAGGAATTTAACGTGCCGACTCCGGAATGCTATAAAATAGAAAAAGAAATAAACGGAATTATCGAAAAAATGAAATTTTTAAAAATAGACATGCGCCCGGAAATAGCCGAACTGATGAAACAGAGAAAAAATCTAACCTATAAAAGCTTGTTCGATGCGCGAGTAGAGGATTTCAGAACCGAATACATAAAAGACGGCTCGACTGACGAAATGCACATTAAAAATTGGTTTACTTTAATAACAGTACTAGACAGCGGCGAAATTAAATTTACCAGTGAAATTTCAGTCAATAATCCAATGTATTATAAAGGCATAAATATTTACCAGTCTTCTTTCGGAATCGACCCTGAAACAGGCAGAGAATATACCGGACTGCAGATAAACTACGACCCGGGCGTAACTTTTATATGGGCAGGTTCGGTACTAATGACGATTGGATTATTTATAACCTTTAATTTTTATAACCGTAAGATATGGATTGCGGCAGGCACGCAGGATACGAATATAAATTCCACTGAATATGGAACGGCCGCCGGTCAAAACCAAATTAACGTAAAAATGAAAAACGAAAAAATAAAAAATTGTCAGGTTGTCATAAAATTTTACGCGTTATCGAATAAAAACCGCACGGCTTTTGAACGCGAATTTAACGGCATAACGGACGGCATCATCGAAAAAATAACCCAAAAAAAGGCGGAGTGACAGTGTCTGCAAATTTAACAAGCGACGAATACCTTTTCACGGCGGCATTTTTCGCTTATTTAATCTCGGCGTTCATGTATATATTTTTAGTGTTCGGCGGATACTCGAAAATTTCGAAACTCTCCACTGCATTTTTATACTGCGGCATAATATGTCATCTAGGTGCGGTCGGCGAACGCTACCTTCTGGCGGGATATGCGCCTATGTCAAACATGTTCGAATCTTTATCGGTATTTTCGCTTCTAATAGCAGCGGCATACGCATTTACCGAGTACCGTTATAAAATCAAAGTCATCGGACCGTTCGCCGTAGCTATGGCTTTTATAATGATAGCCATAGCTTCTGTTTTACCTCGCGACATAAAACCGCTGGTGCCGGCTCTTCAAAGTTACTGGCTCGGCCTTCACGTTTTCGTTACATTCATAGGCGAAGCCGCCTTCGCTATATCTTATATCGCAGCGATATTATATCTTATCGCGGAAGACACGGCGGCAATAAATAACAATGACACAAATAAAAAAAACAATTTAAAAGAAATTAATATAAAATATTCCGCGAAAAAATTTGAAACATTCTTCGCCTCCCTAAACGCAGGAACTTTTATCGGAATAATAACATATTTTTCGCTTATGCTTTTAAGCAAAAAAAACATTATAAAATCTGAATATTCATTTTCGGCAGAAATTATTGTCATCGCATTCATAATATCCGGCGCGGCGTTTTATTTATCCGCCGGTAAAATACGCAGAACACTGCCGCCGGCCGAAACGCTCGACGACATAAGTTATCAGTCGATATGCGTGGGTCTTCCGCTGTTTACGCTCGGCGCGCTTATATTCGGCGCGATATGGGCCCAGAAAGCATGGGGCGCCTATTGGTCATGGGACCCGAAAGAAACATGGGCGCTTATAACATGGTTTATTTATATGATTTACCTGCACATGCGTTACAGGATAGACCTTAAGGGAAAAGCAGCGGCATACATAACGATACTGGGTTTCGCATCGACTATGTTCACTTATTTCGGAGTAAATTATCTTTTAACCGGACTTCACTCGTACGGCAAGTTTTAATAACAAAGCATAAATTAAAAGTTTTAAGGAATAACAAATATAATGAATATTTTAGCTGTAGGTTTAAATTACAAAACATCGGACATAAAAACAAGAGAAACGTTTTCTCTGACAAAAGATAATGTTTCAAACGCAATTTTTAATTTTATGAAATTCCCCGAAATCCTTGAATGCGTTATAATTTCAACATGCAACAGGTTCGAGATATACATCGCTGCCGGTGGCCAACTTAACGAAGATAATTTTATCAGGGCAATTTTCAATTATTTCAACATAAATGAAGATTTCGAAGCCGAGAATATTTTTTATATCCTTAAAAATAAAAACGCGGTTACTCATTTATTATCGGTTTCATGCGGACTTGATTCCATGATATTAGGCGAGGATCAGATACTCGGCCAGGTCAAATCGGCTTATTCTGCTGCAGTCAAGGCAGATTCGACATCGGCTATATTAAATAAGCTTTTCCATTGCGCAATAAGAACCGCAAAAAAAATAAAAACCGAGATTAATTTAACGCATAAAGTCAGGTCGATCGGCGCGGCGGCAATAAACTTAATCTGCAAAGAATTGAAAATCCCGATTAACGAGGCTGAGATAGTTTTAATAGGAGCCGGTGAAATAGCCGAAGCTGCATTTAAAAACCTGCTCAATCTGAAGCCTAAAAAAATATCGATACTAAACAGAACGATTGAAAACGCAGAAAAATTATATTTAAAATATTTTAAAGAAAACCAAAAAGCCGAATATAAAAATACGTCTATCGAAATACTTCCGCTTGACAACATATATTGCAAGATTGATACCGCCGACGCAGCAATATCGGCGGCAGGAACACAAAATTACATTGTCGATTACGGCACATATAAAAAAAATTTAAAAAACAACAAATTAAAAAAACCGCTGGTAATAACCGATCTTGGCATTCCGCGAAATATCGATCCGGCAATCGGGACTATTGAAAATATCAGCTTATTTAATATCGACGATATAAAAAAAAATAACGGCAGCTCTCTTGAAAACGAACTTACGAATGAAATCGTAAATATGAAAAAAATTATCGAAACAGAATCGGAATCATTCATAGAATGGTTTGATAAAATTTCAATAATGCCTTTTATAGCCAACTTTCGAAGCATGGTCGAAAAAATAGTCACGTCTCAGACCCGACGATTTTCTGACAAATTAAATAACTCCGATATTTCAGAAGAAACGGCGGCCGAATTAAAGAAAAGCCTCAGGGCATGCGCCACAGCTATAATAAATCAGCTTACGGCTCCGGCCATAACAAAAATAAGAAACTGCTCAAACTCAAAAGATATAAGTAAATGCGTCAAAACAATCGAATGCGTTCTCGATATGAACGATTGCTCAAAATGTAAAACCGCAAATAAATAAAACTAGTTTTGGACGACTGAATATATATAAAAAACATAAATATTATAAAGTTTCCGGCATTAAAGTCCGGACCGTCATTAATTAATAAATAAGGTGATATGATATGCCTAAAATAATAGTCGCGACCCGTAAAAGTAAACTTGCCCTGTGGCAGGCTAATTTTGTTATAGAACTCCTGAAAAAGGAAAAACCGGACCACGAATTCGAATTACTCGAACTCACGACGGACGGCGACAAAATTCAAAACGCGCCGCTTTCAAAATTCGGCGGCAAGGGACTGTTTGTTAAAGAAATAGAAAAAGCGCTGCTCGAAGGAAAAGCGGACATAGCCGTACACAGCGCTAAAGATATGCCGGCGCGGATAACAAAAAACCTTAAAATCGGCGCTATATTAAAAAGGCATAACCCGTTCGACGCATTAATATCACGAGATAAAAAAAAGCTCGTCGAACTTCCTAAAAATGCCGTTATTGGAACCTCAAGCCCGCGGCGCAAATCGCAGTTATTGATGCTGCGCCCTGATTTTAACATAAAACAACTGAGAGGAAACGTGAATACGCGCCTTGAAAAGCTCGAATCCGGTGAATATGACGCCATAATTCTCGCAGCCGCATCGATCGAGCGGATGGGCTGGCAGGATAAATTATCTCAGATAATAGACGACAGGCATATGGTGCCTTCAGGCGGCCAGGGCGCAATAGCAGTCGAAACAAGAGCCGGCGACAGCAAAACAAATGAACTTGTAAAATTAATAAACGACCAGAAAACATTTCTCGAAGTGGAAGCCGAAAGGTCATTTTTAGCTAGAATCGACGCCGGATGCCACATGCCCGTCGGAGTGTACTGTCACACTTTCTCAGATGAAAGATTTCACATGCGTGCGATAATATGCGATAATGAAGGCAAGGAAAGCGTAATACGCGAGCGCATAGGCTTCAAAAACGTCATAACCGGATTCGAACTGGCAAATGATATCCTCGACGCCGGCGGCAGCGCAATCCTGGCCAAACTTCGCGAAAATTCACTGCAAAATTAAATAATTAACGGTGCAAAAACATTAAATATTTTATCTTTCCATCTTAAATATATCTAAAATAGTTAATTTAGCACCTATAGGCAGTAAATAAAAAGGGCTATCCGATTTTTTGATAGCCCTTTTTAAATTAACCGCTTTTTACCTAATAAATACCGTTATTTTTTCAGCATATAATTCTATAAATACAGGCTGCAAAACTTTAATTGATAAAATTTAACTTGTATATAATAAAGTTTTTCGGCCCGACTTTTATGTTAACTGCTTTTTGAGATTTTACATTAACGGCAAAAGAGCCGCTGCCTAAAATATCGTTAAATTGAATATTATTCACTATGGTATTTCTTATTCCTGTATAATCCAATATTTTTCCAACTGCCAGATTAAAATTTCTTTCATTACCGCTATCGCGGTTAAAAACGCAAAGCGTAGCCGAGCCTTTATATGCTCTTATAAACGCGTAAATTTCACCATCTTCATCATCGTACATAGTAAAAACATCGCCTTTTGTCATTTCAACGTTACTTTTCCTGAACGCTATCATTTTTTTATAAAACTCAAAAATATCCCTGTTCCATTTTGATTCATCCCATTCCATGCATCTTCTATTATCCGGGTCCTTGCCGCCGGTCATACCGGTTTCATCGCCGTAATAAATGCACGGCGCGCCCGGATAAGTCATTATGAACGCGACAGCCGTCTTAAAAATTGCCGCATCGTTATTACACACCGTCAAAAACCTCGGGGTATCGTGAGAATCTAGTAAATTCAACTGCGACATAAATGATAATTCAGGAAGATTGACTTTATTTTCATCGATAATGGCGCCGAATTTTGCCGGTGAAATTTCTTTTTTGACAAAAAAAGATATCAGCGCGTCGCGCAATTTATAATTCATTACCGCGTCAAATTCATCACCCTTAAGCCATTCCTTCGGATCGGTCCAAATCTCTCCGACTATATACGCGTAATCTGAAACGCTCCTTACTTTTTTACGGAACGCTTTCCAGAAATCATGGGGCAGTTCGTTAGGAACATCCAGCCTGAACCCATCTATATTAAAATTTTTAAGCCAGTATTCAGGCACGCTTAAAATGTGGTTACAAACCTCATCATTTTTTATATTTAATTTCGGCATGGAGCCTATGTTATACCAGCACTCATAATTAGGCTTTTGCATATTAACAGGGAAGCTTTTAAAATTATACCAGCCGGCATAACGGCTCTTTTCTCCGAACATTTTCACATGATTAAACGCAAAATAATCCGTCGAAGTATGATTAAAAACTCCGTCGAGTATTATTTTAATATTTGCCGAATGCGCTGCATTAACAAGTATTTTCAATGCCGCATCGCCGCCTAAAGTTTTATCTACCTTAAAATAATCAATAGTATCGTATTTATGGTTTGATTTTGACATAAAAATAGGATTTAAGTATATCGCGTCAGCGCCTAATTCTTTTATATGCCCTATTTTTTCAGCAATTCCTGCAAGGTCGCCGCCCATGAAATTATCATAAACAGGTTTTGTCCCCCACGGCATTACATAACGCTGGTTAAGCGACTTATCGCCGTCGTAAAACCTGTCGGGAAATATCTGATAAAACACTGCCTCTGGCCACCAATAATCAGTTACAACCGAGGCAAAGCGCATGGGCGCCGGAAACGAATTGTCAATTATAAAACTGTTATTTTTAAATTCCGGCGAGGATTTTACTGTTTTGTCTCTTAAATCAAAACTCTTGTTTTTGCCGTAAAATAATGTCTTATTTCCGGACGAAACAGTAAAAATATAATCGCAATCAGTCATGATATAAGCTTTATAATAATCATAAACTTCGTCTTTCGCGAATTTTATCATCGGAATGATTTTAAAAATCTTCCTTTCCCTGTCCATGCCGGCGCCAGAAATCAGAAGGCCGGCCGATTTGATATCATTTTTAAAAGACCTTAAAACAATTCTCACATTAATATCTTTAACAGCCTGAACGTATTTAACTTCAACGGCGTTATGTTCGAGTCCGCTTATTTCGATCGTATCGTCAAAGGGATTAACGCCCTTCAAAAAATTAAATAAATCAGTTCCCGACCTTAAAACGCTGTTCCGACCGCCTTGACCGTCGTCGGCAGTTTCCTTCGCAAGCGGATCGGCAAGCCATAAATTGCCGTTTATGACAAACTTATATTGATGAACTCCGGGCTTTACATAAATTTCAGTTTTCCATATTCCGCCATTTCCTTCCTTCATGGGATTAACATCCTTATTCCAGTCGTTGAAAGTTCCAGCTACCGATACTGATTGAGCGGAGGTCGGCGGAGTAAACTTAAATTTAGTCAAAAATCCATTTTCAGCAAAAGCATTTGAATAAAAAAAACAAATGCCGGCTAACAGCATGATCAATCCAATAAAACTGAGTTTTTTGATTACTTTCATAAAATCAACATCCTTTTTTATTTTATAATGCAAAACTAATTCAATGCATATTTGTAGTAACACATATTTAACTTTAAGAAATATATTAATACAAAAAACTTAAAAATCAAACATAATTAATATTTTTTTTATTTTTTACTTCATTTAAATTTTAAAACAAACCAATATTAAAGTTTTTTGACTTGTTAAATTATATAAAGTTGCATATTATCTAATTTAATTGTATAATAAGCGTCATTTTTAAGTCATTTAATTATTCAATTAAATGTTTTATTTGGAGAAATGTATATGAATAACTTTCAAGTAATAAACAAGCCTGAAAGCGAATATAAATTAGCGGCCGGCATCATGACCGGCACGTCAATAGATGGAATCGACACGCTGCTTGTAAAAATAAAAGGCACAGGCGCCGAAACACAATACGAAGAAGTCGGATTCGAAAATTTTGAAATTCCCGACAAATTAAAACGCAAAATCCGCTCGATAATCTCGAAAAAAGAAGCGACACTTGAAGATATATGCCTTATAAATTATGAAATTTCAGCTGCATACCGCGACGCTATCCTGAAAATTTTTGATTTATGCAAACTATCAATTAATGAGCTTGATTTTGCCGCCATATCAGGCCAGACTTTTTTTCATATCCCTAAAACCGCCACTTTGCAGCTTGGCGACGGCTCATATCTGGCCAATTTAATAAATAAACCTGTCATCTGGAATTTCAGGGCATCCGATATCGCAGCGGGCGGTCAGGGCGCGCCTCTGGTTCCATATCTTGATTACATATTATTCTCGAAACTAAAAAAAGAAACAATAACGCTTAATATCGGCGGGATATCAAATATTACGCATATTCCATCGGACGGCGATTTTTCGAAAATAAAAGCTTTCGACTGCGGCCCCGGCAATATGATAATTGACAGACTGGTTATAGAACACACCGGAGGCCTGAAAACATTTGACGAAGACGCGAAATTTGCCGACGAGGGAAAGATTTCGGATGAAATTTTAACTTTTTTGAAATCACATTCGTATCTTTTGAAAATGCCGCCGAAAAGCACGGGCCGCGAAGAATTCGGCGACGATTACACCGAAAGGCTTATCGCGCTTTCAAAAAAAGTCGGCATTTCAATGCCAGACTTAATAAGGACAGCGACTGAATTTACTGCATTTTGCATATCCGACGCTATTAAAAGATTCATTTTTCGTGATTTCCCGAATAACTGCGAAGCGCAGCTTATATGTGCCGGAGGCGGCGTCAAAAATCCGCTTTTATATAAATTATTGTCCGATGAAATGGAAAAATTAAAAATTAAAACCATGCATTCAGAAGAAATCGGCGTTTCAGCAAAATCAAAAGAAGCATTGTTAATGATCGCACTCGCTAATGAAACAATTTATAAAAAAACATCAAACGTGCCGTCTGCAACCGGAGCAAAAAAAGCTGTCATTACAGGAACTATATCAATAGCATAGATTTTTTTATAATAAATAAGGTATACAGGGATAAGAGGGAGGCGAAGGAATTATTCCTTCCCTCCCCCTTATAAACCCCCTCCAATCCTGCTGCTTTTTATATACAATTTTGTTTTTTTTTACATATTATATTATTTTTAATGCTTAATATTTAGTATTTAATGTCCGCAAAGCGCGGCCAACGGCCGCTTACTTTGCGGACATTCAGCAATCGCCACGGTTTAACAAAGTTTTAAACCGCGGCGAAACAAAGCCCTTTAAAACTTTGTTACTGTCAATCATAATTAACAATAGTATTCATGTAATATCATCTTTTATTATTACATAATTTTATGATATAATAGCAATTACACTCTTCACCTTCGGCCGCAAACGGCAGGATAAACCACATATAAATAGAGCGCGGCCGATTGCAACGTCAATGCAGACGCCGCGCGTATGCATTGACTGAAAGCAGCAAAAAAGAAGGAAAACCCGCAAATACAACGTTAGAAACAGCCGGGATTAAAAAGGGGGTATGGGGGAAAATAAAGGGGGGTTGCCCCTTTATTTCCCCCATCGAAATAAAAAAAACGGAGATAATAACATGAATAGCGCTACAAAAAAAATGTTTTATGAAAAACCGTATGAATTTGAATTCACATCAAAAGTGAAATCGATCGAAAAAAATGAAATAAAAACAGGAAAAGAAACCGCGATAAAATATGAAATAATTCTTGAAGAGACACTGTTTTATCCTGAAGGCGGCGGACAGATCGCCGATATTGGCGAATTAAACGGTATCGGCGTCGAATATGTTTACGAAAAAGAAATCAGCGACGCAAATTCAAATCCGGATAACACCGAAAGTCAGGGCACAATTATTTATCACAGGCTTTCCTGCGCAAACGATCCCGGTTTTAAAGCCGGCGACACCGTTACCGGAAAAATCTGCCGCGAAGCGAGAATCCAGAATACAAACGATCACACCGGCCAGCATATACTATCGGAATCATTTATCAGAACTTCAAATCTACATACAGTTTCAATGCACATGGGCGCCGATTTCATGACTATCGATCTTAAAATGGAAAATCTCCCGAAAAATTTCAAGCTGGAAAAAGAGATCATCGAAAAAGCCGAAGATATGGCTAATTCAATAATAAGCCAGAATTTAGCGGTTAAAACTTTTTTTGTGAAAAAAGAAGAATTATCTAATTACAAGTTAAGAAAAATGCCCGACCTGAAAGACCAATTTGTTAGAATAATAGATATCGGCGGATTCGATGTTTCTTTATGCTGCGGCACTCATGTATCAAAAACCGGCGATATAGGTCTTATTAAAGTGATCGGCCAGGAAAAAGTCGCGGCCGGCACAAGAATAAAATTCGTCTGCGGTAAAAAAGCTTTCGACGATTACAGACAAAAAAATTATATAATAACTGAAATTGCAGAAGCCATGAGTATAAAACCTATAGATTTAAAAAAATCAGTAGACAAAATGACGGAAGAAAACAGGCAATTACAAAAGCAAAAAAACGATTTGTTCGATAAATACTATCAGGCTGTTTCCGCGAAACTGGCCGCCGGCGAAATGCTCGAAAACGGAATTTACTACGAAGTTATCGAAGATTACAATTATCAGGAAGTATCAAGAATAGGACAGATTTTTTCAAAATCTACCGGAAATTTTACATTCCTTTTAATTAAGCCAGAAGATAATAACGGCGTTAAAACATTCCGCTTCGTCACCGGAAAAACAGCGCAAAATCAAACCGACATAAAAGCATTATTCGCGAAATTGACTGAAAAGTATCAGATAAAAGGCGGCGGCAGTCCGGTATTAATGCAGGGCGGCCTTGTAGAAATGTCAAAATTACCGGAATTTAAAGAATTTTTCATAAAAAACTTGTAAATATAAAAAAACATAAATGCTGCATAGTTTAATTTTTTTATTACAGGCATGAACTTCATAAAACGCCTATAAATAAAAAGCATTTAATAATCAAAACAACTTTATCGAGCGAAAATGGACGGTGTACTAATATTAACGTCAGCAGGCAAGAACTAAGAAAAACTATTATTTATACAGCCATTCCGGTTGTTATTCAAATGTTTATGAAAATGATGGTCGGCGTCGTGGACAAATTAATGGTAGGACAGCTCGGCGAATCGGCTATAGCCGGCGTCGGTATATCCGACCAGCTGATTTTCTTTTTAATAATGATGTTCGCCGCAGTGGGAGCGGGAGTAAGCACTCTCACTTCTCAATATATCGGAGCCAGATCATTCCAGAAAATCAAGCTCGTATTCGGCACTTCTATAGTATCCGGAATAATTTTCGCTATTTTTTTTAACGTCATTTTTTATTATAAGGCCGAAAAATTGTTATCACTGATGGGTGCCGCGCCGGAAATTATAGCCAACGGCGTAATTTACTTAAAATTAGTCTCATTCAGCATTATATCAGTAATACTAACATTCATGATGACCGCGATATTCCGGTCATTCGCCGATAATAAAACGCCTATGTTCGCGTCATTCGCCGCAATGATAATAAATACGGCACTAGCGTATATTTTAATTTTCCATTTCAATATGGGCGTGGCCGGTTCAGGTTACGCGGCGCTTACCGCGCGCACGTTCGAATTATTTATGATGTTTTACTATTTCGAACAAAAAAGCTCGAAATTCAATGTTTCGATAAAACATTCACTCAGTTTTTCAAAACAGATATTCAAAAAAATATTCACTATAGGCTGGCCTATATCCATCGATTCGCTGGTATGGCAGACCGCGGGAATACTGCAAACGTTAATTATTTTAAAATTGGGAACCATCGCGGCAGGCGTGAATGAAATAATGAAAATAATTCAGGGGCTTGTATTGATGCCGGTTTCCGGGATAGCGTTCGCCTCGGCAGCTCTTATCGGACACGATTTAGGGCGCGGCGATTTTAATTCGGCGAAGCTTAAATCAAAGGAAATCCTGAAAATAAGCTTTATAATGGTCCTGTTCATAGCATTACTCATCATGTCAATATCCGGCTATATTCCTGGATTTTTTAATTTTTCGCCCGAAGGCAAAATACTTGCGGCAAAAGCCATATTAATAATCGCGGGCTGCCAGATATTCCAGATATTCAATATGTGCTATCCGGCAATTTTAAGGTCAGGCGGCGATACAAAAGCGATTATTTACATATCCGGCGCCGGCATGTGGATATTCGGACTGCCGTTATCGTATTTATTCGGCATTCATATGAATTATGGATTTTACGGGGCCATAATAGGAGCGAACATAGGAGAAGCCATTAAGGCGGTTATTTTTTACCTGCGCTACAAAAAAGGTTTGTGGATGAAAAAATTAGTTTAATATTGTCTTAAATTGCTGGTAATTAGCCAGTTCATTTTTATAATTGATAAATTCCGATTCGGCCTGTTTTATAAGCTCAAAAATATTTCCGTCAATCTCGTCAGTTTCAAGAATTTCAAGATTTTTTAATATGCCGCCCAGCTTCATTGCACCCGCCTGAAGCGCGGTTCCTTTGAGTTTATGCGCTGATTTTTTCAATTTTTCAATTCTTCCGAGATTGCAGTTTTCCTTAACGTCATTAAAATATTCAGCCCAGTAATGAACAAAAAGGTTTACCATTTCATATATTATTTCATCTATATTTCCGGAATTTTTAACAAGCCTTTCATAATCAAAGGTTTTTGGCGGCAAATCAATTTCATTATTAACCTGCTGATTTTCAAAATTAACAGAAGAGTTAGTATAATAACTTAAGTTTCGCACCTCAAAAGGCGTATAAATTCGTTTTATAGATATTTG
>JASDSY010000015.1:0-179780 GCA_041441465.1 Candidatus Wallbacteria bacterium
AGGGTAGGGAATTTTGGCCGGCGGCAGATAGGGAATTGTTCTTGACTTTAACAGACTTTCATGACGCGGTCCCGAAAAAAATAGCAGAAATAATTTATTTTTTTGCGAATTCAAGAAAAGAGAGTATAATATTTTCGCCGTCTTCGCTTTCGAAGATGCAATTTATTGAATTATTTGAAGTAATATCTATAGGATATTTTTCGGGTATCGGGAGGCCCAGTTGAAAAATATCTGTTTCAGGTGTTATATTTCTCATAAATTTTCCGGCTATAGTATTTAAAAGTTCGGATATTGTATCTTTTTCCATTTCGGGTGTAATCGGAGTATCCGGATCGAGTCCGAAAATATTAATTATTATATCTTTTAAAAGTTTTGGTGATATAGTCAAAATAAAAAGATAATATTGGTTATTTACGGATTGATATACCGATAGCATTGTCTGGCGGTTAGTTTCGTTTATAAGTTTGAGGACAAGGCTTTCGGTATTTTCTATTAATTGCACAAAAGCGAGGCTTTCGATTGCGTCTATTACTGATTCTTTTAAAATTTCTTTATATTTATTGTTAAGCAATGTTTTACCCTCCCGATTTATTTTATATTGCCGAAAGCTTTATGAATACTTGCCGGTGATACGGGTTTATTTAACACGGCAAGCGCGCCGCAATTTTTTAATTCGGTTTCTTTTGCCGGATTACTTGTGCTGCTTATTATTATGACCGGTATATGTTTAAACTCATTGCATGATTTTATATTTTCAAGCAGTGCCGTGCCTTCCATTACCGGCATATTAAGGTCTGTTACCACAAGATCGACTTTTTCTTTGGCAATTTTATCAAGTGCATCTTTGCCGTTAATGGCTTCTAAAAATTTGCGCCCGTTGAAACCTGCTATTTCAAGGCATTGTTTTATTATAAGTCTTGCCATTCCAGAATCGTCGACTACCAATATTGTATTTATTTCTGGAGGTAAATTGATCATAACTCCCACTCTCCTAAGCTTGGTGATGATAATAAAACAAGGCCGGTTTCAACATATATCGAGGCTGTTCGGCCGACTGTGCCGCCCACATCTTCTGATATCGCGCCTAATTTATAGTGCCATAGATTTTTTTTAACTGCCATTACATTTCGTGTGCCTATGTCAAAACGTTGATTTGGGTCCATAATATTGGCGCCGCCGGCTATTTTTATCGTCAATTCGGATGGTATACATCCGTAAGCCGATAATTTTGTAAGAACATTTTTTATAGCAGTGTCTGCGAAATATCCTTCGCGTTCAATCGCAAGCTGAGGATTGATTTTTGATTCAGGCAATGCGACGTGGACAAGTGCAGCCAATTTACGTCGGGGCGAATATAACATAATTCCAACGCAAGAGCCGAGCGCCATAGTTTTTATTAAAACATCCGGACTATTAGATATACCTATTTCGCCAATGCCAACAAATAAAGTTTTCATGATTTTTTCTCCAATAATAAGTTAATTATTGTTGTGGCAATATTTCCAAGCGGCACCAGAGCTTCGGCACCGCCGCGTTCGTAAGCTACTTTGGGCATTCCAAATACTACTGATGTGGCTTCGTCTTGAGCAAGTGTACGTGCGCCTGCCTTACGCATAGCCACTAAGCCGTCGGCACCGTCGCTTCCCATTCCGGTTAACATTACACCGATGGCATTTGAGCCGACAAATTTAGCTACAGATTGCATCATTACTTCTACTGAAGGGCAATGACCGCATACTTTTTCGCCTTTTACGCATTCGACTAAGTAAACACCGCCAGAACGGTACACTTTTAATTGATAATCGCCTGGAGCTACAAGCACGCGCCCCGGCAATACTCTGTCGCCGTTTTCCGCTTCTTTTACTTCCATTGCACATGTGTCGTTAAGGCTGTTAGCAAAGTGTTTTGTGAAGCCGGCCGGCATGTGCTGTACGATAACGACACCAGGCATATCCGGCGGAAAACTGTTAAGAATTTTCCTGATTGCTTCGGTGCCTCCTGTTGAAGCGCCAATTGCAATAACTTTGTCCGTAGATTCAGCTAAAGCCTGGCTGTTGACAGATATTTTTTCAGTTTTTTGAGATTTATTCACTTTGTAGGCGCTTACATTTGTATTTGCCGCGATTTTAACTTTTTCGCGCAAATCCGCAAGCATTGCTACAAGACCTCTTGCCACATCGGAACTTGGTTTGGTGACAACTTCTACGGCGCCGGCTTCAAAAGCCGAAAGCGTTATTGCTGCACCTTTTTTTGTAAGCGCGCTTACTATAACTACCGGCAATGGGTGCTGCGGCATAAGTCTTTTTAAAAATTCAACACCGTCCATACGCGGCATTTCGACATCAAGGGTCAGTACGTCAGGGTTAAGCTGTATTATTTTATCCCTGGCTACATAAGGGTCGGAGGCGGTCCCGACTACCTCAATCTCGCTGTCCATTGATAGCCCCTGATTTAGTATATCTCTTACTAAAGCAGAGTCGTCGACTATCAGTACTTTAATTTTTTTAATTTTAATCACCCGCTTATTTTTTTGTATATTGCCGGTTTTATGTATTTATAAAAAGGGCATGATCTGTCGATTGATTCTGAGTGCCCTATCATTAGATAACCATGATTTTCAGTATAACGGCTGTAACGTTCGATTAGTTTCTGCCGTGTAGGCGCGTCAAAATATATCATTACATTGCGGCAAAAAATTATGTCGAATTTTCCTTTAAAAGGATAACTGTCACGCATAAGATTTAGCCGTCGAAATAGTATTAAATCTTTTAAATGTTTTTTTATGGAAAAATTTCCATCGCCGAGTGAATGAAAATATTTTTGCCTTAGCAGAGTTGGAATTTGCATTACCGATTGCGCAGGATAAATTCCCGATTCGGCCTTTTCAATTGATGTTACTGAAATATCCGTCGCTAAAATAGAAACTTCAAATCCTGGCGCACTTTCTTTAAAATAATCGTTTGCGATCATTGCCAGCGAATATGGTTCTTCGCCTGATGAACAGCCGGCGCACCATATTTTAATTTCTTTTCTTCCCTGAGCTCTTATGGCGTTTGTTAACTCCGGAAATCCAATATTTTTCAAAAACTCGAAATGTTCGCTTTCCCTGAAAAAAAAGGTGTGATGAGTCGATATTTTATCTATAAAAGTTAATATGGCGGTGCCTGTCGGCTCCTTAAGGATATATTCATAGTAATCCTTAAAGCTAAAAAAACCGCCGGTTCTGAGTATTTTTTGAAGACGCTCAATTACGAGAGTTTTTTTCTGATCGCTTAATTTAATTCCAAATTTATCGTAAACTAATTTACTTATAAGCCGGAATTCATCATCTTCCAATGCGACTGAATTCATTTAAGCGTCCTCCTTTTTAAAATGAACTTTTGATAAAATATTTGCTTAATAAAGTAAGACTAATTTTAAAATAAATTATTTTTACTCGTCATTTTTTTCTAATGACTCTATTAAATCACCGATATCGAGAATCAGGCTTATATCGCCGTCACCCATTATTGCGCATCCGGATATGCCTTTAACATGGCCTAAATAACTTGACAATCCCTTAATTACTATCTGCTGCTGACCCAATAATTCGTCAACGAAAAGGCAGCAGCGTCTGTCATTATTTTCAACTATTATTAAAAGGCCGTCCGTTAATTTTTCATGCAGTGATTTTATATTATATAATTTATGAAGTCTTATTATTGGCAGTAATTCGCCGCGAATTTTTACTACTTCGACATTGTCCGGAGTTAATGTGACCTGGTCGGCTGTCGGTTTTATTGATTCGCGAATTGAGCTGATCGGGATCGTGTAACGTGCGTTCCCTACTGTTATAACCATTCCGTCGATTATGGCGAGCGTTAAAGGTATGCGCAAAACGAACATAGTGCCGCGCCCTGGGAGTGTTCTGATATCTACTTTTCCGCGGAGCTTTTCTATGTTTCTTTTTACGACATCCATGCCGACGCCGCGTCCGGATATGTTTGAAATTTTTTCGGCTGTCGAGAATCCGGGCTCAAATATTAATTTCCAGATATCCTCGTCTTTATAAATACGGCCATCGTTTTTTATAAGTCCTCGTTCTACGCCTTTTTTGAAGATTTTATCGCGGTTTAAGCCGCGTCCGTCATCTTCGACTATTATCCAGACTTCGCCAGCCGAATGTTTCGCTTCGATTTTTACAGTTCCGATTTCGGGTTTGCCGGCTTGTTTTCTTTCATCGTTAGACTCAAGACCGTGATCGACTGAGTTTCTAATTAAGTGAACGAGCGGGTCGGATATTTGTTCAATTATGGTTTTATCGACTTCGGTTTCTTCGCCCATTATTATTAAGTTGACTTTTTTATTGCCTTTATAAGATAGGTCGCGGACAAGACGCTCCATTTTGCGAAATGTCTGTGCCAGAGGTATCATTCGCATTGAAAGAGCTACTTCTTGAATATCACGAGTTATCTTATTTAAATGCATTGCCGATTTCTCAAATTTTTCAAGCTGCAGCGCCTTAATTTCCGGATTATTCGCAACCATCGATTCAGCGATTACAAGTTCGCCGACAAGGTCTAACAAGCTGTCTAATTTTTCTATGTCGACTCTTATTACGCCTGAAGTGCCGGAAGCCGGCGCCGGCTGTGTGCTGCTTATTTGTTTGTTTATAGCCTCTTTGCTTGGAACATTATTTTTTTCCGATTGTGATTCGCCCGGTTCATTTGAGTCATCTGCATTTGCGGATATATTCTCTAAATTTAAATTTATTTCATCTTTTGGAGATTCTTCAAGGTTTATTTTTTCTAAATTTTGTTCGTTTTTGTCCTGGTGTTCGTCTGAAGCTGATTCGGTGATCAGCGGTTCACCGGTTATGAGGTGAAGTGCGTTTAATATCCTTGTTTTTTCAGGAATATCCGAGCCCTCTTCGGCTGCGATTCTTTTTATGGCGTTTCTTAAGACGTCGATTGCGGTTAAAAGGACAGTTATATTTTCGTGTGTCGGCGCTATCTCGTGGTTACGGACTTTATCGAGAAACGTTTCGGATGTATGGCTGACTTTTTCTATGTCCGCAAAACCGAAAAAACCCGAATTGCCTTTTAAACTGTGCAGCGCCCTGAATGCGTTATCCGCAAGTTCGCGATTATCAGGCACACGCTCATAAGCCAGAAGCATCATTTCGGATTCTTCGCATAATTCAAGCGATTCTTCGGTAAACCGTCTTGTCATTTCCGGAGTGATTATGAGTTTAAATTCATCGACAGGCTGTTCGGCAGGTGCGGCGGCTGGAGCCGATTTAGGGGCGGATTTGGGAGCCGGGTTGCTTGTATTTTTTTGTGGTTGAGAAGCGGATGCATTATCAGCCGGCTGATCTTTAGAATTAATAGCAGTGATTGTTCCTTGTAAATCTTTTACAAGGGATGATGCAATGTCCTTAAATTCTTCGTCGGTTAATTCTTTTTCTACCGTATCGAGAATATTTCGCACAAAATCGCTTGTGCGGCATAAGAGGTCTATATGTTCGCTGTCTAGAGTTGCCTCGCCTTTGCGAAACATATCAAGAAGAGTTTCAGCTTCGTGTGTTACGCTCGTAATTGTATTTAAGTCAACGAAAGCAGCGGTCCCTTTTAGCGTATGAAAAAGCCTGAATATGGTATTTAATATTTCGTCATCGACTTTACCATAACTTTGCGCTGTCTTTTCCAATGCGATTATTTGCGGTTCAACATCATCCAGCAAATCTCGGCTTGAGTTAATGAATTCCTTCATATACTCTTGCTTTTCATCTAAATCATTATCAGCCATTATCAGCACCTCTTAATAAATTTTGTCAAGTTAAAAGCTTATTTTTGTTCTTATTAAGAATTTTTTGCATGTCTTCATATGCTTTTTTCAATTTTGAATATTCAGTGGACAGTTGAACGAACTCTTCTTTTTTTATTTTTTGCTCTTTTTTTTCATTCTTTATTTTGTCGAGTGTTTCCATTAGTTCCTTAAAATTTAGAGGCTTTCCAAAAAATGCATAGGCCCTGTTATTTACAGCGGATATAGCTGTTTCAACATCACCGTAAGCGGTTATAATTATAACTTTGGTGTCCTTATTAATTGTTCTCGCCTGTTTTAAAACATCAAGCCCAGTCATTACTGGCATTTTCATATCTGTAATAACCGCATCGTATTGCGGATAATTTTTGGAATAATCTTCAATCGCTTTTTCAGGGAATGAAAAAGCGGTACATTTATGGCCTTGCAATTCAAGAGAACTTTTTAAGCTGTCAAGACAACCTTCATCGTCATCGATTAGCATTATGTTCACGTTATATGCCTCCTTCTGTTTAAGGAAAACTATTTTAATTTTTTTACTACTCGCCATATTAAATTATATTAAATATCATTAATATAGTCAAGCATGTTTTTAGGTGTTTTTTACTTTAGATGTTGTTAGTTTAATTATTTACAGGTGTTGTTGATGGAATTTCAACCTTAAATGTAGCGCCGCCCTTAGAGTTATTAGATATGCTGATTGAGCTGTTATAACTTGTAAGTATTGATTTTACAAGTGAAAGTCCCAGGCCCATTCCGCCTTTATCGGGTTTAGTGCTGAAAAAAGGCTCGAATATTTTTTCTTTTATATCGTCTTTTATTCCAGGCCCGTTATCGCTTACTTCCAAAACTACCTTATTTTCATCATTTAAATAAGTTTTACATATTACTTCTTTTTCGGTCTGCTTGGTTTCGTTAAGCGCCTGCATCGCATTTATTATAAGGTTTATAACGACTTCTTCAAGTATATTGAAATTTCCAGATATATCCGGAAGATTTTCCGCGAACGCTTTCTTTACTATGACATTGTGATTGGCTAGCTGGACTCCTATTAATTCTATAGTTTTAAGCACTACGCGGTTAAGATTGCAATTAGATACTTCCTGGCTTTGCTTTATATTTGTAAATGCCCGCATTTGTTTAATTATTTCTTCGACGCGCGCGAGCTGCTGGAGTATTTTTTCAAATGCTCCTACGACTCTTGGAATTTCAAGGGTATTTCCCTGATTGTGCCAATACAATAATCCGTCGGTTAAAATTTTTATCGAGTTCAAAGGCTGATTTATTTCATGAATTATTCCTGCCGATATTGTGCTTAAAATAGCTATTTTTTGAACTTGTCCGGCCTGCATTTGGAGCGCTTCGTTTTTTGCCTTTAATTTCATTTCATCGGTTATATCATAAAATATAGTTATATATTGTTCTTTTTCGTTAAGTGTTTCATTAATTACGCTTATAAATGCGGAAACTGGGCATAATTCTCCTGATTTCTTTTTTATCCATACTTCATCTTTGAAAGAACCGTTTTGCTTTAACTGCGATATCATATTGCGGTGAAAATTGATATCGTATTGCTCAGATTTTATTATAATCGGAGTCTGGCCTATTGCCTCGGCCTCAGAAAAGCCGGTTATGCTTGTGAATGCCTGGTTAACCATTTTTATTACGCCGTGGTTGTTAGTTAATATTATGCCTTCTTTTATATTTTCAAGTATTTTATAAGCCATCTGGAGCTTATTTTCCTGCTGCTTAAGTTCTGTCATATCGTGGATGGTTACGAGCCGCTCGCCGCCGATTGTGCCGCTGATTTTAAATTCAATTGCGACAACCCGGCCGTCTTTATTTTTTCCATAGGCTTCAATGTCTGGCGACGTTATTTTCTTTTCAGTAAAATATGCGTACTGTTCGTTATAATATTGATAAAAATCAGGTATTAAAAAATTGATATTTTGATTATTAACCTCATCAGCGCTATAACCGAATATTTTTTCGGCCGCGGTATTGAATGATTTTATTTTATCTTCGCCGTCTATAGTTATAATGCCGTCTTTTATTATTTTTGTTATTGAGTCTGCAGTTTCAATACTCTTTGCCAGAAGCATTTCACTGTTTGTTATGCTCAGAATTCTTTTTATCCTTTGCCTCAATATTGCAAATTGTATGGGCTTGGTGACAAAATCGGTGGCTCCTGCGTTATAAGCCATTTCAATTATTTTATCATCGTCAAGGCTTGTTACCATAAGTATGGGGACATATTTCCCTTCCGGCAATTCGCGGATTTTAGAACAAAGTGTAATTCCGTCTATGATAGGCATCATTGCGTCTATTAAAATTATGTCCGGCCGGTGGTCTTTAAAAAATTGTAATCCTTCTTCGCCATTTTCGGCTTCGGTGACGTTATAATCATCCTGTTCGAATGTCTGTCGCAGCAAAAAGCGTGTTCCTCGGTCGTCGTCGATTATAAGTATTTTTTTTACATTATTTATAACGTTAAGTTCTGTCATATTACACCTCATTTTATAGTTGCGATCAGATTATTAAGTTCACGGAGTAAGATTTCATATTCATTTTCAAATATTTTCATTTTTTCATTTAATTCATTTTTATCGATATTGTTGATATTTTCAGGCAATATGGCATTTTTACCGAATAATTCGAGCTCTTTGCATATTGCCGCGAATGCAGATGCGCCTATATTAGCGCTGCTGGATTTTAAATTATGTGCGACGCTGTTTAATGTTTTATAATCTTCACCAATTACTGCGCTTTTTATTGAATTAACTTTAGGAGGCGTATCGGCCATATATATATCGATAAATTGTTTTAAAATATTGGGTTTTCCAGGGATTTGAAGCTTTTTGATTTCGGCGATTGATTTTTGATTTAATATTTCTTTTTCAGGATGTGCTGCGCCGGCCTGGATATTTACATCCGGTGTCTGTTTAGCGCCGGCCGAGTTAGTTTCAGGCCCGCTGCTGGAGATTTTTTCGCTTTGCGTTATATTTGATGCTGCGCTTGTAGCGGGTTGGCCGTAATTTTTTTTATTATTGAAATCTTCAGTAAAAAATAATATCAAGTCGTCGAGTTTTTCAAAATCCAGAGGTTTGGACATATATTCGTTCATTCCGCATTTAATGCAGTTTTCGCGTGTGCCTGACATTGCGTCGGCAGTCAGAGCCAATATCGGTATAGCAGCGAGCGAATTTTGGTTTTCATAATCTCTGATTTTACTTGTAGCTTCGTAACCGTCCATTACCGGCATCTGGCAGTCCATTAAAATTATTGAATATTTGAGGCTTTTATACATCTCAAAAGCGAAAAGGCCGTTTTCGGCGCAGTCGACCGTATAGCCAAGCTTATTCAGATGCATTACTATAAATTTTTGGTTGAATTTGTTATCTTCAGCGAGAAGAATAATTTTATCTTTGATATTTTTTTCATTTAATTTATTTTTGTCTGTTATGTTTGTTGTGTAATTTTTTTTGTTATAATTTTCTAAAATAGTTTTGTCGTTTGAATATGGCATTTCCAATTCAAAATAAAAATTAGAACCTTGGTTTGGCTGGCTGATTACTTCAATGCGGCCGCCAAGTATTTCAACCATTTTTTTTGCGATTGATAAACCTAAACCGGTGCCACCAAATTTCCGCGTATTTGTCATATCTACCTGAAAAAACGGCTTAAATATTTTATTTTTATTATCTTCATTCATGCCTATGCCAGTATCAATAACTTCAAATAAAATACCGGCCGTTGATTTTTCTTCATTTAAGCTTTTCAGCGTTATTTTTACAGTGATTCCGCCATTATATGTAAATTTTATGGCGTTGCTTATTAAATTTATTAATATTTGCCTTAATCTTTCAGAGTCGCTTTTGACTATCGCCGGAATTTTAGGGTCGATAATATTTTTGAATGAAAGTTTTTTCTCTATTATTTTGACTTTCATTATTTCAATAGTAGTTTCAATAAGGTTTATCAGGTCGAAGTAGGATGGATTGATTTTAAATTTATTTTCCTCGATTGCGGATAAATCCAGTATGTCATTTATTATTGTAAGAAGCAATGTGCCGGCATCTTTTAAAATATTTACCTGTTCGAGTTGTTTATGTGAAAGCTGTGAGTCTTTTAATAAATTTGCGATGCCGATAATACTGCTGAGCGGCGTTCTGATTTCATGGCTCATGTTGGCCAGAAATCGGCTTTTAGCAATGTTGGCCGCGTCGGCTGCGGCTTTGGCCGTTTGAAGCGCGATTTCATCTCGTTTTTTATTGGTGATGTCGCGGCAGATTCCTATGGCGTTCCATTTGCCGTTGATTTGAATCGCCGATAATGCTATTTCTATCACTATTTCTTTGCCGTCTTTTCTTATGGCGGGAATTTCAATGGTATTATCGATTAAACTTCCCTTGCCGCAGGTTCTGAATTTTTCAAAACCGTTCCTATATTTGGTATGATATTCTTTAGGCGCTATTAAAGTATGAAGCTGTTGGCCGATTACTTCTTCCGCTGCGTAGCCGAAAATATTCTCGGCGGCGTGATTCCAGAAGGAAATATTGCCGTCGTTATTGATAACTATTATGGCATCGGCCGCTTTAGAGGTCATTAAATAAAAGGTTTGGGTTTTTTCATTTAATTCTTCTTCGATTTTTTTTCGGTCTGTAATATTTCTAATAATCGTAATAAAATAATCGGAATCCAGCGGCGCAAGGCGCGCTTCGTAGTAATTGTTTTCAAGTGCGGTAAGCTGGTACTCAAAGTTTTGTATTTTTCCGGTATTTTGTAATTCGCGTATGTGGTAATCAATTTTTTGGGAAACTTCAGTCGGCAAAAATTCGGAATAGTGTTTGCCGATTATTTCCTGGATTGGCCTTATTAATGCTTCGTTTGAATTATTAGCCAATTCAACATAATAACCGTCATTGCTCATTAAAAATATCAAGTCGGGAAGCGCAGATAATAATGCCTGATTTTTTTCTTCGCTTTTTTGAAGCGCGTGTTTAATTTTTTTTCTGCCGGTTATTTCGCGTATTATTCCGACTATATAATCTTCATCTGATTTTATAAGGCGTGCGTTTAACTCGGCGTTAATCAGCAGGCCGTTTTTGTTGGCTAAATTGCATTCGCTTACAAGGCCTTCAGAATTTATTACGTTGTCAAAAAAATCTTTGAATTTAACTTCAGTATTTTCGATTATAATATTTTTATAATTAAGATTCAAAAGCTCCTGCCGATTGTAACCCAGGACAATACAGGCCATATCGTTAGCTTCGATTATGTCGCCGTTTAAACTAAAAATACATATCGCTTCATTTATTTTTTCAAATATGTTTTTATATTTTTCGAGATTTTTTTGAAGCCGGCATTCAAATTGTTTTTGTTCCGTTATATTTCTTATGATAACAGCCAGTTCAGAATCGTTAATTTTTGAAATTACGCCTGTAAACCAATCTGTTTTATCATTTTGGTCGAGGTGATAAGATATTGTTGCAATAGATTCGCCTGCTTTTATTTTTTTCAGGGCGTCATAAATTGATGCGCTTACGTATTCAGGAAGCACTTCTGAAACTTTTTTGTTTAAAAATGTTTCAGGCGGTGTATAATAGCTTGTCTTTTTTCCTTGACGGCAGTTTAATATGGTTCCGTTAAAATCTATTTTAAAATAAAGCTGCGGCAATATATCCAGAAATACTTCGAATTCTGTTATTATTTCCTGTAATTTGGCAGTGCGTTCACTTATGATTTCTTCGAGTTTTTCATTTACATGCTTAAGGTTATTTTCTGCATTTTTCAAATCTGTTATATCGCGGCCTATGATCACGATGCCTTTACGGCTTAAATCAGGATTGAAAAGCGGTACTTTAATTATGTCAAATATCATTGTTTTTCCTGATGGTATTAAAACATGTTCATCGGTGCGGTAGGCGGTGCCGAAGCTCCATGCTTTTTCGTCGGATTCTTCGCATGATACAAATGCGCTGCGGTAGATTTCATTATAAGCTGCCAGTTCGGAATCGTTTTGACCGCGATAGTTTACATTCTCAAGGCTGAAAAGCTTTAAAGTAAATTCGTTAGCTTCCAGCCAGCGTCCGGCTGCATCCTTAAAGCAAACAATGTCAGGCATCGAATTTATTAATGTCCTTAAAAGTTTTTCATTTTCACGAAGCGAGGCTTCCGTTTTTTTCCTTTCGGTTATGTCCGTTATGATAGTAACAAAATAATCGGCCTGCGTGTTATAAGCGATTATATCGTACCAGCGTTCGAAATTTGCGAAATATTGTTCATATTTTAATTGCTTTTCATTGCTTGAAATAAGTGAATCATATATTTGAGTGAAATTAAACAGCGCTTTTTCGGTTTCTGTGATTTTCCCCGACTTTAAAAAACTTTCGGCTAGTTCTATTATTTTTTTATATTCGTTGTTTGCGTCTACAAATTCATAAATTAGGCCGTTCTTTTTATGATATATTATTGCTGAATTTGTGTTTTCTAGTATTGAACCGTATTTAGAATTTTTTTCAAGCAGCTTGTTTTCGATAGTTATTCTTTCGGTTACGTCGCGCCCGTTAATAAGAATGCCTTTTATCTTGTCGTTATCGATAAAATTTTCAAATGTAGCTTCTATTGCGCAAAATTCATTATTAGAATTTTTATAGCGCAATGATGCCGCCAATGTTATATCTGGTTTTTCTTTTATTTCGGCTAATAAGTTTTTTATTTTTAAAACGTCTTCGTCGTGCAACAGGTCATAAATAGGGGTTTTATAAAGTTTCTCGGGCTCGAGGATTATAAGGCGCTGAAATGAAGGGGACGCATAAGCGATCGAATCATCTTTGTCAAGAATTAGTGTTATCTCAAGCGAGTTTTCAATTATAGCTTGAAAGTATTGCCTGGTAAATTCCGACTGTCTGCATGCTTTATACGTTATATAACAGCAGTAAGCAAAAGCCAACGCCGTTATTATAACCGCGGCCGCTATTCCGTTGCATAAAAACAATGCTTCGGAGGACGGCTGCAGCAAAGCAATCGAGCCGGAATAAAGTGAGTCTCCGGCCGGCAGAAAAATGAGATTAGTTATGAGTATACTATTAAAGTCTAGCAAAATGGCCGCCTCTGGCTCTTGAAATCATTGCCGGATTTTCTGAAATGAGCCTGTTTCTTGATGTTTAATGTTTATCTGAGTAAATCTTTATATTGTTAATATAACCGCCGGGATTTTTATAAATTTTAAAGTATTGTATCGCGTTATATAGTTGTTTGAATAATTAAATTTTCAAGATACACCGGAATTATTATTTTTGAACGATTTATTATCCGGTTGTTTGAAAGTGCTCTTGAAAATAATTCCGTTCGTCGTTTTAGGCTGTGGCTGCGAATTAAATATTATTACATGCCGGTTAAACTGCCTGAATAATATGGATTAACCGCCGCTCATGAGGTGTATTATTTCGATTTTTGCGCCGTCATTGATTTCATATTTGGTATAATCATGCTTTTCAATGATATTTCCGTCGATTTTAACTATTATTAAAGGAAAAGAATATTTTTTTGCTGTCAAAACGTCATTAACCGTCATGCCTTTTTTCCATTCTAATGAATCACTGTTCACTTCTATCATGTGTTGAAACACCTTTTAATAAAATTTCGATGGCGCAGTTTGCCTGTAAGTTGGCCACGGCCGCCACTCGTGCAGATAAAAGTCCGTTTTTGTTGGTGCTTTGGGTTTTTTGGTCGCCGCATATTATTATTTTATCGTATTTTTGTGTTTTAATCTTTTCGTTCATGCCGGCGCCGGCAAGGCCCGAGCCGATAATTATATATTTATCCGGAAAATATTTTGACCACGTCTCTGCCAGCATAACTTTATTTTCAGCCCTGTCAAACGCTTCAAGCAGAATGTCGCAATCTTTAAAAAAAAATGCCGCATTTTCGCGCGTGACTTTTTCGGCGAAAATTTTAATTTTGGCAAGCGGGTTAATTCTTAAAAGATTTTCCTTTAACGCGTTCACTTTTAATTGACCGACCTGGTCGAAAAAAAACTGCTGGCGGTTTAAATTGCTGAGTTCGATTCTGTCGAAGTCAGCGATTACAAGATTTTGTACTCCGGCCCGCACCAGTGAAACTGCGATATTTGAGCCTAACCCGCCAGCGCCGGCCACTCCGGCTACCGCTTTTTGCAGTTTGTCAAGGCTTCCAGGCGGATTTTTTTTGAAAAATTCCTGCTTGAATTTATTTTTATTTGATAAAATCCATGTTTTATTTATCTGCATTATATTTTCCAATGTGTGTTCAGGTAAATTGTTTTATATACGCCTGGTAAGCCTTATTATTGCCGAGTTGGCGGCTGAATTATTAATTCGAATTTCGCGCTTGATTAAAAATCTTTATTTAAAATCAGAGATTATTAAAGTGCGAAACTTAAATATATTATGCCGTATGTTTTTTTATGACCTTAATTACTTCCGGGAAATCAATTCCGAGGTCTTTGAGGGTTTCTAATTTCGGTATGCCGTTTTCGTTCCAGCCGCGGCGCTTATAAACCGCGTCTACCAGCAGCTGATATTGTTTTTCGCGATATTGCCTTAAAAGTTTTACTTTTTCGGCGGTATTTTTTCCGGCCGGGTCGATTCCAGCTTTTTCCTTAAGCTGCTTGTCATACCTTTCGCTTCTCGATTCGTATTCTTCGCATGTGACCGGACCGACCGAGCGGTACGGCGGAATATCGTACTGGCGGGTTCCGAATCCGAGCCTTAAGTTGAATACTCTCTGGAAGTTATAAACTTTTTCGGACATTCTTATTAATTCGTTCTTGTCGATAGCTCGGCCTGTGACTGCCGTAAAAATTTTTACGTAATTATCGACATGTTCCGGAACTTTAGCAGGCTCATCGGTTGTTTTGTTGTTTTCAGGTTCGATATCATTCCACGGCAGCTTGCAAAGTCCGTTTAAACCAAACCAGGTCCTGAAAAGCGGAAAATAATGAAGCGCTTCGGCTTTTTTTTCAAAGGTAGGAAGATGGTTATTAACCATATCCATGAATATTAGCCAAGCTTCGTCATGCTGCGGTCCTTTGTTCGTTAATGCGTAACCGCCCTGCTGTGCCAGAGATTCCTTTGAAATGTATTGTGAATACTCCAGGCCTTTACATTCCATTCCGATGTCATTTAAAAAACCGGGATCGGCATTGAAGTTTTTTACGAAGTATTCTTTCATTCGTTTTACGCCCAGGCCGGCGATTTTTCCGAAACCTTCCCCGCGCGCCATCTGGTGAATTAACTCCAATGCTGCGTCTGAATTACCGAAGTTGAGTTTTAATCCGCCCGTATTTTTTTCCGTCAGTATTCCGTTTTCGAAACATTCCATTGCGAATGCGGTTATGGTTCCGAACGATATTGTATCGACGCCGTATGTATCGCAGTAAAAATTCAATTCAAGTATATCATGAGTATCGAATATGCCGCAGCAAGAACCGACGCCGGCTACAGTTTCATATTCCGGCCCGTCGACGATTACTTTTTGCCCCTTATAAGGACCCGTACGCGGAATAAAGTTATCTACGGCTTTTGAACAGCTCAATGTGCAGCCGTACCAGCAGCCGTCAGGAATGCCCTGCGTGAAAAGTTTTTCCCATTCCCATGAAGCGAGTTTTTTGGCGTCTTTATGGGCTCCGTATTTGAAATTATTTACAGGAAGCAGATCGTAATCATCCATTATCTCTACGAGGTGAGCGGTGCCCTGTTTTCTCATGTTGCACTGTTTGTCATCATTTTTACTGATTTCTTTATGAAGCTTAATACCGGTTTTATTTATGGTCTGCTGGTCTTCCGGGTTATTTAAATTGCCTTTTAATCCGCTGAATTTAACGACTAGCGCCTTGAGTTTTTTGTCGCGCAAAACTGTTCCTATTCCGCCTCTGCCGGCTTGTTTTAAGCGCGCGGCGTTTCTGCGGATATCGAAAAATGAAAAATTAAGATGGCCTATTAAAGTATTGCCGGCTGCTTCGCCTGCCGAAACAGTTGAAACGTGTAACTTATCTTCAGGTTTTTCGGAATCGGCATACATTTCTATAAGCTGCTCGCTTATCAGATGGCTGTTTACTTCTTCGCCCGGCGCTGTTTCAATGGTTATTTTGCCGTTGTCTCCGTCTATAAAGATTATAGAGTCTTCTGCGGCTTTTCCCTGGATTTCGATAGCGTCGAATCCTGAGAATTTCATATAAGGCCCGAAGTGGCCGCCGACATTACTGTCCATGACGGAATTTGTGAGCGGCGATATGCTTACCACGAGCGATTTCCCGGCGCCCGGATATTGAGTTATGCCGGCTACCGGCCCCGGTGATATAATAATTTCATTTTCGGGACTGTTCCATTTAGTGTTTTCATTGACGGCATCCCATAATAATTTCAAGCCGAAACCGCGTCCGCCTATAAATATATCTTTCATTTGCTGCGTAACGGGTTTGATTTTTATTTCGTTGGTCGTAAGGTTTATGTATAAAGTCTGATTTGAATAGCCTTTTTCAATTTTAGTTTTAGGATAATCAAAAGTTTTGACTATTTTATGAGCTGATTTTAACTGCTGAATGCTTGATTTGCCATTCACTTTCATACCTCCTGATTTTTAGCCATATACGATGTTTATATTTATCATGGCGGTGTTTTATCCGGGTGTTATTCAAATAAATTTATTTTTCAGATTTTTTAAATTTTACCTTCGGTCAGAGACAGTACTTTATTGGGACACGCTTTGACGCATTTGCCGCATGCTATGCATTTAAAAGGAAGCGTATCGTTGTTATGCTGAAACATTGCTTCTTCAGGGCAGAACCCTATACAAGAAAGACAGCCTATGCATTTTGCTTTGTCTATAACGACAGTGCCGAGTTTATTGCGGGAAATAGCTTCGACAGGACATACAGTTATACATTTGCCGCACTGCGTGCAGGTTATTATTTTAAATTCAGGTTTGCCAAATTCCTTTATTCTCAAGGCTGCTTTTTGAGGATCGGCGGTTTTAAAAAAAGTATTGGAACATTCATTTTCGCAAATATGGCATCCGGTGCATAAGTCTTTGTTTTTAGTTAGCGCTTTCATATACCCCTCCCTGCTTATTATAATTTTTATTATATAAGAAAATAAAACCACAGTCAAGAAAAATAAGCAAATGTTTTACTTTACGAATCAAGAATAATATGTTATTTTAAATGTAAGAGCTTTCTTAATAATCTTTGAAAAAAGAGGAATAAAAATGAATGAGTTTTATTTAGACGGCATGCCGAAAATTTTATTCGGCAGGCAGAAATTTGAGTCAATTGGTCAAATTTTGTCGGAATATGGTTATTCAGATTATAAATTTTTGATTTTAACCGGCGGCAAGTTTGTAAAAAGCATAGGATTTCTTGAAAAACTTTTAATTCAGCTGAAAACGGCTAATATTTCTTATGAAATTTATTCGGATATATCATCCAATCCTAAATCGCAGGAAATTGATGATATAGTGCGTTATTTTAAAGAAAAATCATGTGACGCGGTTATCGGGTTTGGCGGCGGTTCCATTATGGATGCCGCGAAGGCGGTTGCGGCTGTCGCGAAATGCGGCGGCAGGTGCTGGGAGTATGTAAGGTGCTGGGACGATTACGAACCGGACGTTATAAAATCGGCATATCCGGTTATCACCATACCGACAAGGTTCGGTTCAGGCGCTGAAGTGACGCCGTTTGCGGTTATATCAAACCTGGCCACAAAAGAAAAAGCAGTTATGACTTCGAGTTTTATAATGCCGTCACTTGCGGTTATCGATCCGTGTTTCGCGTCGTATCTTAATGCTACCGATTTTTCTTACGCTGTTTGTGATGCCGCTTCACATATTCTCGAAACATATCTTTCAGGTGAAAATTCATCGGTTGTAGCTGATTCGATTTCCGAAACGCTTTTAGTTAATTTATTCACAAGCGCTCTTAATTACAATAAGATATATGCCGCAGCTGATTTAAAACGAGAAAATCAGCCGGCGGACGAACAGGAATTGAAAAATATCATCTATGATGATGTTTTTTATGTTTCTATGCTTGCGTTAACTGGAATTGCACAGGCAGGCCGCGGCGGTGATTTCATTATGCATGACCTCGAACATCCGCTTTCCGCGCACTTCAATCTTCATCATGGCGCGGGCCTTTCCGTACTGATTCCGGCTGTTATGGAATTTTTTTGCGAAGCGGCAGCCAGCAGATATTCAAGACTTTATAAAAATGTTTTTAAGAGGCTGATTGATTCGGGTTTTGATTTTTTCCCGCATGCCGTTGCCGGAGCGGACGAAGAAGAAACTGCGAAATTAGCTGTTGATTCAATGCGTGTATTACTTGAAAAAATCGGCGTCGGGGCTAAATTAAGTATCGACGGATTAACCTCGGAATTGATTGAAAAAATGGCTGATGACGTGATAAGGCTTTACGGCCACGGCAAGATGTATCTGGACGGCCCTAAAAAATTAAGATATTCAGATATAACAGAAATATATTCCAATATTATAAAAATGTAACTGTAGTATATAGAAAAGGCTTAAAAGCGGCTAATATTTTAGTTGATTTTATTCGGGAATAGGCGGTATATCGTCAAGCGAAAAACCGAGATTGAACTTTGGTGTTGTCTCCTGATCAGGCGAATCCTGATTTTTCGGTGTTTCCTTTTTTTCTTTTACCATATAAAGAGTGGTGCTTTTCCCGGTTACGAAAAAGTACATCACTTCGTCCATTATTTCTTTTATTATCTTGATCCCGCGGCCGCCTATTCCCCAGGTTTTTTTATCGGCTATACGCTCGAAAAAGTCGGGATTGAAAGGCTTGCCGCCAAAATCTTTTATTATCAATATAAGTTTGTTTCCGTCGATTATGCATTTTATATGCACCTGCATGTCTTTCGAGCATTCTGAACCATGGTCGGCAGCGTTAGCATACGCTTCGTCGACTACAAGCTCTATCTGGAACATATCGAGAGGGTCGAAGCCTATTTTTTCGGCAATAGAGATTACAAATTGCTTTACCTGCTCAATATGCCTTAAGGTAGCCGGAACCTTCAGCTCGTAAACTTGCGGCTCAGGTTTTGAACCGGCACTGCCCACGGCTTGAACATTTTCGGTGATTATAGAATTATTGTTTGTTTCGGTTGGCTGATTTTCCAATTTAAAATCTCCGAATTATCTGTTTTAATATTACTTTAATATTATGTTCTTTAAGGCTTGCGTTAAAATTCGTGCTGTATATTTTTTTATAAACTGTTTAAACTATAAAATAATTTCTAATTGACCAGGCACTTTTTAAGTTTAATTAATGAATATATTTTGGTATTTTTAAAGTTATTTGAGTGCCTTCGGCGACATTGGATTGGATTTTTATTCTGCCGCCGTGCGCTTCGAGTACATGCTGGACATAAGCCAGGCCCAATGACGCTTCGGATGTGTTATTAAAGAAATTGTTTAACTGCTGTTTTTTATCGAGCAGTTTTTCAATAAGGTCGGCCTGCATTCCGATGCCGTTATCTATTACCTGGATTTCTATATTATCAGTCATATCGGTAACTTTTATGTATACGTTGCCGCTGAAAGATGTAAATTTAAGTGAGTTTTTCAGCAATAATAATATGGCGGTTTTTATTCTTTCGGCGTCGACTTCGATTTCAAGATTGCCGGTATGCTCGTCGCATTCAATATAAAAATTAACGTCTTTGGCGCGCATCTGATCGATGATGGCGGAATATGCCATGCCGACTACGCTATTGACTTTGACTAATGAACGATCCAGCCTTAGAGGACCGGACTCGATTTCTGAAAATTGTATTAATTTCGAAATTTTTTCCTCGACAAAATCGACAAGCGATTTAACCTGAGGCGTTACTATAATTTCACTTGATTTTAAATTTTCGCGTAATGTCTGGATTTCATCGGCTATATGGTAATTCATCGTGCTTGTAAATTGAGCTTTTATATTTTCTCGTTTTTTGAGGTCTGTTATATTTCTCATTGAAATAATAGCGCCGTTTGCTTCGTTCTGCTGATTGCGAAGCACCGCCATTTTGTTTGACAGTATTAGGTTTTCGGGTTTCATTAAAACAAGGTCGAAACTTGCGTCATCGTTTAATTGTGAAAGTTCCGACAGTATTATTTTTAATTTTTCCGAGTTTGCTATCGATTCGCAAGAATTACCGAAAGCTTTATCAGCTGCCGGATTGCTTAATACTATATTGAAATGGTCGTCGGTTACTAAAACTCCGTCACTCATCGAATTAACTATCGATACAATTTTATTTTTTTCTTCGAGGACGTTCTGGTAAAGCTTGGCGTTTTCGATCGCCATTGCCGCCTGGTTGGCCAGGGCGGTCAAAAGACGCTGATCGTTCAAATCGAATTCCTGGCCGTTTAATTTGTTTAATACTTCAAGAGCGCCGATCGTGCCGTCTTTTGTTTTAAGCGGTACGCATAAGATCGACGATGTTTTAAACTGCGATTTTTCATCGACTTTCTGATAAAAACGTTCGTCTTTGTTAACGTCTTTTATTAAAAGCGGCGCGCCGTTCAGCGAAACCCAGCCGATAATTCCTGTTCCTTTAGGCAGCCGTATTTCTTTTAAGATGTCTTTTTTATCGCCTGTTACGACTTCGAAGCAAAGTTCTTCTGTTTTGGTATCTATGAGAGCGAGAGAGGACGCTTCGGCTTCAGTGAGTATAGCCGACTGGCTTAATATGGCTTCGAGAAGTTTCGGAAGTTCGAGCGTTGCGGTTAAAAGAGCACACGCGTCCATCAGCGCCTGAGTTTCCTTGCGCGCTGATTCAAGTTCATGCGTAAGCCTTAAAATTTCTTCGTTTTGCTTTGAACAATCCGCTTGATCGTTATTTGTTGAATTAGCGTATTTTTTGCCGTTTTGTTTGTTTTTACTCACTTAAATCTCTTTTGCCCTAAAATTTATACAAGAAAATACAAAACCGTTTGGTTATATTATAATTTTTTTTAAATAAAAAGTCAAGGAATTTAAAATAAAAGCCCCTTGAATTTAAAGGGGCTTTAATAAATAAAGATATGTAAATTATGAACATTCATTCATTTTTGAGCGGCTTTTTATTTTATGGTGTCGAGCCAGTCGCTTTGTAATTTTTGGTAATTGCTGTAAAAGCTGTCTTCGAATATTTGCGAAGTTGACTTGCCCTGGCCGATTTCCGACAAGGCTTCTATAAGCTGACTCTGTCCGTATTTTTCTATTAAATAACCTGTAAAACTCAATGATTCCGAATATGCTAATGCGACAAGCTCGTAAGGCTGAATCCCCATAAACGATCCTTCAAGTGATTTTATGTCAAAAATTTTTTTCTGTTCGGCGTATTTTTTTAACCTTGCGGCCTGTTTTTCGTTCATTCCGGTGCCTTCCAGTGTTTGTGCCAGGCCTTCGTTCAGCCAGACCGGACATTTACCGCGTGTCAGCTGGAAAACTACCGCGTGCGTGTATTCGTGGAAAATTAAGGATTTCAATGTATCGCTGTTTTCCTGTATATCGCTTAACGGCAGCCTTATTTTGCCGTCATATAACGCCGCCACCCATATAGGTGAATCCGAAGCCTGTTTAAATTGCTCTTTTGAATAAATTATAACGGGTGTCGCCGCTTCGGGGTAATAATTGAAATAAGTCCCGACTGCATTATATGCGTCTTCGAGTATTTCCATAACTTTATCAAGATTGACCGCGTTATTTTTTTCGCCGTCATACTGTACGTTAAAGTGGTAAAGGTTTTTGGATTCGAATTTGGATTCTACTTTTCCTTCTTTTTTAACTTTATCGAGTAATTCCTGCGCCGGTTTTAAATAAGGGGTGTTTTTGCCGTTAGCGACAGCCAATTCAAGGTTTTCTATTGCGTTTGAATATTTCCCCTGCATGTAATATATTTTACCGAGCCCGTAGTAAAGTTCTGCATTTTTATGGTTAAGCGTTATGGCGTGTTCCATGTGTGTTATGGCTTCGTCGTAAAGCCCTCTTTTTAAATATGATGCCCCCAGCGACGAACGGATGAATTCTTCGTCTTTTTGAGGAATTGTTCCTGCGGTAAGCGCTTTTTCCAGGTAACTTGTGCTTTCTTCGTATTTCCCCTGGCTTGATAAAAAATTGCCGTAATTCATGAAAATATTATACGGCGCTCCTTCGATGGCGACGGCCTTTTCATATATCTCGTAAGCGAGCGCGGAATTTTTTTTATTTCCGGCGTATACCGCGTAATTATTTATTATCGTAAAAAGATTATTTTTGATGGTTTCATTTTGCGGCTCAAGAGCATAGGCCTCTTCTAATTTTTCGACAGCTTCTTTATAATTCAAGGAATTGCCGAGGGCTACGCCTTCCTGATTTAATTCGAGGGCTTTTGAATTTATAGCAGGCTGATTGTCAGCCGGTTTTATATTCTTTTTGGTTTTAACATTTTTAGCGGCTGCTGCCGGGCTTTGCGTTTCAGCGGAGGCGGCGATTGAATTTGCCGTAAACATAAAGCCTAGTGATAAAAATGTTACAATTATAATTTGGGAGCCGAATTTCATAATTTTCATCATCTTCTTTTTAGTTAAGTATTAGCATGTTTTTTAAAACTTTATATCTATTTTATTTCCAAGGTTTGGGTCTTTTACTTCTACACGGTCTTTGACTTTTTCTTCATTTTTTTCTTTTTTTTCGCCGCTGCCCTGATATTCCTGGCTGCCTTTGCCATCTTCTTTTACCGACGCCTGGTCCTTATGGTCGACATCTTTTATTGCGTTGGCCTTATTATCATGATCTTTCTGTATTTGCGGCGTGAAATGCGCCTGCCCTTCGTTATGTAATCTGTCTTTTTGAGCAAGTTTCGCGGTGTCATTTTCTTTCATTATATTAACTTGCATGTCAATAGGCCGAATTGTCATGATACTCACCTCCGCTGCTAAATTGGCATTATTCGTATCTGGTCATTTTCCATGCCGAGTGCCGATGTTTTTATCTCGTCCTTTATATCATATTTGAAATGCTTTTTTATTATTACGCTTACTCCGGGATAAAATGATTTGATAGCTGCAACTTTTCCCTTTTGATTACCCATTATATCATTATATAATTCTTTTTTCCGTTCGTCAAGCTCTCCTATTTTTTGTTCCAGATTTTTCTTGGTTTCCTGGCTTTTTTCAAGAACTTTTCCCTGCGCCATCGTAAATTTGCCAGGATTTTTATAACTTGCGTCCTTTAAGACGTTTATAGAAATCATTAATTTCTTTATATAATCGTTAATTTGAGTTATTTCTTTATCTATTCTTATTATTTCCTGTTCTTTGAGAATATCGGTGCCGACCTCTATTATTGTACGCGTTCCTTTTTCATTGCCTATCGAGGCCGCTTCCACATATTCAGATGCGAAAATATACCCGCCGAGTATTGAAGATTTTTTGCCTTTAACGATAACCTGAGTTCCTGAAATTACGTTTGAGTGCAGGATGGCGTTTTCTACTATGACTTCTCCGTCCGCGTAAATCATTCCGCCCTGTATAAATTTAGCGCCTATTTTGCCGCCGGCTTTTATTATTCCATCTTTTTTGCTGATAAAACCGCCGGCCAAGATTACATTTCCTAACGCTTCGATTTTTGCGTCATTTAATGTTTTTTGTATTTCTATATTGCCTTCGGCTTTTACAGAAAAACCCTCGAGTACGGTTCCATGTATTAATACCGAACCGTTAAAGTCTATATTGCCGGTTGAAAAATCTACATCTCCCCTGACCTCATAGACAGGCATTACCTGCGGCACGTCTTTTTTTATTATTAACTGCCCTTTGGCCATTGATTTAATAAAATTGCCGTCAATTGTTATTTCACAATTTTTGCCGGCTTTTAATATTACCTGCTTCGGCGGTTTGGTGTTGATCACTTCTTTAAAAATATTAAAGCCGTCAATCCCGGGAACGGCGTTAATTTTTTCACATAATATTTCCCCGGCGTTAACGGTATTTATTTTTAAAATTTTGTGATAATCGACATTGCCTGTTTCATCGATTATTATTTCGATTTTTTGCGATTCGACATCATGCGTCCATTTTATTTTTGCGTCTTCCGGCTGTACGGGTTCCGCGCCGCTTGCAATTAAAACGGGAATATTATATATTTTTTCGTTTATTATTTTTTTGATATTGTTTTGATCAGGCTGCACCTTAATTCCGGCTTTTATAATAGCGTCTAATAATATTTTTTCGCTGACTTCAGCTCCGCCGTTAAAAGGCGGCTTAACCTCGATTGTTGCGCTCATTTTATTTTTGCCGATAATTACATGCGCCGAGCAGTCCTTTATTAACTGTACGTTAGAAGGCGGCTTGTTTCCGATGCGGACAGGGATGCCGAGTGACTGATTGCTGCATGCCATTTTTATTGCGGCAATTTCAAAATTTTTGATGCCGTTATTTCTTAATTCCTGAGCGATAGCTTCCGGATTTAATATTTTACCGTTGCCTGAATGTTGAAAAGTAGTTATAAAAAGACTGTTATCGGTTACATTTAAACGATAGTAACTATCCGATGAAAAAATGTGAGGGTTGGGTCTGGATTTGTTAGAAGCGGAATTTTTAAGTTTTATGCATACTTTAGCGGGTGTTGAAAATAAACCCATATAACCTGGACTCCCTTTTTCAATGACTGAAATTTCCGCTTCGCTTTCAGTTATGCCAAGGGATTTTAATCCGGCCTCTATGGCTTTTTCCACCGTTGTGCCTTCGAATATGGCGTCTTTTTCTGGCATAAAACGCTCCGTTTATTTTTTAAAAATCATTTGCCCGAAAAGTATAGCTTACTTAAAAAAATTGTTTCCGATATCCTTTCCAATTAAAACTTGAATAATATTTTCTTTAATTTTTCACCTTGTTTTAATATTTTACTTTGCTGTTGCCATATTTAAAATACTCGATATATTTTTATAAAAAAATACCACATAAATTAATGATAGCTACTTATATTATAGCGTATTTTTTATTAATGTGGTATGTCTTTTCTTTTATTTATTATATTTTTATGGGTTCTGCTATCTTCGTTCAGCTTTTGCGCTCCTGTTTTTGGCAGATGCGAGTTTGGCGCGCAGTTTTAATATGGCCTTAGTGTGAAGCTGTGAAACTCTCGAGTCGGAAACTCCTAAAATAGCGCCGATTTCTTTCAGCGTCATTTCTTCATAATAATAAAGCGTAAGTACTAACTTTTCACGTTCCGCAAGGGCATTTATCGATTTAACAAGCAGCTGCTTTAACTCTTTTTGCTCTATCTGGTTTTGCGGGTTGTCGTTTTCGCTTGCCGGCACGCTGTCGCCGATTGTGGCAGTATCGTCTTCCGAGTATAAAAGGTCATCTAATGAAAGCAGGAACGATCCGCGCGTATCTCTATATAATTCGTACAATTCTTCAAGGCTTATTCCCATATGCCTGGAAATTTCCTCGTCAGAGGCCGGCCGGCCAAGGTTATTTTCAAGCTCTATATACGCCTTTTCAAGCTGGCGCGCCTTCTGTCTTACTGAGCGGGGCGTCCAGTCGAGTTTTCTTAACTCGTCGAGTATTGAACCTCTTACGCGTGTCTGAGCGTAAGTCTTGAATTGTATTTTTCTGTCGGGTTCGAATTTTTCGATGGCGTCAATTAAGCCGAATATGCCGTAACCGTAAAGGTCTTCTATATCAACGTTCGGCGGAAGCCCCATGGCGATACGGCCGGCAATATATTTAACATACGGCGCGTATTTTAATATTAATTGTTCTCTTATTTGCGGATCACGAGTTTCTTTATATTTTTTCCATAACTCCTGATCACGATCTGCTTCACACAATGGAAGACCCTCCTTAATTTTAAGGACATTTAAGACATTTGAAATGGACATGCCCGTGAAATCGAAGCTTTTAAAGCGACAAATACGGCATATGCTGCAATTCAACCTATGTCTTTTCTTAGTTTACATTAAAAATTGGCTTTTGTCAATAAAACTAATTTTTTATTATATAATTTAACATATCAAAGCGTTTTATAACTTATTTGTATTTTAACGGCTGAATTTTTAAATTTTAAAAAATGAAGCTCAAATTATTCTTCCTGCGTTTTTCTTGCCATATATAAAAGTGTCAGCGAAAGTATGCCGAAAAATGTCACTGCCACTAAATCCGAGTAATTGCCATATAATTTTTCAAGCTGCCACATCGTATTGAAGTCTAAGTATGACGCGAGCGACTTAAAATCCTTGCTGAAATTCTGGAACAAAGGTATTGAAAAACCCGGAAGTACCTGTATGAAACTTAAGTCGAAGTTCGCGACCGGCCAGCGTACGCTTTTAATTATGGCTATTACGATACCGGTTAACGCGCTTCCTGCGATTAATCCCGAGCTGTATAATACACCCGGACTTGTTTCGGCTTCTTCCGCGGTTATGCCGTAAATTTTATTGGCAAGCCAGTTTATAAAGCCGCCTGCCATTATCGGCGTCGACATTGAAAGCGGGAGGTACGCGCCGACTGCGAAGGGCAGCGCTTCAATCCCGCAGGCTTCCATTACAAGTCCCATGAAAAATCCTACCAATATCAAATCCCACGGCAGAGTCTGATTCAGCACTCCGTCGATTATCAGCGACATCAGCTGTGCCTTAGGCGCAGCAAGTTCCGCCGAGCCTATAGTAAGGGAATTATTGAGTTCGATAAGCGTAAATCCTACCGCGAATGATGAAGTTATAACGCCTATTACAAGGCCGATCTGCTGCCAGAATGGCGTTGAACCTACTATATAGCCGGTTTTTAAATCCTGCGATGTCGCCCCGCCGTTTGCGGCTGCTATACATACGACAGCCCCGACGCAAAGCGCCGTTACAGCATAAGCCTTGCCGGTCCAGCCGACTGCTACGAATAACAGGCATGTCAGCATGATTGTCGTTATCGTCATGCCGGAAATAGGGTTTGAAGACGAGCCTATTAGGCCGACTATTCTTGAAGATACGGTAACGAAAAAGAAACCGAAAAATACCATCAGAAATGCAGTAACAAATTTGGCAAGCGCATGCCCCGGCATGAAAGGCATAAATGAAATGATGCCGACTAATACCAGCGCGCCTATTAGGGTGACATAAAGAGGAATGTCGCGTTCTGTCCTGATTTTCAAAGCATGAGGCACTTTGGTGAAAAGTTCACGGAAGCTTGCCGCGAATGATGTCCATATTGTAGGAAGTGTTTTCAGCATTGTTACCAGCCCGCCGAATACGACTGCGCCGCCGCCTATGTAGCGTATATAATTTGACCATATATCGTCCATCGACATTTGTGATATTGGAACTGAAGCTGGCGGAATAATAGTCGTCAGGTTCTCGCCGAATATTTTAATAAGCGGTGTAAATACGAATGCCGATAAAATACCGCCGGCTACCATTATGCCTGAAATCCTCGGCCCGATAATATACCCGACGCCGAGAAGTTCAGGGCTGATTTCGCCGGAGAATATCGCGCCTTTAAAAGCTTTTACCGCATACGCCGGAGTGTCTTTCCAGAAATTGAACACGTTCATCATAAATTTATAAAGTGTTCCTATTCCGAGACCGGCGAATACAAGTTTAGCTAAACTGCCGCCTTTTTCTCCGGCTATCAATACGTCAGCGCATGCTGTCCCTTCCGGGTACGGCAGCGTTTTATGTTCCTTGACAATCAGGTAGCGCCTTAACGGTATCATGAAAAATACGCCAAGAATACCGCCTATTATAGATATTATGAATATGGTTGAATATTCGACCTGAAATTTCATCAAAAATAATGCAGGTACAGTGAAAACGACTCCGGCCGCTATTGATTCGCCGGCCGAACCTATTGTCTGCACGATATTATTTTCGAGTATCGTCGAGCCGCCTATTTTTTTGAATATCGAAACGGAAAGTACCGCTATTGGTATCGACGCGCTTACAGTGAGCCCGATTTTAAGTCCGAGGTATACGGTGGCTATACCGAAAATAACGCCGAAAATGATCCCGAGAAAAAGCGCTCTGAATGAAAATTCAGCGACTGATTGGTCGTGCGGCACATAAGGCTTGTGTTCGTCAATAAAACCATTGCCGTTATTGCTTTCGCTGTTTTGATTGGACATATTCTATCTCCTTTTTTATTAACCGGCCAAACCGGCGGTTTATTATATAAATAATTTTCTAAGGAGTTAATTTGAGTTTTGTACCTCAAAAATATTGTTAAATAAGTTCGACGTGGTTATGCGAAAATTAAATCTTTAACTATAAGTTAAAGATTCACAAAAAATAAAATTGTCAAAATACGGGTGATATTATAAAATAAAAAAAAGTTAATTTCAATATTTTATTATGGCGTGTTAATTTTTAATTGTTCATTTTTGAAGAACAGGTTAATTGGCCTAAAAATTATTTTTTATTGATTTTAATTATTAATTTTGGTAAAATAAATCAAATTTTTATAAAGTAAAATAAGTAAAATGAAATTATAAGGAGCGAATAATGGCAACAACAAAAAAGACAGCAGCCAAAAAAGTTATTAAAAAAGCTGAAAAGATTTCAAAAAAAGAAGTTTGCTCAAGCAAATTTCTCGCCGGAAATGTAATCGATCCGTCGCATATTAAAGGCGGGATTTCACTTACCGATCTTATTGACAATAATTTTTTAGCGTATAATGCCGGACGTCTCCGCGAGGCCTGCCATCTTCTGACCAAGAAGATGCTTAAAGACGATGTGGTTATAGGCATGACTTTAACCGGTGCGCTTACGCCTGCCGGACTCGGAAAATCGGCTGTTGTTCCTTTAATTAAAGCCGGATTTGTTGATTTTATAATATCGACAGGCGCAAACCTCTATCATGATGCTCATTTTGGCCTCGGTCTTAACCTGCACCAGGGTTCGCCTTTTGTTGACGATAGAAAATTGCGTGATGACCAGGTTGTCCGCATATATGATATATTATTTGATTACCACGTGCTTCTTGATACTGATTCATTTTTCCGTCAGGTAATATCCGAAGAGGAATTTCAGCATGAAATGAGCACTTCCGAATTCCACTACAGAATCGGAAAATATCTCGCTGCTCGCGAAAAAATTCTTAAACGTCCTGAATCTTCAATTCTTTCGGTCGCTTATCAATATGGCGTGCCGATATATACATCATCGCCGGGCGATTCTTCTATAGGCATGAACTTTGCCGCGCTTGCGCTCGAAGGTTATAAGATGAAATTTGATATAGCAAAAGATGTTAACGAAACCGCAGCTATAGTTTTGCATGCCAAGAGAAAAGTCGGTAAAAGCGCTATATTTATATTAGGCGGCGGCTCGCCGAAAAATTTCGCGCTTCAGACCGAACCGCAAATCCAGGAAGTTCTGGGAATTGACGAAAAAGGCCACGATTACTTTTTACAGGTGACCGATGCGCGTCCTGATACCGGCGGACTTTCAGGCGCGACACCTTCTGAGGCAGTTTCTTGGGGAAAAGTTGATCCCGATCAGCTGCCTAACACAGTCGTCACTTATACCGATTCAACACTGGCATTGCCGATATTGGCAGCCTATGCGCTTACCAATCATAAGCCGCGCAAGCCAAAAAAATTATACGATCAGCTCGAAACCTTGCTTGGCAATCTTAAAAAGGAATACTTAAAGATTAAAAAAAGCGGCAAGCGTTAAGCCGGAAATTAAAATAAAATCAGAAAACAAAGGGCGTATGTGCAATACGCCCTTTGTTTTCTGAAATAAAAGGACGGTCTTTTTTTATGAGCATATTGACAAGGCACGAGATTTTTAAGGCAATTGAAAACGATGAAATAAAAATCGAGCCTTTTACCCAGGACGCAATCGGCCCTGCTTCGGTCGACTTAAGGCTGGATAATAAATTCAGGGTATTTAAAAAGCTTCACAGGGTTTATGACGTTGTCGAAGAGGCTAACTATGAAGAAGTGACAGACTATATAGAAGTTAAAGACCATTTTCTTTTGCTGCCGGGTGAATCTGTTCTTGGCGTTACCATGGAAAAAATAACACTCGCTTCAAATATTTGCGGCTGGCTCGAAGGCCGTTCGCGTTTCGCGCGCCTTGGCCTGGCGGTCCATGTTACCGCCGGTTTCATGCAGCCAGGTATCGCAAACCATCAGGTGCTTGAAATTAATAACTCTGCACCTATTGCTATGGCGCTTTATCCCGGTACATTCATATGCCAGTTCATTTTTCAGCGCTGCATCGGCTCGGCTAAATATCAGGGCCGCTTTTCAGCGCAAGTTAAACCGTAATTCATTTTTTTTTTTATTTTCAAAGTTTCATAAGATTAAAAAAGTTTTTTATTATAGACCAAATAAAGAAATGATGTAACTATTTTTTTATGATAAGGGGGCGGCTAAGGAATTTATTCAGTCATTTTTTCAGGACCGCGTTCACAAATCCTTCCTGGATTTGTGCCGCTTATTCTCAGGAGCTCCCGCCATCCATGGCTCCGCTCCTTCCGAAATGTCCCTCAAAAATTGACATTCATAAATTATTTTTTTGATGTGTATAAAAGCTAAATACTGTGAAGTTCGTATTTGCAGGTCGCCGCAACATTTATTCAGTCATTTTTTCGTGACTGCGTTCATAAATCCTTCCTGGATTTGTGCCGCTTATTCTCGTCACTATTTCACTTTAGTTCGGCAGGCCTCTGTGCCTGCTCGTTGAATTGTCTCCTGCCAAATTATAGTAGACGCCTAAAATAAGGTTACATTATTTTTATTAAAAAGCTGTACTACAGGGTAAATTTAAATAATTTATGTAAACAAATTAATGTCTGTTACTATAATAAACATATGGCTCTCATTATTTTAAGTCATAATTGAAGTTTTTTATCTATAATAAAAAGATGCTGCCTAAAAATATATTTCCAGACAGCATCTTTTATGATTTTAATTTGTATCGTTATTACTTAGATTATTTAGCGCTTGACATTGTTCTTTTGCGTTCGCGCGGAGCTGCCGTTTCTTCTTTGGCGCTTGCCGTATGGCAGCCTTCGCATGCCTGGCAGCGTAGTATAGGATTCCTTGCAGCTGTCGTTTCGTCAAGTCTTGAAACCGGTGTGTTTACCGGCGAATTTTTAAGAAGCTCAGGGTTTGTTTCCGCTTCTTTAGCGATTTGAATCATGGCAGCTATAAATTCATCGAGCCTTTCCTTACATTCCGTTTCGGTCGGTTCGATCATTATGGCTTCATGAACGATCAGCGGGAAGTATATTGTCGGCGCATGGAATCCCATGTCAAGAAGTCTTTTAGCGATATCAAGCGTATTGACTCCATATTTTTTTAAGTTATCCGATGAAAGTACGAACTCGTGCATACATGTACGGTCGTGTTTGAGTTCAAAATATTTTTTCAGATGCTGCATCAGGTAGTTAGCGTTAAGTACGGCATTTTTCGAAGCTTCGGTCAGGCCGCTGCCGCCTAATGTCAAAATATAAGCGTAAGCGCGCATGATGATGCCGAAATTGCCATAAAAAGCAGCTACTTTTCCGATCGAATCTTTATTGTCGCATTTCAAATAATAATGTTTCTTTGAAGCGTCATATTCGATTGTCGGCTGCGGTAAAAAAGGCACAAGTCTTTCCGAAACGCCGACAGGGCCTGAACCCGGGCCGCCGCCGCCGTGAGGCGTCGAAAAAGTCTTGTGGAGATTGACGTGCGTTACGTCAAAACCCATGTCGCCCGGTCTTGCTATACCCATGATAGCGTTCAAGTTAGCGCCGTCATAATACAATAATGCGCCGGCGTTATGAACAATCTCGGCGATTTTTTGTATATTGACGTCAAAAATACCGAGTGTGTTCGGGTTTGTAAGCATGAACGCAGCTACATCTTTATCCATGGCTTTTTTTAATTCTTCTAAATCGACACAGCCGTTTGCGTCGGATTTTATCGTTATGAGTTCGAATCCGCACATAGCTGCCGTGGCCGGATTAGTGCCGTGCGACGAATCAGGGACTACTACCTTTGTACGACGATCTCCGCGGCTTTCATGATATTTTTTTATCATCATAATGCCGGTAAGTTCGCCGTGCGCGCCGGCAAGCGGCTGCATGGTGACTCTTTTCATTCCGAGAATTTCGCAGAGGCTTTTTTCCATATCGTGCAAAATTTCGAGCATGCCCTGGCAGTATTGGTCAGGAAGCATAGGGTGAACACCTGTAACTTCAGGCATTGCCGCTACCGCTTCGTTGACTTTAGGGTTATATTTCATTGTGCACGAACCCAGCGGATAAAAACCGTTATCAACGGAGTAATTTAACCTTGAAAGATTCGTGAAGTGGCGTGTCAGTTCACATTCGGTAACCTGTGGCAATTTTGGCACAGCGTCGTCGCCTTTTCTTAAAATCGATTCAGGGAAAACGCCTTTTGTCGTTGAATCCGGAAGATCAGCGGCCGGCAGGCTGAAATTAGTCCTGCCTTCGCTTGAATATTCGAAAATTAATTTTTCAAGTTTTGCTACCATTTTAATTCCTCCAGGCGCTTGATGTAAGCATCGACGTCAGCTTTTGAACGCATTTCGGTCGTGCATACAAGGATATTATTCGCTTCTTCAGGCATTAATTTAGATAAATCAATACCTGGAAGAATTTTCGCTTCAGCGAAGTGAGCGAAGAATTTGTCCGGAGTTACCGCTTTCGGATAAGTGATAACAAATTCATTGAAGAATGAATTATTTTCAAACCTCACTCCGAAGCCTTTTAAGCTTTTTACTCGGTCAGCCATGTAATGCGCCAGGTCGGTGCAGCGTCTTGCGACTTTATTGAGGCCGTGCGGGCCTACATAGCTTAGGTAAATGGTGGCTGCCAGAGCGCAAAGCGCCTGGTTCGAACAGATATTCGACGACGCTTTTTCGCGGCGGATGTGCTGTTCGCGTGCCTGTAAAGTCAATACGAAAGCGCGTTTGCCGTTTTTATCGGTTGTCTGGCCTACTATTCGGCCCGGCATTTTACGCATATATTTTTGCGTCGTCGCCATAAAGCCGAGGTTGGGTCCGCCGAATGACGAAGGTATTCCGAGCGGCTGACCGTCGCCTGACACTACGTCAGCGCCGTATGCCGAAGGCGGTTTAAGCAGTCCGAGTGAAATCGGATTTGCGGATACCGAGAATATAGCGCCGTTTGAATGCGCCAGTTCAGAAAGCCATGCGAGATCTTCGACGGTGCCGAAATAAGATGGATTTTGAACCAGCACAGCGGAAATCTGCGCTGTCATATTGCTCTTTATAAATTCAGCATCTAATTTGCCTGTTTTTTTATCGTAAGGAATGACATGTAGTTTAAATTCAGCGGCGTGAGCGTATGTTTTTAATACTTCCATGTACATCGGGTTTAAGCTTCCAGCTACCATAAACTCTTTTCTTGAATTTATGTTAAACGCCATTATCATTGATTCGGCAAGGGCGGTTGCGCCGTCGTAATGCGAGGCGTTGGATACGTCCATGCCGGTGAGGTTGCAGATCATCGTCTGATATTCGAATATGCTCATGAGCGTGCCCTGCGAAACTTCAGGCTGATAAGGTGTATAAGCGGTAAAGAAATCGCCGCGGCTTATTATTGCCGGCACGACGGAAGGTATGAAATGCTCGTATGAACCGCCGCCCATGAAATTCTTGTAACCGCTGAAGTTGGCGTTTTTGGAAACCTGTGATTTGATTTTTGACAATACCTCAATTTCAGATAACGATTCGGGCAAATTAAGGCCTTTAAGCCTTAAACTGCCCGGGATATCGTTAAAAAGGTTATCTGTTGAGGAGACATTCATGTCTTTCAGCATCGCTGAAATGTCTTCGGCTGTGTTGGCTATATAATTCATTAGGAAGCCGCCTCCTCAACAAAATTTTTATATTCAGCGGCAGTCATCAGGCCTTGAATTTCTTCTGTGTTTGAGATTTCAATCTCAACCATCCAGCCGTCGCCGTAAGGGTCTTCGTTAATTATGTCAGGATTGTCTTCGAGATCGGCGTTGATGGTGATTATTTTTCCGGAAACCGGCGAATAAACATCAGAAACGGTCTTTACTGACTCAACTGTGCATATTTTTTCGGAAACTTCGATATTCTGATTAACTGACGGGAGTTCGACGTAAACGATATCGCCGAGTTCGTGCTGAGCGAAATCAGTAATGCCGACGAAAGCGCTTTTTCCTTCAACTCTAACCCATTCATGCTGTTCAGTATACCTTAAATCTTCAGGATAATTGTTACTCATCTTTCTATTACACCTCCTTTCTATTATTTTTTCTCTCTTTTGTAAAATGGTGCTGGAACAACTTTTGCTTTAGCAAATTTGTCCCTTATTTTTATTTCAACTTCATTGCCTATTGCAGCAGCGGCCGGCGGTAAATATGCCAGAGCAAGAGCTTTTTTGAATGTCGGCGACTGAGTTCCTGTCGTTACGATTCCGATCTGTTTTCCGCCCTGATAAACTTCACAATGAGCTCTCGGAATGCCTTTATCAACCATTTCGAGGCCGGCCAATATCTTTTTAGTGCCTTTTTCTTTTTGTTCCAGAAGAACATCTTTGCCTAAAAATGAAGGTTTATTTAATTTTACTGTCCACTGTATCGTTGCTTCGATCGGAGTGGTTTCGTCGTCAAGTTCATGGCCGTAAAGCATAAGCTTAGCTTCGAAACGAAGCGTGTCGCGCGCTCCGAGACCTATCGGCATTATATCGCTTCCACCTGTTTTTAATATTAAATCGTAAAGGTGCATGCCTTTTTTAGGATCGAAATATATTTCGAAACCGTCTTCGCCGGTGTATCCGGTTCTGCTTATAATGCACGGAACGCCGTCAACTTCGCCTTCGGTGAACCAGTAAAACTTAATTAACGAAAGATCGGTTTTTGTTAATTTCTGGAGTATTTCAGCGGCTTTTGGACCCTGAATCGCAAACTGCGCATAATTATCGGAGAGATTTTCAAGCTTTATATTGGCGTTCAAGCGTTTTTTCACGCTCTGGCACCATTCAAAATCTTTTGCTACGTTTGCTGCGTTCACTACCAGGAAAAATTTCTCATTCGAGTATTTATAAGCTAAAAGGTCGTCAACTACCGTTCCGTTATCGCGGCACATCGGCGAGTAAATAACCTGATTGATGTTTTGTTTTGCGGCGTCGTTCGTGATTAAATTATCTACGAATTTAAGAGCGTCAGGGCCTTCCACTAAAAATTCGCCCATGTGTGATACATCAAAAAAACCGCATGAGGTTCTGACAAAATTGTGTTCCTCAATAATTCCTTTAAATTGGACCGGTAATAACCATTCGCCAAATTCTATTATTTTGCCGCCATGAACGACGTGCAAATCATAAAATGGCGTTTTTCTTAATGAACTATTCATAAAGATCCTACCACCTTTTTTTAACCAATCATTTTAGTTAAAATCTTTTTCTATATACTCCGGACGCATTTTTATAATATTAAGTGCGCCCACTACAAAGACTCGAATTATTTTTTCTGAAATAAAAAAAGCCAGAATTTAAGTTTAGAAGCGGATAAATCTTTAACAAAAAAACGGGCCGTTAATACCATACACCAAATTAAATTAAATTGCAATATATTTTATAAAAAAATAGTTGTTTTTTCATATTTATCTGTTTTAGCAAGCCAAGGCGGTAGTGATTTGTAAGTAGATCTTAACTACGAATAAAAAATGCGCCAAACGCTAAAAAGTTTTTTTGAATGGCGGCCTGAAATTTATCTTTCCAGGCAGCCATGATTTTATTTTTTACTTCAACGCTATAATTATTCGACTTTAATAGTTGATGAATCGAGCGCCGGGAATGAACCTGAAGTAAATCTAAGTGATGTATTCTCTGCGGCGTTATAATTTAAATCTGAGAATAAACCTACGCCGTTTGATACATACACTTCAGTTGAGCCCGATAAGATACCGCTGCCGCTTAATTTGGATACTTTTATTTTGGTCGTGCTGTCTGTCGAAATTATATTTCCGAAGCTGTCTGAAACCGCGACGCGGATTTGCGGGTTAAAACTTAAGTTGACCTTTTGCGGTGTCGCCGGTGTTTCGTTATTTACCCATGATAATTTTGCGGCTGTTCCGGCGGCAACCGTTATATAACTTGAGGTTGATGATGTTATGTTCGGGGCTGTGAATTTAATTTTTATCTGTTCCGCTTTTTTGTAGCTTATGTCTGTGAATGTAGCTACGCCGTTTATTAACGATTTAGCAGTTGTTCCGTCTAAAGCAGTTCCGGGTGCGCCAGCTACTTCTGATGCCGCCGTTATTGTTATAGAACTGTCGTTTGTAAGTATATTATCGTAAATGTCGCATACCGCTACCTGAGGCTGCACGTCAAAGGCAGTTCCAGCCGTCGCGCTTGTTGATGGCTGCCTTAGTATTTTAATATACGATGCAGCGGCCGGGATACAGTTTATGATAGTTGTTTCAACATCCACAGCGTTTGCGGCTGAAAACTTTATTTTAAATGTTTCGGCTTTTTGGTAGTTAAGAGTATCAAATGTAGCGCTGCCTGCATTTAATGTTTTAATCAAGTCGCCTTTTAAGTAATTTGCGCTTCCTGTTGAGCCGATTGACGTTGTTATTTGAGTTGTGCTGTCGCTTGTTACCGGGTTTGAGTAGTCGTCAAGCGCTTTTATTATAATGGTGAACTTAGCGCCGGCAACTACCTGTGATGACGATATGCTGTCGATTGATAATTTTTTCGTCGCGCCTGCTTTTATGTTAAATCCATTGCTTGTTCCGGTTTTAGAACTTACTGCGTCAGTCGCGGTTATCGTAATGTTATCCTGCGCCTTTGTTATTTTAACTGTACCTGTCCATGTGCCGTTAGTAAAATTTTCAGTCGACGCAGGAGTTATCGTTCCGGTGCTGTCCGATAATGATGAAGTTCCGCTATAGTTTTTAACAATATTGCCTTTTTCGTCTCTTGCCGTGATCGTTAAATTTATATTTGCGCCAGCTGTTATATTGGCTGTTACCGATGATAACTCGAAATGATGTATAGTGCCGTAGTTCCATGATAATTTTGCGGTTCCTGTTTTGGACGAGGCATTGTCGGTAATTGTCATATTTAAATTTGCGTCAGCTGCGGTATTAGTAACGCTTATGTTAGCGATACCGTCGCTGAATGCCGCGCCGCTATATGTCGAACCGGTAACTCCAGTTCCTGACCATGTAACCGAGCCGTTCGCGCCAGGCAGCGATAATGTTCCTGAACCGTTATAATTTGTTATGACATTCGAATATTTATCGCGCGCTGTTATTCTTAGATTAATTGCGGTGCCGGCGATTGGCTGGCTGTCAGCCGTTACATCGAAATGGTCGAGGGCAGCCGTGTTCCAGGCTATCGGCGCAGTTGCGGAAATTCTTGTACTTGAGTCGGTGATCGTAAAGTTTGCGTTTGAATCGGCGGCAGTGTTTGTTATTTCAATAGATGCAATGCCGTTTGTGAATGCATTGCCGGAATAACTTCCGGTCGTGCCGTTTCCTGCCGTAACTCCGGTTCCTGACCATGTTATCGTACCGGTCGATCCTGTTATCGCGAGGCTGCCGCCTGAGCTGAATGTTTCAATAGTGTTTTTGTCCCTGTCAAGCGCCGTAATGGTTAATGTTATTTTATTGCCTGCCGTTTGTGGCGTATTTGCCGTAATTTTAAAACTGTCGAATGCGCCGCCGCGAACAGTTATTATATTTGATTCGACGCTTTTTAAACCGGGTGCCGTAAATTTAAGCGTCAGCTGCTCCGCTTTTTTATAGTTTAGTTCGGTAAATGATGCAATACCGTTTTCAGCTATTACGGAACATGACAACGGTAATAGTTTTGTGTTATCGCCATAGCTTCCGGCGGATACCGCTACGACAGTTGAATTGTCCGTGGTTACTAAATTTGAGTAAGCGTCATAGATTGCAATTTTAGGTATCGGATTGAAAATAGTTCCTACCTGTGTTGCGGTTGGAGGCGTCTGAAGGATATATAAAGTGTAAGCCGCGCCGGGCGATACCGTATACGGCTCAGATTCAATCGATGCCGGGCCGCTCGTCGTTTTAAATGTGAAACTTACGTTTTCCGCCTTTTTGTATAATATGTTGGTAAATTCTGTAATGCCGTTATTAACTGTGCGTGAAGTAATGCCTTCAACGGCTGAAGTGCCGTATGAGCCGCGTTCCATAGTAATTTTTGTGGTTTTATCGCCTGTTATTATATTGCCGTAATTATCGCATACAGCTATTTTGAAATTTTTAGAAAATACAGCTCCGGCCGTTAACGGATCTGCCGGCTGCTGAATTATCGCAAGTTTCGCCGCTGCGCCAGCCGTTACAGTAATAGTTTCCGCCTCTATAGGCGCGAGAGTGCCCGCTGAAATATTTATTATTATGTTTTCGGCCGTCTGATACGATAGATCCTCAAAAACAGCCAGGCCCTTGCTTGCCGTTTTTAAGGTTGTGCCTTTTAATGAGGCTGGCATTTGTTTTGCCTCAGCGTTAATTTGCGTTGTATTGTCATTTGTCGCGAGGTTATTGTATGAGTCATAAAGCGCGATTTGCAGTGACGGCGTCATAGCCGCACCAGCTTGCGCTGCCGAAGGCTGTTTTAGTATAGCTATTCTGGCTGCGATATCCGGTGTTACTGTGATAGACGGAGATTTGCCCTGGATTAATCCTGAAATTGCCTGAATTGTGGTGCCGGTGGCGGCTTTTGTTATTTTTACGCTTGCGCTGCATGTGCCGCTGGCAAATTGCGTAAGTGTTTTGGGCGTAATAGTTCCCGTGTCGTCATTTAATGTCAATGTACCGCTGAAATCTGTTACGGTGTTATTGGATATGTCCTTGGCGGTAATCGTTATGGCAAAATCTTTACCTGCTGTTTGATTTGTCAGTGCTGCTATTTCGAAATGATCGGCTTTGCCTATGGTCCATGATACCAAAGCTGTGCCGGTTTTTCCTGTCGCGCTGTCTGTTATTGTTATTGTCTTGTTAGTATCGGCTGCTGTGTTGAGTATGCTTATAAAAGCTGTTCCGTTTGAAAATGATGATGCGCTGTAAGTGCCGCGGCCGTTTCCTGAATTTGTTACTCCGGAGCCTGACCAGACGATTGATCCGGTGGCGCCCGTGATATTCAGAGAGCCGGCTGACGAATAATTGGTTATAATGTTGTTATTCGCGTCCATCGCTTTTACTGTAAGAGTTATTTCGCTGCTCGAGGCTGCTACGCCGCCGGGAATGATTTCAAAATGGTCAAATAAAGACGCCTGAGATTTTATTTGCGAAGTTTCAACGGCGATTAAATCCGATGAGCTGAATTTTATCGTGAAGTTTTCTGCTTTTTTATAACATAAATTCGTAAATTCGGCGCTGCCTTTGATAGCGTTAATTGTCATATTGCCTGAAAGCGCGGCGGCGGTTCCGATGCTGCCGATTTGTGCGGTAACAGGCAAAGAGCTGTCCGTTATGATGTTGCCGTAAGTATCGCAAATGTTTATTAAAGGCTGTGTTTCAAATATTGTCCCGCTTGTTACCGGTGATGAAATTGCGCGCCCTATCGCAAGTTTTGCGGCTGCCGCCGGAATTACGACCAGCTGCTCGGTTTCAGTTTTTATGTTTGAATTTGCCGCAAAGCTAAACTTGATAGTTATATTTTCAGCTTTTTCATACCTTAAATCGTTGAATGTTAAAATGCCGTTGACAGCTGTCTTAATTAATGTGCCTTTAAGCGTTGACGTGCCGTAGGTGCCGCGTTCGGCTATGATCTGTGTTTTATTGTCGTCTTTTACCAAATTTTCATAAGTATCGTAAATGCCGGCCTGTATAGTACTGAACGCTGCGCCGGCAATTTGATTTCCTGATACTGAGTTCAACAGCGAAATTTTAGAAGGGTCAGAAGGCAGTACGTCAAAAAGGCTTGATTTGCTTGTAACGTTTGTATAAGTTGCGCTTATGTAATTTCCTGTTATTGCTTTATATGCTATAATATTTCCCTGCCATACGCCGGCGGTGAAATTGCCTGTGACTAAAGGAGAAATGCGCTGCGCGGCATCGGATAAAATCACTTCGGAAGTGAAATCCGTCACTGTATTTCCTGATTTATCTTTTGCGTAAATTGTGACTTTGAAAGGTGTTCCGGCAATTTGAGGGGTTCCCGGGCCTGTGATTTCGAAATGGTCTATATTATTATTCACCCATGATACTTTTATACTCTGAGTTTTTCCTGTAGCTGAATCGGTTATTGTTACTGCTTTATCAGTATCGTTTGCCGTATTGGTGAGGTAAAACACCGCTGTGCCGTTTATAAATGAGCCGGCGCCATAAACTGCCTTGCCGTTCGCCGTATTGGTGATTCCTGTTCCGAGCCAGACAGCTGTTCCTGTAATACCGCTTATCGCCAGTGAGCCCGAGCCGTTATAATCTTTTATAGTATTGGCGAAAGCGTCAAGCGCGGTTATGGTTATTTTAATGGCGTTTCCAGTTTTCTGAGGAGTCAGCGCCGCAATGCCGAAGCTGTTTAATGCGCCGACCGGTATGCTCTGGATCAGGCCTATGGTTACGGCTGATTGCGGATTTGACGATTCCTTCAATATTGTTTTCAGATCGACTGTCGGGTTCTGGTACATGTATGTCGCGCCAGCTATTTTTAATTTTCCGACCATGTCCAAAAGTGTTTCAGGTTCGGTGGCGCTTACTGTAAAATTATCGGCCATGCCGTTGTTTTTTGCGATGTTTGACGCGATGACTGAATATTCGTCTATATCGTTATTGGTTCTTGAAATTGAAACAACTGTATTGTCGAACAAATTAGCGGATATTTTACCCAGGACTATTTCATTTGTGGTGTTTTTTATTTCGATCGAGAGTACGCGGTTTCTGAATGAGCCGATAAATTGAAAGCGGCCTGTCGAATCGGTTGCTGAACTTGCCAGGATTAATCCGTTTTTAATGTCTTTAAGCACTATTTCGGCGGTCGGTCCTATTAATGCGTAAGAAGGCGCCTGGTTTTTCGCTGCTGAAGATGATGCCAAAACCGGCGAATCGAGCGACGGCGAAGCGGTTAATGCCGAGCTGACTGCGAATTTTCCGGTTATTATGATATTTCCCGTTTGATATTTAACATCCGACGGTATTCCGCCAGAATCGCCGCAGCCTGTAAATCCGAACATCGCTATGGTAATCAATACTATTATCGCAAATGCGAATTTGAAATAAGGGAATTTTTTATTTATCTTCCTGACTTTTGTGAATGGCATTAATATCACTTTCCCGCTTTTTATTGTAGGCCGTACGGCTAAAACAAGATATGGGCTAATTACACTTTTAGCCGGCCGTTTTTATTATCGGCAGAAAAAATGAATGCTTTATTTTGAATTTATTTGATATTTGTTAATGATTTTAAATATAATAAGGTGAATAAAGAGATTAGAATATTTGGCGGCAGAAATCAGCCATATATTCGGAAGAATTATTTTTGATGCCAGTGAAAGAAAACTTATAATTTTTAAATAAAAAAGAATTTATATCCTTTTTCTTTTTTTAGCACATTCAGTCTTATGAATATTTGGCTTCGAATTTTATGGCAGATAGGTGAATTCATTTTTTAAAATAGCCATTATGACGCAGTCTATATATTTTCCGTCGCGGAAAAAGCACTGCGGAATTACTCCGGCTCTTTTGAATCCGACTTTTTCGTATGATCTGATAGCGCGTTCATTGTCGGCGAAAACATTTAAAAATACCATATTTAGATTTAACGTGTTGAATGCGTAATTTAAAAGCAGGTTGTTAGCCTGCCGCCCGATTCCTTTGCCGCGGTATTCCTGTTCGCCGATAGCGATTCCGACATATCCGTTCCGGTTATAAAAGTCGATGCCGTGAAGGGCGATATTGCCGATATATTTTGATTCCGGCTTATAAACTATGCCAAGTAGAACATCGGTATGAGAGGCATTCATTTGTTCTATAAAGCGTCTTGATTTTTCTATAGTATTAGGGACATTATGCGATGATAAGAATTTTCTTACGTTAAAGTCAAGGAACCACTTATAGCATATCGCGGCGTCATCCGGTTCCAATGGAATAAGCGCTGTTGCTTCGTTTTCTAAAAAGGGCGTTCTCATTTTAAACCATCCAGTATGGAATCGATTTTGGCTGCGGTGAGGTTTATGTGAAAATCGTAATTTATCATCATTACCGGAGCGTTACCGCAACAGCCAAGGCATTCGACGGCGCTTAAAGTAAACTTTTTGTCTGAGGTCGTTTCACCGGGCTTTATGTTGAGCTTTTTTTCTATGTATTCGATAAGATTGTCCGCGCCTGAAAGCATGCACGGCACATTTTTACATACCTGTATGTGGTAGCGTCCTACAGGCTTCTGGTTATACATACTGTAAAATGTCGCGGCGGAATAAATCTTGCTTTTATGGATGCCGGTAAATTCGGAAAGATAGGAGTATACGTCATCGTTTAAGTGTCCGAACTCGTCATTGGCAAGATGTAAAATCATCAAAAGCGAAGCTTCGGGCGTTGGATAGTGGCTTTTTATTTCTATGGCTTTTTGTAATGTTTTTTCACAAAATTTTACCGTCATTTTTCACCGCTTACTTTTTTATCGAGTTAAAAATCACATTCCAAAATGAAATTGACTTTTTGGTATCATTAAATTTTTTATTGCTTAAATTCAAAATTTAAGTTAAATTAAAATGTCTGCTTAAAAATCTATATTTAACGAAAAATCATTTTGCAGGTTACGCTTCCGTCGGGGAAAGCTGTTAATTTTCGGGGCCGATTATAGGCTGCCGTTTTTTTATATCGTAATCCTTGCGTAAAGGGTGTCCGGCGAATCCTTCATACATTAAAATTCTTTTCAGGTTCGGATGATTTTTGAACTTGATTCCGTACATATCAAAGATCTCGCGCTCAAACCAATTAGCGCCGGGATATAATGAAGTCAATGAATCTGTTTCAGGTTCGTTTTCCGGATAGTAAGATTTAATGAAAATTTTTTTATTTGCCACCGTTGAATATAATTGCGCTATAACTTCGAAACGGTTATTATCCGGTAATGGTACCGGATAATTAAGATAATCGGCTCCGAATAAATCGGTCAGCAGGTTAAATTTAAACTCGTTTTTAAGGTATTCCACGACTTTATAATAAAATTTTGCTGGTGTATATATGAATTCCAGTCCGTTATCTTCCCAGAATAAAAGGCCGGCTCCTTTAAACTTTTCGTCAAGCTTAATTTCTATTTCAGTTTTAATTTTTTCGATGTTTTCTGTCATTAGTGTTCTCGCGTTTTTTTATTAGTTTTCTTTGCTTTCATAACGAAGTACGGTATCTTTGTTGATTTTTTCCATTATCTTAATTATTGCGCCGATTATAGCTTCAGGCCGCGGCGGGCAGCCTGGGATATAAACATCGACCGGGATTATAGTGTCAATACCCTGGACAGTTGCATAGTTATCGTAAAATCCGCCCGATGATGCGCATGCCCCCATCGATATGACCCATTTCGGCTCGAGCATTTGATCATATATATTTTTAAGGACCGGTGCGAGTTTATGCGATATTGTCCCGGCGACTATTATTAAATCAGATTGGCGTGGTGAAAAACGGACAACTTCGGCTCCGAAACGTGAAATATCATAATGCGAGCCGACGCTTGCCATATATTCGATGGCGCAGCAGGCGGTTCCGAAGGGCATTGGATAGAGCGAATACTTGCGCGACCAGTTGACCAGCTCGTTTATCTGTGTGGTTATTATGTTTTCGCCGAACATTGATTCTAATCCCATTGGAACGCCCCTTTTTTTACAATATAGTAAAGTCCGAACATGACTACCGCCATGAATGATATCATTTCAATAAAACCAATCATTCCGAGGTTTTTAAAAAGGACAGCCCAGGGATAGAGAAATATTGTTTCAATATCGAATAATATAAAAAGCATTGCGACAATTATAAAACGGATATAAATCCTGTCGCATGATGCCTCGTGAGGCTTTTCCTCGACAATAAAGCCGCACTCGTAAGGCGAGCTTTTAATTTTTGAGGGAAGTTTCGGACCTGTGATATAGTCTATAGCTATAAGGCCGAGCGCCACCGAAGCGGCGAACATAAGTCCGACAAGTACTGGTAAGTAATTTAAAAGGCTTTCCATTGCATCCATCCATAATAAATATTACATGCGTGTATGTTTAGATATGACATTCTGACCGAAGCTTATTATATTAAAAACTTTTTTTGTTGTCAACCTCAAAAGTACGGTTGTTTTGAAAATTTTAATAAATATGCCGTTATGTTATCATTAATAAAGTAATACCGCATTAAATTTATTTTTAATGTTACATTTTTAGTAAACTAAAAATTGCGCCTATAACTGGCTTATTTTGCATTTGAATTTTAATTGCATGTTAAATAAAATAATGATATAATTAATGAAATTTATGTTAAAAAACTCTTATTATTTTAAAGCAAAATTTGTACACTTAAATATATCATAGTATGCAGTAGAAAAGGATTTTATGGATACGAGACAAAAACGACTGATTTTGGTTTTTACCGATTCCTTACTGATAATATTATCATTAATCATAAGTTTTTTGATACAATTCGGGCAGATGCCGTCTATGTATATTGATTCTTATTATTCAATATTCATAATTTTCGGCCTCATAAAATTGTCTACTTTTTACTTTTCAGGGCTTTATAACCGTATCTGGCGCTACGCTTCGATAAGCGACCTTTTTAACATTTTTAAGGCTATAGTCATCAGCTCATTTGTAATCATCACCTACATTTATTTCCTGCAGCATAAATTTCCTCGTTCTGTTATGGCGATGGATATGTTCATTACTTTTTTTCTTATAGGTACGTCGCGGCTTGTTTTAAGGCTTCGGTACGAATATCTTCAGCGTAAGGAATATAACGCTGTACAGAAGAAAATTTTGATTTTCGGCGCCGGTGACGCCGGTGATATGATAATTCGCGAAATGATCAAACACCCTGAACTTGGCTATCAGCCGGTCGGAATACTCGATGACGATAAAGATAAAAAAAATATGAAGATCCATAATTTAAAAGTACTCGGCGGCAAGGAAAATATAGAGGATGCTATAAGCGAAAGCGGCGCTGAGGAAATCATTATTGCCATCCCTTCGGCGACAGGGCAGCAGATTAAATCTATAATCGATGCTTGTACAAATGCGAGCGTGAAATTTAAAACAGTTCCTGGCGTATATGATTTGATCGATGAAAATGTGTATGTGTCGCAGATTCGCGATGTGAAAATCGAGGATTTGCTGGGCCGTGACGAAGTTGATCTTAATATTCATGAAATTAAAAATTATATAGAGGATAAGACTATATTGATAACGGGCGCCGGCGGATCTATCGGTTCGCAGATTGCCCGCGAAGTCGCCCGATTCAAGCCGAAGAAACTAATATTGCTCGGCCGTGGCGAATATAGCATTTATAAGTTAGGCAATGAATTTGCCGAAAAATTTTCATCGCAAAATCGGGAACTTATAATAACGGATGTTACTGACCGGCTTAAAATTTTTGATATTTTTTCCAAACGTAAGATAGACATAGTCTTTCACGCGGCTGCACATAAGCATGTTCCGCTCATGGAAAGCCATCCTGACGAAGCCGTAAAAAATAATATTCTCGGTACGAAAAATGTCGCCGACGCGGCTGATAAGTATGGAGTTAAAACCTTTGTATTGATTTCTACCGATAAAGCTGTAAATCCTACATCAGTTATGGGCGCTACCAAGAGAGTGGCTGAAATGATAATTCAAGCTAAAACTAACGTTTCCAAAACTAAATTTGTGGCCGTGCGGTTTGGCAATGTTCTTGGTTCGCGCGGTTCGGTTATTCCGCTTTTCAAGAAACAAATCGAGCAGGGCGGTCCGGTGACCGTCACTCACCCTGAAATGACAAGATATTTTATGACTATTCCCGAAGCCGCAAAACTTGTTATTCAGGCTTCCGCGATGGCTAACGGCGGCGAAATTTTCATACTTGACATGGGCGCGCCGGTTAAAATATATGATCTGGCCCGCGATATAATTAAACTTTCAGGCTTCGAGCCTGACATTGATATAAAAATTGAATTTACAGGGTTGCGCCCCGGTGAAAAGCTGTATGAAGAAATATTGACCGCCGAAGAGGGAACGAAAAAGACTTATCACAAAAAAATATATACAGCCAAAAAGCAAGAGATTAACATTGAATTAGTTGAAAATGCCGTGACTGAATTTGAGAGGCTGGCGCGAATAAATAATCCGGTCAAGATAAAGGAAAAACTTATTGCCGCAACTGGTACATATAAACCTGAAATTCTTGACCGCCGCAAAACTCCTAGAATCGACAAATAACTTGTAAAATAAAAAGCCGTTTCAAAACAATACATTCGAAACGGCTTTTTTATTATGATTGCTTTAATTTATAATTTTCTCAAATAAATGTGTTTATATTTTAAATTGATGAGATAAATTTGTTTTCAGGCGCGATAGGCTTTTCGATATTGATGTGGCCGACAAGGCTTTTTAATACTGCGCCGTTTACGAGGATCTGGACGTTTTTAACCGCTTTGCCGTCAATAGCCGGAAGTTCGGCCAGCGAATTTACGATTGAGTAAATTGTTAAAAGTTCGGCCGAAACGCCGCCGTTATGCTGAGTGACAATATCTTTAGAGAAATCGACTACCAGCGTGGTACCGTATAAATAAACTGCGCGGACAGTCGTGGTCGGCGGAATTGTTCTGTATAAATCCTTATTATTAGGCCCTTTTATTAACTGCTTTAACACTTCACGCGCGTAATTCTGGATATTTGAACATTTAGGAATTCCGCGGTCTTCGGCAGAAAGCGTTTCCGAATTTGAATTTGAAAAATAAAGGCGGACATTCATTAATTCCGGCGCCACAGTTTTTAAATCGACTGTCTTGCCGTTAATGAATACGCTCTTTTTTTCAGCTTCTTCAGGCGGAAAACCAAGGATTTCCGGCTGATAAAAAAGGCAATAGCCGAGTGTTAATAATATTCCCAATATGATTAAAAGCATCAGTACAGATAAAAAACTGCCGCTTCTTTGTTTTTTTTCAATCATGTCATCCTCCGAATTATACTTTTAAAGCTTATTATTATTTTTATTAAAATTAATACTTAATAATTTTCGAATATTTTTATAGAATATGACTGCGGTCTATTTTTTCGTTATATAATCTTTTATTCCGTTAAAGATCGCAAGCGCCAGCTCGTCTTTGTACTCATTAGTTGTCAGGTTCTTTTCGTCGTCCCGGTTAGATAAAAAGCCTACTTCTATCATTACGGACGGCATCATGCAATCTGACAGGCCGGAAACCATGGTACCTTTTAATTTACGTATTTTTATGTTTTTGTTTTTTCTTATTGATTCGGTTATTTTTTCAGCTAAATTTTTCGATATGGTTGTTTTTTTAGAAATATCAAGGGAATTTAATATTTCATTTACCTGATTTTCAACATTTGCCGGAATCGCCCCGCCGGCCGATTTATTTTCTAACATCTTATCTTCTGCATGGCTGTTTACGCCGCCGCTTATATCATAATAAAATATGCTCACTCCGTTAGCCTGCGGCGAGGTCGAACTGCCGGCATGCAATGAGATGTGGATTTGCGTGTTATAGCTGTTTATAGATTTTAAACGGTTTTCAGATGGCATGAAGTAATCGCCGTTTCTGACCAGCAAGCAGCGCATTTTCGTTTTGTCGATTATCGATTTCAGACGTCTGGCGATATCGAGAGTTACATCTTTTTCATTAAGCCTGTTTTCTGATATTGTTCCGAATTCCTCGCCGCCGTGGCCGGCATCGACCGCTATTATGTAATCTATGTTTTCAATGCCCTCTATCAGTTTGGCGCTGTCTTTTATATTGGCGGATACTGGATTTTTCGTTTTGTCTTCAGGAAGTTTGTTATCTTTTTTAGTAATTGCCGCTTCGTTAGTATTTTTTAAAATATCGGCCGGCTTTAAAATATCAAGTTTTTTTTCAGCCGTGCCGGTAATTGCGTTTTCTGAAGTGCCGCCCGTTTTGTTTTCTTCTGAAATTATAGGCGCAAGCATATTATCGTTTCCGGTTAATACGAATGTTATTACATTTCCCTTTGGAACCGATGATACCGCTACAGCTTTTGAAGACGTCAACGATAAAATGACTTTATTTGATTTTGCGCCCGGAATAAGTGCTAATTTTACGTCTTTGATTATATTTTCAGGTATCTTTATGGTCTGGTCGCCAAGTTTGGAATCTACTTTTGAAATCTGGATATCGATATTGGTTTTATCAGGATTTAGGTTGTAATTTACCATGTCTAACGGCAGTTGTTTGTCAAATATTAAATCGAGTTCAAATGAGTTCTTATTGCGCCTGTATTTGACATTTTCGATAACCGCCTGATTTTCGATTTCAACTGATTTCGTATCTTCGGTTAATTTTGTATTTTCTATAACCGGCGCGTTAGTGACAGCCGCTTCTGAAGTGCCTGTAATTGCAGAGGTTTCCGCGGTGTCTTTTTCGGTATTATTTACGACTATGTTGACGCTGTTAGTTTCATCGCTGTCATCGTCGACTATGATTTCTTCGGCTTCAGCTGCTTCTTTTGAATGTTTTTTACCCGATGCCGTTTTGTTTACTTCAAATATTTCAGATATCACCTCGGCTGGAACTAAAACGCCGTCGTCCGTTTTGGTAATTGGATTATTTGATTTATAATATTTGTCTCCGACAACAACGGCTCTTTTATTCAATACAAATTTTATGTCCTGGCCATTTTTAGATATTTTATACATTTTTGATTCTGGAAAATATTTGACGCTGAGTCCAAGTGATTTGGAAAGCTGTTCAAGTGTAACATAACTGCTTCCATTGACATCTAATAATTCGACATCTTTGCCTTCGATAGTGATTTTGGATTCGCTTTCGCCGGTGTCGGTCACAGTAATTTCATCATCTTGAGCCGATAATGGAATAGTGAATAATAAAATTAATGCGAAACTTAAGCAGCCTATAATATTAAATTTAGACCTGTGAAATTTACTCCAGAGCATTTCTGCCTCCGCCTTTTATAATTTATTATGTTAAAATTTTCCTTTATAATCCTTTTCTAACTGTCTCTTTACGTCCCTTTCTTTTATGCTTTCTTTCTTGTCTATTGTTTTTTTGCCGCGGCACAACGCTATTTCAACCTTTAATTTTCCGCCTTTAAAATATGATTTAAGCGGAATAATAGAAAAACCGCGTTCGCGGCATTTGCCCATAAGCCTGTTAATTTCCTGCTTGTGCAGCAGAAGCTTGCGCTGTCTTGTAGGCTCATGGTTGAATATATTTCCAAAAACATATTCAGTAATGTGAGAATTAATCATAAAAACTTCGCCGTGACGTACAAGGCAGTAAGAGTCGTTAATTACCATTTTATTATCGCGGACTGATTTTATTTCGGTGCCGGTTAAAACGATGCCGGCTTCGTAAGTTTCAATTATTTCATAATTAAAATGGGCTTTTCTATTGGTTGTGACAATTTTTATTCCGTGTGCTATTCCTTCCATTTTACATCATCACCTACATTTATTCCACCGTTAATTTCCGATGTTATTATGCTTTCGCAATATTTATTTTCTATTTGAGTTACCATAAGTTCGCCGACTAATATAGGTTTTTCATAACCTATTATTTTTGAGGTCCGCGGGTCGCGCAGCTCTGAATTAGCTTTGGCTTTATATACAAGCATGTGTTTTTTTATTTGATCACCTATTTTAAGGCCGTTTTCATAACCGCTGTTTACGAAAACCGTATTGCCGCGGCGCTTTATGACGGAAAAAGAACTTTCGTTCTGCGCCGTTATGGCGTTTGATTTATTATTTTGGTTTATTTTCTTTAAATATGATTTGTCGCCTGTCAGCTGATAAAGTCTTGAGTAATATTCATTTGCCTTATCCTCCTGCTTTTTTGACGAGTAAAATTTTGCAAGATGCTTTAACGCTTTTTGATTATCGGGATTAATTGCTAATGCTTTATCAAAACAGTCAAGAGCTTTATCGATATTTTGCGAGTCGCTGTACAATTCTCCCAGCTTTACGTAATATAATTCATTTGCCGGATCAAGAGTTATAGCGTTTTTTAATGATTGAATAGCGAGCAGCCAATTGCCGTTGCCGGCCATGCGCAGAGCTTTTTTGTAATCTGCAAGCGCTGCTTCCTTATATTTTAATGAATCGGGTTCCGTGATTTCGACCATGCCTTCGCGTGTAAGTGCGTCGCGGTCGGCCGTTGACATTTTTATGCGGTTGGAGGCTTCGATAATTTCGTTAGCCTCGTTATACATTCGCTTTTCAAGGTATATATTCGACAAATAAAAGTAAGCTAAAAAATTTTGCGGATTTTCAGCGATCGCCATTTTAAAATATTTTATGGCTTCATCGAAATTCTTTTCCTTATAATTTTTATATCCTTTAAAAAATATATTGCTTTCTTTGTTGTCGGCATTGGACGTTTCTTTTCTTTCTGTCTCGTCTTTGGTAATCTTGCCGTCTTTGATTTTATAGCTTATTTTGTCGTCAGTTTCATCTTTTAAATTGGAGTTTAAATTATCGATTTTAATGGAATCAGCTTTATCTGACGAAGCTGCCCCTGTATCTTCCATTATTTTAACCGTTCTGTCAGCCGCTATAAATGCTCCGGCGTTCGTCGGGAAAAGGACAAAACAGGCTAAAATAATCATATTTATGCCAATGCAAACATTACTATTCAATTTTAATTTTTTGCTTTTTTGTAATAACATCTGTATTTGTTTTTCTTTAAAAATAATATACTTTAAATTGTTATCGGAAAAAAATTAATTTGTGTTATAAAAAAAAATAATGCGGCATAAAAAACCGCATTATTTTTTTATTTATCATTTATATATTTTGGTTATTAATTTGATTATAAAATATAACTATATAAAATTAAAAAAACCGCATTAGAAAAAATTCATCGGATTAACGAACCGGCCGCTTTTTTGTACGCCAAGGTGCAGGTGCGGACCGGTAGAAACGCCGGATTGGCCTATGTTGGCAATAGCTTCGCCTCTTTTGACACTCTGGCCTTTTTTAACTAAAAGTTTGGAGCAGTGCGCATATAAAGTATAAATATCTTTGGTGTGTTTAACTATTACAACGCGGCCGTAGCCGGATTTCCAGCCTGAAAATACTACAACGCCGGCTTCGCAAGACTTGATTCTTGAACCATACCCTGCGCCTATATCAACACCGTTATGAAATTTTTTGTAATGATAGACTGGGTGGACCCTGACTCCAAAGTTTGAGGTGATCCGGCGAGTGTTGCAAGGCCATAAAAGGTTTCTGATGTTTATTTCAGGTGCCTTTTCTTTTTTGACGTTAAGTTTTAAATCTTTGTTACCGGGTTCTTTATTATTGCTGCCATTTTCGGCTGATGCCAATGATAGATTGCTGTCGTTCTTATTATCGGGTACTAATATAGAACCGCCGGTTTTTAATTCCGAAGAAGTCATTTTGTTTGCTGCCATTAAGTCAGAAACTGTTACGTTGAATTGTTTGGCTATCGAAATTATGTTGTCGTCTTTTGTAACTATGTATGTCTTGGTATACTCTGCGTTTTGATTTAATTCCGGTATGTCGAAATTTTTGACCGCTAATTTCTGATTATCTGAAAATAAAGACATGTTAAGTTCTTTAAGGTTTGATGAATATTTATCTAAAATGTTGCTTGTCGGAGCGATTGTTTCATCTAAGCCTGCCATGTCAAGTGAGGTTTCTGATTCGGCTGAGGCTAGCTCGCCGGGGTCTGATGATAATTGGCCCATGTCAGGCGATTTTAAAATCTCTGCTTCTGAAGGTTCACTAAAATCATCCCTGTTTTCATTATTATCGGTTGATGCAAGATGCAGTGTAATATAGTTTGTCGGCGTGAAATTGCCATAATTATAGCTTGAAGAAGGCATTTCTCCGATAAACATCTGTCCGCCAGATTGACCAGGCAGGTTAATGCCGGCGGCGGTAAAGTTATTTTTTTCTGAAAATGCAAGCTTATAATCGCTCTCAATGTTTATAAATGATGATAATTTCAATTCCTTGATCGAAGGATCATCTGTTTGAGCAATTTCACTGTTGGAATTATCGATAGTATCGCTGACGCCGGTATAGTCATTGCCTGAAAGCATATTGACAGCGACAAGATTGCCGTTTGCAAAACTGCTTTTAGTCTGGACTGTAAATTTATTCTCTTTAGAATTTTCATTGAAAAAATTCTGCGACATGAAATTTTTTTCAACTTTAGTAAACTCAGCAGGCAAAATCAACATTGAATTATCGAAATGCTTTTCAATAATTTGAGGTATTGTCTGGTGGGCCACTACAACGCCGACATCAGGTACAAGGCAAGAATAGGACAGCGCCATAATGGTAACAACGTAAAAAACGTAAAGCGCATTCAATTTAGGACTGTCTGACGCCATTAAATTTCCCCCATTTTTAAAGTTTAATTAATTATACACCACCTAAAAAAAAAAGTCAAGTTGACTTGACTTTTGAAGCTGTCAGCCGGTTATGTTTTTATTTTTCGCTTAATTTTAAAAATTTATTAAAATGAAAATTGACAAACCTTATTTTATATTGTATAATTTTTATAGTTCAGTAAAATTAATGCTGAAATGATAATAAACTCGATGTTTTTAAGTGAGTTTTGATCGGACTCGGTTGGATGAATGACAGTTGGTTTTGAATAAATTGTGTTTCATTCGATTGAGTTTGTTGTTTATATCGGGTTTGAAAATAAGGGGTGGTATATTGTGAAGAGTTTAAAAATGCAGGTTTTATTTAGTATATTGTTTATGATGATTTGTTTGTTCGCCGGCAATGCCTTGGCTGAAGATAATATAGTTAATATTGGCAAGATCACTTTAACAAATGGTAATGTTGAAATTTTACACATTAATCAAACTGAATGGACTAAAGTTGCAATAAATGAAAAAGTAAATGTCGGCGATCGCATTAAAGTTGCTGATATGTCAAAACTTGAAATTTGTTATGAAGACGGCAATATTTTAAGAGTCGGCGCGAACAGTGAACTGGAAATGGCTCTTGAAACAATAAAACTTTATAATGGTCAAACCTGGGTTCGCGTAGTTAAAGTCGGTCAAAAATTTGAAGTCGTCACTCCGACATTTGTTGCAGGTGTTAGAGGTACGGTATTTGCCGTAACCGCGAAAAAAGCCGGCGATAAAAAACTCGCAGGCGGCGTTAAAGTATGGAAAGGCGCAGTTGCTACAACTGTTAGTGCGACAAAAAAATCAGACCTTGTAACCGAAGGCTGTGAAATTAAAGTTGATGAAAATAACAATCTTTCCCAGATTGCTTCATTCGATACTAATGTAGCTAACGAATTTTCGGAAAGCTCATGGCAGTCATACGATACTAACACAGCTTATAACCGTTATATTACCTTATTATTTGCCGGCATTAGCCCTTTAGAGGCTAAGACTAATCCTGTCGTGAAAAAACAGCTCGAAGAACGTAAAAAATTACCTGAAGTAATTGAAGCGTTTAATACATACAAGTCATTAAACGATGAAAAAGCTCTCGAAAATGTAATAAGTGAATAAACATATAAAATTATAATTTAATAACTTAACAGAAAAGCAGGTGATATGCCTGCTTTTTTTATTTGTATTATCTTGATTATTAATTTATTATTGGATATAATCTCATAGCAGTTTTTAAAAAAAATTACTTTTAAATTTCAAAAAATTATAAAATATAGTTTTAATAACGAATCAGTATAAATATAAACCAAAAAACTTGAATTTGTTATTAATAAAATTATTTTAAAAAAATCTTTGTATTATTTTATTAATTAATCTGTAAAAGAGGTGCATAAATTGTTGATGAAAATAAAATCATATAATAAATTAATGATGTTATCTGTTATTGGTATGATTTTAATTAGTAATTTATTTTCAGGTAATAATTTTTGTCTGGCGGCGCCGTCAAACAAAACTGTTAAAAATCAAAAAACTTCTCTTAATTTTGATTTTTTGAAATTCGTTCCGGCCGAATATCAGTTTGTGGTGCATATTGATATTCAAAAACTAATAAAAAATGACAAAACTTCACTTATAAAAAACAGTCTCGCCAAAATTTTCGGGGCAAGGAACTTATCGCTGTTAAAAACTCTTGATTTTTCTTTTTGGCCTGTTCGTAATGACGGTGAAAATTTTGATTTTATGTGTTTTACCGGCGGGAAATTAGATTATGATGAAATAATAAAGACGATTTCCGCGAATGCGGATGTAAAAATCGGAGAGCATGAAGGGTACAAAGCTTTCAGGTTTTATAATCTGGCGGGAATATATTCAGGTGATTGCGTAATTTTAGGGACTACAGGCGCCTTAAAAAAGGTCATATCTATAATTAAAGGCAAAGAAACCGCTCTTTTTTATGATATGGCTTTTACTACGAATTGCCGTAATGCCTATGCCGCTTCAGAAAATACATCACCCTCTGTCACAGGATTTTTAGGCGATGCTTTTTTAAAAAAAGCTAACTCTGACAAAGAGTTTATTTATAATGACGTGCTTGATAATGCTGATTTTTTATATTTCACTATCGCGGATAAAGCGCTTGAGCTGATTATAAAAAATAAAACTGAAAATTCAGCCGAAAAATTTGTGAAAAAAATTGAGAAAGAGTTATCCGGCTCGGCTAAAGAAACAGATTCAGCTTTAAGCGAGTTTGAAGTATTGGAAAATAAATCCGGTGAAAGAAAAAAATTTAAAAATATTACTGCGCAGGCGGCATTTACCAGAAAATTATTAAAGTTTGCCGATTTTTTTAACAAAAATGCCCGTGTTATGTCTTCGGGAACAAATGTCACGCTTTATGTAAATTTCGACGAGCCGTTTTTAAAAAAAATCATCGATATTATATCATCCCACGAAAACTCGTGGTGGATTATATTTGAAAATTTCATATCATCTCAGGTTACTTGCAAAGAATATAGTATATTTCTTGAAAATGCGGCCTTGATTTATTTTAATGAAAATAAAAACAAAAGTAAAAATTCAGTGACGGTTGATGAACTTTGCGAGTTCGGTGTGATCGGTAAATACTTAAAATGCGCGGGCGGTGGTATTTATTCAATATCATTGGACCCTAAAAGAAAGATAAAAGTAACTTGCTCCAAACATTCAGAAAATAAATAAAACCTGTAATATCTTAATTTATTTAATTTTAATTTTAATAATTTGAAATAAATCTTTACTATTTTGATCAATTCTTGTTATATTAATGATATATTTCTATTTTATCCACGATTTTATAAAAAAATTTTATTTGAAAATTATTTTATGCATCAGTAAATTTATACTCAGGTATTTCCGGTTGTTATTCGTTATTGTTATTTACTAATGTTTATTATTGGAGGTAAATATGGTAGCAAAACTTGTTGGAAAGGTAATGGTCGCTCAGGGCGGCGGTCCTACGGCGGTCATTAATCAGAGTCTTGTAGGTGTTGTTTTAGAGTCGCGTAAATTTCAACAGATAACTTCGGTTTATGGCGCTATAAACGGTGTTGAAGGTATTATAAATGAGAATTTTCTTGATTTGACGCAGGAGACTACTCATAATCTCGAACAGGTCGCTAATACTCCTTCTTCGGCTATGTTTTCGACCCGCGATAAGCCGGATGAATCATATTGCAAGGAGATATTTAAAGTATTAAAAGCTCATGATGTCAGATATTTTTTCTATATCGGCGGTAACGATTCTTCTGATACCGTTAGGATAGTAAATGAAGAGGCCCAGAAAATCAATTATGAATTCAGGGCAATTCATATTCCTAAAACAATTGATAACGACCTTGTTTTGAATGACCATACTCCAGGATACGGTTCGGCGGCGCGCTTTGTCACTTGCGCGTTCGCAGGCGCTAACCTTGATAACCGCGCATTACCCGGCGTTTACATAGGAGTCGTAATGGGGCGGCACGCAGGTTTTTTAACTGCCGCTTCAGGGCTTGCCAGAAAATATCCGGACGACGGTCCGCACCTGGTATATGTTCCTGAAAGAGCATTCGATACGGAAAAATTTATAAGAGATGTAGACAGGGTATATAAAGAATTTGGCCGCTGCATAATAGCTGTTTCAGAAGGTATTCAGGACGCGAATCATATTCCTATAATCCAGAATCTTGTCGGCGAAATTGGTGAAAAAGACGCTCACGGCAATATTCAGTTATCCGGTACCGGCGCTCTTGGTGATGCGCTTGGCAATCTTATTAAAAAACGTCTCAACATTAAACGTGTCCGCTCGGATACATTTGGTTATTTGCAGAGGTCTTTTATCGGCTGCGTAAGCGATGTCGACCAGCATGAAGCACGTGAAGTCGGCGAAAAAGCCGCACACTTTGCTATCTGGAACAATCAGGACGGCTCTATAACAATTCAACGCACCGGTTTCTACTCGGTTGATTATAAGCTCGTTCCGCTCGAGGAAATTGCGGCTAAAACAAGACATATGCCTGATGAATTTATAAATGCTGAAGGTAATAACATAACGGATGCTTTTAAGTTCTACGCAAGACCTCTTCTTGGGTCGGGCATGCCGTCCGCTCATAGAATCAGAGCGCCGAGAGTCGATAAGATACTCAATAAATAATTAATTTTATAATTTCAATAAATCTCACAAATAAAAAATAGACTGTTAAAAAAATTTTAACAGTCTATTTTCTTATGTTCTAACTTAAAAATTCATGGAAATTATTTTCGGTCTTTAACTTTAAAATTATGTAATAATGCTGGTTTTACCACCCAGTTCCTTAAATAATTTAATGTCAATTAGTCCCGAAAAAATCTTTCGGCACGCTATTTATTTTGTCATTATTATTAATTTATCGCCTGTTTTTAAATTATAAGGCGCTTTTAAATTGTTGTTTTGGGCTATTTCTTTAGCTCTTTTCTCAGTTTTGAAATATGTTTTGGATATTTTGGCCAGATTATCGCCTGGTTTTACGTTATGCACCAGGAATTTTAAATTATCGGTTGCATTTGTACGGGCGCTTAACCTTGATGCTTGTCTCGACTTTATTACGCTGTCTATACTGTTACGTTCCGCGGTTGTTTGGGATTTTATTTTTTCAACTGCGGCAGTTGCAGTTCTGACAGGTTTTGCAGCTGAAACTTGAACGCGTGTTAAAGCGCCTGGATGCGGCTTCAGGTTATGATTTACTTTTAAAGCATTTTCCGCGCATTTAGGGTTTGAGATTGTTATGGCGGCTCCATTTTTAGGCTTTTCTATTTCCTTTGTTACGTTCAATTCGACACTGTCTTCTTTAGTATAGTTTGAAAGTATGTTTTTATAAAAATTGGCATTTGAGTCAACCTGTTTTTCATAAGTTTTTCTTTCGGCGATACTCGAGGATGATGCGTTATTATTTAAGACATTATATTCCGATGCTGAAGTTATGTAATGAAAAATATTTTGATGGTTATATATTATAATTTCGCCGATCATCATTGAAATCGCGATCCATACTATAGTAAGAAGCGTTTTATGTTTTGGACACATTCTTTTTCCCGTTTTTGCGGCAAATTCAAAAGCTTTATTATTACTTACTTTTTCTCTTATTTCATCCAATTTTTCGTTTATATTCATGTTTCTCTAACCTCCGGGCTGTTACTTTTTATATATATTTTTTTGATGCCCGATTATTATTTCGGCTATTTTTTCAATTGATTAACCTAAATTTAACTTTTTCTATTCAATTAATTTTTATAATTTCATTATGGCGCTTGCTGAAATGTAACTTTTGAAACAGCGCTTTTTAAATTTATTTATTATTTCAGATTATTTGATATCATCTGCCTGTATATTTTTAATTAATATTATGATATCGAATTCTATAATTTATTTTATTCAGATGTCATTTTAGTTGTGATAGTTTATTTTGGGGTTGAAAATTTGGATATCATGTGTATGGGATAATGAAAAAAATGCCGCTTCAAAAAAATGAAGCGGCATTTGGGTTAAATATCTGATTTATATCGATTTCAGGTCAATTATTTTAATGGTAATTTTAAAAGCCCAATGTCATGATAGCGGTGTCGATTGAAAGTACTTTTTCGCTTTCAGGCGCTTCCTGTTTTGCTATTGTAAGCTGCTGTTTAGAAAGGGCATCCTGATTATTATAGTAATAGAGTGTCGCAAGAAGCGAGTGAACAGCCGCATTTGATATTCCAGTTCCTATTTCTGATACGTATGTGAAATTAGGATTTATTATTGTGACGTCTCCGGTATCGCCGGCGCCCATGCTTTCGAGTAACGAAATGGCTTCTTTTATTTTAGCGCTGTCTTCGAGAAGATATGCTGCGGCTAAACCTACTTTTGCGTCTTTGGTACTTGATTTTGCGGCGTATGCCGATTGAAAATCATTTTTGCCGTCTGAGATTATGCCGCTCTTTTTTACTTTGCACCAGCCGATTCCGGCGTATGCAATACTCATTTCCTGCTGGTTGGGGTTGGTAACGAGCGTTTTTTGAAATGCCGCCGTCGCTTTATCGTAATCCTGGTTTTTAAAATAAGTCATTGCCTGGCTTATATTTTGAGCCGGCTGCGTATATGTGACTACATTGTCTGTACCGGTAACACCGCCGATTTGCTGCAATGTTGAGCTTGTTCCGGTACTTTTGCTGGTGCAGCCTACTCCTAACGTCAAGAATGTTATTACTAATGCTATGAAAATTACTATGATTATATTTTTATTAAGCTTCATCTGCTCCTCCTGGCCTGGCGTTATAATATTTCATATAAATTCAATGTCTGTTGTTTAAAAGTGGAAATTACTTTATTTCATTATTTTAATATTGCAATTTTTCCATATTTTTCGAGTTTCTCGCCGGTTGTATCATAAGCGGTTATTTTATAAATATATACGCCGTTGGCAAGTTTTACTCCGTCATCGTTGGTCAGGTTCCATGTCATTGTAGTATGAATGCCGGCTGTCAGCATACCTGGAGCCATATCTCCGAAGTCGTAAACGACAGCACCCGTCGTATCATATACTTTTATATTCATATCGGATATATTTTTGCCAAGAGTATATCTAATATTTAAAACATTGCGTGCCGGGTTAGGATACGAAATATAGTTTAATACATCAAAATAACCGGCCGATTGAGCTTGTAAATTCGGCATCGACATTGTATTTCCAAGCTTGTCGCTGACTTCGACGCTTATATTGTGAAGCCCGCCGGCAGTTTTCGCCGGAATATAAAGCGTTAATTTGTTAGTTGTTTCGTTATATTCCGTTTTCATAAGACGGCCGTCGATTAAGGCTTTAGTTTTTTCCTGATCGATGCCCGAGCCGGCGTCTGAAAGATCAATTTCAAACTTATCGGTTATAATATTATCGGCAAGTTCTTTTGGAACTGAAATTTTAGGCGCCGTTAAGTCTTTGAATAAAGCGATTGACGATATCTTGTTAATTTTACCGCTGAATTTGCCGTCTTTATTTTCACGCGATATCAATTCCCATTTGCCTGTTTCGGAATTAAGCGCGAACAGCCCTGTGTGCGATAATTCTTTTGTATCGGTTCCGGCGGCGCTGCATGTTACTTCAAGAGCGGTTTTGGCCTTTAAGCCGTCTGGATAAATCTGGTATACTTCATTTATAACCTTTAATTCGGCGTCGCTTTCAAGAGCAAGCGAATTAAATTTAGGCGCTTTTTCGCCTGAAGTAATCAATTGTGAAATTTTACTGAAGTCAGGCGTCATGATCATCATTACGTTGCGGTCGAATGCGCCCTGCGGTATGGCGATATTCAGGTTTTTATCGCTAGAAACCATTGCTGCGCCGGCAGTTGTGCTTATGAATGCCGATGTGAAATCGACGACCGATTTGCCGTTTATAGTGTTTCCGTTATTCGATGTATGCGCTTCTACTTCGATTTGAGCGCGGCCTGCATATTTAGGATCGATATTATATACTCCTTTATAAACTCCGGGCCGTGCCATTAGCGTTACATTTGAAAGCATCGTTTCATTCGTGCCGTCCTGCCATACGCGGATTGTGGGGTTGGCAGTGAGTACTTCGCCGGTCGCCGATTGGATATATTTAGTATTTATGATAAGCGACCTTTCATCTAACGGGTTTACGTATGCCGAGATTAAAAATTTAGGTGAAAAACGCTGTGTGAGGCTTAGGGTATTTATTGAATTTCCCATATAATCCTGCGCATCGTATATTTTAAGCATATAATCGCCGTTGAATCCAAACGCCTCGAAAGGAACCACTGCATAACCAGTATAAAGGCCGTCCACGAACGACATCATTGTCAGCTGCTGCTCGTTTTGAAGCGTATATGTCGGCCTGAATGTTACGCGCGGCGGTTTTTCAGCGTTCATGTCCGCGTTGAATTTTATAGAGAATATTACTTTCCAGAATGAAGGCGTAATTACGACGTTATCAGTGACATATTTGATCTGTACACCGACTGTCGTTACTTTAAGACTGTCTGAGTCGCCTGTTATTCCATTTACATCTCCATCTGTCGTGGCCACATCTGCCGGGTCTTTAGTGTCGTCGACTTTAGCGGTAAAAAGTTTCCCGAAAGGAGAATCTTCGAAATCGGGTACTGTCGCTTTAAATGTAACTTCGACCGTCGGGATTGAAGTGTTTTGCGTTACGCGTTCGCCGAGAAGTACTGTAATTTCTGAATTTGTCAGGCTGTATGTTACAGTTGCCTCGCCGCCGTTCGGAATGCCGTTGAATCTGGTTGACGCAAGCCTTCCGTTGACTGTCACTTTTGATTGCGAGATGTCGATGTTTCTAAAATTATTCGTGTCCGCGCTGTTTGCTGATTGCGGAACTTTTATTACAATTTTATCCATGCCGGTATCGAATGTCCTGAAGTAAGGTTTGAATAAAATTGAAAAGTCCCTTACACCTGATTTTCTTAATACGCTTGCCGGCAATATTTCAGCGATACATTTTTCTACCGGCATTATTACCGATATCAGCAGGCCGTAAGTGCCGACATTACCTGCGACGTCTATAGCTTTAATGACAACTTCCGTGGTGCCGCGCATATTCGATGTGGCAAAAGGCGCCCATGATGCGGTTCCGTTGATGTATGACTGCGCCGGTACAGCGTTGCCGAGTCCGAATTTTGATAGGTCGGCCGTTATATCTGTCGGTTTTAAAGACGGATCGTCGATTAAAGCTGAAAGCGTTATCGAATCGCCTTTGGCTTTTATTATATTCTTGCCGTTTGTCGCGCTTAATGATTCGGCATTGACAATCTTAGGCGAAGTTATGTCATCTGATGTTATGTCGACTGCAACAGCGTGCGGTTTGGCTTTGACTCCGGCGATCGATACGACGGAATCAAGCTCGCGCGCGAGGTTTAAACCTGAAGGCGCGCCGTTATAAGTATTGCCGGGAGCAAATACGCCTCTTACAGTGAAGAATGCGCCGTTACCGATTACGATTGCTATTGTTTTAGGGTCCGTCATTGAAATTACCGACGCATCGAGGCCGAAGCTGTCGCCTGAAACCGGCAATATGAAATCGGTAGCGAGCGGCGAATTTAAAACTACCGGCTTATTAAATGTAATTTCAAGCCTGTCGCCTGCAGATATGCCGAGATTATCAGCGTCTACGAATTTCACATAATTGATTGTAGGCGCTACTCTGTCAGTTGACGTTACAATTGCCGGAACATCCGCCTGCCAGTCATTGCCTGATACGTCCATTATATGACCTGAAATATATGTGCTGGCGTTCCTGCCGATGGCGCTTCTTAATGAGCCGAATAATGTAAATATCGGATTTGTCCCGAGCGTTATTACGAGTTCACGGCTTGTCTTGCCTGTGTTGAATTTAGGGCCGTCGCCGAAACTTCCGTTTACTACGTTAAAGTCGGCAAGTGAAATCCTGTTCGATAAAATGACGTTTTCTGAAAATGTAAGAGTTAATTTATCGTTTACGCTGATGCCGTTACCGTCGATATCTTCGTAGACAACTGAAACTAATTGTGGCGGAGTCGGGTCGGAGCCTGTTATATCTATAGCTGAAGGCAATGCGCGCGCGCCGTTACCCGATGCATCCTTGATAGATGTCGTAACATCGTTAATATTTATACCAGACGGCGATCCCTGAGCGGTATTGCCTGACAAAAACGTGCCGGCTACCGTGATTATCGGCGTACTGCCGAGCGTTATGGTTACTTCGGTAGAGCCTGACTGCGTTATTGTCGGATTGGTTCCGAGCGAGTCGCCGAGCACTGGCAATACAAATATTGACGGTGTCGGATTATTTACAGTTATATTTCTTGAAAACTTAACTCTTAATTGATCACCCTGGCTTACGCCGTTAGCGTCGACATCATAATATGCCGCTGATGTTATTACCGGACCCTGAAGGGCTTCGATATCTATAAAACCTGAAGCGGCAGGATTATTGCCGGCGATGTCGGTGATATGGCCGTTTACGTAAGCGGTTGACAGATCGATAGCCGAAGCTGCCGGGTCGGTCGGATATACGCCGTCAACTATTAATAAAGGCGCGTTGCCGAGCAGGAATGTTATTTCAGCCGTTGCGGTCTGAGTCGCGGCGGCAGTTCCTCCTGTTCCGAAAGTGCCGTTTATTAAAGTGAAATCTGTTCTTACCGGGTTATTGATTACGATCGCTTTTGAAAAACGTATGCTTAGCGTATCGCCGGCATCGACTATGCCGTTATTATTGGCGTCGCCGTATATAGCTTTTGTTATTGTAGGCCTTACCGTGTCGTTTGAAAATATATCCTTAGGTGTTGTTTTCCGCGCGGAGTTGCCTGCGGTGTCTTTTATGTGCGATGCAGTGAAATTGTTTGAAATATCAAGGCCTGAAGAGCCTGCATCCGTCGGATATACTCCTGCAACTTTAAAACGAGGGTTTTTACCGAGCTTGATTATCAGCGTCGATACGTCGCTCTGGGTTACCGTTGCGAGGTCGCCGAATGAATCAAGCGTTTCTGTGAGCGCGAAGTCGTTTATATTAACGTTCGAAGTTACTATTTTTTCTGAAAATGTTACGTAAAGTCTGTCATTTTCAGTTAAACCGTCATTTGTTACATCTTCGTATCTTATCGATGTCACAAACGGCTGGAATGTATCCGCGACATCGACTACCGAGCCGCCTACTACATTGTTGCCTATGTAATCCTGTATCATTATCGAACCTGCACGGATTCCAACGCCTGAAGGCGAGCCTTCAGAGGTCACCGTAGAACTATAAAATCCGTCCGGAGTAAGTTTTACGCCAGCCTGCAAGGTTGCGAATATTTCCTTGGAATCGAGCGGGTTTTCCTGAAAGGTCGGTGATGAACCGAGTGAATCGTTCGTTACCGGAAGCACTATATCGGCGGCTGAAAGTCCGGCCATGGCTTTGACAGGTTTATTAAATGTCAATACGAGCCTGTCGCCGGCTGAAACTATAAAATCGCCATTTACGTCATCGACGCGCGCTAATAAAAGTTGCGGGCCTGATACGCTTGCTGATACTATATCAACGGCGGTTGTCGCCTGAGGCCTGTTGCCTGAAAAATCTGTTATTGCACCGGCTGCACCTGTTGCGCCGATACCAGAAGGCGATCCCTGTATTATTACCGATGATGTATAAACGCCGGCTATTGTTAATACCGGAGTCAAACCTAGCGTGACGCGTATATCGTTAGCTGTCGTGCCTGCGGCGAATTGCGCGCCGACGCCGAATGAGTCACCGGCTACAGGTAAGACGAATTCGCCCGGACTGATTGTGCCGTTTACCTGGACGCTTTTATCGAAGCTTAAGCTTAATACGTCGTTTTTATCTACGCCGTTTGAATTTGGATCATAATAAACTGCGGATATTAGAACCGGGCCGGTAGTATCAGAGCCGGTAATATCTTTTGGAGCAGAAGGCGCTGCTGGATTGCCGTAAACATCCATTACGCCTTTGGTTGTGCTTAAATTTGTAGTGACATCGATACCCGAAGGTGATCCGGCCGTGAGGTTGCTTGAATTAAACACGCCCGGTACCGTTAATTTAACTGTTGTACCAAGTACTATTACGAGATTTTTTTTGTCGGCATTGTCCACGCTTACTGCTGACGCGCTCAAATAACCGAGTGAGTCGCCGGAAACGGGCAAATTATAGTCGGCCTGCTGATATGATCTATAAATTAAAGGTTTATCGAATGTAAGTATCAGTTTGTCTCCGCCGGATACCCCGCTGCCGTTTACATCGACCCAGCGTGCGCTTTGAAGTGTCGGGCCTGTTGTCGATACGCCTATCAAATCGACTGCCGCTGTTGAAAGTGTAGCGTTATTGCCGGCGAGATCGGTGATATGGCCGGGCGATAAAGTCGTTGAAATATTTATTCCTGAAGGCGAATTAACGCTTGTGCTGTAAGGACTGTATACTCCGGCGATTGTTAAATTTACACCTGTGCCGAGTGTGATTGCGAGGTCGGTGTTGACTGAACCGGCGGCAAATTGCGGTGTTGTGCCAAGAGTATCGCCGGTAACAGGCAATGCGAGATCCGAGGAGTTCACATTATTTATGGTGATAGGTTTTGTAAATCTAAGCAGTAAAGTATCGCCAGTATCGACGCCGTTATTATTGACATCGTTATATATCGCGCTTATAATGCTTGGGCCGACGCCGTCATCGATATCTACGTAATTCGAGGAGATCGATGAATTGCCATAAACGTCCGTGACTGATGCGATCGAAGGCATTAATACGTCTATTCCTGAAGGCGAACCTGGTGAGGTGGAACCGCCGTATACGCCGCCAGGCGTTAATATTACGCCAGTGCCGAGCCTTATTTTTACTTCGCGGTCAGTATTGCCGGCTGAAAATGCGACGCCGCCGCCAAGCGTGTCGCCTGAAACGCCCAGCCGGAAATCGGTAGCTACCGGGCTTACTATTCTTATAGGTTTGCTGAATACCACATATAAGTTGTCATTTGCCGTTACAGTTTTGGAGCCGTCCGTATCCTGATAACGTGATCCGACAACATGCGGCCCGACTGTTTCAAACGGGCCGATATCTACGCCGGCCGGCGTATTAGGGAATGCTCCGTTGCCTGATAAATCGGTTATTGTGGTTAAAGTTTTGCTTACGTCGAGGCCGGAGGCTGTTGAATCGGCAGGATAGACGCCGGGCACCGTAAGCGACGGCGCGCTTCCAAGCCTTATTATAAATTGCGTAGGCGCGGTTCCGTACCATTCGAATTGCGGATTAATTCCGAGATTGCCAGTGCCGAGGACGCTGAAATCGGATCCTGATACATTTGCCATGACAGGCGCAGTTATTTGTTTGTCGAATGTGAGTATGAGCCGGTCACCGACCGTTACGCCGTTAGTGTCGACATCTTCATAAATCGCGGTGACAAGTTTAGGGCCTGTCGTATCTGATGATGTGATATCGATGCCGACAGGTGTATTCTGCATGGCGTTATTGCCGAAGTTGTCGATTATTCTTCCGCTTATTGCGCCGGTTGTAGATGTGTCGATACCTGAAGGCGATCCCGCCGTTATGTTGGACGGATTGAATACGCCTACGATCTTAAGATTAGCTCCAGTGCCGAGCGTTAATATTAATTCGCGTTTGGTCGAGCCCATGACAGCGCTTATGCCGACGCCGATCGAGTCGCCGTTTACCGGCAATACGAAATCATTTGCTATAGGCGGAGATATCATAATAATGTCTTTATCGTAAGTAAGTTTTATTGTGTCGCCCGGGCCTACGCCTGAAGGCGCTACATCGGTCCAGACAGCTGAGACTATCTTAGGCCCCTGGCCTGATGAATTGTCGACCGATATGAATTTTTGTGTCGACTGTGTCGCCGGGTTGCCTGATGCGTCAGTTATGGTTGTAATAGTTCCGGCGATGTCAACCGAGGATGTGGTGCTGCCGACGAATGTAAGATTCGAGCTTGTACCGAGCGTTATCGAAATTTGTTTGTTATTAGCCGGAATTGAGTTTATTACAGGGTTTGAGCCGAATGATCCATTTAAAAGGTTAAAATTTGTAACAACCGGATTATTAATTTTAACAGGTTTGGAAAAAGTGACTGTAACCACGTCCGATTGGTCGACAGTGTTATTATTGTTGGCGTCGCGGTAAACTGCGGTTATTAACGTAGGGCCCGCGGTATCTGCTGCGCCTATGTCTTTGGCCGGTGCTGAGCTTACGGCTGTTATACCGTAAACATCCATGATCGCGCCTGTAGCGATTGACGCCGATATGTCTATTCCCGACGGCTGGCCGGCTGTGTTATTGCCGGTATAAATGCCGTCAACTCTAAAACGCGCGTTATTGGTAAGCGTTAATGTTAATTCGTATGTTCCGGTTTTGGAGTAAGCCGAAAAATCCATGTTGTCTCCGGCAACCGGCAGGTTGAATGAAGCGTTAGTAAGCGGTGAACCCGCGGCAGGCGGAACAAATATCGCCTTATCGAATGTGACTGAAAGCGTATCGCCGGCTGAAACTGTGCCTGAATTATCAACGTCAGCCCATTTTGAGCTTACGACTTTAGGGCCGGCGGAAGCCGGTGTAGGTCCGCCTATGTCTATGGCGTCAGCTGCTGCGATTGCCGGATTATTGGCAAGGTCGATTATCGCCGTGGCAACAGCCGGTGAAGCTGCCGGATTTTGTATGTTTATTCCGGAGGCCGTTCCGGTAGGGCCGGTGTAAGTTCCGATTACTGTAAATTTAGGATTCGTGCCAAGTGTTATTTTTATTTGATTGCTTCCTACTGCTGTAAATGTCGGATTTGTTCCCAGTGTATCACCGGCGAGCGGCAGCTGGAAGTTACCTGATTGCGGGTTGTTAACGACGATGCTTTTATTGAATGTCAAAAGTAACGTGTCGCCGACTGTTACACCATCATTGCCGGCATCGGTATATGCAGCTGAAATGACGTAAGGACCTGTGCCGCCGGCTGCCACTGATACCTGTATTGCCGATGATGCCGGTACTGCGCTGTTGCCTGATACGTCGGTGATATTTCCGGTGGTACCGTTAATGTTTATTGTAGATGCGGTTGCTGACGGCGGGTTAAATTGCAGGGACGGACTTGTGCCGAGCCTGATTCTCGCGCGATTGTTATTGGGAAGGTTACTTGCCGCGATTACTGTCGCACCTGAGCCGAAGCTGCCGTTTGTTAAAATAAAATCAGTAGTCGTTGCCGTTGAATTTACAAGTATCGGTTTATTAAAATCAAGTTCAAGTAAATCACCTGCGCTGACTCCGTTGTTATCTATGTCTGTATATATTGCCGTATTTGTCGGAGCTGTACCTACAGGCACTACATTGCTTGAGTCGGTTGAGCCGATATCTATAGGATTTGAGCTTGCAGTCGCTGTATTGCCATATACGTCGGCTATCATGCCGGACGGGATCGTGGTATTTATATTTATTCCCGATGACGAACCGGCCGCTATATTGCCATTATAAACGCCCGCGACTTTGAATGAAGGATTGGAGGCAAACCTTATAGTTATCTGGTTGGCTGCGGGCTGCGGGCTTACTATTGTAAAAGGCGAAGTGCCAAGGTTGTCGCCGCTCACCGGCAAAGTGAACGCGTTATTGTTGAGCGCCGAATCGGCCGTTATAGCTTTGCTGAATGTAAAAGTAAGCGTATCGCCTGCGGTAATGCCGTCGAGAGGTATGCCTGTATCCGTATATTCAATTTTTGTAATAGTCGGGCGCGTCGTATCGGAACCTTCGATATCGAACCCTGGCGATGAAGGTACCGCACCGTTTCCGGGCAGGTCTTCGATTGTATGATTTGCGGCAACGGCAGCTGCTATATCGATTCCTGTGGCGTTAGGATTACTGTTATAAACGCCTGCGACCGTGAGTGATGGATTCGCGCCGAGAATGATTCTTAATTGGTTATTCGAAAGGCCTGTCTGGTTGATGTCGAGACCGGCGCCGCCTAATGTCGGCGAGCCATTTCCGAGCAGGTTGAAAGTGTTTGTCGGATTCGCTTTTATTGCGGTTATCGCTGTGGCATCGCAGGAAATAGGTTTATCGAAAGTTAATACTATTGTGTCATTTACGGAAACCCAATTGTTGTCGACGTCGGTATAAACAGCTTTAGTAAGTTTTGGCCCTGTGCCCGGCGACGCTGTTATATTTCTTGACGGCGGAGTTGCAACAGAATTTACATTACCCCAGCTTTGAATTTTTGATGTCGTATTTACGTCTATAGTCGAACGATTTGCGCCGTTAAATGTTATTGAGGCGCCGGTCCCCAGTGTTACCCTTATTAATTTATTGCTGACGCTCGATGAATTAAGCGGAGCGAAGGTTGCGCCGGAACCAAAATTAAGGTTAGCGGTTTGGAAATCTGAAGCCGCTAATGTTCCGTTTATATAAAGCGGTTTATTAAATGTTATATCGATATAATCGCCCGCGCTGACTCCTGAGGGAGTGTTATCGGTATATAGCGCAGGTGTGCCTATTGCAGCTGCAATTATCGAAGGACCAACGGCGTCATCGCCGTAAATGATATCTTTGGCCGTTGACGGTATCGCTTTATTACCGTTGATATCCATTATTGAAAGCGCCGGCAGCGAGCTTGAAATATCAATGCCCGAAGCGTTGCCGGTAGGATAAGTCCCGGGGACTGTCAATGACGGCGCCGAGTTAAATGTGAGCAGAAGCTGTTTGGGGTTGGACGGTGAAATCGAGAAAGTAGGGTTATCCAGATTATCGCTTCCAATATATAAAGTGAATGCGTTGCTTACCGTGAATGCTGTCGGGCCGATTATTATAGGTTTATCGAATGTGAGTCTAAGAAAATCGCCGCCTGCCGAAAGGCCGTCGCGTATACCGTTAGCGTCCGGGGCGTCGATATATTCGGCCGTGACAAGTTTAGGACCTACGGTGGTTACTCCGACGATATCAAGTCCGGGGCCGCCGCTTGCGGCAGCGACCTGCTCAGGAGGATTATTAAAATCATCTACGATATTTGTCGGGGCGCCCGGCAGTATATCGATACCTGATGGCGAATTAGCGCTTGTTGTGGCGTTGCTGTATGTGCCGGCGATCATAAAGCTGTTTCCGGCAGCTGCTAATGTAAAGTCAATAGTCGTGTTGGAACCGGCTACGAAATTGCCGGTGCCTGAAAGCGTATCGCCGGTTACAGGCATTTGAAAATCAGCCTGTGTTACGTTTCCGTTTTTTAAGGTAATTTTCTTATCGAATGTGAAGCGAAGCTTGTCGCCTGTATTTATAGTACCTGAGTTATCGCTGTCGGTAAATTGAATTGTGCCGGTTAATTTTGGTTTAGGAGTTACCGGCAGTTCGTTTGCGCCGCTTCCGATTCTATAGGCTGTTGTGGTGTTAGCGTTATTTGTCGCGGTGTCGCGGACCATTCCGCCGGTGTTGATATATTTTATTCTGTCTACATTAGTCGGATCGGCGGCATTAAATTTGACGCTGGGATTATCGCCGAGCGATATCGTTATGTCAGTTGATAACGGTCCGGCTATTATTGTCGCGCCGGCCCCGAAATTGCCTGTTACTGTCGCCGTGCTGTTTTCGAGCCTGAAGCCGCTTACCGCCAATGCCGGCTGGCCTAGTGCGCCTGTCTGGATATCTTCGCTGAAAGTTATTACTATCTGGTCGTCGCGGCTTATTCCGGCCGTGCCGAAGTCGAGATAACGTACGCCGGTGATGGTCGGGTTTTGAGCGTCGATTGTAAATTGCCTTGCCGTTGTCGAATTTATCATTGTAGGCGATACGGCGCTTGTCAAGGCATTGTTGTTTGGATCAGCACCTGTTATCCAATATTTAATAGTATCGTTGTTGTTGGTGGCGCTTAAGTCCATTGTGGCGGTGAGAATTGTTTCGGCGTCGTAAGTAATATCCGCAGCGGCTCTGTTCATTGTAACCGCTGTCGCCGCGCCGCCGTTTATGGAATAATTTAGCGTGAATTGCGATTGTGAGTTGCAGTCCCAGTCAACTTTGGTTATATTTGCTGTTATTGTGAATGTATCTTTTTTTTGTATTGAGTTATGTGCAGGGCCCGTTATTGAAGCGATTTGAGCTGCCGTGTTGTCGCACCAATGGAGGCGTTTGGCCGCGAGGCTTACTTCCGGAGTTGAATTTGCGCCTGCCGCTTCCGCTGCGTCATGGGCTAATATGGCATAATAATAGGTTTTACCCCATCTTTCTGCGCCGGTATCTTTGAATGTGCCGTCTTTAACGGTATCGGAACCGTTTGTGCCGGCGTCGTTAGCAGCCCTGTTATCTGTGAAAGTATAAGGTGAAGTATTTGGAATATTTTCGGCGATCCTGGTCATTGAACCCGGAGCTTCGCCGCGTAGAAGTTCGTAAACTACGGTTATGGCTGTTCCGTCTGCAGCCGTATTCGGAACATTGTTCCATGTTATTACGGCACGTCCGCCTGGACCGTCAGTTACTGTTACGCCGGTTGGAATATTAGCCGGTACTTTAGCGTAAGCCGCTCCTGCCGAAAAAATTATTAAGTTTATGAAAATTAAGGATACAATAATCCTTACGATAAGATTTTTTGCAAAATGTTTCCCCAAACATTGCATAATCAAACACCCCAATATTATTTAAAAAATATTTTTCTAATTTTTAACGGCTTTTTATTTATATTTTGTTGCCGTTTTTTTCTCTTTTTGCAGTTTGATTAAAAATTGCGTTATTTAATTTTGTTGAATTTTAAAAAAACTATTAAAAAGTAAAAACTATACTGACTCTTCTTTTTTGTTTTATCGGAAAAATTTTACAAAAGTTTACAAGAAAAAATATTTAGCCACGTTTCCTTGACAAGTGACCATTTAGCATTTACAATTGATACATAAATAAAAAAATCATGTAAAATTTTATAAATTTTTGGGAGGTATATTATGAAACATCATCGATTAAACTTAAAGAGTATGCTTACGGCGTTGTTTTTAACATTTCTCAGCTTTAATTTATTATTGTTTTCACCCGCGGATTTACTGGCTGGCGATTCGTCGGCGGTAAAATCAGCCTACAGTGAGTATGTTAAGGCATATGACGAATTCAAACAGGCTGTCGATCAGAATCTTTCAGATGAAACAATAAGAATATACACTGAAAAGTACAAAAATGCAAAGGAAAAATATGAAAAATTATTAAAAGATAGCAAGTTAGGCGCCCAGGAAAATCAGTCTCGTGCTGAAAATCAGGGTCAGGCTAAAAGCGCTGATGAATTACCTATTCAGACCGCTGAATCATTGCAGGACATAATAAAGCCACTTCACCAGCCTGGCGCCGCCAATCATGTTGACGAAGCTATCGCTAAACTTGAAAAATTTATAGGTTCATCTACTAACCGTGAAGAAGTTAACAAAGCTAAAATCGAACTTGCCGATGCTTACGCGAAATATAAAAAAGATTATAACAAATCAGTAACGCTTTTAAGCGAAGTAAAAAACGATATTAAATCAGGTCCTTACTATGATACGGCAACCAGAGCTCTTGCGCGCGCGCAGTTTGAACAATTCAAGGCAAAACTACGCGGCACTATAACGGAAAATAGATCCGCCGCCCAGAAATTAAAAGAAGAATACAACAATACATCTTGGACAAATCCTTTCAAAAAAATTAAAAACTGGGTTGTATATACCAAATCTTTGTTTGATTACAGAAAAGCTTCAGCTACATATCATTCATACACAGAAAACGGAGAAAAGAAAAACGGTTATGTTTCATATGAATTCTTAAGCGATATTACCGGCAAAAGACCGGAGTTCGGCTTAAACGATACATTCGACAATTTCTGCATCCAATCAGGCGAAGCGCTCGCGCAGGCTACTTTAATAACAGAAAATAACCCTGCATGGTACGCCCGCTGGTATATGCTCAACCAGGCTAAACAATCAATCGACTTGACTTATTTTATATTCGAGCAGGACGCTTACGGCAAGTCAATGCTCGGCCTTTTACTCAAAAAAGCACGCGAAGGCGTACAAATCAGGTTTTTAATTGACGCACGCGGCTCGAAATCGGTAACAAGAACATTTTTAGGCCAGGACTACCTCCAGGAACTTGTTCAGTACCCTAACGTAAAAATTAAAGTTTATAACCCTGTATTACAGGCAATACCGCTTGCGATTGAAGATTTAAGAAACGTTCTCGGTTCGTCACATCAAAAAATAATCGTTGTTGATGGTATATATTCAATAACCGGCGGCAGGAACATATCATTAAATTATTTTGCGGATCCTCGCGATAATTCGACGGTATTTCGCGATACCGACGTATTTTTAAAAGGCGAAGCCATAGCAGGCCAGATGCGCGATACATTCTTAGAAGAATTTAATTCGCTCGGCAATTTTGAAATAGACGAAGACGTAATCAACATAATCAAAAGAGACAAAGAACTCCTTCTTGCCGAGAAAAGTATGGATAGCTGGATAAACGGCCGCGGCCTTGTATCGGCGCCTGAAATAAAAAAATTGAACGAAGAGTTAGGCACATATAAATCTATGGTAAATTATGGCAGTTTTAAGCCGTTTGAAAATTCGGAGCTTATTCCGGTAAAACTATTCGGCAAGGGCAATTACACAAAAGATTCAAATGAAATTACCGATACGCTTGTAGCTTTTATCGAAGCGGCGTCAAATGAAATCATAATCCAGAACCCTTATGTAATATTAACGGAAAAAGCAAGAGGCGCACTTTCACGTGCAAGCGCACGCGGCGTTAAAATTATCATTCATACAAACAGTCCGGTGAGCACAGACAGCATTTTAACTCAGGCATTCTTCCTTGAAGACTGGAAAAATTTTCTGAAAGAAACGCCTAATGCAAGAGTATTCGTATTCGCCGGCGCTAATAAACTGCACGCTAAAGTATTTATGTTTGACGGCCAGATTTCAATAGTCGGAACTTATAACATGGATTATATGAGCGAACAAATAAACGCCGAAAATATCTGCGCTATAAAGTCGGCTGAATTCACTAAAGAATGCCGTGCAAGAACAATGAAAGACATCGCAATTTCTAAAGAATATAAAATCGAAGTTTTGCCTGACGGCAGTATAAAAGAAATTGTGGGACCTGGCTCATTTTCAAGCAAAAAAACAATGACAATCCTAAAAATATTGATGCAGTTTAAAATTTTAAAGCCGCTTATATAGCAAAAAATCATTATAAGCAAAGCAGTCACGAATAATCAGGGCGGGCGCGTTGTCCGCTCTGATATAAGATTTAACGATAACGGCTTAATTATAAAGTGTCATAAAGGCTGGAACAATTATGAAGCTGAAAAAAAACAATAGATACTTAAATAGCTTATTTTTTATAACTTCATTTTTTCTGGTATTTTTTATTTGCGGCGTTTCGATGTCAGGCGCTGCCGGCAGCGAAGCTGGTTCAGGGATAAACATAAGCGCGGCTGCTGCGAATAACTCTCAAAGTACGGAACAAAAGCTTGCCCTGGATTTGTATAAAAATCTTCAGACTGCTAACGGGCTTACTACCGGGCTTAAAATTGAAGTAATATCAAGCGATAAGGTAAGTTATAAAAATGACGGCAGGAGTTTGCAATTATCGAGCGCGTTGATTAGAGAGTTAGCGGGCGTTGATTCAGGCAAAGCGTTAACCGTATTTATGGCGCGTGAAATTTCTTACGCGGAAAATATGCGTGCCGGTCTTAGCGGAACACAGCTGGATGCGCTGTCCGATAAAGCTTCTATAATTGTATGCAAAAATGCCAATATCGAGGTGTCGCCGCTCACTTTTAATAAAATGATCAGAACCTCGTGCCCCGATGAAACAAAATATCAAAATCGGCTGAGGGCCTTAAAACTTGCAGCTTCGCAGTATATAACTCCGTCGGACCTTTCGCGTATGCTTTCAAATAAAATGCGCCGCGGGCTTACTATAAAAAAAGGCATCGATGTAGATAATATCAATTCGGTAAAAGGCTGGCAGCCTATATTAAAAAATGTCGCAGGCGGCGTTGTAGGCAATATTTCGGTTTATTACGGGCTGAATGTGGCGTCAAATGTTTTAGACGGCAATTCGATTCAGGCAAGTTTGAAAAAAGCCGCAAAATCGACATTTACGACTGAATATCTTGTAGGCGGCTTGACCGGTTCGATTGTCGGCGGTGCGGTAGGCTCGCTTATCGGCGGGTTGATACCTGTGCCGGGCGCGGGTCCGATTCTGGGCGCTTTTATAAGCACTGCTCCGGCATTGTTCGGCGCAAATCTTGGCGCGGAAATCGGCAGCAATGTCATTCTTGATTATAAGAAAAACAAAAGCATAAGCGTAAAAAGAATTTACGATAATATGGACGTATCTTACCTGCTCGGGCATTCCGTTGGTATGGCGGCCGGTATGGCGCTCGGCTCGGCTTTAATACCGATTCCTTTTGTAGGCGGCGCGATCGGCGGCATGATCGGCGGCTTTCTCGGGTCGAAGATATCGAAAGGCATAACCTCGTTGTTTAAAAGCAAAAAAGATGAAGCGAAAAGCAAAAGGGGCGAAGTCAATCTGCCGTGGCTTAAGCGGGGCAGCTCGAAGGAAAGTACGGAAACTGCTGAAAGTAATGCTGGTAACGCGGTAACCGCTGATGAAAATAATTCTGATATAGTATCGGTTAATCCCGAAAATAAAATTAACGGCGGCGTCAATTCTCAAGAGCTTCTTGATTCGCAAAATCAAGTTAAGCAGGCGTATCAAAATTACGTCAATCTTTTAACTCAGGGCTGTTCAGATGAGATTAAAATTAATAACGCTCTTGAAAAATTTCAGAAGGCCGATGAGAAATTAAGAAAATTAAAAAAAGCCGAATAGAAAAAATATAGGCATACCGACAAATAAAACACTAATTTTAGCATATAATAAGTTTTCGATTCAGGCTGTTTTGGTGGATACTGAGCGGCTGTACGAGCCTTAATTATTTTATACAATGTTTGGATATCAAAAACAACCGTTTGAATGTAATATGAAATTCAAACGGTTGTTTTTTTATAAGCCTGCTTTCGCAGAGTTGGATATATAGAAAAAATAGAATATTAAGATTTTTTATTTAATTGTCTTTTAGCAGCCGCTAAAAGCGTATTTTCATGAAATTAAAAATTAGAATATTTTAAAAATAGCTGCTCTGGCTATTTTTAAAATTGGTTCCGGATAAATGCCGGTGAATAATATTAAGAATGCCGATACGCACATTGTAAGAAACAGGTAAAATGAATATTTGCTCTCCGGCGTATTTTCGGCCTCGAAGTCCGGTAATTTTTCAAGCGGTTTTTCCATGTATATTTTTATAGTCAGGCCGAGATAATAATAAACTGCAATAAGGCTGTTTATTACGGCTATTAAAATCAGCCAGAAAAAATTTTGTGAAAATGCGGTATAAAAAACAAAGAATTTGGCCATAAAACCTGATGTGGCCGGGATGCCTGCCAGCGCAAACAGCGCAAGCGCTATAATTAAAGCAGGCAGCTTATTTTTATATGCCAGGCCTTTCAGGTCATTTATCAGGTAAATATTGCCGGCGGAAGTTTTAACGGTATTTAATGCCGAGAACAAAGCTGCATTTATCAGAAAATATGAAATAAGGTAAAAAATCAAATACGCTCCGGCTTGTTCTAAATTGGCGGCAGGATTCGATTCAGTAAAGTTTAGCGCAAGAATTGCCAGTAAAAGATAGCCGGTATGTGAAATTGTTGAATACGCGAGCATTCTTTTAAGGTTCTGCTGGAAAAGCGCCGTTATATTACCGTATGTCATTGTTACGGCCGCTATAACCGCTATAAAATTAGCCATATAAGGGATGAAGTTAATAAATGCAGCTGCTGTTACGCGGTATAGCATTAAAAAGCCGGCGGCCTTTACAAAATAAGTCATAAACGCAGTCACCGGAAGACTTGCGCCGTCATAAGCGTCCGGCGTCCAGGAGTGGAACGGGACCGCTGCGATTTTAAAAAACATGGCTGAGATAATAAAAGCCGCCCCGGTCAAAGCGATTGTCAGAGAATTGCCGTTAATATTATTTAAACTGAATCGAGCTTTTATTTCGCAAAGATATGTTGAGCCGCAAATACCGTATATATGTGCGAGACCGAATAGAAAAAATGCGCTCGCGACAGCGCCCATTAAAAAATATTTGAACGCGCCTTCAGCGCCTCTTATATTCTTTATGTCAAGCGCCGCCATTATATATACTGAAAGTGACATTATTTCGATTCCTATTAATATTACTATCAAATCAGCGCCCATTGTCATTATCATGGCGCCTATCGCCGCAAATAATATCAAGGCGTAATATTCGCATTTAATAAATTTCTGGCGCGAATTAAGGCTCGAGTTTGAAAGAAAAACAGTAAATATCCCCATGACGGAATAAAAAACATTTGAAAAAATAGAAAAATTGTCAAAAGAAACCGCGTTGTCAAAAAGCGAGATTTCATTTGTGAAATTTAAAAATTGAAAAACCGATGTTGAAAAAGTAACTATAAATCCTATTATAGTAAACGATTCGCACCAGCGCAGGATTTTATCGTGAAAAAATATTTTTTCTTCCGCTGATGCACCTGCCGGAGTTTTTATAGTGGAAAGCGCCAGGATTATTATCGCTGTTATTAAGAGCGTTATAATCGGGCTTAAATGATATAATAAGGCTTGAAATTCTGACAGCATAATTACCTCTTTAATATTATTCATTAGGCAAATTTTAAAGTTTTTTATCGTTTATACTGTTACTTGGCTTGAAATTCTGTGGATTATTAAAACCTGAAGATTTGGTATTTTTTATATCATATTCTCTTAATACGCTGCTCGAGATGTTTTTTACCGCAGCATCGGTGGCTGCCGTTATGAATGACGGATAAACGCCGATTACGAATATGAAAATTAAAATTGGCGCAAGGCTTGCCTTTTCGATAAAGGTCAAATCGTTTAACGCGCTATTTTTTTCATTTGTGATCTGGCCTAAAAATATTTTTTCATAGGCGTACAGCATATAAACTGCGCCGAAAATAACTCCGGTCGAGGTTAATAACGCCAGCGGCCATGAAAATTTGAAAGCGCCGAGAAGGATTAAAAATTCACCGATAAAACCGTTCAGTCCGGGCAGGCCGATCGATGAAAATGTGACGATCATAAAAATTGTCGAATATAACGGCATAACTTTTGCCAGTCCGCCGAATTCGGCGATTTCTCTTGTGTGCCTGCGTTCATATATGACCCCTGCGAGAAGAAAAAGCGCGCCGGTTGAAAGTCCGTGATTGATCATCTGAACTATCGCTCCTGAAATGCCGTAATGATTAAGTGCGAATATTCCGGCTATGATTACGCCCATATGCGAAACCGAGGAATACGCTATAAGTTTTTTCAAATCGGTTTGCGCATATGACATAAGGGCTCCGTAAAGTACGGCGAAAGCGCCAAGAAATGTCATTAATATTGCAAATTTATTAGAAGCATCCGGAAACATCGGCAGGCAAAAACGCAGAAGGCCGTAAGTCCCCATTTTTAATAATACCGCGGCCAATATGACTGAACCGCCGGTCGGAGCTTCTACGTGGGCGTGCGGAAGCCACGTGTGAAACGGGAAAACCGGCACTTTGATCATGAATGCAACGGCAAAAAGCCAGAAAAGAAAATTTTGAGTTACAAGGCTGAAAGGAAATGCAGCGAGCTCTGAAATTTCGAATGAAAAAAAACCGTTCGCATTATAAAAATAAGTGATTACCCAGATAAGGCCGAAAAGCATGAAGATCGATCCGAAAAAAGTATAAATGAAGAATTTAACTGTAGCGTAAATTCTATTCGGCCCGCCCCAAATACCTATAAGCATATACATCGGAATGAGCATAAGCTCCCAGAAAACATAAAATAAAACTAGATCGTTGGCGAAAAAAGTGCCTAACATCGTAAATTCAAGGAAGAAATAAAGCGCGAAGTAATACTTGAGCGCTGCCGTCTTGGTATTTATTGAAAGCGTTACAAGCGGTATCATGAATGTCGTCAGTAGTACTAAAAATAGTGAAATACCGTCGACGCCGACGGAGTAATTTATGTTCAGCGAGGGGATCCACGGCATTTTTTCGCAAAATTGCAGGCCGGCGTAATTACAGTTAAACTGAAAGTATAAAATCAATGATAGCACGAAAATAATGCCGGAAAATATAAGGCAGACTGATTTTAACTTGTGTTCCGGTGTTTTCGACGGAAACAAAGCCGTAACTATGCCCGACGCGAGTGTAGTTAATAAAATTACCGATATTATATGCTGATATAGGACATTGAAAAAATCCTGCATTTACTTACCTCGTAAAATATATAATGATTAAATTTTATGCGATACCCAAAAAATATATAAAGCGAATACTGCTGCGCCGGCTATCAGGGCTGAAATATAATCCTGGATGTTGCCCGTTTGGAATCTTGAAAATGCCGCCGCGAATTTCATCGTGAATTTTGCGGATCCGTCGACCGCCCATTCGTCGATAGCCTTTTTATCTATGTATTTAAATATGAACTTTGATATCGAATATAATGGTTTTATAATTAAATATTCATATATTTCGTCGATAAAAAATTTATTTTGCGTAATCGAAACTGCCCATTCGAACATTTTATTGAATTTATCCAGAATTTTATTTTTGCCGAGATAAAGATAAAATGCCGATCCAGTGCCGATTACTGCTATTACGACCGCGATAATCATGAACGATAATTCAGTGCCGTGCGAAAGCTCTTTTTCTAACGGCTTCAACGCGATTACTGTAGAAAGAAAATTTTCGAATTTGAATTCGGGGCTGAACGTTATGAACCCTGAAATTGCAGAAAAAAACGCGAGTATCGCGAGCGGGATGGTCATGACGCGGGGCGACTCGTGTACATGCGAAAATGCCTGCTCGTTACCGCGGAATTTGCCGAAAAACGTCAAAAACAGGAGGCGGTGCATATAAAAAGCCGTCATCAGCGATGTCAGCGAGGCGAAGATATAAAAAAACGAGTTAGCGTAACGGCCGAAAAATGTATAGAGCACGATTTCATCCTTCGAAAAAAACCCCGACATTAAAGGTAATCCGGATATGGCGTATGTGCCGATAAAAAAAGTTATGAATGTATAAGGTATCTTCTCTTTTAATCCGCCCATTTTATATATGTCCTGTTCGCCGTTCATCGCATGGATGACCGAGCCGGCGCCAAGAAACAGAAGAGACTTGAAAAAAGCGTGCGTCATCAGGTGGAATATTGCCGCTGAAAATGCTCCGCAGCCGGCGGCAAGGAACATGAATCCAAGCTGAGAAACAGTCGAATAGGCAAGTATTTTTTTTATGTCAGATTGAGAAAGCGCTATACACGCGGCCAATATTGCGGTAAATATACCGGTTGTCGCTATAACGTTAAGCGCGAGCGGAGAGAGCGCGAATAAAAAATTAAGGCGTGTCAGCATATATACTCCGGCTGTGACCATAGTCGCGGCATGGATAAGCGCAGATACCGGAGTCGGGCCAGCCATGGCGTCCGGAAGCCACACAAAAAGCGGAAATTGAGCCGATTTGCCTGTCGCGCCGATAAAAAGCAAAATGCATATTCCGTCTATTATTGTAATACCTCCGAATAACGGTACATTTGCTATCTTCCCGATATGCTCGCCCATTTTCAGCATATCAAAATTAAAAGTCAGGCCGTGGTTATTAAAGAGCCAGTATAGAGTCATCATTCCGGCTATGAAGGCGAAATCGCCTATACGGTTTGTTATGAACGCTTTTTTGCCTGCACGCGCCTTTTCTATATCGTTCCACCAGAAGCTGATTAGAAGGTACGAGCAGAGTCCGACGCCTTCCCAGCCGACGAACATCAGCGGCATATTTTTAGCCATTACAAGGATTATCATGAAAAACACGAAAAGGTTCAGATAACAAAAAAAGCGGTTATATTCCGGGTCGCCGTGCATATAGCCGACGGAATATATATGAATTAAAAGGCTCACGAACGTGACTACGAAGAGCATTACCGCGGTGAGCTGGTCAAACAGCAATGTCGCGCCGATATTTAAACCTCCGACCGAGATCCAGTCAAACACGTTATAGGAAAGAACATAGTTTGTGGTGCCGTTAGTAGCTACCGCCATAAACGGAATAAAAGTCAGAAACGAAACCGCAAATGACATAAATATCATGGCGATGGCAATGTTACTTGCTATCACCGAGGGTTTTCGGCCGCTCAAAAAAAAGCATGCGGCTGCGCCTATTAACGGAAAAAAAGGTATGAATCTTAATAGTTCATAATTAATTTCTATCATTTTATTATCCTTTTAATGAAGTGAGCTTGTCCGAACTTATCGTGCCGCGGTATCTGAATATTAAAATTACGAGCGCTAGGCCGAGCGCTGCTTCTGTCGCCGCGATTGCCATTATAAAAAGGCTGACTGCGTGAAAAGATGAATCGCCTAATTGCTTTGAGTAAGCTAAAAATGCTATATTTGCAGAGTTCAGCAAAAGTTCCACGCTCATTAGCTGTACTATTATATTTTTCCTTATTATAAGCCCGGCGAGACCGATTGTGAATATGACCGCCGAAAATATCAGATAACAGGTAATTTCATTCATATCGTCGAGGTTCCTTAATTTCAAATTTATGATTTTCGATAATCAGGTTTTATATTGACCTGATTATTATTTATTTTTTTTGGCAGTTAATAAAATAATGACTGTAACCATTGTCACTATGGCTATAAAATATATCATTCGCTTATTCACGCTCTTCGGAATTTTTTGACGAAAGTACTATTACCCCCACTATTGCCACAAGTACGAGTATTGAAAGCGATTCGAACGCAAAAATATATTTTTTGAAAATTGCCATTCCGACTTCTTTGAGCGTGCCGAAATTTTCCGGCAGGATAGGTTTTAATCCGGACTGTAATGAACGGGCCGATAATAAAAAGGAAGCGATCAACGCTGAAAGAGTTGACAAAATCAAGAAAAAATTAATAGAATTTCTCGCTCTGAAAACATTTTCGATTTTTTCGATATCGCGTTTTTCAAGAAGCATTATTACGAATAAAAATAAAACCATAATTGCGCCGGCGTAAACTAAAATTTGAAGCGTGCCTACAAGGTGTGCGTTCAGCGTGAAGTAAGTTACTGCGATCGAAAAAAGGCATGCTATCATAGAGAATGCCGAGTGGACAGGATTATTGAGCCCGACAGTAAGCGTCGCCGTAAAAATCGAGATGGCGGCGAAAATTAAAAATATAATAAAATTTAGACTAATCATTTTTTTCGATGTCCTTCATCAGAAATTCCTTATCGTAAATAAGGCTTTTTCTTGTATAATCACATAAATCATATTTCCCTGTATCCATTCTTATCGCATCGCACGGGCATGCTTCAACGCAGAGTCCGCAAAATACGCACCTTAAGATATCAATGTCATATCTTGCCGGATATTTTTCGTGAGGGTTATTTTCATATTCGGCGGCCTCGATGTGTATGCAATCGGCCGGGCATGCCGTAGCGCATAAAAAACAAGCTACGCATCGCGGCGTGCCGTCTTCCCTTTTGGTTAATCTGTGGCGGCCGCGGTAATTTTCCGGAAGCGGGCGCCTGGTTTCCGGGTATGTTATCGTTGGAAGCCCTTTTATGTTAAATATGTTTTTTATAAAATGTCTTATTGTAACGCTAAGCCCTTTTATTATTTCAAAAATATATGTATTTTCAAGTAAATTCAATCTGCGTGTTTTAGGATCGCCGGGCTGAATGATATTTACGACATTTATTTTATTGCCGGATTGGCAGCCTGGGTTTGATGTTTTTTCATTTGATTGATTGCCGCCCATTTTCAGCCTCCTTTAAAAACGGTAATTTAAAAATAAGATTACTGCGCCGGTTATGAATATATTGGCGACAGCTATTGGAAACATATTGATATAACATAATTTCATTATCTGGTCGTAACGGAAACGAGGCAAAGTCCAGCGCACCCAGACATAAAGCCACATGAAAAATCCGACTTTTATTGAAAACGATGCGATTTGTATTGCAGCCGTTATTAGCGGATGAAAAACGGCATTTAATTTTGCGGTATTGAAAAACGGTATCTGATAGCCACCGAAAAACATAGTGACGACAATCGCCGACATTGTGATCATGGATACGTATTCAGACATCATAAACATGGCGAATTTCATTCCGCCGTATTCGAGGTGATAACCGGCTACTATTTCCGAGTCGCCTTCGGGCAGGTCGAACGGCGTTCTGTTCGTTTCGGCGTAACTTGCCGCTAAAAATAATACGAACGCTATTGGTGAAAGTAAAATTCCCCATTTAGGAATAATCCCGAAAAGCAGGTCGCCCTGCATTTCTACGATTTTATACGGCTCGATTTCCGAAAAAATCATGAAAATTGTTATAAGCGAAATGCCGAGAACGACTTCATAACTTAACATTTGCGAGGCCGACCTTACGCCGCCGAGCAGCGAAAATTTATTGCCCGACGACCAGCCCGCGATTACAAGGCCGTAAACGGCAAGCGACGAAATAGCGAATGTATATAATATTCCCGTATCCAATTCGGCTATCTGGAAAGGTATTTTAACTCCGAAAACTTCGGCCGGAGCCGCTACCGGAATTACCGAAAAGGTTAAAAGCGCCGGGACGAGAACCAAAGCCGGAGCGAGAAAATAAAAGAACAGGCGCGCTTTGGCCGGTATAAATATTTCCTTTGTGAAAAATTTTACCGCGTCGTTTACGGAGTGTAGCAACCCAAAAAAAGTGAAGCCGAATATATTTGAGCGGTTCGGCCCGAGCCTGTCCTGGATCATTGCCGATCCGCGCCTTTCGACCCACGCCAGCACCGCTACCGACGACATCATGACAGAAGGAATTATAACTGCCAGCGCGAATTTTACAAGCAGCGGCAAATACGGCAAAATGTATGTCCTGAAAATATATTCAATATTTCGAATGTCTATCTGGTCCATTTAAGCGATTACACCAGCCTTTAAAGGTTTGTACAGTCCGAGACGCGAATTTATTTGTTCGAATACCGCGGCAGCCGAGGTGAAATGAATTTTTGCGCCTGTTTTTGAAGCCAGGTCGCATAGAATTTCTATGTTTTCTTTAATTTCGTTATTTTTAAATGCGACCGCCGGTCTGTATGACTGTGAAATGCCTTTTTTATTTACATAATGGCCGCTAGTCTCGAGCCACATGCGAAACGGTATCAAGATATCAGCAATTGCGGCGAAATTTTCATTGTGCGTCGATATCGCTATTTTGGATTCGCATTTTTTTAAATCAGCCTCGTAAATTTTGAAAGTTTCGTTCAGCCCGATTGCCGGACCTATAAAAACGAGGCATTTCAGTCTTCCTGACGCCGCTGTTTTGGCAAGCTGCTCTACCGTTATAGCGCTTTTTTTGAAGCTTTTCAGTATTTCGCCTACGCCCGCTTTGTTTGGCGATTTATCTTCGGAGACAAGATAATTATCGGAATATTTAAAATCGTTAAATCCGTTTTCATAGTTAACGACGGCAATATTCGGCGTGACAATGCTGTCAGAAAGCCACCGGGCAGCTACGTAAGCTTCTTCGATGGAAAGATAAGGAGATATGATAACTCCTATCGAGGCGGCACCGTCTTTTTTTACCGCGCCGTTTATTTTTGAGGCGGCGGCGTCTATTGCTTTTTGATATTGTTCTTCATGGAATCGGCCGTTTTGAATCAGCGCCGGAGAGTATATCCTGCTTTCTGCGTGTAAGAATTTGCGGTATAATCGGCCGTAATCGCACATGAAACTGCCGTTGATGCTGTCGTTTTTATCGGGCAGTATCCGGTGGATATAATTATCTTTGTGCTGCACGATCGTATTGCAGCCAGTCGCGCAGAAAGCGCACAATGATTTTGAGCTTTTTAAAAACCAGGTGCGGCACTTGAATCTGAAATCTTTTGATGTGAGCGCGCCGACCGGGCACAAATCAACAGTATTCAAGCTGTATGGATTGTCAAGCGGCTGTCCGGGATAAGTTGTAAGTATATTTTTATGGCCGCGTTTGGCGACTACAAGCTGCGGCGATTTAGCTACCGCGTCCATAAACCTGACACAGCGTGTGCATAATATGCAGCGTTCCTGGTCGTGTACTATTGTCGGGCCGAGATCGACTTTTTTCGATTTTTGCCATTTATTTTCTTTGTAACGTGAATCCTTGCCGGAATATTTATAATAATTATTTTGTAGCGGGCATTCTCCGGCCTTATCGCATATAGGGCAATCGAGAGGGTGGTTGATAAGCAGGAATTCAAGAACGGCTTCGCGCGCTTTTTTTACGCGCTCTGTTTTTGTGCGTACTATCATACCGTCGGTCGCCATTGTCGAGCAGGCGGTTAAAAGTTTGGGCGATTTTTCGACTTCGACAAGGCACATCCGGCATGAACCTGCGTATTGCAGTTCTGGATGATAACAAAAATGCGGTATTTCGATACCGGCGCGCGCGGCAGCCTTTATTATCGTGTCGCCCGGAATTATTTCTATTTCGTTATTATCTATAAATATTTTTGCCATATTAATTCACCAATTTATCGTCCGTAATTATTTTATAAGCGCGTCGAATTCGTTTCTGAATTTTTTTATAAACGCCATGGACGGCATCGCGCAGGCGTCGGAAAGGACACATATTGTCTGGCCCATCATGTTGGAACATATATCTAAAATCATGTCAGGATCGTTCTTTTCTCCGCGGCCGTTTAAAATCCTGTTAAAAATTAATGAAACCCATCTTGTGCCTTCGCGGCATTGGGTGCATTGGCCGCACGATTCGTGCGCGTAAAAATCAGCTGTTCTGGCCGCTATTTTAGGGATGCTCTGCGAATCTTCGATGACTATGACCCCGCCCGAGCCTGCCATCGAGCCGATTTTTGAGAGAGAATCAAAATCGAGCGGCGTGTCTATTTCGTCCGCTGTCAGTACGGGCGCTGAAAGCCCTCCCGGTATAACTGCTTTAAGCTTTTTGCCGCCGGCGATGCCGCCGCATATATCATAAATCAGTGTTTTGGCGTTTATTCCCATCGGAAGTTCGTAGATGCCCGGTTTGCTTATATTGCCTGAAACGGCGTAAATTCGGGTGCCGGAGTTTTTAGGCGTGCCGATCGAAAGATACCAGTCGGCGCCTTTCATAATTATATCAGGCAGGTTGGCCAGCGTTTCGACATTGTTGATGACTGTCGGGCCCATGAATAATCCTGATAAAGCCGGAAACGGAGGTTTCAAACGCGGCTGGCCGCGGTGCCCCTCGAGTGATTCGATAAGCCCTGTTTCTTCGCCGCAAATATAGGCTCCCGCGCCGGAATGCGCGTGTATTTCCAGAGTAAAACCGCTTCCGAAAATATTTTTGCCGAGGTAATTTTTATCGCGGCACTCTTTTATGGCTTTTTCAATAATTTCGATTTCGCGCCTGTATTCGCCGCGGATGTAAATATAGGCGGTATTTATGCCGACAGCGTAGCAGGCTATCATTATTCCTTCGAGTAAAAGGTGCGGATCTTTTTCGAGTATATAACGGTCTTTGAATGTACCCGGCTCGCCTTCGTCGCCGTTTACCGCAAGATATTTCGGCACGCTCGATTCCTTGGGTACGAACGACCATTTTAAACCGGTCGGAAAACCCGCGCCGCCGCGTCCGCGCAGCCCGCTTTTTTTAACCTCATCGATTACCGAGTCGGGCTTAAAATTGCTCAGGCATTTTTGAATTGCCTGATAGCCGCCGCTTTCCATATAAGAGGAAATTTTATGCGATTCTTTTTTTGCGAAGTTTTTTGTTACTATCAATTCTGACATTTTAATCTCTTTATAATATGAATTTTATTAGTGTTTATTATATAAAACACTGCGAATTTAGTCAAGAAAAATATTACGAAACGAAATAACGCCGTGTAAAAAAAGAAATGAAAATACGCTCTGCTAATTATAAATTTATTGTCAATAAATATCAGCATAAACAATTTGCGCTTAAGTAGGTGCCTTAACCTTGCCACGCATGAAAATTGTATTTGACATTTCGAGCTATTTTTATTAACATTTGTGATATGTAAAATAAATTTACTTAAAAGGGAAGTAATTTTGTTTAATTTTCGAAATGTATTAATTTTAATATCATTTGCTATATTCGCTTTTTACGCGGCGTTATTTTTTGCGATGTTTTCCTTTTTTTCATCAGATGCGTTCATAAAATTATTCGAGTCGGAAAGATTTATTTTTTCAGTTAAATTAAGCGTTTTTACCGCGTTTATATCGGCGGCGCTTTCCGTGGTTATAGCCGTGCCTGTCGGATATTCGCTTTCAAGATATGAATTCAAATTCAAATGGCTTATCGATTCGATACTCGAACTTCCGCTTATAATATCGCCGGTGGCGCTCGGTGCAATACTTCTTATATTTTTCAATACCCGCGCCGGCGTTCTCATACAGAATAATTTCATGCAGTTTGTTTTTGAGACCGGCGGCATAGTTCTTGCCCAATTCGTTACTACGGCAGGGCTGGCAGTGCGTTCGATGAAAACGGTTTTCGACGAGATACCGAAACGTTACGAGGCCGTTGCCAGGACCCTCGGCGCGTCGCCGTTAAAGGCGTTTTATACGGTCGCGCTGCCGCTCGCGTGGCGCGGCATAATGTCGGCCTTTGTGCTTTCATTCGCTAAATCTGTGGGTGAATTCGGCGCCACGATTACTCTGGCCGGCTCCATGCCTATGAAAACTGAAACTCTACCTGTGGCGATATATTTAAGATTATCTAATGCCGATATAGAATCTACGGTAGCGCTTATTTTTATATTATTCGCTATAGGCGCATGCATTCTTGCATTTTTGAAAAAAATTGCGGCGGTGAAAGCTTATGATTGAAATTGATAATCTGGCAGTTTCAGCCGGGAATTTTAACTGCGGTCCGATAAACCTGAAAATAGACGAAGGCAGCACTGGAGTCATTGTCGGCCCGACCGGCGCAGGAAAAACCGTATTATTGGAAACGATTCTCGGGCTTAGAAATGCCGCCGGCGGAAGCATTATGGTTAACGGCGAAGATATTTCGGGCCTGCCGCCGCACCTGCGGAATTTTTCCTATATGCCTCAGGATTTATGCCTTTTTCCGGGAATGAAAGTCAGCGATAATATCGCTTACGGCCTGAAAGTTAAAGGATTGGACGTTGAAAAAGCGTTTTCCGATTACGGATATTTGATAGATTTTTTGAATATACGTCATTTATTGGAAAGATATCCTGTTAATTTAAGCGGCGGCGAAAAGCAGCGCGTGGCGTTGATGCGTGCCTTAATAGTATCGCCGCGCCTTCTGATTCTTGACGAGCCGCTTTCGGCTATCGATCCGGCGCTTGGCGAAGAGACACGCAGGCTTTTAAAGAGCCTTCTTGAAAAAACCGCCGTCACGACGATAATAGTGACTCATAATTTTGATGATGCTTATTTTCTTGGCGATACCATATCGGTTTTGATAAACGGAATGATAAAACAGTCAGGGTCGCGCGAAGATATGTATTATTATCCAAAAAAGAAAGAAGTGGCTTATTTTCTCGGCGTGCGAAACATATTTGACGGCGCTGTCAAAAGCACCGAAGACGATAAAGTAATAGTGGATTGGCCCGATTTTAATTCCACGGTCGAAATTTCATGCGGCTGCGGCCATAAGCACGGCCGGCCCGGCGATAAAATAAGCTTTGGTATACGGCCTGAAGCGGTTTATATACTCAGGCAGGGCCATAATTACGACCCTGAAAAAGGCGGCATATTGAATATGATAGCCGGCGTTACGCGGAAAATATATACACGCGGTAAGTTCCACACGGTCGTTATGGATTATGGCGTGAAAAAAACAAGCGGCGCGTGTATCGAAATAGATATCCATGACGCCGCCCTGAAAAAAATGGAAGTTAATGAAAACTCGCCGATAATGGTCAAATTAAATCCTGAATGGATATTCATTCTTGAAGAATGATCCGCCCGTTAAAGCTCCATGTTTATTTTTATGTTTTTGATCAGCGTATAGTTATAAACTGTATTATATAAAAGCATCGCTATTGTCATAGGCCCGACTCCGCCCGGTACTGGTGTCACATAGCTCGCTACTTTCGATACCGATTCGTAATCGCAGTCGCCGCAGGTGCGCACCTTGCCGTCAGCTTCCTCAATTTTATTTATGCCGACGTCTATGACTACTGCTCCAGGTTTTATGTATGACGAATCGACCATTTTGGCCCGGCCTATTGCGACCGCGAGTATGTCGGCGCGTTTTGTAACTTCTTTTATATTATGCGTTTTCGAATGGCAAATCGTGACGGTTGCGTTTTCCTGAAGCATCAAAAGCGCCAGCGGCTTTCCGACGACATTCGAGCGGCCCAGTATGCACACTTCTTTTCCGGCGACTGGAATTTTATAATAGTTTAACAGTTTCATAACGCCGAGCGGCGTGCAAGGTAAAACAGTTATATTATTACCGAGAAACATTTGACCTATGTTTTCGGCCAGATAGCAGTCGGCGTCCTTTGCTGGATCTATCGCCTCGAGCACTCTTTTTTCGTTGAAATTCTTTGGGAGCGGCAGCTGCACCAATATTCCGGCAGTTTGCGGTTCGTTATTTTCTTTTTTTATCAGTTCGATTAAATTATCTTCAGTAATCGAAGAGTCGAATATATGAGTTGCCGATTCGATTCCTATTTCATGGCAGGCTTTTTCTTTCATTTTTACATAAAGCGCCGATGCCGGATTGTCTCCTACCAAAAATACAGTCAGCTTTGGCGGTTTATAACCGGCCGCTATAATGCTTTTGATCTTTTCTGATAATTTTTCTTTAAAATACTGAGCACATATTTTTCCGTCTAAATTTTGCATAAACGCACACCTCACAACGATTATAAGATATTATTTATAAAATCAATTTTAAATATTAACTTAACAAACCTAAAAACTCGTCATAATTAATTATGGCGACGCCTAATTTTCTTGCTTTTTCAAGCTTCGAGCCTGCCTCTTCGCCGGCTAAAACATAAGTGGTTTTTTTTGACACCGAACCTGACGCATACCCGCCGTTAGCTTCTATTATCTTTTCAGCCTCTTCTCTCGAAATCGGAAGAGTTCCGGTTAAAACAAAAGTTTTGCCTGCCAGTTTATCCGATAAATTTTCGACGCCGCTTTCGCTTTCTATTACCAGTCCGTATTTAAATATTTTATCAATTATAATCCTGTTTTGTTCATTTTCAAAAAATAATTTAAGCGAATTGGCAATTTTTTCGCCGATTTCGTTAACCGATAAATATTCTTCAACCGACGCGTTCATTAATTTATCGGGCGTTTTAAAATGCTTTGCCAGCGCGCCGGCAGTAGTTTCGCCGACAAACGGGACCTGTAACGCTGTTATAAATTTTTGAAAAGTAGTTTTCTTTTTCAATTCAATTTCCCTGGCGAGTTTTTCGGCAAGTTTCTCGCCAAACCTCGGCAGTTTCATTAAATCGATAACGCTTAAATTTAATATATCGCTCATATCGTTTATCATATTGCAGTTTACGACTGTCTCGACGATTTTTTCGCCAAATCCTTCTATGTTAAGGGCGCTTTTTGAGACGAAATATTCAGTTTTCCGAATAAGCTGCGCGCGGCAAGATATTGAAACGCACTTTACGGCCGTTTCCCCTTCGTTCTTTCTGACCGGCGAATTGCATACCGGGCATTTATCGGGCATTTTAAACGGTTCGCTTCCCTGCGGCCTTTTGGAAAAAATAACCTCTATAACCTGCGGTATTATCTCGCCGGCTTTTTCGATTAATACGCTGTCGCCGACTCTTATATCCTTGGCGGCTATTTCATCTGCGTTATGAAGCGAGGCCCGCGAAATCGTGCTGCCTGATAATTGTACCGGTTTTAAATTGGCAACCGGCGTCAGCGTCCCCATTTTTCCGACCTGGATATCGATGCTTTCTATTATGGTTTCCGCGCGTTCCGGCGCAAATTTATAAGCAACCGCGAATCTTGGCGATTTAGCGGTAAATCCGAGAGTATCCTGGAAAGATAAATCATTGACCTTAATTACCATGCCGTCAGTGTCATAATTTAAATCATGGCGTTTAATATCCCACTCGTTTATGTGGTTTATGACATTCGCCATGCCGTTAATAATACGAAATTCATCGCACACCGAAAACCCCAGTCCTTTTAAAAAATCGAGCGATTCAGAGTGAGTTTGAAATTTCAACGGCTCATAAATATTTTTTTCTTCGTTATAAAGTTCCGGCGTTCCGGCAATATTATATAAAAAAATGTTAAGCTGTCTTTCTGCCGTAATTTTAGAATCAAGCTGCCTTACGGAACCGGCAGCGGCGTTTCGCGGATTGGCAAAAACATCCTCGCCCGCCTGTTCCCTCAAATTATTAAGTTCGGCAAATACTTTGCGGTTCATATAAACTTCGCCGCGTACAGTAATATTACATTTTTTTGGAAGAACACGCGGCACTTCTTTAATGGTTTTTATATTTTCAGTGACATCCTCGCCTATTTTGCCGTTTCCGCGCGTCGCCGCATATTTCAAAATTCCATCTTCATATCTTAATGACATTGACAATCCGTCGAATTTCAACTCGACGCAATATTCAAGTTCTGTAATATTTGAATAAGCGAGATCTTTTAAAGCACGCGTTTCAAATTCATAAAGGTCGCCGACATTATATGAATTTGAAAGCGAATACATCGGAACATCATGCTTTATTTGCCCGAATATTTTCTGCCCCGTTCCTGAAACTTTTTCGGCCGGCGAATTGGCAAGTTTCAATTCAGGATAAGCTTTTTCAAGGCCGGCGAGTTCCCGCATAAGGCCGTCATATTCAAAATCTGTAATCGACGGCTTATTTAAAGTATAATACTCATAGTCGCATTTATTTATTAACTCGGTTAACTCCCGGACGCGCTTCTTCGCCGATTCCTTTGCAGCCTCTTTTTTTTCCGCTTTTTCTATACTGTTTATCTTTGACGGCCCATTATTTAATTCGCGGCTCTCCGCCGGGCCAAACAAATCAATCGTATCGTTATTCACTATGAACTAGCCTCGCGTTTTTCGAAATATAAAAGCCCGTTATAATAAAAATCGGGGCGAGAGGACTTGAACCTCCGACCCCTTGCACCCCATACAAGTGCGCTAGCCAACTGCGCTACGCCCCGAATTTTTATTTTATAACCCTGGATATTTTAATTTTAAATTACCCATTAACGGATGTTAATTATACATTTTTTTGATTTTTTTGTCAATATCGATACCCTCTTAATTTTTTGCTAAATTAAACCTTTTCGAACTAATTAAAACAAAAAGGCTGACCGAAAAAAATATAAATTTCAGGCAGCCTTTTTTAACTTAAAAATTAAAATGTATATTAAAGCGTCAAAAGATTTTTGCCGGGACATCTCGAAAACGCAGTCCCGAAAAAATCTTTTTGAACGAGCTCTATATATTTATGTAATCTTGAGGATTTACGGCATTACCATTTGCATCGCGCAATTCGAAATGCAGATGCGGACCTGTTGTCCAGGTGCCCGTGTTATTTGTATGCCCGACGGTCTGGCCTGCAGTTACGACAGCGCCTTCTGAAAGCACGGCATCCTGACAGTGCATATAAGTTGATGACATGCCGTTATCATATGTAATTTTTATTGTTTTGCCGCCGCCTTCGTTCCAGCTTACCGATGAAACCTTGCCGTTGCCTAATGCTTTTAAATTTGTGCCCGTGCCGACGCCTATATCGATACCGTTATGCATGCGCTGCGTGCCGTTAATCGGGTCGGTTCTCATGCCGAATGGGCTAGTGATCGGACCGCCGTCAACCGGTCTTACAAAACTGCCGCCGCTCGCTGCCACTGATCCGGCTGCGGTTGAACCGCTTGGAGTGCTTACAGCGTCAGCAGGTTTCTCTTTTGATAAGTATTGTGTATAAACATAAGCTTCTTTGTTGTTATACTTTATTATTGTCCATTCGCCGCTTGTGCCGAGCACTTCAACGGCTGCGCCGTTCGAGAGCGAGCCGATAATGCTTCCCCACGCGCCGGTCCTGACATTCAATGTGCTGCCCGCGCCGACATTGACATACGAATCGCTTGCGGTAGCCGGTGAGCTTTCGGTTGCGATGTATCCGGAGTGGACGTATCCGATGCCTCCGTTATAGTTGATTTTATACCATACGCCGTCTTTGCCTATTATATCGAGCTTTTGGCCTGATTTTACAGTGCCTATTATATCGCCCCACGGGCCGCTTCTTACATTTAAGCAATCTGCCATTACTACGCCGCTCTGGCTTTCGCCGCCCTGTCCGTTTGCGGAAACATTCGTAGCGCTGTTATTGCCTGTGGCTGTTATCGCGCCTGACTGTAAGTCATTTTTTACATCCGATACGCCGCTTGTATAAGCGCTGCTTGCAAATGACAATAAAATTCCGGCTATTATAAAAATAACAGCTAAATTTCCTGAAAAAAATCTTTTCATAATCTATCCCCTCGCTTTTTAATCTTACCTAACAGTTTACTTGCGATTAGTGAAATTTGTTCCATATTTTCTTTAGGTGTTTTCGCTAATTAAAAATCAGATTTTTTAAATTTGGAAATATATTATTTCGAAGTAATTTTGCAAATTACGAGTTTATCGAGCTTATCGTTTGCAGTGAAGGCATAAACATTGCCTGGCGGAGAAATAACTATATAACGTGTCGGCACTGTGTCGAAAATTTGCCTGAACGGCATGATTTTGGTTCTTGATATGACTTTGCCGTCTTTACTGAATTTATAAAGCATGGTCTGTATGACGTCTTCTTCTATTTTTTCGATTATAGAAGCGTATAAATTTTGTTCGGCGTCAGTTCCTAATATCTGGTAAGCGTATGGTTCGGTATTTTTTATTACTTTTGTGAGCTTTGCGAAAACTTTAGGCTTGCGGTTGCTTACAGGATCCATTAATAATATGTCGCGGCCGTCCTTATCCATTTCGCCGAGGACATAAAGAAAATTATCGGAATTTGTGATATTGCTTATTTCTCCGCCTTCGAGCCTGCCTAAAACTTTGCCGTCTGCTGTGTAAACCAGCGTTTTGATTCCGCCTTCATCGCGAATGACAATATTTCCGCTTTCGGAGATGTAAATTTTTGACGGCAGAACCGCTTGCTCTGAAATTTTAATTTCGCTTTTAACTTCGCCGTTTTCATTTAAAACAAATATTGTTCTGAGCGTCTGGTTTAAAAGATATATTTTTTTGCCGTCGTTTGATACTGCTATATCGGAAATGAAGAATTTTTCTTCTTTGGTTTCGCCTTCGGGATATTTTATGGTTTTTATTACTTTGCCGTTATCGATTACAAGGACTTTAAAATTCATTGCATCGACTATATAAAGTTTTTCGTTTTTATCGAACGCGAACGATGACGGGCCGTTCGATGAAAATCTCGGGCCGTTCTCATAGCCGAGGCTTACTTCTTCGCTTCCGTGGCCTAAATTTAACGAACAAACTTCGCTTGTCTCATAGTTTTTTACTTCAGGCAAAATGCCGACTTCCGATGATGCCGCCGCCGATTCTTTCGCAATTGCCGCGCCGGCGCTAAAATTAAACATTAACGCGGATAAAAATATAAATACCGCCGTGAACTTAATGAATGAGCGTTTGTTCATTTGATTAACCTCCGATAAAATTAAAAAATTATATTGTTTTTAAAATATTAGGCGGCAGACACGCCTGCCGCCTAGTTTTGACATTATACTAAATATTTTTTTGTTTGTAAATAATTATTGCTTTTAGATTGATATGTAATTTGACGGATTTATGACTGAGCCGCTTGAATTGCGTAATTCAAAATGAAGGTGCGGGCCTGTCGTCCATGCGCCTGTGTTATTGGTATGGCCGACTACCTGTCCCTGGCTTACGGTTGCGCCGGCAGATAATGTCGCATCTTTGCAGTGCATATATGTGGACGTCATGCCGTTGTCATATTTTATAGTGATTGTCTTGCCGCCGCCGTAATTCCAATCTACAGATTGAACTCTGCCGCTGCTTAATGCTTTTAAAGGAGTGCCTGTCGGGACGCCTATATCTATGCCGTTATGCATCTTGCGTCCTCCGGTAACCGGATGTGTTCTCATGCCGAATGGGCTTGTTACGGGGCCGCCTGAAACAGGCCTTATCATCTTGCCGTTTGATGAGCCTGAAGAAGGAGCTACTGAACCTACGGCTTTCGCTGCTCCGCTTGAGCCTGAACTGCCCGACGGTTTTGTCTTGGAGAGATATTTGGTGTATACATACGCCTGTTTGCCGTTATACTTTATAATGCTCCAGTCGCCGCTTTTGCCGAGAATTTCTACGGCCGCGCCGTTCGAAAGCGAGCCGATAACGCTGCCCCATGCGCCGGTTCTGACATTTAATGTGCTGCCTGCGCCGACATTAACGTACGAATCGCTTGCCGAAGCAGGAGCGCCTTCCGTTGCTACATATCCGGAATGTACATAAGCGTCGCGCCCGTTATATTTTATTTTATACCATACTCCGTCTTTGCCTATGATATCTAATTTTTTCCCTGAACTGACCGTTCCGATGATGCTGCCCCATGGAGCCGTTCTTACATTTAAGCATGAAGCCATTACGACGCCTGTGTCGCTGCCCGCTCCGACGCCGAATTCAGTGCTGGCGTTTGAGGCCGCAGAACTTTCTGTCGCTTTGATCTCGTCCGCCTGTAAGTTGTTTTTTAAGTTTTCCAGGCCGCTCGAGTAGCTGTTAACGGCAAATGAAAATAAAATACCGGATACTAAAATACCAATTGTTAAATTTTGCCATAATATTTTTTTCATAACTGCCCCCCCGAATTTTTATTAAAATTGTATTAAAAAAATGTTGTTTTTTTTACAATTACCTTTGCAAAATAATTTACTGCCTTAAACTGAAATTAGTTCCAATTTTTCTCTTAAAATTTTTGGAATTTTTAATTTTGTAAATTTTATTTCTTTAAAATTTTGTTTCAGTTTTTTATAGTCATAGTATAAAAATTTGGGCAGTATTGAGCGCATCGATGAATAAAGATAGTTTTTAGCTATATTTCCTATATGCCTGTCGAATATGTCTTTGCTAGCGCCGTGCGCCGCTCTCGCGCCCAGCGAAAATCTTCTTATATCGCCGTTAAATCTCGGGCTTATATGAAATAACTCATGCGCTATGGTTTCTAATTTCCCCTGCGCGTCCAAATTTAGAAACCGCGGTATGCAAAAAGCTATTATATAATAAATTTCCTCGTTTTTATGGCTGAGCGTTTCGATAGTGAACTTATAATTATTGATAATTTTTTCACGTGCGCCTCCTTCAAACCGTAAAGGGTAAATTTTGGCCTGCAATCCGTATTTACTGTTAGTTTTGGACGGCGTATAAGATACCGCTATTTTTTTGGGGTCTATATGTCCAAATTCGACACAGGATTTTATCATATCGTCGATTATTAACTTATACTCGTGGTTAAAATCGAATATTAAATTGTCGTTGACAGAATTTTCATCATCAGTGCTGGTTTCAAATAAATTTTTAATTAAAAATGGTCCGGTTTTTATTGTCATTTAAGTTTTAAAGTCCGCCTTTCGATGTCCGTTAATTTAACTATTCTGGTTGTTAATAAAATCAAGACGCCCATTATTAATCCTGAAAACAAATAATTGTAACAGGTTATTGCGTAGTATTCCGTGACTGCCAGGTAAATAACCGTCAAAAGCGTAAATTTTAAATATGGAGAATAGCTGCCGCCGAATTTCATTATGTTGTGAAGCCATATTATCAGGACTACTCCGGCGAAATAAGCTATATACAGGATAATGCCCGGCATTTCCTTTGATAAATAAGAAAATTCGACATAATATTGCGGCGCAGCAATTACCGATTCCGGCTTTTTAAGCGTTTCGCCGCTGAAATAAATCCTGTTTGACGTACACGGCAAAGTTACCGGTACCGGAAGTATTCCGCGCGCGCTTCCTGACATAAGGATGCTTCCGCGGTCTATGTCTTTGACTGAAACAATACTGCCCTGAGTCGCCGCCCTTGTATTTGATATGAGGCGTCTGCTCTGGTCTATGTATTCAGCTGACGGTTCTTCTTCGATAAATTCTGCCTGCGGCCTGGATTTTTCTTTTCTTAAATTTGTATTTAAGTTAAATATTGAATAATTATCCAGAAAATCCATTTCGTATATTATCTTTGAGCAGATAACATTGACTTTAGGCAATAATAGTTTCGTGCTGCCCATGTCGCTGATTTTGTCGAGCGGTGTGGCATATGTAAATGTGACGGTAAATGGTTGAAATTTTTGATTTATAAACGGTGATTTTATAAGCGGTATGTAAATTATATTAGAAGAAGCGCCAGGTTTTTTTAATTTGCCGGCTACGTTCAGACTCCATGGGGCTGATTTTTCAGGAAGCATTATTTCAAGAAACTGGACGGTGTTGTTTCTGATCTTATATTGCGCTTCGGTCATTAAGTAGCCTTCGCGGGTTATGACAGACCTATATGACGCCAGGTCGATGACGCATGGCACCGAAGCTATATCGGTATGTTTCTGAACTTTGGCGTTGAGTGCGATCGGGAATTTCGTGAAACGGTAACTTGCGATTACCGGAGTCAGTGTATTCCTCGCCGGTATGTTCAAAGCTTCGGTTTCGTCTATTTCAACAAGGTTAGTTGTTTTTAAAACCGTAAGCTCGGCGTTTACAGCTGAGTCTAATATTAGAAATCCTTTATATTCGTTAAATGATACAGGCGAAATTATCGGCGCTGAAATTTCCTGAGCCGATCCGGTAATTTGCTTTTCGAATGTCAGTTTTATGCTTAATTGGCCGCTTACAGCTTTTTTAAACTTGATTTTTAATATTTTATTTTCTGATGTTGCGTCGTCATTATTAATTTTCCATGAATACATATCGCGGGTGTCGACTGAAGTTATTGTCGATAGTGCCGGTATTTTAAAAGCAATTTCACTTAATTCCGTATTCTGGATGTTATATGAAAAATTTACTTTTGATGTGAACCGTTCATCGTCGAGCGTTAATAATTGTGTCGATATTATATGAACTTTAGGCTCTAATTTTTGAGTTATTATCTTTACTTCGCTGCTTTGAAGCCCCATGTTTTCAATTAATTTGCGTCGTATTTCCTGCTCCTCGGCCTGTTTTTTGAGCGCGCGTTCACGTTTTATCTCCTCGCCCAGCGATAATTTGAATTTATAATTTTTATACGGAACCAGGCTGCCGCGAGTTAATATTAAATTTTCATCGGTCAATTTAGTTTGAGATTCGCATATCAGGCAGTCTGATACGATATCGTATTCGGCCGGCGATTTTAAATTTATTTTTACGCACGGCGAAAGCGGCAGATTAAGATTGAAATAATATGAATTTTCGCTGAACGTTACGTTTGTTTTCAATGAAATTTTAACGAGATACTCGCCTTTTTCATCAAATATGACGGAATATGCAGGCTGTCCGAGCTTCGAGATGTCCTGCGCCTGCATTTCGGGCTGTCCGGCCGCCCTCTGATTTTCTGCCAGGTTTGAGCCGATTTTTATATTATGCTTTGTGGCGATTTTTTCAAAAGATTTCGCCTGCCTCGATTGTGAGATTTTTTCGCGCGCGGCGCCGTCGTACATTTTTTCGAGTTTCCTTATGAAGTTTTCTGAAACGTCATAAAACCCGAAATTAAAGGGCTTTATAAGGTATAGTTCGGTGTTTTTTATGGCTATATCCCCCGATATTAAATCGGCGGTTTCGTATTTATCGTTGAAAACGTCTATGAAATATTCAATGTCCAGAGCGGCCAATTCCGTTGTGATAGAGCCGGTTATGTTTATTTTTTTGATTACATTCGTAAATGAAGGTTTTTCGTAAAGCGCTTCGGCCGTGTCCGGCGAATATTCCAGTGCGTTTACCGCTTCGACGAGGCTCTGCATATCTGAATAAGGCAGTATTATTACCTTGTTATTTACGCTTAAGTCGCGGTCGCTGAAAAAATAAGGATAATAAGCCTGTATTTCACGCGTCGCCGGGTTATAAGTTATATCGTATTTGACGTTTTTAGGAGCTGCCGCGGCCGTATCGGCGGATAGTGCCAGGCATGTTCCGGCTATTGCGATGGATATTAAAGTAAAGATAAAAATGGTGATTATGTTTTTGGCCGGCGTATTGCTGCCGTCGCCTGGTTTATTTTGCGAAGCTGTTTCGTCAGCTTGTGTTTTTAATCCGTTATCCGCTTTCATATCCCCTTCTTTTGCCTTCATAAAGCTTAATATGGCCGAAAAATTCCCGGGCGTGCCGATAAACGCTATTAATTTTAAAATTAAAAAGCCTGCGATTCCGACAAAAATTCCGTTCTTTGACGAACGTGCTGTTTGCGGAATATAGTGGTTGGCTAATTCCATGATGAGGAAGATAATTAATGAAACACAGATATAAACGTAATTATAATTTCCGTTTATTAAAGCCTTATGAAATACATATATCATGATTATGCCCATGACCGCAAGAACGAGATTCAAAATTCTGAATATATCCGCTGTCATGTATGATATGTTAATATTTATTTTTTCACCAGGCGAGACGAATTCTTTTTCAAAAATTGTGGAATGACTTGTTTTAGGCAGCGGCACCGAAACGGAAAACACGCCTTTATCAGCTTCCGGTTTAAGTACAGAAAACTGGCCGGGAACTATTTTGGATAGTGCGCTTTTTTTTGCTGCCGGAATATTTTCTTCCGAACGCAGCCTGGCTTCTACTTGACCTTTGCCTGTTCCGCTTTTTAATTCGGCCGGCGCTTTATCGTATGAACCTTCGGGCGCGTTAATTTCATTTTTATATAATTTTGATTTTTTTTCGCCGCCGATCGGTGATTGAAACGAATCATAATTTGCCGCTGACGGCGGTGCTGAAGAAATTTCCTTCATGCGTTCATTTTTTATTTCTCGTTCTTCTTTTGAGTCTTCGGCCGGAACATAAAGCGGGCCGTGAACCGTGCAGGCGAAATCAAATTTCCCGTCGGCGTTTTTGGATATTCTGTATTCGCCGTTATTAGGACAGACCGGCTTTAGTTTTAAATAGCCTAGATATACAAGTTCTCTCACTCCGTCGGAGGATGACAGCACTTTTTGTTCCTGGGCCGGGTCTTCGATTTTTAATAATTCCATTGCGCCTTCGATCGTTTTTAGGTTTGAAACACAGGCTTTTTTCACTGACTGCGTCCTGGCGCGGTTGAAGTTCGGCGTGGCGATTGAGGCTATAATAATAACTATTGTGAATAAAACTATTATGCTTACGGCGTGGTTTTTAAGCCAGTTGAATAAGCCTGATAAAAATTCCGCAATTTTTTTGGTTATCGCCTGCCATGATGATGCCGTTAAAGAGTTATTCCAGCCAAGATACAGCAGATATAATAAAGCCGCAAATAACGCGATAAAAATTATATTGAACATAGCTTCGCTGTTTGCCAATTTGGCGGTGATGTAGAAGGCGTTAAGCGGGATCTGGTATAACAGCGCTTCGGGCGGGTTGGTGACCAGATCAGGGTTGCCATGCATATTGTAAAAAATATAACCTTCCGGCGTGAATATGCGCCACTTCATGTTCATCATCGGTATTTCGACGCGCGGCAGCTCCAATTGCAACCGGCCGGCTAAGGCGAGTTTTTGAACCGGAGCGCTGGCTTTGAAATTTACTGGAAATTCAGATATGCTGTCGCCGAAGAAATCAGATTTGACTATCGGAATTTTAATGTTCGATTCTGAATCTATAGACGCTTTGACAGTTTTATTTTTTACGGATGAGTCCAATACTTCGAGCGTGTCGGCCGGGACCACTCTTAAAAAAGGCATTCCATTATTTTTCATGACGTATTTGAAGCTCGATATCGCGGTGCCGTCACTTGCGATTACTGTGTTTACAGCTGATTGTGATAGCAAAGTGGAGAGCACCGGAGAATCGTTATATTTAATGAACGAAAATTCAGTCTTGTACGGATGCTTGAAATATTTATATGCGTATAAAATTGGCGAGGCTGTGAGGTTGCTCATGCCGTCGGGCAGCTCGTACGCGTCTATTCTCTCGAGATTTTCGGCGAGGCCGTTTTGCGTGATCTTAATATTTGTGCTTGCGCATATTCCTATATAGCCGCGCTCGGTATCGAGGTCTGATATTTTGATTTCGGGCATGGTAAGTCCCGATTTTTCGTCGCTTATCTTCGTGAGCGTGTTTATTGTCATTGTAAAGTTTGAATTAACGGGTGATTTAAAAAATATCTCTACCGACGAGTAACCGGAAAATTCTCTGATCTGCCTTTTGTCGTAATTTGAATAAATTATGTCGTCGATTTCAGTTCCTGCCGGCAGTGTCAGCGAAATTTTCGATATTTTTCCCTTTATTACGTTGAAATTTAATTCGTGCCGTCCTTTAAACATGCCGTCGCCGGCTGAAAATAAAGTTTTGGTAACGCAGCCGGTTACCGGCGCCTCGCTTTCACCCGCGGGCTCTGACTGGCCGGATGCGGCGGAAATTTCTGATGTTGCGGCGTCAGTTGCGGAGATCGAAACTGAATCTGTGCCCGAAGCCGTGGCCGAAGGTTTGTCTGCCTGCCTGGCCGCGTCCATCATTCGACGTTCTTCGCTTGTTATGGCGAAATAGGAAATTTTCAAGCGGTCTGAAAAGCCGAATTCGGCTGAAGCCGCCTGATTTTTTGTTTCCTGGTGATGGTATAAGTTAAGGCCTATGGCCGGCGATATGTTGATTACGGCATTTTTTTCATCGTGTAAAACCGTAACTTTATTTTTGGCCGAAACGGGTGTGCCTATCATGAAAGATTGTGTGGCGTCTTCTTTTTCAGGAGTAAGTAAAAATTTGATGTTTAAGTTATGACTGCCTTTGCCTTTTATGGCTATTAAATATTGGTTTGCAATTTTATCGCTGAATATTGAATTGGCGGATATATTGCCTAACTGCTGCACATTGGAGTAAGATTGTGAAATTTGCTGAACAGGCTGTTGGGAATACGACCTGTTCATTTCATTCATGGTTTCGCCGTATAAAGGTTTTACAAGCATGGTCGGGATTGTATCATCTATAACGGCGTCTGTCATTGCAATTCTTCCGGAAATTAAAGGCACTATTATATATTTTTCTCCGTTTAATATTGAAAAATCTATGTCCGCGCTGCCGAGAATATTATCTCCGTCTTTTATGAATTTGTATTCGGCGCCTGTCACTATATAATCGACAGGCGGGTTTTTGTCAGCTCCCTGGTTTAATATGTCGTATTTTTTAGAAAGCTTATTATTTTTTTCGACCAATTCCATGAATTCAGAGTAATTGACCATTACGAATCGGCCGTTTTCAAAAATTTTTGATACTTCCGGCGCAGGCACCATGACCTTTAGTTCTTTTAGCGGTCTTATTTGTACTGCGGAATGGGCGTTATCGCTGTCGTTGCCGTCGGGTGTGACGGCTTGCGTTTCGGCATTTAAAATTGCCGGTTGGAAAAATAATTGGGTTAAAATCATTATTAAAAAGATGATTCCTAAACAGGCTGGCTTTGAAAATGGCTTTAACGAAATTAATTTCATATTTAAGGCCTTTCCGCTTTTTAAGCGTGTTATTATAAATTAGTTTTATTTTAAAAGGAATTTATCTGATTTTATTCAAGATATCATAGGCTTTGGCATAATTTTTTTTGAAATTTTGATTTTTTTCAACCTCGTAGGCGCTGAATAATTTTGATTTTAAAAGCTGAAAAAACGGCCTTATCAGGTTTTGTACTGGGAGATCGGCCGACGACATGACGCGGAAAAGTACTTCGATCTTATAAAATTCGCCGTTAGCTACTTCGCGCATGATTTCGGAAACGCAAAAAGATAAAGGTTTTAGCGAAAACATAAAAAGCTTGTCGGAAATGACTTTTACTATATCGCCGCCAAGAAGCCTTAACAGGCGGTATCTTTCTTCTGAGTTTTCGCCCTTAATGCTGAAATTTTTAACCTCTTTGGACAGCGGCCCTAAAAAGCCGAAATGCTGGTTTTTGTATTTTAGGATTACTCCGTCGTAAGCGCCGAAAGTTCCGCCGTAAATATAAGTTATTAAAACGGCGTTTATTTTTTCGAATTCGTCATCGATTACTGCGGCATTTAGTTTATTCGAGCTGGCTTCGTTGAAATAATTTTTTACGGAGCCGGCAATTAAATTCCATGATTCATCTTCAACGTTTTCATTTATGATTACCTTGTCTAAAATTCCGGATAATTTATCGTTAGTTAACTGATACCGCAGCGGCTTTTGTGCTCTTATAAGCAGCTTTAAAGTGCTTGCCGCCGGGTCGCCGCTTTTGCCGCCGGGTTCGACGCCTGAAGACTGCATGTTAGGGGCGGTTCCTGATGTGTTAATATTTGCCGGTGCAGACGAATATGCCTGGCCGGATCCGGCATGCTGCTGCCCGCCCGCCGGTATATTATTTAATGAGTCGGGTGATATTGCGGTTGTGATTTTTGAATTGCCGTTTTGGACCGGGGCTGATACTGCGGTTTCATTAAAATCCGGCGGTTCCGGAACGTTTATTTGCTCGTTCGGCGGATAAGCAGGCGGCTGATATTCAGGCGCCGGGGCTACCGCGGTGCTGCCGCTATTCCCAGGATTACCTTGACTGCCTGAATTATTGGTTATCTGGTTTGACGAATCGTAAGTCGGGCCGGATGTGTTATTTTCCACAACAGGCGTAGGCGTTCCCGATGAATTGCCGCTTTTGTTTTGATTTGTTTTGACGAACGAGAAATCATACGGTTCATAATAACCGTCCGGGCGGTAATCGTCCGAAGGTTCGCTTTCTTCGTTTATTCCGCCGGAGGCTCCCGCGCCCGTGCCTGAAGTCGTGCCGTCGGCATTATACGTCTGCGCCGCTGAAACACCGGCCTGCAATAGAATTAAAATTGTCAGTAATAAGCTGATTTTTTTAAGTTTTATCATAATCAATCACTATTTTTTATTTATAAGTTTGCTTTAAATAAAAGTTTTTGCGTTAAAAATAACATTCAAAATATTATACCAGATAAAAGAAAAAAATAAAAGTTTTTTTTGTTTTATGAAATATGAAAAAAGAGCATAATTATGATTAATTATGCTCTTTTTATATTAGTATTATTAATAGTTATTTATTATTTTTTTATTGTGCTTGATGACTTTGTGTATAAATCTTCGAGTTCTTTTATCTTGTCTTTTAAAGTTTCAAGCGTTTCAGGATTTTCGGCTGCTTCGTACCTTACGCGGTCCAGAACTTTTTTTATTACACTTGAAAAACCGTTTAAATTCTGAATCTTGTTGTTTTTGAAAAAGTTCAGGAAGTTATCGATCGAAGTTTCTATTTTCCCGTTCGAATAATCAAACTGTTCGAGGAGTTTTTTTGAAGTTTTTTCGGCGCGTATTGTTGAACTTATGACTGCAGAGTCGTTTACTTCGCTGCCGTTCTGGTCTTCGACAGAGCTTTCGCTTATCTGCGAAATTTCATCCGATAGTTCGCCGACATCGCGTTTGGCCGGTTTTGCGAGCCAGGCTATTACGTTGTAATTATAAATCGGCGTGTGGTTGCTCGATGAATATGTGTAAACTCCGCTGTCGATATGGGTGGCGCCGAATACTGCCACTTTTCCGCCCGACGGCATTATTTCGCCTGCGTCTATTACAATCGGCGTATCCTTTGGATAAATGACTCCGTCGCCCTGGTTATCGGCGTCGATATTATAAGTGTCGTCATCGCCGGAGCAGATCGGAATTATTGTTTTGTCCTTGGAAGTGATAGGTTTCATTTTTGAATTTAACATCGACGAAGAGCCTTTAGCGAGCATCAAAGCGACGTCGGACGCTATTATCTTAGGGTTAAATACGTGTCCGAAAACCAGGTATCCCATATTGCCGCCAGGGCTGTTTGTAGGGTCAAGGACTTCGTCGTCATTTGCGCGGATGTTTGAGCCTATCTGTTCTAAAACTTTATTTACGGTGGTCAGCTGATTTGAATAACCGCCGAAATCGCATCTTGTGGTCAGAAGAAGGCCGCCGCCGTTATCGACGAATTTTTTTATAAGGTTTAATTCGCTCGCGTTTAGGCCGGCTTCATTGGTCGCGAATTCGGTGATTACAAGTACCGATACATCTTTTAACGCTTCAGCGCTAAGTCTTTCGGAGTTTGTGCGCACTTCGAATCCGCGGTTATATAAGTCCATACCGAAGCTTTCCAGTTTGTCGCGCGAAACATTATAATGCGCCTGGTCCACCAATACGACTTTTCTGCCTATCATAAGATTAAGGCTGGATACCGCGATTACTTTATTTTGGAGCGATACTACGGCTATCAATTCATGCGCCTTGCTTTGTTTCGGCGTCCATGTGAATTTTATGCTGCCTGTTGCGTTTAAATCATCGGTGCATGCGGTTTCATCGATATAAGCATCTTCGTAAAATTTAACGGTTGCGCCGGCCGGGGCGTTAATTTTGGCAGATACGTTAACCGGTTCGTAAATGTAAGGCGCTTTCGGATTTGCGGTAATTGATTCAATCGAGGCCTGAGCGCCTTCAGCTGCTAATGTCTGGAATGTACCGCTGCCTGTAACGGGGCCGTTTTGGTCTTTGTCGGTCTTGGATTCGAGTTCGAAAGTATAGTTAGTTCCTGGTTTTAAACCCGTAAGCGTCAGCCTGTGATTTAAAGCGCTGTCGTGGCTTTTTTCTGCAGCGCCGCCTGTGCCGTCGCTATATTTGACTTTAGTTGTTGATAAATGTGTGGTTTCCCATTCAATCGTGGCCGAATAAGGGGTTATGTTTATTACATGAGGTCCAGTAACCAATGTATTAGGAGTGTTACTGCTTGAATAATTCATAACGTTTCCGTCTGTCCACGTTTCTATAGTTTTTTCAAGATCGGTTCTGTAAATTGTTTTGGAATAAAACTCCAGTGTTTTAACTGTTTCCGGTGACGGATGCTTAAATGAATTGCCTTCGCCGCATGAGATTATGCTTACGTTAGGCTTAAGTTTGGAAACATACTCAGGTCTCGATGAAGTTTTTGAACCGTGATGCGCCGCTTTATAAATGGTGGTCGGAATTAACTCTGCTGCATTGCCGGCGAGAATTTCAGCCTGCGCTTCTTTTTCGGCGTCGCCTTCGAACCTGTAAATCTGATTTTTGTATTGCATTCTTAAAACCACTGAAAAGTTATTGAGGTTTTCTTCGCCGGCTGCTTCGGCGGCATCCGCTTTGGCCCGGACCGTTGAGCTGGCTTCGATTCCTGATGATTTTTTAGGTTCCTGGGTGTTCCACTGTTTTGGCGGGTGAAGAACAGTTGTATCGATACCGTCGCCGAAATCTAATTTATCGCCGCGCCATAATTTCTTGACGGGTATGTTTCTTTTTTTGCACATATTAAGTATGTCGCCGTACATTTGTGTTGAAGAAGGCCTGTTTTCATATATGACGCCGATATCGATTTTACCTATCATGCCAAGGAGGCCGCCTATGTGATCACGATGGGCGTGTGATATGACTAATGCGTCTATTTTTTTTATGCCGTTTGCCTCAAGATAAGGCAAAATATATTTTTCGGCCGCCGCATCGCGGTCGTCGCCTGCATCTATAACGATGACTTTACCTGAAGGCGTTCGAATTATTTCACAGTCGCCCTGCTCTACGTTAAGAAATGTCACTCTGAGAAAATCGCCCTTGTCGTCGGCGCAAAATGCCGCCGGCGGCATGCTCAAGCAATATGAAAGCATAAATATCATCATTGCTAAAAGCCCTAATTTCAACCTGGATAGTCTCATACATTACCCCCTTATTTGATAAAACAATTTTCAAGTCAAATTAAATCAAGTTAATTTTTACGGCCGTTATTTATTTGTTAAGCCGTAAAAAAGATGCCGGACAAAAAAAGCAAAGAACAAATTTTATCGAAAGAGCAATTACAACGTCATTAAAAAAACTATAAATATAATGTTTATAAAATCGAGCAATATAAAAAACGAATAAATTCCGAAATGCCGCAATTGATGCTTTCTGTGAGAACGCACCAATCATTAGCTTACCTTTAAGTTTGTAAAAAAAACACGTATGACAAATTAATGTTCTTTAATTTTACTTTATAAAAATGATTTTGTCAACATTGAGTGCTAATAAAATCATCAAAAAAACTTTATATAAAAAAGTATTTACAAAAAAACATATTTTAATTGACAAATGTTAAAGATTTTGTTATAATTTTTTTACTTTTAATGAGTACATTTAATAATGTATTAAAAAACTATAAAATAAATTAAGTATCACACTTAATAAATCTCTTTGCTCTCGATGCGAATTCTTCCAAAGAGGCATTAAACGAGGGCTGTTAGACCAAAAGGAGGTGAAATTAATGAAGGCATACGAATGCTTTATTCTTCTCGACCCTAAATTCGATGAAGCTGAAGTTGAAAAAACAGTTGCGAAAGTCGAAGAAATGATCCAGAAAGGCGGTTGTGTTCTCGAAAACATTACCCGCTGGGGCAAAAAAAGACTCGCATATAAAATCGACAAAATAAGCGAAGCTTATTATGTTATATTCAACTACAAAGCTCAGCCAAGTTTCAACAGTGAATTAGAAAAAAATTTAAGGTTCATGAACGGCATGGTTCGCAGCGTTATATTCAGCGCTATGACTGAAACAAAAAAAGCCGCTAAACCTGTTCAGGCTGCAATGTAATTTAATTGCCGGCCTGTCTTTGACTTTGTTTTTATTAAAAAAATATGAAATATTAGGAAAGGAGGCAGAAATGTCAAATCAAAGACCTGAAAAAAAGAAAATGATGCGCACACCGCGCTCAAAAGTTTGCTTTTTTTGCAAAGACGGCATTGATTATGTCGACTACAAAGATATCAACAAACTTAGAAAACTTGTGAACGATAGAGGTAAAATTCTTCCTAGAAGAGCTACAGGTAACTGCGCTCTTCACCAGCGCATGGTTACAGTTTCGATCAAACGCGCTCGTGAAATCGCTTTACTTCCGTTTGTAAGTGAAAGAGCTTAATTATTATACGGAATGAGGGCGTTAGATGAATTTTCCAGGACGCCTCGCTGTTTTAAGTTCGCTGAATAAAACCACATTTGGCGCTGTTTTTTCTTCAATCCTGGTCGTGCTCTTTTTAATAGGTAAATATTTTCCTGTTTTAGGCATAGCGGCTGTGTTTTTCTGCCCTATCCCGGTAACGCTCATGCATGTCCAATTCAAGGATATCAAGTTTACAATGCTTGTTCTTCTTGTTTCGACTGCGTTAATAGGAGCATTTGCCGGTCCGGTATCGGCATTTATCTTTTTAACCGGAATGGGCATGCAGGGCCTCGCGTTCGGAATTACCGTGGCAAACGGAAGAAGCGCTTTTTATTCAGTGTTTTTCTGTGCCGTTGTTTCCGTACTTATGACGATATTTTTATATTACGCCGCCACTTCGCTTGTTGATATGGATTTATCAATGAAGCAGACCGGCGAAATGTTAAAAAAAGCGATGTCCGAATATAAAACCAGCACGATTGAATCGCTTAGAAAAAGCGGCGCGGGCGATGAACAGGTCCGGCAGGTTGAGACTATGTACAACCAGAACATGGAGTTATTGAAAAATATTCATGTTTTCGTGCCGTTCTTTCTCTTCGCCAGCACCTTAATGACAGCGTTTATTAATTATAAAGTCACTTCTTTGATTTTTAAGAAGTTGAAAATTGACATAAATGATTTTCCGCGCTTTGAATTATGGCGGATATCATGGGGATACCTCTGGGGCTTTATCGCAGGGCTTCTGCTTGTGAATTTGTTTCTTGCAAATTCGCCGAACCCCGCGGCAAGGTATCTAAATATTGCAGGGCAAAATATACTCCTGACTTTTAATTTTATATTTTTCGCCAGCGGCCTGGCGGTTTTACACTATTTTCTCGTAAAATATTCAGTGCCGGTCGCCATGAAAATATTCTTATATGTCATGATAATATTAAACCCTCTGCTTTATACTTTCGTAGTTATAGCAGGACTTATGGACCCCTGGTTTGACCTGCGCGGCCTTGAAAAAAAGGAATGCGAAAGTAATAATAATGGCGATTGCCATGGCTCAGATGATGATAACGAAGGAGGTTCGGATAAATGAAGGTTATAATGACCGCTGATGTTAAAAATATCGGCAAAAAAGGCGAAGTTGTAAACGTTAAAGAAGGTTATTACAATAACTTCCTTTTCCCTAACAAATTTGCCATACTCGCTTCTGAACAGCACATGAAAAATCTCGAAGCTACAATAAAGAATGCTCAGCTGCGTGATCAGAAAGAAAAATCAAAAGTTGAAGAGATATCAAAATCGCTTCGCGATTTCAATTTTGTTATGAAGGCTAAATCAGGCCCGTCAGGCAAATTGTTCGGCACAGTTACCGCGATTGATATTTCAAAACTTATAAAAGATCTTACGAAGCTTGAAATCGATAAACGTAAAATCGTTCTTCCTGAAGGCGGAATCAAAGCTACCGGTTCACACCAGGTAACTTTAAAACTCCACACTGAAGTTGAAACGAACATTACAGTCAATATCGAAGCTCAGTAATTTCGTTTAATTATGTTTGTAATTATAAAAGAGTTGACTTTTTTATGATTATGATTTATAAATTGTAGGGACTTTTTTGTCCCTACAATTTTTTATTTCAATTTATAATTGATGGTGTAAATAATGTCTGAAAAGCCATTTTTAGAAAAGAATGAAAGCCTTGTCAATAAATTCAAAGCGCCGCCGCATAATCTCGAAGCGGAGCAGGCGCTTCTTGCCTCCATGCTTTTAGACCGCGAAGTTCTGTCGAAAGTCAACGATATGCTTTTGCCTGAAAGCTTTTATAAAAAAGCGCACGCTATCGTTTTTAAGGCCATGACTAAACTTCATGAATCCGGAGAATCAGTCGATCTTGTTACGCTATCGGATTATTTAAGGTCGAATTCGCTTATGGAAGAGGCAGGCGGATCGAGCTACCTGGTATACATATCAAACAGTGTGCCGTCATCGGCGAATTTTGAGTCTTATCTGAATATCGTCTATGAAAAGCACGTGCTGAGGAGCCTCATAGATATAGGAAACCGCATAGCGCAGATGGGTTATAAGGAATCTGAAGAGATAGAAGCGCTGATGAGCGAGGCCGAAAAGCTTGTATTCAAGCTTTCGCAGAGCCAGATTTCAAAAGACTTCGAGGCGCTTAAGCCGCTTGTGCGCGAGGCGTTCGACCATATAGAAATGCTTTATCACAAAAAAAGCCTTGTAACCGGCATAACTACAGGCTTTATAGACCTCGACAATATGACTGCCGGTTTTCAGCCGTCCGACCTTATAATTCTAGCGGCGAGGCCGTCAATGGGAAAAACCGCTTTTGTCCTTAACCTTGCCGTGAATATGGGCGTGATAGCGCGTGCCGGCGTAGCGGTATTTTCGCTTGAAATGTCCAAGCAGCAGCTTGTTCATAGAATGCTTTGCATGCAGGCGAAAGTTCCTTCGCATAAAGCGCGTACCGGAACCATCGACGCCCGTGAATGGGCAGCTTTCGCCACCGCCGCCGGCGCGCTTTCCGACGCTAAAATATTTATCGACGATACTCCCGGTCTCACGTTTGCCGAATTGCGTTCGAAAGCCAGAAAACTTCACGCCGAGCATAAAATCGGCATTATAATAATCGACTATTTGCAGCTTATGCAGGGCCGCGCCAATTCTAAAGAAGCCAACAGGCAGCAGGAAATCTCGGAAATTTCGAGATCGTTAAAAGGGCTGGCGCGTGAACTAAACGTTCCGATAATAGCGCTCTCGCAGCTTTCCCGCGCAGTCGAACAGCGTCCAGACAAGCGCCCTATGCTTTCGGACTTGAGAGAATCCGGGGCCATCGAGCAGGATGCCGATATAGTCTCGTTTATTTACCGTGATGAATACTATACCAAGGAAGAATGCAAGGAGCCGGGCGTAGCGGAAATTATTATTGCCAAGCAGAGAAATGGCCCTGTAGGGACGGTTAAACTTAAATTTTTTAAAGAAGATATGAGATTTGCCAATCTTGCGACTATCGCCGGACACGGCATGTAAATACCAATTTGCGTCAAATTAGCTGGCGGAGTTATGATTAATGATAATTCCGCTTTTTTATTTTAAAAATTTGTTTTTTATCTGAATATATACATACAATAATCAATATAACGAGACTCACCGGCACTCGAAAATATAAAATTAACGCTTGAATTAGAGTTTTTATACGAGTTTATCGCAATTTTTTATATGCTTCAAGCTATCGGGTTTATTATAAAATTTTAGGTATTTTTTGCGTTTTTAACGGTGTTTGAAAGCTTTAAAATTAAGCCGGTATTGACTAAACGCAAATATTTTTATATAATGAAAGACACATTTCAGAAGCGGGGGAAGTAAAAAAATGATAAAGCATATCATGAGCGACGAATCCGAAATACTTATAAATGCTTACAGGCTTGAGCGCAGGGAGATCAGGAAATATTCGCTGGCGGCGCTGGCATTTAAAGAAAGCAGAAGCTGCGAGTTTTTTAAAAAATTAACGGCCGACGAAACACTGCATGTGGATATGATAAAAAAAAGAACTTCGATACTGTCTTCGGAAAATTTGAATCTCTTTAATATGCCTGATATTTTTACGATCGATCTTAATAAAGAGGTTATAAAAACTTTGACTCCGCTTGAATTTTTGAATTTTTCACTTCTGGAGGAGCAGACTGCGGCGTTGTTTCATCACCGCGCGGCGACGATGTTCGAAAGTAAAGAATTGAAACAACTTTTCACCGAACTCGAGGCGGCCGAAATAGCCCATATAAACAGCATAAGGTATGAAATTGATTTTTTAAAAAATAGCAAGAATATAAAATGATGAATAATAATAACAATGAACATATAGCTGCAAATAATTTTTTTGATAATGACGCTTCTATAGAAAAAATATTAGAAACCGTGTATATTGACGATTTTGTCTTTTTAATCGATTATGAAGGCAATTTTTTAAAGGTTAATGAAGCGCTTTCAAAAAAAGTAGGCATCGATGAACCGCAAATGCTGAAAATGAGCATTTTTAATTTTACTATACCGGAAAAAATTCCTGAAGTTAAATCGGTTTTGAGACAGGCTATAAAAGGTGAAATTAATAAATTCATAGTATTTTTTAAATTAAAGCCTCAAAGCGAGATTTCGATAGCTTTAAAAATTGTGTCAACCAGGTGGGGCGGCTCGGATCAGATATTGATGACTGGTTATGACGTAAGCAAATTTTTTATTATAGAGGAAGCGCTCAAGGAAAATGAGGCAAGGCTGAACCGCATTATTAAAAGTTTGAATACCGCGATCTGGTCGGCTACCGTAAATACATTTAATTTTCTTTATATGAGTCCGGCGTCTTCAAAGATATACGGCTATGCGCCGGAGCAATTCGTATCCGATAGCTCCTTCATTTTTAAAATGATATTTAATGAAGACCGTGACAAGTTTTACATGCACCTTGAAAATGTAAGAAAAAACGGCGGAGATAAAGCCGAATTCCGCATTGTTAGAAATGACGGCGAAGTGCGCTGGCTTTGTGATAATGCTAACATAATCATGGATTCGTACGGCGAGGTGTCCAGGATAGACGGCGTGACGAGCGATATAACAGAACAGAAACTCGCCGACGAAGCTGTAAAACGTTCCGAACTGCTTTATAATACCACCATTAATGCTATAAATGACGTCATATTCGTAGTCAACGAGAACCTTGAAATTGTTCTGGTCAACAAAATATTCGAACAGGCAATGAGTTCGGCCGGTTTTGAAAAAAGCCTCATAGGCGAACACATAAACAAAATTTCAAGGCTTTTTGATTTTGACGAGCATATCGACGAGGAATATGTCCAGATTTTTAATACCGGAAAGCTTTCAACTATCGAACGGACCGTCAATTATAAAGGCGGCGCCCGCCATGCCGAAATAAGGAAACTGCCAGTATTTAAAGGTGAAAAAGTCGTAAGGGTAGTCACCTTGATACACGACATAACTGAGATAAAGGAAGCGGAGGAAAAAATAAGGGCTGTAAAGCATGAGCTTTTGGAAAAATATTCTTTTAAGGATATTGTCGGCAAAAGCGAAGCCATGCTCAGGATTACAAGCATTCTTCCTGCGGTGTCGGAGAGCGACTGCAATCTGCTGCTCGAAGGGCCTTCCGGCGTCGGTAAAAATCTTATAGCTAAGGCTATCCACAATTTATCGCTCAGGCATAAAAAACCGTTCATAATCGTAAACTGCGGCGCAATTCCCGAAACACTTCTCGAATCGGAACTTTTTGGTTATGTTAAGGGCGCGTTCACTGACGCGCGGGCCGATAAGCCCGGAAAGTTCGCGGCCGCCGAAGGCGGAATTATACTGCTTGACGAAATATCCGAACTGCCGCTTTCGCTTCAGGTTAAACTGCTGCATGTAATTGAGGAAAAATCATATGAACCGCTCGGCTCTAACAAAACTTTAAAAGCTGACGTCAGGATAATCGCAAACACCAACAAAAGTATTCCTGATCTTATAAAGAACATGAAGTTCAGAGAGGACCTTTATTACAGATTGAAAATAGTCAATATAAAAATTCCGCCGCTTCGTGAAAGACGCGAAGATATCGAACTTCTGGTTCAGCATTTCATAAGCAAGCTTAACAGAAAATATTCTAAAAACATTCAGGGGATTTCAAATAAAACAATGGCTTTTTTTATGGCATATAATTTTCCCGGCAATATCAGGGAACTTCAAAATATGCTTGAACATGCCTATGTTTTTTGTAACGATCAGGTAATAAAATTTGAGCATTTCCCGGATGAATACCGTAATATCATAATCAGCGACGGCTCGAAAAACGAACGTCAGCTTTTGCCGGCTGCCGAGGACGAAGGGACTGGAACCTCGGTTTTAAATATAAAAGATGCTAAGTTTCAGGCTGAAAAGAAAATGCTTCAGGAAGTGTTTAAAACTTTCGGCGGCAATCGCGGAAAAATGGCCGGTCATCTTAAGATCAGCAGGGTTGAGTTGTGGCGTAAAATGAAAAAGCACGATATGCTTTAATTTATAATTAAAGCAGTGATTGATTTTTAATGTCATAATAGAATTGGAGAATCAATGAGTATATTTTTATTTGAGATTTTTTTAATTTTTATAATGATCATATTAAGCGGATTTCTTTCCATGTCGGAAATGGCTATAATATCCGCTAAAAAGAATAAGCTTTTGCAGCTTTCACAAAAAGGTGATGAAGGCGCGGAAGCGGCGATTAAATTGATCGAAGAGCCTGAAAAATTCCTTTCCGCCATACAGGTTGGAATAACGTTTATAGGCATTTTTACAGGCGTATTTGGCGGCGCCACATTAGAAAAAATTTTAAGCGTGCAGATTGAAAAAATAGAGCTTTTAAAAAATTACAGCGAATTTATAGCTATCTCCGTTGTCGTTATTATAATAACTTATTTTTCGATTCTTTTCGGCGAACTTATTCCCAAGCAAATAGCACTTAATTCGCCCGAAGGCGCTTCCATAAAAATTTCAAAACCGATACAAAAATTATCTTTTTTGGCTGGACCCGTAGTTAATTTTTTCGCGGCCTCGACTCAGCTTATAATGAATATCTTAAATTTAAAAAAAGCCAAAGAGGCGTCGGTTACAGAAGAAGACATTAAAATAATGATAGATCAGAGCGTCGCCGAGGGCGAACTTAAAAAGACTGAAAAAGACATAATTGACCGTGTATTTAACCTTGACGACAGCGATATCACACAGTTTATGACGCACAGGACCAACGTAATATGGCTTAACACCGAAGAGGATTTTGCCGTTAATAAAAATAAGATTCTTTCGAATTCTTATTCGTATTATCCAGTATGCCATGGAAAATTCGACGATGTTTCGGGAATAGTTTCAGCCAAGGAATTTCTTGCGAAATTGAATAATTCGAACGGCCATGAATTTAATTATGCCAAGAACCTTAAACAGCCCTTATTTATTCCAGAAAGTCTCACGGTGTTAAAGGTTCTGGAGCTTTTCAAAAATTCTAAAGCGCATATCGGCCTTGTTACAGATGAGTTTGGCGGCATAAGCGGAATAGTGACATTGAACGATCTGCTCGAGGCTATAGTCGGGCAGTTTCCGGGCGCCGCACAGCCTAACGATCCTAAAATCGTGAAACGCGCTGATTCTTCATACCTGATAGACGGTCTTATTTCGATTGACGAAGTAAAGCCGATTTTAAAAATAGTCGAATTTCCGCATGAAGACCAATATAATACTCTTTCCGGTTTCATAATGTTCAAGCTCGGCGATATTCCAAAAACCGGGGCCAACTTTAAATGGGAGGATATTTACTTTGAGATTGTCGATATGGACGGCAAACGTATCGATAAAGTGCTTGTAAAGCTGCCTGAAAATTCGGGCGAGTCGATGATATAAAAAAGTTTCGCCGGGTTGCTTTCACGGAATATTGTGCTATAAATAATATGTGAGTTTATGTCCGGCAGAATTATGAAACGTCAGTAAATATCAATTTATTAACAAATTTTCGTGATGCCGGCTTCAAAATCAGGCATGAACAGGAAAAAATAAAAATTTTTTATTTTTTGTACGGTGCGGCTGCCGCTTAAATCATAATTTAAAACACTTGACCAATATTTTATATTTTGATAAGATTAAGTAAATATTTATAAACTCTTTAACAACCGAAAGGAGAGTTTTGAAATGAGAAAACTCAAAAATATCCTGGTAATAAGCCTGATTTTATGTCTTTTATCATTTTCAGCGGCTTCCGCTAAATTTTCGAACTTCGCGGGAATCCATAAATCCGTTCCGTTTTTCATAACCATGTCTTTTGACGGCGCCAATAAAGAAATTTTAAATAAAGCGGTGGATACTTTAACCGGCCTGCCTAATTTTTCGGGTATTTGCGACGATATCGCAAAAAAATCAGGAGCGCTCATAAATAAAGAATTCCTGAACGAACTTAAAAATATCGAGTCATTTTCAATGTCCGTTTTTGTCAATCTTGAAAACACTTCTTCTTCTCCTAATGTTTTTATGTCCGCTGCTTTTAGCGATGAAAAAACGGCCGGAGCTGTGCTCGAAAATTTGAAAAAAAGCATGCAGGCGGCCTATAAGATTAATTATTCAAAAGAATTGACGCTTACGCCTGAAGATAATGACGGGCTGCAGGTGCTGACGCCTTACTGCGGCAAGGAAAGGGCTGATTTCGGCACTTTAACGCCGCTTTTGACTAAAAACTCAAAGACTATAGGGCTTTTTGTGTATCAAAAGAATAACGAACAAAAATCGGCCAATTGCTTGAAATTAGTTTCTTCCGCATTTAAAGATGCTAAAGAAAACATAAGCTCTAACGATAATTTCAAGGAATGCCTCGCTAAAGTAAAAGCCGATGATCTTATGCTGATATTTTTCGACGGGCCTTTATATAAATCCGGTGCGATTGAAACGAACCGCCCCGATAAGTCGGACCTCGTTAAATATATGGTTTTTTCAGGACGGCTTCAGCCCGATCTTTCTAAGATGAATTTCAGCGGGCTTATGGCATTAAAAGGCGTTAAGGACAAGAATTTTGCGAAAGATGTCGAAACGGCCAAAAAGTTTTTCAGTTCCGGCAAAAACGGAATAACGTTTTCCGAAATCATTCCTAAAGAAGCCGTGATGTTTGTAAATTTCAACGTAAATCCGGGAAAATACATACTGAACGCGCCGGCGGCCGGGCGGCCGGAAGTGCCGGTCGAGGGCGTGAATTTTGAAAATGATGTTCTCGAAGCGATGGACGGCAATATCATGGCTGCGGTTTTCGAAAAAATGTCCGATTTTTTTGTGGCGTTCAGCGTTAAAGACCCTAAAAAAGCGGCGTTCATATTTGACAAGGTGCAGGGCATAATAAAGAATGTGTCGCCTGATACTGCCATTAAAACCGAAGTTATAGAAGGCGTTTCAGTTGTCACTATCGCGCCTAAAACAGAGCTGATGAGCTTATTCAACGTCGGCGACCTCAAAATGGCGATGGGCGCGTTTTCAAATTATTTCGTGATAGCCGCGAATACCGAAGTATTCAAAAAAATAATATTGACATCTAAAGATGCTGCAAACGGCGTATATTCGCTTGCGGAGTTCAAAGCTGTGAACATGGGTTCATCCGATGCCTTCGCTAACGTATACTTAAACATAAATAAATTGGATTCGCTTTTTTCCACTGTTCCTAATTTTACGGTAAAAATGAGCGATTTCAAACTGCTTTCGTGCTTCGACCAGATATCCGCTTCGGCCTGGCTTAAATCCGACGACCTGCTATTTGAAGCAGCGTTAACGACAGCCCCTCTTAAAATAATAGGAGGAATGCTAAGTCTTTTCAGCGATTCGATCCAGTTCAGGGATTTTATCGAAAAAATAAAATAATTGAATTAAAATGTAATAAGATAAAAATAAAAGGAGCTGCCTGAAAAGAAAAAATTGGCAGTCTCCTTTTTTATTTTATAAAGGATAAATAACAAAAAACTCCGATATGAATTAATCATACCGGAGTTTTTTGATTACACACTATTTCCCCACTGGGGATTTTTTCATTCTCTGAAACCCTTGTTTTATCAAGGTGTTTATGTATGGAGACGGCGAGAATTGAACTCGCGTCCGAAAACCCATCACATACCTGCACTACGTAACCTGTCCGATGATTGATAGTCGTTAAATACGGCTCATCGGCCGGCCAATTCAACGACAGACATTTTTAGTAGACACAGTTTGGGGAATATCTAAAACCTTGCCGTGTCGCCAGAGAAAAGTGACACCGAGTAAACCGCCCCTGACATCAGTTTAAACGGCGCCCGTGCCGCTAATTAAGCAGCGAGTGGGAGTGTTTCGTAGTCGTTTGCGACTATATTGTGCCTGTTTTGAGAGCCAGACTCTCTGTCACGCGCAAATATGATCCAGATCCCCGTCGAACCCTTTCGTCCCCGTTATGGGAATCTTTCCTGTTTTGCCTGAAAATACCGTTAAATTTTGTAACGGTAAAACGATAGGCCGCTTATGTAAAAAACATTATCAAAAATATTTCAAGAGATGCGGCATTGTGGCTTTGCCGGTCAAATTGCCGGATAAATAAAGTTTTTTCAGGCTTATAAAGAACAAAAACCGATTTTTTAATGCCCTTAAAACTCAAATTTGATTTTAACCCGTGTCATAGTCTTAAATAAACCAGAACATCCGAAATTAAAATCAAATCTTAAGTTAGTTTTAGTAAGCTAATCGGGTAAAATATAGTCGGGGCGAAAGGAGTTGAACCTTCGACCTCTTGGTCCCGAACCAAGCACGCTAAACCACTGCGCTACGCCCCGGTTACAAGTATAATATATCAAAATTAACGGCTTTTGTCAATCATTTTTTATCGCCGATTGAGGCGATTATTTCATTTAGCGTATTTATGGCGCCCATAGGCGTTATTTCATTGATGTTGATCTGCTTCAGCCGGCTTATCAGCTGTTTTATTTCTTCAGGAATTTCAGGGCATGGAGCTGGTTTAGGCGCCTCGAAAAGATCGAGCTGGTTTTCGTCGATTATTTTTTTCCTTCGTCCGGCGGATTTTATTATTTTCGAAATGTTATTTTGAGTGTCGCTTTCCTCTAATGTCGCAAGTATGTCGTTGGCGCGGTTTATAACCGTATCAGGAAGGCCGGCGATTTTGGCGACATGAATACCATAGGATTTAGCGGCCGGGCCGTTTAGTATTTTATGCAGGAATACTATTCCGTTTTCCGATTCGGAAATGGCGACATTCAGGTTCTGGATTTTAGTGAAATTTTTGTCAAGCGCCGTAAGTTCATGATAGTGCGTGGCAAAAAGCGTTCTCGAGCCTTCGGCGAGTTTGCCGGCTGCGCTTAATATGTATTCGATTACGGCATAGGCTATTGCCAGGCCGTCGTATGTGGATGTGCCGCGCCCTATTTCATCAAGTATTATAAGGCTTTTGGATGTGGCGTTATTCAATATGTTTGCGGTTTCTATCATTTCTACCATGAACGTCGACTGGCCCGCACCCAGGTTGTCTGAAGCCCCGATTCGCGTGAAAATTCTGTCGCATATCCCGATTTTAGCAGCCCGCGCCGGCACGAACGAACCCGCCTGCGCCATCAATACTATAAGCGCGACCTGCCTTATGTATGTCGATTTACCGGCCATATTTGGGCCTGTTATGAGCTGGACGTGAGAATTCGCTCCGCCGATCCGCGTGTCGTTGCTTATGAATCCCATATAATTCATCTTGTTTTCGACAACCGGGTGGCGCCCTTCGGTTATTTCGATCTCTTCGCCCACGGTAATTTCCGGCCTGCAGTAGTTATATTTCGAGGCGCATTCGGCAAAGCCTGCCAGAACATCAATAGTCGCCACAATTTTTGCGGCGTTATATATGTTCTCGCTTTCTGCCATTACCGAATCCAGAATCTTCTGGAATATTTCAAATTCCATTTTTTTGCGGTTGTCGTCTGCGTTTAATATCTGGCTTTCCATTTCCTTCAATTCCGGAGTGTAAAACCTTTCGGCGCCGACAAGTGTCTGCTTGCGGATATAGTCGGCCGGAATGGAGTCGAGGTTGGCCTTTGTAAGTTCGATATAATAGCCGAATACCCTGTTATATTTCACTTTAAGCGACTTGACTCCCGTGCGCTTCTGCTCGCGCTGCTCTAAATTTAGAAGCCATTCCTTGCCGCCGAGCGCTATTTTTATTATTTCGTCAAGTTTTTCATCGAAGCCGAGCTTTATTATTCCGCCGTCCTTTGACGATACCGGCGGGTCATCGTTTACCGCACGGTCTATCAGCCCTATTAATTCAGAAAAATCGGCTATGTTCGAAAAATATGAACTTATATTCATGCCCGGCGCGCTGCCGGTAAAAAGTTTGGCAAGCGATTTTATGCATGAAAGGGATTTTTTCAGTGCCGCTATATCGCGCGGATTGCAGGTGCGCATGGATACGCGCGACAGTATTCTTTCTATATCGTAAATGCCTGAAAGTATTTCAAACGTCTCGCGGCGCAGTTTGAATTCGCCGTAAAATTCTGAAACTATAATCTGGCGCCACTGTATCTGCTGCACGTCGCAAAGCGGAGTTTCGATGAAATTACGCAATAATCTGGCGCCCATGGCGGTTTTCGTAAAGTTCAAAACATTGAAAAGCGAGGGTACGATATCCAGCGAAAGCCTGCTCTGCGAATCTAAGTGCATGTAAGATTTTTGCTTGAGCGGCGTGATTTTTTTTATATGGCTTATCGAATTTTTCTGAGTCTGCTTTAAATACAGTATGATTGCGGCTGCCGCGACCACTGACTGCGAAAAGCTTTCCCGGTTTATTCCGAAGCCTTCGAGTGTCGCGACCTGGAATTGGCTCGTTAACAACGGAATCGCGTCATCAGTTTTCTGGGGATATTCGTTCTCGAATTGGTTTATGGTGATTTTATTGTCGAATAGCTTTTGTAGCCGCGAAGTGAAGTCGGCATTTAAATACAATTCTTCGCAAAGAAGTATTTCGACAGGCGAAACGCGGAATATTTCGTTGAATAGTTCAGTTGCCGCATCCTCGCCGGAATACTGGCTTACAAAAAAATCCGTCGTCGACACGTCAATATAACTAAAACCGAATATATTGTTTTCGTAATGTATCGACGCGAGATAATTGTTCGATGTTTCGTCAAGAAAATTCGACTCCGTTATTGTACCCGGAGTTATTATGCGCGTGACGTCGCGTTCGACGACGGTGCCCTTCGCGTCTTTCGCGTCTTCCAGCTGGTCGCATATCGCGACTTTGTAATTTCTTTTTATCAGCCTTGAAATATAATTATCGATCGAATGATACGGTACTCCGGCAAGCGGTATTTCCTCGTCTCCTTCGCGCCCGCGCGCAGTCAGTACGATATTCAGCTCGCTTGCCGCAATTTTTGCGTCTTCATAAAATGTCTCATAAAAATCGCCGACCCTGAAAAATAATATCATTCCCGGGTGGCGGCTTTTTATTGATAAATATTGCTCCATCATGGGCGTTCTTGCCATAATGTCTTTATCCTGCCCTTTTTGTTGATTAATTATCAGTATTACGCCTGTTTGAAATATATCTCATCGATTTATTTTTATAAAAACAGGCGTAAAAATATAGAATAAATAACTGAAAAATAAAATTAATTTATTTCAACGTGATTTCAATATTTAATAAAAAATATAAAAAAATATTGCGCAGCCTTTAGGTTGAAAAATATCTATCAACCGGGGTTTTGCCGCGAAGCCGCCTATACGACTGAATAATTTTTCTCGATTTCTATGATAGTCGGCTGCTGAATGATTTCGCCAGTTTTTTCATCCTCGAGCAGCGGCCCGAAATCGATTTCGAAAGTTATCGGGCTGCTTCTTACGACGCTGGCGAATGATTTGATTTTTCCGTTTATTCTTACGTATGCCGTTAACCTGTCGCCGATTTTCGAAACGCTGAATTTCGTAAAACCTCGCCCTATGGCTTTAAAAGAAAGTTTCGACTCGTTTTCGCAGTAATCGAATATCTGGACATTCGGCGATACTTTTATTTTATGCTCGCCGTCGACGTAAAATTCAAGCGAACCAGGAGACGAATATATGTCTATCTTGTTTTTGCCGACCTGAAGGTTGTTTATTTTAACGATATCTAAAGAGAATAAATTGCCGAACTTGAACTTCCCGTCGAATTGTATCTCGAAAAATTCCTCGATGAAAATAAGGCCCATTAAGGCGCCCCATGTGTAAAATGGCGCGGTCCTCGCGTATGTTCCGGCTTGCGGTTCGCCGAATCCGGTATATGCGCTGTAATTTTCATGGACATGCGACGAACGCTGCCATTCGAATCCGAACTGCTTCATGGAGCTGAGCGCTATTTCATAGGAAAGCCTGTGCATGCCCTGCATCCTTAAAGCGCGGCATATCAGGTAATTGAGCGGCGGCCATATACGCCCTTTCCAGTAGTCGCCGTCTTTTGCAATGCCGCCGGTGCATGCGGCGGCGGACATTATTTTAAATATAGTCCCGAACATTTCGGGATTTTTAAAGTGGCCGTGTATTTTTTCTTTTAATTCTTTCGGGAGCTTTATAAACAGCAGCGGGTAAAATGAGGTCGGCGAGTAAGTTTTTGAAAACTCGGAGTTTCTTATTTTATTCGCGAAAATCCCTTTTGAACTGTCGTACAGGTTTTTTAAAATACTGTCATGAAATTTCAGCGACTCATTGGAAAATAATTCGACGTCATCGTTGATTTTTAATTCGGCAGCCATCAATGTCAGTATCGACGCTGCATAACCTGTCAACGCGGTAAGGTCGACGCATGCCCCGTTTAAGGTGTTTCGCGAGCTGTCGTAATCGAATTCGTTCCACATCGGGTTATCGTCTAATCCCGATTCGTATATGGCGCCGACACGGCCCGGTATATAATGCGATTTGACAGGATCTTTTGAGCTTTCTGCTGTATGCGATGAAATATCTGCGCCCCATGACATTAAATATTGTTCGGGAAGGCTCCTTTTATTTTTCAAAAAATTATAATATTTTTTCAGCCTGTGATAACAGTTTACCAGGAATTCCTTATCTCTTGTGAATAGGTATGTGTTCCAGGCAGCCATAAAAATTACCGGCGGATTGGTTCTGTCCGACACTATATTATCTACTATAAGATGCGGCAGACGGCCGTGTTCATCGATATATGAAAGCAGCTGCAATATCAGGTCGGCTGAAAGCGGATTGTTAAAATATGCCGAAATTATAGCGCTAAACGCAGTATCCCAGTTAAATATGAGCGGACCGCCGCATTTTTCCTCGGGAATTTCAAATACGTTTTCTATCATCTTGACCCAAGATTTCGAAACTGGCAGGTAAGAAATGCCGTTTTTTCTGTTATGCGACATATTCCAGTAAATCGGCGCGCATACCGCGTGCCCCATATCGCTTAAATAATTAGTGCTGAACACAGTTTCATTGCTTAAGAATTTCTTCCGTGCGTTCAGAAAAATCTTGTCGAGGTCGTCGATTTTTGAAATATTGTCGGTTTCGAGTTCCGATGAAATGACAAAATATGTTAATTCGTCGGGGATTACGCAAAAAACTTCGCCCTCGAAAATATCTTCGTATAAATAAAGCTTGTTTTCTTTGAAAACTTCTTCCATCTTCATTTTCAGAGATAATATCGAATAATTCGATTCAGCGCCGCTTTTGTTGTAAACATGCAGTGCGCAGCCGATCTGGTCATAGTTTTCGAACGTAAATAATTTTTTAGAAAGCGTGCGGCTTATTTTGATGTTGTTTTCTTCCATGCCCTTGAATAATATTAAAAAATAGCCTTTTTCATTGCCGGTATTGTTTGACTGCATTTTTATGAAAATGTTAAACGGGTCGGTCTTGGCAAAAGTTACGTTCAATTCGGAATCTTTATGCATATAGCAGATACGGCCATAATTTAAGTTGAGGTCGCGTTCATAGGCTTTAACGGGTGAAATAGCTTCATCGTCCTTGTGTTTGGGGTGTATCGCCGGGTTCTGGTCCGGCTGGCCGACATTGTAACCGAACTGGTAAATGAATTTATCGCTTTCGCGGTCATAGTAAAATATACATATCTCGGTTTTATTTTCGAGGTTGGTTATTAAGTTTAAACCGAACGGGTCATAAGTGTTATATCCTAAAGGGTATTTTTCACCGAATAAATATTTTTTTGCCATTTTTTTACACCTGAATTTCTATATATTTCAATAATTTTATTTTCGTTAGCGCTAAATTAATACTTGAATTAATTTCGATTATCGGTAATGCCGCCGCTTTTTAATTTGTATTATTTTTGAACGGGCTGATTGTCGGCACCGTTACTCTTCCAGAAGTTTTTGAATTTGTCGAGCATTACGTCTTTTGTTATTTTCAGAAGCGCCGCTTTGTCCATATCGTAAAAAATGTGAGGATCGTTTAAAGTACCCGTAATTTTTCCATATATGTTCAGGCCGTTTTCAAGGCCGCTGAAATCGACGTTCAGTGTGTTATTCAAAAGATGCTTTTGCGGAATGAAAAGTTTAAAATTGCCATTTAGTTCATGATTTGAGTTTTCAGCCGCGGCACCTTCGAATTTATAATTTTCTGACGTTATGTTCAATTTTTTTAAGATCAAGATACCGCCGGTTAATTCCTGCGATACCTCTATTGTGCCGGCTTTTGCCGAAAGTTCCGGCGTAAGTCCGAGAGAAACTACGAAATCTCCGAATCCGAGGGGCGTATAGAATTTACGGTCTTCCGGTATATATTCCAGAAGGCTGGTCGATAATGCCGTTATTTCAGCGCTGCCGCTGCCGTATTGCAGGTTGTCGGCCGGGCCGCTGAATCTTACATCGATAGATGCATCTCGGCTTAACGCCAGTACGTTAAAGAGCGGACACGCCTTGAGCAATTTTTCGGTGTTTAATTTCGTTATGATCAAATCAACGCAAATTTCCCTGTTTCTTAAATCATATTCCAATTTTCTGATGTTTAATTCGCCGTCGAATATTTTTATATTCTGGCCTGTCAATGTCGCCTTGCCGCTGACGTTATCGAATGAAGCCTTGATATTGAAATTGGAAATATCGAATAAGAGCGCCTGCCCGTTAAGCCCTAAAACTTTAGTGCCTATGACGAGGGCCGGCGCATAAGCCTCTAATTTCGCAGATAAATGTCCTTTTTTATGATTGACTGAAATTTCGCCCGATATGCCGAAAAAATCATTTTTATTTTCCAGAGAAATGAACTGCGATTCAAAACTTGATTTTAAATCGAATTTTACGCTTTTTTGAGAATTTTTTTCGTCGCTCGAGAATTTCAGGCTGAGATTAAGTATTGAAATTGCAAGAGTACCCGACGTAGTTGTAATTTCACCGCTTTCAATATTTATGTCTACGGGTATATCGGTACGGAATGCATATTTTAATATATTTTCAACAGGATAGATTGAAATTTTAATGTTTTCGAAAAAAACGCTTTCTATAAACTTCGAAAAAAAGTTCTGCTTCGGAAACATTTTTATCTGCTTGAACATCAAATTCGACAAAAAATCGCCGCTTATCTCGCGGTAGTGACAGTTAAAGTAGTTATTTTCAGATAATATCCTGGCCGCGTTTATATCGACCTGGCTTAGAAAATAACTGCTTTTGACATGAAGTATTCCGAGCGTAAGCGTGAAAAAAATTAAAATAAAAAGAAGATAAAGGAATATTAAGATTTTTTTAGGATTTGAAAAAAATGCGCAGGAGGTTTTATTCATGACGGCAACCAGCGTCCTGGAGTTTAAGGCTTATGTCCTGGGATTTGATCTGGTGCGTAAGCGCGCCGATTGATATCAGGTCAACTCCTGTTTCGGCCACCTGTCGAAGGTTGCTTTCTGATATGCCGCCTGAAGCTTCGACTAATGCCCGGCCGGTTATCAGTTTGACTGCTTCCGACATTGTTTCTATGTTCATGTTGTCAAGCATAATCACATCGCAGCCGGCTTCAAGCGCCTCGCGCACTTCGGCCAGATTTTTTACTTCGACCTCTATTTTGATCAGGTGATGAACATTGTTACGTGCCGATTTAACCGCGTTTTTTATTCCGTCCGCTGCAGTTATGTGATTATCTTTGATAAGGATTCCGTCATATAATCCGAAACGATGATTGAATGCGCCGCCCATTACAACGGCCGCTTTTTCAAATATCCTGAAGTTAGGCGTGGTTTTGCGCGTGTCGACAATCCGGGCTTTGGTGCCTTTGACCATATCCGTCAGTTTTTTTGCGTAGGTGGCGATTCCGCTCATGCGCTGGAGGATGTTCAAAAAAGTGCGTTCGCCTGTTAAAAGCAGCCTTGTATTTCCGCTGAAACGTGCCACTATGTCGCCTTTTTTGCATAAAGCGCCGTCCGGCGTCATTGATTCTATATGAATATTCTCGACGTTCATCATTTTCGCCAGATTTAAAAATACCCTGGCCGCAAGATTTATTCCGGCTAAAACGCCGTCGGCTTTGTATATGACATTGCCGTGTGAAACTGCATTTTCAGAGATTATGGAATTTGTCGTTATATCGCCGTGAAGCCCCACGTCTTCACGAAGCGCAAGTTTTATGTATTCGTCGATATATTCTAGATTAAACAAAGTAAAACACCACCGTTGATATTATTTTTCGGATGCCATCCTGCTTTTGGCGGCACGCAGAAAATAGTCCCGTGATACCGTCAATTTATTCGAAGATTTTTATTTTTTTAAAGATATAGTACATAACAAAACCGGTTGCCAGTAAAACAGGAATATAGCTCATTATCATTTTTGTATAGAAAATAATGATTGTACTTGTCGGAATCATGACAAACAGGTAATAATATCCGAACATTATAATCAGGTATAAAATTACTTTCATTAAAGATAATTTAGGCTCAGCGCTTGTTTCGGCAGAATATTCCGCAGCCTTTAAATCGGCTGTTGATTTGTTTTGCGTATAGCTGGCCGCTTTGATTTCAGGCTGCGCGTCATGCGTTTTGTTTTTATTTTCGAATTTCAGGCTTTCAGGTGTTTTATAGAGCCTGTCTTTTGTTATATATTCAGATTTCTGTTTCGCATTTGCTATAAGAAGATTTTCTTTTAACGAAATCTCCTGCTTGGTATCAGATGTATCACTTTTCAAATCAGCGTTTTTATTTTTTTCATCAGCCGGGCCGGGTTTTTCAACTTTCTCGCCGCTTGTTGCCGCCGATTTTGGTTCGGCAGCTGTTTTGACTCTGCCGTCTTGGTGCTGATATGATTTCGAGCCTTCAGTTTCAGGCTTTTCGTTTTTTACAAACGTATCAACTGTAATTTTGATTTCCGGTTTCACCTGTTTTGCGGCGCCGTCAGCTTTGGTATTTTTGTTTGTTTCAGTAATCGATGCGGTTGCGTTCGGAGCCGTTTGTGGCTGCCGCTGTGCAGGTGCATCTTCTTTTATTGACGAAGCCTGCTGTTTGGAGGTTATATTAAGCCCTTCGTGAATTAATTTTACTTCTTCGGTTTTTTCGGATTTTGGAAATTTGGTGATAAAACTCATGCAATAACCCTTGATTATATTCTTTTGATCATCAGGGATATTGGCTTTATTGTTAAAATAATTATTTATGTTTAAAGTTATTAGCTTATATAATGCCTCTTCTTTAAGTTTTTTGAGAGGCGAATTTTTGTAAATTCTTTCATATACGGAAATCGATTCCCTCAATGAATTTTTTTTCTCCAAAAGCAGGCCGAATTTATGGAAAAGCATATAAAGCCGGCAGTATAAATCATAATCGTTTTCGATGCTCTTCTCGTCGATTGCCTTATATAATTCATACGCTTTGACAATTTCTTCAAGTCCGACATAAGTTTCGAAACGGTATATCGTTATCGCTATTTTTTTGTTGTTTTTAGGAAAAACATTTTCGAATTCAGCCAGATACTTTATCGCTTCGTTGTACTTCTGGCGGCCGATGTAATAATTTACGAAATTTAATTTTATTTCCTCTTCGTAAACGTTTGCGGTGAAAGTATCTGAAATTTTTTCAAACATTTTCATGGCGATAGAATCGAGAGAATTCCTGAAAATCATGGAGGAAAAGCTTGAAACTACATTGAACGAGCCGTCCTGGTATGAATAACTCTTTAAGATGTAAAACACGAGCTGCGTTATTTTTTCAAGGATTTGCGAAAAATCCTCGTTATTTCTGTCGAGCGCGTCAAATTCGGTTTTATATATGTCAAGAAGATCGCACAATGCCAGAAATTCGAACTTAGAATCGGGAAATTTATTTATGACTATCTCTATTATATTGAACGCGAGTTCATAATTTGCCGCAGCCATGTAATATCTTACGAATGCCAGGTATGAATAACCGAACTCGATCTCATTGCGGCTTTTTACAAAATCGAAATAAAACTTTTCATACAGCTCGTCATTTTCAAAATCAAGCCCGATGTTATCAAAGCAATCTTCGAAATAAACGCTTATTTTGGAAAGCAGCAATTTTTTTTTGTATTCGGATTGCGCCCACTCATTGTCGGTAATCGATACCTCAAGTTCGTTCAATAATTTTTTCAGAACTTCGCTGTCGAGTTTGCAGTTTTTTAATTTTTCGAAAAAATAACCGGCCTTTTCAACGTCTGCGGTTGTTATGCAGTATTGAAGGCCTTTTATAATTCCGGCAGTACTTTCGCTTATTTTAGGTTTTACGGCCGTTATATAGTTAATAAAATTGTTTGTTGTGCTGTTAGCTAATTCAGTCATAATTTTTTAATTATAACATAAAAATAATAAATTGACAATTATTAATTTTATTGATAACATAAGGTATGCTATTATGTTAAGACAATATTTAAGAACAATCATTAAATCAAAGTATCTGCTTCTGATTATCACTTTTTTTGCCGTCATTTTTCTTTTTTATTTAATTTTCCTTAATGAGCTGGCTAATTTAAGTTCTTCTATAGGCAAGAAAATGGGACCTGCCGGCGGTGTTAAATGGGCGTATAACGGCACCATAAACTTTAACGACGCTGTTTTGAAGCTGGGTTCGAATGACAGATTGAACATTAAAACGGCCGTTTTCAAATTCAATCCACTTTATAATCTTACAGAGCTTGCTTCCGGCGAACTTGATATTACATTCGCTGAAGCCGATCCTGATTTTTTTCTGAATGAAAAAAAATATCAGTCGCTGCTCAAAAATATTTATCAGGAAATTGCAGCTTACAGTAAAAATGCTAAAATTAAAGTGAAGATGCAGTGTCAGTGTAATAAGCCGGCATCTGTATTTTACGGGTACAAATTAAAAACAAAGCCTAAAGTAAGCAGCGTTATACTGGCCGCTGAAATTTTCGACGATAAGATTAAATTTCAGGACGCGGGGATAAAATACTACTCTAACTATACATCTAGTGAAATTAACATACAGCGCGGCAGCGATAATCTGTATAATTTGACCATGGACACTGTTCCTCTGGAATTATTGAATTTTGAGTTTTTGAATCAAAAAAATATGAATTTTAAGGACGGATTTTTTTCGGCAAAGTTTAAAGTCAAAACCTTATCGTTTGATAATGCAGGTGCTGGCGACTTTTCTGAAATATCCGGACGCGCTGTGAAAATCGGCATTAATTATGTCCCTTTTAATAGTGTTTTAAACGCGAGCTTCAATTTTTCGATAAACGCCGGGAAGATAGACCTTTCAGAATTAGCCTCAGATGGGCTTGATAATAATAAGGCATCCCGTGTTACCGGGTTCATAAATTTAAAAAACCGCGTTGTAGCTATTGAAATGCTGGTTCCGGATTTTGATATTTCGTGCTTTGCTTCCTGCTTCAGGTCGAGCCAGGATATCATATCGCATTATTCGCCGGACGGAACAGGGAAAGTCTTTTTAAGGCTGGAAGGAACGATAGATAAGCCGGAGTTTTACGGCGAGTTGTCTCTTAATAATTCAATATTACAGGGCGATGCCGGATTTAAAAACATCAACAACCTGAGCGGAAATATCAATTTTTCGAATTCACAGATAAAAATTATTGATTTGAAAGGGCGGCTGCTAAATTCTAACGTTGAAATATCAGGTGATATGTATCTGACCGATACAAATGAAATTATTCCGAATATTTCAATTAATTTTGTTGAAATGCCTATTAAAGAACTCAAAGAAACGATGGCCATAAAAAACAACGATCTCGAGAAATTTTTAAACAGCATTACCGATGGCACAATTAATCTTGCCGCGAAAATTAGCAAAAATATTAAAGAAACGCAGGTCACTGCAACTGGTAATTTTTCTAAATGTAAAATTGACCTGCCATTAAAAAATGAGATATTAAAGCTTACCGAAATTGGCGGCAATATCTCAATTTCTAAAAATAACATTGAATTTTCAAATTCATACGGCTTCATGGGCAATGTTCCGTTCTTTTTTTCTGGCAGCATTTCGCGCAGCTCATTTCAGCTGTTTAATTTTAATATTAAGTTCAATAATCTTGATTTCTCAGATTTTACTCCCATACAGGCTAATTTTGATAATTTCGGCATTGTCCTGTCGAGATTGCAGGTGCGTGAAAAATCACTGTTCGACGTTCAAATTTCATCAGAAAATTCATCGGAAATATCTATAAAAACAAACTTTAAACTTACGCAGCCTGAAGTTTCATTATTCCCGTTGCCGTTTTCTCTGACAATCGAGAATATAAACGGCTTTGTCAATGTGTCATATGATTATAAAACCGGAGTTATAAGAAATGATGGAATTGAAATTAAAACAAAAGGTAATTGCAAAATTTCGATTTTATCATTTTTATACCAGTCGATACCTATTTCAATATCAGGCAGCGCTTACGGCGAAATCGGTATAGCTGAAAAATCTAATAAGGAAAAATATATAACCGGTTATATCAACATGGATAGTCCGATTTTAAGATATTTCGATAATAAGTACGTCGAAGTAATAACTAAGTTGAGCGGTTTTGAGGCCAAATACAATATAGACCAGAGTGTTTTAAGCGGTAATTGCAAATTCGGCATTCTTTCAGGTAATGTGAAATGCGATTATAAATGTAATTTTTCAAATTCAAATCTTTATAATAACCTGACTTTTGTAATGGATCAGGTTAATCTTGAACAGTTGTACGCTGAAAATCCAAAATTATTGAAATGTGTCGAAGGAAAAATGGCTCTTCAATTTAAAACTAATTTTGAAAACAATAATAAGAGTATAAACAGCACTTCAGGTAAAATTTATTTTGCATCAGGGCAGATGAAAAATTTGAACCGGTTTGATTTTATAACCAAAAAGGAAATTATACCGAATACAATTTATGAATTCCAGAAATTTTCTTTCGACTTCAATCTCAGTAAAACTAAAATCAAGCTCTCGAATTTGTCTTATGACGGCTCGCAAAAAAGTGAATTTCAAAAATTATTTAACTCTTTCAGTGATGAAATTATACTTGATAAATGAGCATGTCTGATAATTAAAAATATTTTACGTTAATATTGATTTTGTCAAACATTAGAATGCTATAATTTATTATTTATCTGTTATTTGCCACTTATTATTAGTTGGATGTGTTCAAATAATGATAAAATATAAAAAAGATTAAAGTGATTCAATGGAGTATTATAATAAATTTGCCAATGACTATTATAAAACAACCGGTACTCTGGATGCCGTGCCGCTTTGCTCATGTCTGGTCAATGCAATAAAAGAGCGCGCCGGCGGCTGTCAAAAAAGTTTTAATGTCCTTGATCTTGGCTGCGGTTCTGGCCGTGATTCATATTATCTGGCCGGCCTCGGTTTTAAAGTGTTTTCGATCGATAAATCGGAAAAACTTCTTGGGCTTGCTAAAAATGCAGTCAATTATGATTCAGATCTTTTCGTTAAATTCTTGTGCGCTGATTTTTTAGCGCTGCCTTTTAAATCGAATTTTTTTGATGCCGTTCTGGCTCAGGCTTCGCTTTTGCACCTGCCTAAAAATAAATTGCGCGGTGCTTTTATGGAAGTAAAACGCTCTATCAAGCCAGGCGGATTTTTTTATTTTTCGTTAAAAAGAGGCGCCGGCGAATCATTTGATGATAAGGGCCGTTTTTTTTCTTATTATACTGATGAAGAAGTTATTACGGCGCTTTCTGATACTGGATTTTCAGTTATATCGCGCAGTGATTCTAAATCTCTTGATAACCGTGATATTACGTGGCTTGGGTATCTCGTAAGCAGTATTTAAATTAGGGGTTTTTAATGAATTTTTCCATGCCTTTGAATTTTTTTAAAAGTGATGAAAAAAAATGCGGCGCCTGCCTGGCCGTGATTTTTATTATTTCAAGGCTATGTTATATGCTGGCCGGAATAAGCTTTAATTTTTACTATATTAACTACCTCAATCATTTCATGGACCCGGAGCTTTTAAAGAACCGCCTTATTGAAACTATATATTATATGCACTGTCAGCCGCCTTTATTTAATTTTTATATCGGCCTGGGGCTTAAAGCCGGCGACGATGTTATCCAGAATGCTTATTTTTCAATGTCATTCCTTGTTTGCGGCGCGCTGCTTTTCTGGTTTTTATATGATTTGATGCTGAAATTCAATATAAACTGTAAAATTGCGTTCTTCGTTACGGCTTTTTTTATGATAAGTCCGGCGGCCATATTATACGAAAATTGGCTTTTTTACACTTATCCGGTCACTATGTTTCTTGTATTTTCAGCGTACTGCCTGTTTAATTCGATTCAAAAAAAGAACGGCCGTTATATGGCGCTTTTTTTCATTACGCTGGCTGCAATTGTGCTTATCAGAAGCATGTTTCATATTGCCTGGTTTATTTTTATAACCGCCGGCCTGGCCTTCGCATTAAGAAAAGTTGATTCAAAGCTGGCCAAAAAAACTCTGGCCTGCGCTTTTATACCGTTTATTATAATTTTTTCTTTCTACGCTAAAAATTATTATCAATTTAACAGTTTTTCCTTGAGTTCATGGTTCGGGATGAATTTCGCTAAAATGGCAATTTTTAGCCTTACTCCGGCGCAGCGCATCGAAGCCGTACAGGGTAAAAAAGTATCGCCTTTATTTTTGCAGTCGCCGTTTTCGCCGCTTGACAGCTATGAGATCGATCTTGCAAAAATACCGCTCACAAACATTCCGGTCCTCGATCAGTTAACTGACTCCAACGGCAAGAATAATTTTAATAATATAGCGTACCTTGAAATTTCACGCAAATACCTCAGCGATTCTTTAAATGCTATCAAAGAGTATCCTTATTCATATATAAACGGAGTCACCCGTTCATTTTTCTTTTATTTTGTGCCGGCGAGCGAATATCCGCTGCTATATGATAATTCCAATTCCATAAAAGGGTTTATTGAACTTTTTGAAAAGGTATTTTATTTGAGATTTAAGCACGATGACTGGAATAAGCTTTATTATAATTATGCCTGGAATTTTAAGAAGTCTGAAATGCTTTCGAATGTTTCTTACACGCTGCTTATAATTTGTCCGGTTTTGTTTATTATGGGCATTTACAGGCTGTTTTTATGGCTGAAAAGAAGCGGTTCGACGTTATCGAATGATGAAAATACCGAATTGGCGCTTAAAATTACTTTCGCTTATATTATCTTTAATATATTTTATGTCACGCTGGCCGGAAATTTGGTGGAAATCGGTGAAAATAACAGGTTTCGGTTTATGATAGACCCTTTTTATCTGATTTTATTTGGTTATTTTATAGATGGATTTTTAAAAAAATATAGAAAAAGCTTCGTTTAGAAATTAGACCGAGACTTAAAATATTAGATTTATCAAGTTATCAATTTGAAAGTATTTTTCGGGTTAGATTAAATAATATAAATATACAAATTATACTTTATTATGTTTTTAGTAAAATAACGTGTGATTATCTTTAAATAAAAAATATAAATATCAAAAATAAGGAAATAAAAAAAACGCCTCAGATTTCTCTGAAGCGTTTTTTATTTAGTTAGCATTTAAAAACTTGATTATTAGTTTGTAACGCCTTTATCTTTCTGGCTTCCGTCCTGTTCGCTGAGGTCACCGTGAATACTGCAAGTAACTTCTGTCTTTTTGCCGGTACCGCCTGCAAGAGCTTTGTTTGCGACAGTGTAGCTGCCGGCGCCAGGGCATTTAGGTTCTGTTTTAAGATAACCCATGGACGACAATGTAGCTGTCTGAACGACGTTTGCTTCTGTAACGCTGTTTTCCATATTGTAGAGTTCAACAGCACCTTCAATTGTTTTCATGTTTGATGTGCATGCTTTTTTCTTAGCTTGCAAACGGGCGCGGTTAAAGTTAGGAACAGCGATAGCTGCGAGGATACCGATAATCGCAATAACAATCATAAGTTCGATTAATGTGAAACCCTTCGCAGTTTTGTTTCTTAATCTGTTCATCATAATAACTCCTCCTTTCTTGAATTCTAGTGAACTGACTCACTACTCTGATTATAGCAAATGGATTTTTTTTTGTCAATGGAACCCTGGATATTTTTTTACTTTTTTGCGGTTTTCTTTTATGTTTTATTAACGAGTTCAAGCATCGGCATGAATATGGCCATAACTATACCGCCTATGACGATACCCATGAACACGATAACGAGAGGTTCTATAACTGACGTCAAGCCTTTTACGGCAGTGTCGACTTCCTGGTCATAGAAGTCGGCGATCTTTGTCAACATCTTGTCGAGCTCACCAGTTTCTTCTCCGACCGCGATCATTTGTACGACCATCGGCGGGAAAACGTTTGACGCTTTTAAAGGTTCTGATATCGATTCACCTTCACGGATAGACGCGCGAGTTTTGTTTACGGCTTCCGCAATTACTATGTTGCCGGCCGTATCGGCGGTAACTTCGAGGGCCTGTAATATCGGAACGCCTGACGCGATGAGAGTACCTAATGTGCGCGTAAATTTAGCGACGGCGACTTTTTTCTGCATTAAGCCGATAACCGGCATTTTTAATATGTTGGTATCGAACAGGCGCTGGCCGCGTTCGCTTTCAAAGAATTTCTTTATACCTATGAATGCTGCGATCGCGCCTATTATGAGAAGTATTAAATAATCATTGGCAAACCCTGAAATACCGAGCAAAATTCGTGTCGGCAGAGGCAGCTTGGATTCGCCCATATCCTTAAATATAGTTTCGAATGTAGGCAAAACGAATATGACGAGGAATATAACGACGAGAATGGCTATGCTGAATACGACGACTGGATATGTCATCGCGCCTTTAACCTTCTGCTTCAATTGTTCGCTCGATTCGAGATATGTGGCGAGACGGGAAAGAATGTCTTCCAAAATACCGCCCGCTTCGCCGGCTTTTACAAGGTTAACGAACAGGTTGTTGAATACTTTAGGGTGCTGCTGTAAAGCTTTTGACAGGTTGGAACCAGCTTCGACGTCCTGCCTTACCTTTGTTATAATTTCCTTAAAACGCGGGTTTTCACATTGCTGGCACAATATAGTGAGACAGCGTACTAAAGGAACGCCCGCGCCGATCATTGTGGCAAACTGTCTTGCGAAAATCGAAATTTCGCCCGCGCTTACCTTTTTCTGGAAAAGCTGAAACTCTTTGCCTTTTTCTTTTATATTTGTAACGAAATATCCGCGCTCACGCAGTTTGGAAATAACCGCTTCTTTTGAATCGCCTTCGGTATCGCTTGTTATTATCTTGCCTTCGAAATTTCTCGCTGTATAAACAAAGCGTGGCATATTATTTCCCTCCTTAAAATCGCAAAATCAAAAAATATTCTAATTATATTATATCATAATTACGCTTAGAATGTAAGGGCGTAAGTTATGTTTTGTAAATTTATTAGTTTTTATTATTTGATAAAAACATTATCAGCCATTCAAAATGCTGATCGAAATATTTATTTGAAACGGCTGCCTGAAAAAATTAGAATTAAAGCGTTCTCGCTTTTAACATACGCTGCAATTCTTCAGGGTATAACGATCTTGAAAGCGCTTCTTCCATTGTTATAAGCCCTTTAAAGAATAATCCTGACAACGATTGCTCGAATGTCTGCATGCCTATGTTCTGCGCAGTCTGCATAACCGTATATAATTGGTGTATTTTTTGTTCGCGTATCAAGTTCTGTACGGCAGGCGTTTGAACCAATATTTCAATTGCCGGGATACGGCCTTTTCCTGTCGATAGCGGAAGCAATTGCTGAGCTACTACGCCCTGGATAACGAATGAAAGCTGCGTCCTGATCTGCTGCTGCTGATACGGCGGGAATATATCTATGATACGGTTGACGGTCTGCGGCGCGTCGGTCGTATGCAATGTAGCGAACACAAGGTGGCCGGTTTCGGCGAGAGTCAAGCCGGATTCGACTGTTTCAAGGTCACGCATTTCACCTATGAGTACTACGTCCGGGTCCTGACGCAAAACGTGGCGCAATGCCTCGGAAAATGATTTTGTGTCAACGTGAAGCTCGCGCTGGTTTACGACTGATTTTTTGTGGTAGTGAAGGTATTCTATAGGGTCTTCGATTGTCAATATGTGGACTTTTTGCTCCTGGTTAATGAGGTTAATCAATGCCGCAAGCGATGTCGATTTGCCAGAGCCGGTAGGTCCTGTGAATAATACCAGGCCTTTTGGCAGGCGTGCGAAGTCGGCGACTTTAACCGGCAGTTTCAATTCTTCAAGCGCGGGAATTTTAGAAGGAATAACACGGAAAGCCGCTCCGATACAGCCTCTCTGACGATAGATGTTAACCCTGAATCGTCCGAAACCATGAACGCTGTAAGAAATATCAAGCTCATGTTTTTCTTCGAACTCTTTTTGCTGTTCGGCTGTTAACATATTATAAACCAGCGAACGCGTGTCCATAGGAGTTAAAACATCAAGATCGGTCGGAATAAGATCGCCGTCAACACGTATGACAGGCGGAGTTCCTACCGTTAAGTGCAAGTCAGATGCTTCATTATCGACAACAAGGTTTAAAAGGTCATTTAAAATAAACAATCTATATTACTCCCTTCAAAAATTTATAATTTTATGAATTTTTTGATTTATGTATATTGCTGATTCAAATTGCATAATTACAAAAATATATTATTATTTAAAGCTGCTTGACGGAAAATCAAATATAATTATATATTGATAATTTCAACTTAATTTTTTAAATTTTGCCGCCCAAAAATAAAATTATTGAATTTACTTTTTAAGTATATTTAGCGAGTGGTTAACCGCACAAGTCTAATTTCAAATTTTATTGGTTTTACGGCCGTATTTAATTTATAAATAACGAAATTAAGCAGTTACCGAGAATACTTCTTCTACCGTGGTTTTACCGAGCAATACTTTTCTTATCGCGGATTCGCGAAGTGACAACATGCCTTCTGCGCAGGCAGCTTCCTTTAATTCAAGTGTTGACGCGCGGTCAAGTATCATTTTTCTGATGGTATCCGAAACTGACATGACTTCGTATATCCCGACGCGGCCCTTATAACCTTTACCGCCGCATTTTTCACAGCCTTTGCCCTTATAAAAGACAAGGTTTTTGAGGTTTAAGTGCGGCAGTTCGAGTTTAACAAGAAGTTCGGGAGTTATATTTAAAGCTTTTATTAAGTCCGGCTTTGGCTTATATTCGACTTTGCAGTCTTTGCAGATGACTTTTACGAGACGCTGCGCCTGTACGAGTATCAATGAAGTCGCGACCATGAATGGCTCTATACCCATGTTGAGGAGACGGCCGACTGTTGAAGGAGCGTCGTTAGTGTGGAGTGTCGAAAGCACCAGATGTCCTGTAAGTGATGCTTTTATGGCGATTTCGCAAGTTTCGAAGTCACGTATCTCGCCCACCATTATTACGTCCGGGTCCTGCCTCAAGAACGAACGCAGAGCCGCGGCGAATGTCAGGCCTATGTCTGCGCGGCATTGTACCTGATTTATACCGTGAAGGTTATATTCAACCGGATCTTCAGCCGTCATAACGTTAACGTCGATCTGGTTAACTGTATGAAGCGCCGAATAAAGTGTCGTTGTTTTACCGGAACCTGTCGGGCCGGTAACGAGTACTATTCCGTTCGGCATTGAAATTGCCGCCATGAATTTTTCGAGCGATTTCGGCTCGAACCCGAGGTCGGTAAGGTCGAGTTTAAGGTTGCTCTGGTCGAGAATACGCATAACTATCTTTTCGCCCCAGACGACTGGTACGGTAGATACGCGAAGGTCGACCGGCCTGTTATTGACTTTAATTTTTATGCGTCCGTCCTGCGGCAGTCGTTTTTCAGCGATATCAAGCTGTGACATGATCTTTACGCGGGAGGTAATAGCCGCTTGAGCTCGTTTCGGCGGTTCCATCGTTACGCGGCAATCGCCGTCGAGACGGTATCTTATGCGCATTTCTTTTTCGAACGGTTCGATGTGGATATCGGATACGCCTTCCGTTACGGCATTTGATATTACAAGGTTAACGAGTTTGATGATAGGCGCGTCATTTTCGTCGAGTTCCTCGAGGTTTCCAAGTTCGCTTGATTCAGAAACGTCCTTGCCGATATCGCCAAGGTCTTCCATTAACTCGTCCATTTTGCCTTCGCTGCCGTATGCCTGGTCAAGCGCTTCATTTATGTCCGTCGATGTCGCAACGACGGGCTTTACGACAAGCCCGGTCATAAACTGGATATCGTCTATCGCGAGAATGTTTAGAGGGTCAACCATTGCAACCGTGAGTTTATTTCCTACTTTGTTGATTGGAATCAGCTGATGGCGGCGTGCTATATTTTCAGGTATTACGCGAACAGTCGCCGGATCGATGAGGTAGTTTGAAAGGTTAATGTATGGTATTCCGAGCTGCTTGCCGAGGACCGTAACTATGTCATTTTCAGTGACGATGCCCATTTCGACAAGTACCTGTCCGAGTCTTTTACCGCTTTGTTTTTGAATTTCAAGGGCTTTTTGCAACTGCTCTTCGTTAACCAGACCGTCCTGTAGTAACGCGTCGCCAAGCCTTAATCGTTTTTTAGGTTCAACCACCGGTATCCCTCCAAAAGTTATAGAAAAATGAATTTATAATAATAAAAAAACTATTTTATCTGCCGCCGGGAATCATATAAAATAATCAAATGCTGGTTTATTATTGGGCCATCGCAATGCATATGTTTTTTCTCAGCTCGTTTACTGCCTGAGTATAAACGCATACCGGCGGTTTTTTGCCCGTCCATTCAAAAAAAGACAATAAACCTTGATAAACCAGCATATCAAGGCCTCTTATTATTTGACTTCCTGCGTCCTGTGCTTTACTCAAAAAATCACAGTCTATATTCTCGTAATAAGACAAATCATAAATCACGTGCTCACGTTTAAAACAATGCTCCGGCAGATTTACCGGAAACTCTCCGCCGTTTTGAAACGCCGAAGTCGCGTTGACTATAATATCAGTTTCTAAAATTATACACTTAATTTTATTATTTTGCAAATCGGAAAAATTGAATATTAAAAAATTTTCTGACTTGAACTTGGTGACATTTATAATTTCTTCTTTCAATCTTTCAGCGTTCGCTAAAGTTCTGTTAATGATTATTATTTTGCCTATTCCGTTATTAATTGACTGCAATATCGCGGCGCGCGCCGCACCGCCTGCGCCGAAAAACAATATCGTTTTTCCTTTGAGCGTAATGCCGCGCCTGATTAAAGGCATCACAAAACCGTATCCATCGGTGTTTTTCCCTATGAAACGGCCGTTTATAAGTTTAACGACATTGCACGCGCCGCAGCGTTTGGTAAATATATCGGCTTCATCCAGATATTCTAAAATTTTTGTTTTATATGGTTTGGTGATATTAAATCCGACCAAATCATGGTTTTTTTTCAATTTTTGTATGAGCGCATCGAAATTTTTTTCCGCAACCGGCATTAGTTCATAAATATATTCATTGCTCATATTTAAATATGCCAGCGCCGCGTTATGAATCGCGGGCGATGGACTGTCTTTTATATTTTCGCCTATTAAATAAATTTTTTTCATTACGTTATCCGTTCTAAGTTAAAATCAAAAAAATATATACTTTTAGTGTTTGATGTGTTTTTCTTCTTTTTTATTTTTATCTTCGTCTTCAGCTTCGTATTTTATGGTTGAATCAGACGCATTACCCTTTATGTTTTTTTTGAATTCCTCAAAATTATTATTATCTTCTGACTCGTCTGATTCTGCCGTTTTTTCTTTTATTAAAACTTCGTAAGTTTCAGGTATGAATTTTTTACGCCTTACTTCAAAAAGGCTGGGCTCTTCCTGCTGTTCTTTATTGACTTTTTCAATCATTTTTATTATGTTCTCGTTTTTATAAACTTCGGCATTTATTTGTTTCGTGAACGCGTCTTGGAATTTTTCGTTATCGCTTTGCGCGGCTATTTTTTTCATTTGCAGCCTTGCATATTTTGACGGAAGGTTATTGTGGTTTTTCTTTAATATTTCAAAATATTTATTATATGCGTCGTCGGTTTTTCCGATTTCCTGAAGTGAATAAGCCAGATAATAAAGTGCATTTATGTTTTCTGGAATGCGCTTATACACTTTTTCAAGATATTTTATAGCGTTTTTATAATCTTTGGATATATATAACTTTCTGCCCTTTTCAAAATTATTGCCTTCGAAAATTAAAATTTCTTTACGTTCGCTGTCTAATACATAAACAAGGCCGGCAGCGCTGTCGACTTTGACTGAAACCGGATGTTTCAACTGGCCTATTGATGTTGCGACTTCGTTTGAGTCAAGATTATTTGGCAGTCTGTAAAAAAAATCTTTGAAATAATCTTTTGCCAGAAAACTTACGTTTAAATTTTTAATTTCACCTATGTATTCGCCATTTTTATTGAATTTTTGTATCCGTGAGTTAAGCGAATCGGCGGCATATATGTTATCGGCCGAATCGAAACATATATCGGCGATGCCGTTAAATTCGCCGGGCTGCCTGCCTTTGCTTCCTATTGATTTAAGATAAACTCCGGCCGTGTCAAAAATTTTTATCATGTCGTTTCCGGTGTCGCATATGTATAAATCGCGCTCATTATTTAAAAGCAGCGGCCCGGGAAGATATAATTGCCATTTATTTATGCCTTTTGACGCGAAGGAATATAAAAATCTGGGTTTGTTGTTATATACGCATATCCTGCAGTTATATCTGTCGGATATGTAAAGTTTTTTGTCTTTTTTACCCCTGTCGTCGAGACATACTCCGCCAGGCTCGCTTAGTTCCATAAATGAATCGCCGACGCTGCCGAATTTTTTTTGCGGTATACCGTAGTTATTGAATATCAATATGCGGTGGAATTGTGAGTCGGACACAAAGTAAAGATCGGACTCGCGGCTGATAAAAATGGAGGAAATTTTGCCAAAAAGCTTTTTGGGCGAGTAATAATTCAAGCCGAACTCGCCGTTTCTTTTATAAGTTTTAGTGTCATATTCATAAATTTTACCGCTTAAATAATCGCCTACTAAAAGCCTTGAATATTTTTTGTCGAATGCCATGGCACATGGTTCAATAAAAAAATTTTCATCGGTGTCGTTAAGCTGGATTATTTTTTTTAACTCATAATAATCGCTTTCGAGATCATAATTTTTGCCGAGGAAGACGTCATCATTTCTAAATAGAGTATTGTCAAATGCGAAAACTGTTTTACTGGAGCCGATTACAGCCAATAAAATCAGCAGTATAGAAAAAAATTTTTTTGTATTTTTTAAAATTCTTTGTTTGTTCATTTTTTACGCGTTAAATTATAACATAATACTTATTAAAATTAAATATATTTTTTAATACTAAAGATATAATTTAATCAATTAACGATTAATTAACTTGACTGATTAATGATTGAATGGTAAAATTCAACTTGACTCTATAATAATTTTGCGGGTTCAAAACCGGGCGAGAAGTGGATTATAAAATGTCAGATAAATTCGGATGGATAAGTAATTTTTTTGACGGCGGCTCGAAAAAAGACGTCGCCGGTGTTGGAGAGGGTTCCGATAGAACTCTAAATTCCGATTCGGAATTGGAATCTAAGTTTCATGATTTTTTTATGAAAAAAGATTACTACATGTCCGATACGCCCATATCAGTTCCGGAACAGGACCGTTTTAACAGATGGCCGTTCGCCAATCGCGTTGCTGCCACTATCAGTTCGAGACTCGACCCGGGCAGTATAGTAATAGCGATTTATGGAGCCTGGGGTGAGGGAAAAACTTCAGTTTTAAATCTTATCGAAAGAGAACTAAAAAAGAGCGGCGATATAATAGCCATAAGATTTAATCCGTGGCGCTTTAATGATGAAGCGCATTTATTGCAAAACTTTTTTAAGACGCTTGCCGACGCTATTGGTAAATCACCGAATTCATATAAGGAAAAAATAGGCCGTCTGATTTTAAATTATGCGGCGATACTTATGCCGTTCTCCTTCAGCGTGCCATTTTTTGAAATTACTCCCGGCGAGAGTGTAAAATCTCTCGGTAAGATAATGTCATCGGTTGAACTTGATGAGCTGCGCAAACGAATCGAGAAATTTTTGAAAGATGAAAATAAACGTGTGGTCGTTATCATGGATGATATCGACAGGCTTGACCGTGCTGAAATTCAGAATATCTTTAAGCTCGTCAAACTTTCCGCTGATTTTGATAATACCGCCTATATACTTGCTTTTGACGAAGATATGGTTTCGTCGGCGCTTGGCGAACGTTATGGCTCAGGAAATAAGGAATCAGGACGCAATTTTCTTGAGAAAATTGTGCAGGTGCCTTTAAATTTGCCGATGGCCGATAAGCTTTCGCTTAGAAAATTTTTCTTCGACTGCGTTGACGAAGTTCTAAAAGAATCGGCAGTCGAGTTGACTGACGAAGAATCGCAGGCGTTTGTCATAAATTACATATACGGTCTCGAGCCGCGTCTGGCGACTCCGCGTATTGCTAAATGCTACCGCAACGTGCTTAGTTTTTCACTGCCGATACTGAAAAAGAGAGTGAATCATCTTGATCTTATGCTTGTCGAAGCTTTGCGCGTTTTTTATCCTGCGCTTTATGACATAATTCGCGCTAATCCTGATGTGTTTCTCGGCACTCAGCTTGTGAATTATATAGAGGGCGAGGACCCTATAAAAGTCAGGAACTCAAAAATAATAGAACGCGGTTTTACAGGACTTCTCGCGGAAGAAATCGAGGCTGCGAAATATATTTTAAAATATCTGTTCCCGCGCACTATGATAATATTCGGAAGCGGCTCATATTACGGTGCGGAATGGAACGAGACCTGGAATAACGAGCTGCGTGTCGCGTCGGAGGAACATTTCAGCAAGTATTTCTCTTATTCGATAAGCGATAACGATATATCTAATGCGGAAATCAAAAAATTTATCGAGTTAGTTGAAAATAACTGCGTTAATGATATTTGTGATGAGATAAAAAAAATAACCGCGAATAAGGGCGCGGAAAAATTCTTGCTGGCGGTTATGCGCAAAGAGCGCAACCTTACGCCGGCCGGTGTAAAAAAACTTGCAGCCGCCATATCAAAAAGCAGTGACATTTTCCCGAAACCTGTATCGTCGTTTACATTTACAAGCGTATATTCACAGGCCGGAATATTTGTCAGCCAGCTTGTCATGTGCCTGAAAAAAGGTTCTGAATGCCTTAAACTGGCCGTCGAAATCATGAAAAGCTCTTCTAATTTATCGTTCGCGCTGGAATGTTTCGGCTGGATAATGAGAAGCTGCGGCAGTAATTCTCAAAACCGCATATTTTCATATGAGGATGAATATCTGATCGCCGGCGAGCTTACAAGCCGCCTGAAAAATTCTTCCGCGTCGGTCCCGTTTTATGTAACCGACATTGAAATGGCAGCCGAGATTTTTAATTTTTGGGGCATATTCGGCGCGGCCGAGGATATTTTACAATATATAAAAGACTCTTTCGATTGTAATGTTTCAAATGTAGTGGTTTTTTTGAAATGTTTTGTAAAAAGATCCATGCTTTCTGATAATCCGAAGCCGGCCGTATTCAGTAAAAATATATTTACAGATGCGGAATATCAAAAAATTGCCAAATATATCGATCCTAAGTTAGTTTATGATGCGGTGTGCAAACTATTCGGCGAGGAATTAAAGCTTTTGGAAACCGAGAAGAATCAAATATCGCTTGACGAGATTATAGTATATCAATTTTTTAGAATATATAAGAACAGGAGCGTACATTAAAAAATGGAACTTTATCAATCGGTTGTAATGGGAATAATTCAGGGGCTTGGAGAGTTTTTACCGATTTCGAGCTCGGCGCATTTGATACTTGTGCCTAATCTTTTGAAATGGCCTGATTTCGGGCAGACTTTCGACGTGTCGCTGCACCTTGGCACTTTAGTATCGGTGGCCGTTTATTTCAGGCAGGATATAATAGCCCTTTTGAAAGGGTTTATTGATTCGATTAAAACAAGGTCGCTGAACTCTTTTGAGGCGAAATTATGCTGGTATATAATTATCGCGACAATACCGGGCGCCGCGGCGGGGAAAATGTTCGAGGATGTCATCGAAGAAAATGTCCGCAATTCTCCGAATATAATTGCAATGCTTTTGATGGTAATGGGTTTTGTACTTATAGCCGCGGATCATTACGGTCGTAAATTGCTGACAATAAAAGATATTACTTTTAAAAGCTCTTTCATAATAGGTCTCGTGCAGGCGCTGGCTTTAATACCTGGCTTTTCGAGGTCGGGCATAACCATAACAGCAGGATTATTCTCCGGCCTGAAAAATGACGCTGCCGCAAGGTTTTCATTTTTGTTGTCAATGCCGATAATTTTCGGCGCCGCGCTTCTTAAAGGCGTTAAAATTATGAAAACCGGCATTGGCGACGTATCGGCCTTTAATTTTTCTGTCGGAATAATAACCTCGGCAATCGTCGGCTACGCTGCGATAAGCTTTCTTTTAAGCTATGTTCAAACCAGAAGTTACAAGATATTTGCCGTGTACCGTTTTCTTTTCGGCGCTTTTGTAATTGCGTGGAGCTTTTTGAAAAAATAATCAAAATTTTTTCACTGTTTGGTAAATTGTTCATTGTTTTCCATGTAAAATTTTTTATTCCATTGAAAAGGAGCGTTTTATATGCTTTTTAATTTTTACCGTTATCATTTTAAAAATTTTCTTGTCATTGTTTTTGTAGTAGCCTTATTTATTCAGCTTTTTGCCGGCCAGTCTAAAGCTGCGGTTCATTTTATCCACCAGGACGGCCTTTTTAATTTTACGCTGCTTGATAAAAATTGGTACGAAAGTCCGCTCAGCGACAAATTTTTCTTTAATCTGGTGCCCGATGCGACTTTGTTTCTTGATAACGACAGCAATAACGTAATGCTTTCAATCGCAAGGCTGCCTGTTGATGTTTATACCGACGACCTGCAGAAAGCTTATGATATAATTTATGATAAAATAAGCAAAGATACTAATAACATAATAGTTTTAAAACAAAATTACGCTTATAACGACATAAATTTTAAAGATATAATTTATAAGGATAAAATTGACCTTTCGAACGTAAGAGTCATATTTGCCCGTGATAGTAAAAAAACACCGGCGGTAATAAATAACGTTTTCATGATATTGTTTTATTATCCTAAAAAATCGGATTTTCTTGACGCTGAAAGTGAAGTCATGTCGCTTTTAAAGACGTTTAAGACTGGCACTGAAATTGCCGAACCGGTAAACGAGAATTTTTTGGGCAAAACCGGCGACACTATCGGCGAAGCTGTTGCGGTTTATGAATCGAAATCCGGGACTGTCACATTTTCGTCCGGCGATAAAAATTTTCCGGCAGCCGGAACGCTTTTATTTAAAATAGGCCAGAATGCCGAGACGCGCAGCGGTATGGCCGCTCTTAAATTGACCGATAATACGCTTTTATGGCTTAACAAAAATACCAGGACTGAATTTATGACTATGGCGAATATCAAGCTTGCCATGGGTGAATTAATGCTTAAAACCCAGCAGCTTAACGGCGACACTTTTTTAAGGATAGGAAATTATATCAAATGTGATATGAAATCGGCCAGGGTTTTATTTTCATATAACACTTCGGCCGGTTCCAGTTTTAATACTGCCGATATAACCGTTCTTGAAGGAGAATGCCTGGTTTCGGGTGACGGCGAGGCTAAGGCGTCTCTTGCTTCGCAAAAGTTAACAGCCGGCCAGAACATGCGCATAGAGATAAACGAGATGGGAAAGTTAAAACAGCCTGCTAGTGTGACGGCGGCGAATATTAATGATATAGCTGCTAAATCAAACGAATGGACTAAATTGATAACGACCCATAAAATTTATGATACGATTTCGCTTATGGAGAAATTAAAAAAATATTAAAACTTAATTACTGTACCATAAAAATTTGCGAATAATCGCCGCTCAAATCTTTGATTATTATGTAATCACCTGATTTAGCGGCGATTATTCTTTGTGATAAATCAGTGCTGTCGCCTATTTGAAAGTAGCTCATTGACGTGTCGGATTTATATTTATTGCTGCCGATGGCGGTTTCAAGCAGACTGAATGATAATTTTTCATGGCTTGCCGGCGACGTGATTTCAATTGCCAGGCTTTTTAATGCATCCGGAGCGCCGCCCATGCCTTTTACACTTATAAAAAGTTTTTGCTTTCTAGGCAGGTTTGATATTTTACTTACCGCTGAATAATCAGAAGAGCTATATAATTCTATAGTTCGGATTTTCAAGTTTTTTTCAGGCTGCGTTGAGGCTATGGTAAGGTTTTTAAACGATGCCCTGACCGCCGAGTAATTTAAATTTCCCGAGTATTTATCAGTTACGGAGTTTCTTAAATCGGAGAATGAAGAATAATCAGTAATATTAGAAGTTAAGAATATTGATTTTTCGGTCGAATTAATGAAGTATGGCTGATTTAAAGTAACTTCATTGGTAATGAAGCATGAGTATCTGCTTTTGTCTTTTTCGCCCAGCAGCAGATTATCGCTGGAATTGACCGTAATTCCGCTTAAAGTATGGCTTATGGTGTCGATGCTCGTGCCGGCGGCCGCTCCGAAACGCGTCTGCGGCTGGTCGCCTTTAAACTTATATATCGCGGGATTTCCCTGGTCTATAACCCATAAATTCGAGTAAGAATCAGATGATAACGCTGCCGGGTTATTTAAATATCCGACGCCGTGAGAGCTTACTATTCGCATATATTTCTGATTTACGTCTTTCGAAGTTGTTATCGATATATTGCCTGCGCTGTCTTTGTACCATACATAAATAGTCCGTGGATCGTCGCAGGTGTCAAGCGTAAAATTAACTTCGGCCGTGAATAATTTAACCGGATTGCTTAGATTATGCCATTTGTCAGGCGTGCCGTCGAGCGCTGAATCGGCAGGGGAATCTGCCGAAACCGGCGGCTTGTATCCGGATGAGCAGCTTATGTAATATCCGGAAATTCCATAGTCGTCACATGCCGCAAGGGACAGTACGATATTTTTTTCATGAGCGGTTTTGGAGCCGTGATTTATATCAAGCCCGCGGTCTTTTACCGGCGTTATTTTACGTATGCGGTTATTTTTCGAATCGGCTGCGTAAATCGTACCGTTATTTGCGACCGCGATTCCTGCTGGAGAGTTGAACTTCGCGCTCTGGCCGGGGCCGTCCGCATGGCCTGCGGTAAGTGTTTTGTCGCCGGCAATCGTGCCGGAAGCGCCGTCGGTTGAAATTCTACGTATTAAATTATTTTTGCTGTCCGATATGAAAATGTTGCCGTATTTATCCGCAGCGATTCCGCACGGCGCGTTAAATTTTGCGTTAATTCCGTTGCCGTCTGCATATCCGGAATCAATCGCGCCGGCATAGGTAGACAGCTCGCCGGCGCTCGATATTTTTCTTATAAGGTTAGCGCCCGAGTCACAGACGAAGATGTCATTAGCGGCAGTTACCGCGATTCCCGCAGGGAGGTTGAAAACGCTTCCTGTTACGCTTGAAACCATGTAATAGCCGCCTGGATCCTTATATATTTTTTTTACTTTTTTGTTTTTGCTGTCGGTAAGATAAAAAGTGCCGTCATTTGCCTGTTGAATAAAATAAGGATTGAAGTAAGCAGCGCCGGCGGCGGTGCCGTCGGAGTCGCCGGCAGAGGCGCTTCCTGAAAAGTTTGACGTATAGGTTGTCATACTGCTTATTTGCCTTATTAAATTATTATTGAAGTCGCATATAAAGATGTTTTGCGAAGCGTCGGCTATAATGCCGCAAGGCTTGTCAAATGTGCTGGACGGCGCGTATCCGTTATTTTTGCCGCCTGATGTTAAAGCGCTGCCGGCGATAGTTTCAACCATGCCGTCGGATCTTAATTTTTTTATTGTATTTTTTGCGGTAGTAAAATATATGTCGCCGCTCTTAGTGACGCATATACCGGCTGGTCCCGAAATGGGAGCCGCAAGCGCCGAAACAACCGAATTATTTTCCGATGCGAGGCCGTTTCCGGCGATCGTTACGACCTCGACTTCGCCGGTGCCTGGATCGGGCGGCGCGCTGTCTAAAATAATCTCGGCGTTGGCCCTGTCGGAAATATTGCCTGCGCCGTCCCGGTACCATACGTTTATTTTCTTTTTACCGTTGGTTTGGGCGAATTTATAAGGGAAATTTTTGGAAAAATTACGAATTACAGGACATTTAGTCCAATTAGCGTCAGAAAGGGCCGGTGCTGTTTCCCGCGTCTCCGATATAAAAAATCCAGTGATTCCTCCGCCGTCGTTTGCCGTAAGATTTATTGTCATTTCGTTATTATTGGTGAATTGCTTTCCGTAGTTTATTTTTACGCTTCCGACCGGGCTTGAGAAATCAAGTTCGACTGTATCGCTTACTACGTTCGATATATTTCCGGCCGCATCTTTGAAATAGGCATATACCGTAACTATTCCCTCCGGACCGGTGATTGCATAAGGAATTGAATTATTTATGTAGTTTGCGACCGGCGGAAAGTTTTTCCATTTTAAGTCGTTTAAATCGGGAAGCGATGAAGATTCGGATATATAATAACCGCAAACTCCCCCTGAATAGCCGGTTGCGTTATTCGGATCGAGCGCGTTGACTTTTAAATTGACATTTCTGCTTATCGTATATGGATAATCGTCATTTATAATGATTTTTCCGCTTACTTCGTAAGGCGCGGTTCTGTCGAGAACTATATTTGTTTCGCTGCGCGGGGATACATTTCCCGCAGCGTCCTTATACCAGGCGTAAATAATCTTTAAGCCGTCGGCGGCGTTGATGCCCAGCGAGTAGGTTTCGTTTTTATCGAAATTCTTAAGATTCCCGCTTGTTGTTTTCCATAAATATGCTGCCGGTGCGGGATTTTCAGAGTAAAAATAATATTTTATGGGGCTCAATGAATCTTTAGCGTGTAAATTTAACGTCAAACTTACATCTTTAGCCCATGTAGCGCCGCTGTTTGCGTTAATTTTATATTCGTAAGGCGCCGTGGTGTCAAGAATTATCGAATCGCTGTAGGGGCCCGCTGTAAGTCCGGCCTGATCTTTTATCCAGACATATATAGTTTTATTTTCGTTAACGGCAGTTTTAAAGGTATAGTTTAAAGCTATATCGAAGCTGCTGGAGTTTAATGGAATCGCTATCCAGGTATTTGCCGTGCTGGAATTACTTAAGGAATTCGTTTCTGAAACGGCGTAGTGCGTGACATACGAATAATTGTCGTGCGCATTCAACCGAAATGATATAGTTTGAGTGTTAACGTAACTGCCGTCTCCTGATTCGATTGCAATACTTCCGGAAGGCGGGGAATGGTCAAGTATTATCTTGCGTGAAACCGGGCCTGTGGTGTTGCCGTTTCTATCTTTGAACCAGGCATATATTGTGTGCGCGCCTTCGGAATTGCCGATATTGACATTTAATATGGTCGAAAAATTTTCGGTTTCGGCTACGGTTGCCCAGCTTCCGGGAAAGCTGTTATCGACGTTTATTGCGTAGCCGGTTACGCCGAAAAAATCGGTGGCCGAAATTGATGCGATAATCTGCGGACTTGACGTGACGTCGGGTGCGTTTATAGATGCGCTGGCAGGCGGTGTCTGGTCCTTGGCAAACGAAAAACTTGTGAACGCATGTCCGACTCCTTGAAAATAATCGAGCCTTATTTTATGTGAACCCGAGTTCATATAGCGCTTTACCTGCTTTATGCCCGTTGACCAATCGGTGGAATCTATGAAAGTTTCGTCCAGGTAAAGGCTTATTTTATCATCGCCCTGCAGGCTGAAATAATAATTTGCTGACTCGAATGCCGGATTGCTCTGATATCTGATCGAAAAATCATTATAAGCGCCGCGGTTTTGATAAAACCCGTCCGGGTCTTTCCAGGTGCCGATTCGTTTGCCTGCGATAACCGGGCTGTTCGAGTCCCAATTGCTGTAAGAAAAGCTCAGGCCGGGAAGATTTTCGACTGCGTCGGGAGTCCCTGTAAAATTATTGAATTTATTGTAATATTTGACGTTGAAACTGCTTGCCGGCCAGTCTTCGAGATAATAAATTTTGACTTTTATCCGCTGGAACGCGTCATCGTAAGTTGAGTAATTATGCAAGCCGAACATGTCGCTGTTATAAATTAATAAATTATTGTCACGCGCCTGATAAGATGTAAATGTGAGTTTCCATGTGCCGGCCATTTGGTGCCCATTCACTGTATAAATTGTCTTTGTATATTCGTGTTCTCCGCTCGACGGCCAGTCGCCGGACCATATATTAAATGTATTGCCGCCGGGAAGCGTCAGCCGGAGAATAATATCTTGATTTTCATTGCTAACGCTCCAGCCCGCGATCAAATTGGCCGTAACTTCGATTTTATCGATAATGCCTGAAGTCGGAACCGAAAAAATATTTTTAACGTATGATGTCGGCTCCGAGGTGTTATAAATTAAACCTTCATCCCAGCTGCCGACTTTATATGAATACGTGGCATCCAGCGCGAAAAGCTGCGAAGGTATTGATATGAAAATAAACAACGCTAAAATACAGCTGCCGGCTTTGATTTTTTTTAGAAAATAAAGTATTAAGTTTTGTGCCTTATTATTCTTCATAAAGTGATTCCTTTGTTTAAAAATCGCTTGTCACACGATCAAAAGACGTTATTCAGGATTTTCTGGAATGCCTTGTAATTTTTATGTTTTACTTTGAAGTATCAAATGTCTTTAATATTAAAATTCTTATTCGAATTAATTTCTGCTATTTATAATCGTCCGAATAAACCGCGCCGTTTTTCAATGAGCCGTTTCCGATCTTTGAAGCGTTTTGTGAGCTGTCAACCGGGTCTGTTCCCTGCGGTTCGTTGAATTTATAATATCCTATAAGGCCGTTTTCGGTTCCTGTTAAAGTTGAATTCATGCTTTGTTTGATTTGATTTTCGGCGAGCGCGAAATTCCATACTTTAAACTCGTCTATAAGGCCGTCGAAGTAAAACCAGTCGCGGTTTGACGGGTCCCAGCAGGTAGCGGTATATCCCGTTCCCAGGTGAAGGCGGTCCATATCGAGCTGCGCTATGGAGCCTGCGAGTTCTGAAACCTTTATTCCGTCAAGATAAAGCCTGTACATTGAACCGTCATAAGTCAATGCGCAATGATGCCAGATAAAATCATTGACCGCTGAGGCGCTCCTGATTATATAAGCGCCGGCCTGCCCACGCGAATCCCAGAATTTTCCGTATAAATTGCCGTCGGTGCCGACATATAAAACCGGTACCCAGTTTGAAGGCGTGCTTGGAAAATCACGGTTTTCTATTGAAAAAATCGTTCCGCAATTGTTTGTCTTAAACCATGTTTCTATGGTTACTTTAGACGGCAGCGAAAAATTGGGAAGCTTGACATAACTCGAGCTGCCGTCGCATTTTAAACTATATTCCGGCCCGTCAAGCCAGGTTAGGTCTATAGTGCCTTTCATATCAGGATTTTCATCATCCGTTATATTAATTCTTCTGGCGGCGTAAGAATGCATGCTTGTAACGTAAATATGTGCTTCGCCTCCGGTAAATGCTGGATAATCGAATTTTGCGCCGTTATCTGACAGGTCCGGGCTTTTGTCGGTTATGCCGTTTCCGACCCAATTAACAACGCCCGGCACGTAGTCTATTGTTATAGTTCCGCTTTTGTTATAGCCGGTTATTAAATTGCCGTCTTTATCAAGTGCGCGCACCTTTAATTTTATGTATTCTCCGCGTTTAGCTTCGATGCCGTTTAATGAGGTGATTTCAAATTTTTCCACTTCGACGGTGTCTAAAAGCGCCTTGATTTTTTGAATTCTGTTATTCATGCTGTCGGCGAGGTAAATATATTTGCAGTCGCGGCTTATAGTTATTCCGAGCGGAGTGTTGAATTGCTCGAGTGCGGACCCTGATTTACCTATTTCTTCTATAAAACTGCCGTCTGGTTTGAATTTCATCAGCTTGTTTCTTAAACTGTCAGTTACGAATATAATTTCCGAGGTCGGTGTTGACAAAACCTTTATTCCGGCGGGCTCTAAAAATTTACCCGGCGTATTGCCGAAGCTGCCGAATGATAATATGAAATTTCCGCTTTTATCGAATTTTTGGATGCGGCAGTTGTTTTTTTCCGTTACGTATATTTCGCAGGTGTCGTTGACCGCCGCATCGTATATGCCTTTAAATTTGCCACTAGCGGTGCCGGTGCCGCCGATTTGCATTAAATGCCTTCCGCCCGAAGTGTATTTATTTAGAGTATTGCTGCCGCTGTCAACGATATAAATATTATCGAACCTGTCGGAGGTGATATTGCCGGTTATGTTAAATTCGCCCGGGCCGGAACCTTTAGCCGGAATTTTTACCGCGGCGAGCTTAGCGCACGATGTGAAGACGTTGTTGTAAATGGTTTCTTTCAAAGAGGCTGCCGTGGTGTCCATACCGTCTATGTAAAATGGTAATTTCGCTTTTTCGAATGTATTGGAACAAATTTCAGGCCAGACTAACGACTGAGATTTTCCTGAAAGCGTTATTTCGCACGAAGCTGCCGAGTCGGCCGATGTATTATAAAAAAGTTATTTTCGGCTGAAATTATTGAATCTGAATATATTCTGCTGCCGCTGACCGCGCTGTCAGACGACGATGAGCCGGCCTGGAGATATTCGAATTTATTGTTTTTTAAATAAACCGATGCGCCTTCGGATGATTTTATTCCGTAATCCTCGTCGCTTCCTGTCTGGTAAGGCTTATTGCCGAACGTGCAATTCATAAATTCATTGCTTGAGCCGAGCGTTGATAAAATTCCTCCCCTTGCTATGTTGAATTCACAATTAATAAAACTCGAAAAATCTTTTTGCCTGATTTCGGCTTTAAATACAGCAGGATTGGATAATTTGAAATTGCAATTTATGAAAATTAATGAACTTCCGTTCAATGACAGCGCGTTGACGTTTGCGGCGGTTATATTTTTGAAAATGCCGGTTTCGCATGTGTTTAACGAGTCGATGAATGTCCAGTATCCGCCTGTTGATTTTGACGGTGTTTTAAACTCGCCGGAAATATTTTCGGAGGTTATGGAATCCATAATTATATTTTTGGCGAAACTGCCGTTGAAAATAATCGATGGCCCAGGCAACTGTTGCGCGCTTCGGTTTATTTTTATTTTTCCGGCGCCGTCGAATTTTATTATAGTGCCTTGGGCTGCTGTTATTGATGAGCCTGATTGGACTTCGATCTGATTATTTACGACAAAAACGTTGGTTGGCGACCATTCATTTAATAAACCGCCTTCGCCCTGGCAGTTATCGTAATTTTTTTTCTTTATGGTTTCAGGGTAAAGCGAGGCCGTGTAAAATAGCCCGTAATAAGTCTCCAGTCCGGTAATGTCATCGCCCGGTTGAAGTTGTATGCCGCCGTATTGTTTCGACTCGCCGTCGGAATAACCCCAGTCGCCGGGCATCGGGCCTTTGGCAATCTGAGTGTTCGGATATCCGTCGGCCGTGCTGAATACGCCGTCGGGCGCGTTATAAACCGAAGGCGCCAGCTTGTTATCGTCGATTGAAGTAAAAATAACTTTTTCATTGTCATTTACTTTTCCGGCGATTGTCAGTTTGCCGCCTGCGTTGGTTTTTAAACAGGAGCTTGCCTTGCCTGAAAAATTATCAGGGTTTATATTTTTATCGGCAGCGGCGAATTTTACCAATGCGGCAGGCTGTATTTCAAGTTCGCCGTTTATCTCGAGAACACTGTCGACTACATATACGTTTAAAATGTCATTTGTTCCGTTCTTTTTGAGCTGCCATCTGACTTTTTGCCCGGCCGTGATTCCCGAAGGATATTCTTTTGACGTATAAATGAAGTTGTATTTAAAATAATCGCGGTTCGGTTTTTGGCCGCCTACAAGGTGGTAGCTTTTAAAGTCGCCGCTTCGCCATTGATAGAATTTTTTGGCGATAGTGACCGGCGGCATGGAACCGGCAGCCCTGACGTCTGTATCTGATACGGTTACATAGACTGTTTTTTCATTGACTTTACTGCATTTAAAAATCTTTTTTGTAAGTTTGTCAATAAAGAACAAATCGCCGCCGTCGTTGGCTATTGCCGCCTGGATGTTGAATGCGCCAGCTTCATTCAGTATTTTATTGCCTTCCAGGTCTATTATGTTCGACTGGCAGACGATATACGTTTTAAATTGGCCGTCCGAGTTTTTGGGCGAGAATATGACATCCAGCGGGATGTTTATGTTTTTAGAATATTCTTTTACCACTACTTGGGCCGGATTGTTTATATTAGTGACGGCATAGACTTTTTGTGCTCCGGCGTCTATTGCGTATAATGTTTGATTATCGGGCGCCGCAATAAGATTAGCCGCAGAATTTATTTTATTTTGCAGACTAATTACTTCGCGCGCAGAATTTATGCCGGTGGTTACGGTCAAAAAACCGTTTGTTTTTGAGTAAGAATCGGCGGATATCTGATATGCCAATTCGCCCGACCCTATTGCCGGGCCGTTATAATACTGGTTTACGGAAGCGTAGCCGCCGCCTGTTTTTAAAATAAGGCTTCCGATATAGTTTTTCCCGGCGGCGTCCTGCCTGAAGTCACAATTCATTCCTGCCGCTGTCGAGCAAAAATATGTATTTTCCTTATCGAGCCAGAATTTGCCGCCGGCGGATATCTCCAGCGTATCATTTGCATTTGCGATAAGGCCGGTCAGTAAATATCCTGACTGGGCTGCCTGTACTATATTTTTACTGATACGGTTATGCTTTTTAGAATATATGTTTTTTTCATTTTTTTCAAATATGTAAATTTTTGAATTGTCATAAGATGCCGCCGCTGCTTTTTCGCCGCCGTAATTATCAGAAATTACGGTTACACTTTCGATTTTATTGTTTGAAAGGTTAAAAACTGAAGCTAAATGCTGAACGATTTGAGTGCCGCTGCCGTCCGGTGCTATTTTTAAATTATGACGCCTGGAAAAAATGTTTATCTTATTGATATCGGCTGCCTGACCTGTTCCCGGGACGCTTATATCGACTATATCGGCGATAGTTGCCGTTATGTTTTCCCATGATTCGCCGTAGTCCGATGAATGAAATATGCCGCGGTCAGCGGTGGCCGCCCAGAATGAACCGCCTGGTTCGAGATATACCGCAGTAATTTTTACGCCCTTGAAATATGACGACCATGTTTTGGCCTGCCCGCCGGCCGTGATGCTTCTGAATCTCGAATTATATGTGCTGTAAATATCGCCGGCAGCCTTTTCTACTGTATTTGCCGTGCGGCTGTTTAAAACTAAAAGTCCGTCGCTTGTGCCGCACAGGATATTGCCATTCGCGTCGCCCTGAAAGCAGTTAACGGTGAAGCCGCAATCCTGGTAAGTATTTCCTGATAATATGGCAGGAAAATTCTTCAGGTCTTCGGTGAAGCAAAAATTATGTCCGCCGCCGAAAAGAGTTTCATCGGAGAACAGGCAAAGCTGAAGTGAAGAATTAGAAGATGAATCTTCGGGACAGGTCACGAAATAAACGTCATTTCTATATGCGGCCGATGCGGCCGAGCCGCCGGCGCCGCAGTCGCGGATAAATATCGGAACTTGAGCGGCAATGCCGTTATTAGATGATTTGATTGCGAAAATTTTATTTTGTGATTTATAAAACGTATAAATATTATTTTTTTTACTTGCCGATTGAAATATATCATCGGCGTAGGGCTGAAAACTGTAGCCGGCGCTTCGGCATTCGGCGTAAGGAAAATTGCCGGCGTGCTGGCATAGCCTGTTGTTCTGAACGTAAAAATACCGGTAGATAAGATTTTTGTCCATTAATAAAGGCGCGCTTTCCGATATCTGGTTGATATCGAAACAGCCGTTCTGGCCGCTTAACACGTTGCCGTCGCTGTCGGTCATCATCATGCGCCGTTTTTCGGATGATTTAAAAATCCACAGTATGCGGTTATCGGGCGATATGTAATTTATGCTTTCTACGATTTCGTCGCTTCTGTCTGCCGGCTTGGGGATTTTTATCATATCTTTGGCGGCCCAGCCGGTTCCGCCGTCATACGACCATATTAAATAATGAAATTTGCTGTTCGAATTGCCTGAAAAAGCTATATAAACCCTGTTTAAAGGCGACACGCAAATATTTTGATGCTTTCCGGCGCCGTTTGTTGCCCGCTTTGGGTCGGATGTTTCGGAGAATTTTAAATCGTTAATGCATATATCAACTGTATCGCCGGCAAGTATTACTTCCGATGTCAGCCATGATAGGCCGTAATGGTCGCCGCGCTGATAGCATAATTTCCAGCATCCGTTTATTTTGCTGAACCAGGAAACGTGCATTGTGCCGTATTTATCAATTGCTTCAGAGTGCGCCCATGCCGGTTCTAAACTTTTGTTCAGGTATGAGATTTTTTTAGGCGTCGACCACGACTGACCGCAATTTGAAGATGAGACGTAATATAAATGAGGCGTGCCGACAGTGCCGCCGGTTCCTGATGCTTCGCCGCTTAAATAAAATAAATGAATTCCGGCTTCGTTCGCATATACCGCGGGAGCGAATTCCTTAGCCGTCGCAGAGCCCGGCGTAAGGCCTGTTATTTTTTTGAAGTTAGCCGGGCAGGTCGCGCTTCTATCGATATAAAGCGAAGATACATTATGATTGTCGGGTATTTGACTGTATTGCGAAAAAACAGGCGCCGGCATCGATCCGGCTGAAATGTCGGAATCGAAAAAATTGGCGCTGTAATAAGTTTTGCCGTTTGAGGCTATTATTAAATTATAATTTTTGTCTATTACTATCGAATCTACGGCGTTTGGAACCGGCCCTGATACCGCCGACCTGAAAGGATATTCATCATTTACCGCGAATTTTTTGAAGCCGTAAAGCTTGCCGCCTGAAAGCCCTGCCGCCATGTAGCCGTTAGGCATTGCCGCTACTGCTGTTACATTTTTGATATCAGGAATTTTTTTCCATGACTCCCCTCCGTTTTCGGTGTACCATAAACCTCCGGCCGAACCGGCGTAGGTAATATCGCTGCCTGCGCCATAACCGTAATTTACTGTGGCGAGGCATGTTATAGTATTTTCTATATCGCCGGAGTCGGTTTTGATATTCATTAATTGCCATGAAACGCCGTTATCGAGGCTTCGCACAAGGCCGCCGTTTACCGTTCCGGCGAATATGCGCGATTTTTTATCGGCGGCTATTGCCGTAAACGAATTTGATTTAAGGCCGTTTGAAGTTATATCGTGGACTTTATGAAATGAATATTCAGGCGCGTTGAACGGATTCATGTCGATTACCGAAATGCTCGACGTGGACTCGATTTTATCGTTAACAGCTTTGTTCAGAACAAAAAATCTGTCCTGCGACGCGCCAAGCAATATTTTTGAAGGTATTGTCGAATTGTCAAGCTTTATACGCTCGCTTGCCGCGGTTGACGGATCGGTATCTATTTCTTTGTTTGTCCTGGTGTTTATCACTGATACGGTTTTTTCGTCGCCGTTTAACGACAGTATATACCTCGAATCGGTTGTGGCGGCTATGCCGGTCAGAAGAGTCCCGGGAATTATTCCGTTATCAAGAACGCTTTTAGATTCCATAGTTTTAGATGTGTCGGTAGTGACTGAGACTTTTACGCGGTAATTTTCATAAAGGTTCTGGCCGTTCACGAGATATTCTTTGCCGGATGACAGCGTCGGAAGGAGGGCTTCATCAGTATTGTAATCCGCGTAATCATCTATGTCGTCGAAATATTTGTTCCTGTTTAAAAGAGTTTCGTTAAAAAAACGCGGCGCTTCGTTTTCGCCGGTGCCGTTTTGTATTTTAGGCGCAAGAGCGTTATATTCTTCGTGATACGGGCCGGGTTTCAAATTTACATTTACCGTGTCGGGTTCGTCGGGGTCGTTAAATGATTTGGCTGAAATTTCAGCCATCATCTCTCTTGCTAAATTTTGCGCGATAAACGATCTTTTGCTTCTTTCACCGAGCCGTTCGCTTACCTGGAATGTGTTTAAAATCGGCGCGGTCAAAGCTGAAACAAGAACCATCGTTATAAGAAGCTCGAGTATCGTAAACGCCGAATTTAATTTTATGTTTTTAAAATTTTTTTTTTTCATAAACGATAAAAACTCTCCGATGTTTCAAAATTAAAGTAAAACCGCTATTTTTATTATAGCATAATCAACAATTAGTGTCAATTTTACTTTTATGGCAAAAATGAATCGGCTGTAATTTTTCGGGAAAAATTATGAAGTTAAATTTGATTGAATATGGCGGCACTTTGTGTTATAATACTTCTCATTTTAGAATGAAAAAGAGTGGAATTTAAATCGCTATGAAAATGACAATTGTAGACAGCAATCGCGAATATCAAAAAATCGAACTTGACGCTGCCAGGACATACCTGATAGGCCGCAGCGCAGATTGCGATATAGCCATAAAGGCGAATATGGTTTCACGGCATCATGCGAGTGTTTATTTTAAGGACGGCGTTTGGAGGATTCGCGACAACGACTCCACTAACGGGACTCTTCTGAACGGCCGTAAAATAAATGATTCACCGGTTAATAACTATGATACCGTTCGTATCGGCGAAAGCATAATCGAATTTAACGAGGAAGAATACCTGCAGTCGATTATTATTGACGGCAGTAAATTGGGTGATTTTTTTAATGAGGAAAAAATAAAAAATACTTTCCTTACTGAATGTCAGAACAAGCTCGATGAAAGTTTTAACGTGTTTAAATCTATTTTTGAAAATAACGGCGGCCAATTAAGGCCTGACCAGATTGAAAACTCGCTTGTCGAGCTTCATTCTAAAACCAGTAATATTTTGAGAGAATTCGATGAAAAGGTCAATAAGACAAACAAGGATCTTAAAGTATTGTTTGAGCTTACGAAATCGATTTCGGAAATTTTGAACCTGAAACAGCTGTTAAATATAGTGCTTGATCTTGTCGGCAACATAAGAAACGTCGAACGCGGGCTTGTTCTTTTATACGATCCGAAAACCAAAAAGTTTATACCTTATGTCACTCGTAAAATGAGCTACCGCGATATTGCTTTTGACGGCGATGCCGTATCGAGGTCTATTCTTGATTACATGAATAACATCAAAGAACCCGTGCTCGTGAAAAACAGCCTTACGGACGAGAGGTTTATTTCTTCGGAAAGCGTTGTCGCGCTTAACGGCAAGTCCATATTATGCATTCCTATCGTTTCGAAGCACGGTGATATTCACGGCGCTTTCTATCTAGAAAAATCCGTTGAAATGCCTTTTGACGAGGATGATGTATTGTTTTTGAAAAATTTTTCCGGCGCGGTTTCCGTTGCAGTCGAAAATGCTAAACTCATGATGACTATAAAAAAAGAACGCCATATCAGGAATAACATGGAACGTTACATATCGCCAAATCTTATAGATCAGCTCACAAAGACAAGCGGCGAAATAAAATTGGACGGCGAGAAGCGCGAAATTACTGTATTATTTGCCGATATAAAGAATTTTACGAAAATGTCCGAGCAGATGAGCGTCGAAAATGTATTTTCCATGCTTAACCAGGTTTTTTCAAGAATATCGGAGATTATTTTTAAACACGACGGCACTCTCGATAAATTTATAGGCGACGCTGTAATGGCTTTCTTCGGCGCGCCTGTTATTCATGAGGACGACACATCGAGAGCTGTCTCGGTTGCGGTAGAAATCATAGAAACTGTCGAAAAAATGTCCTGCGAATTTAAAAAAGAATTCGGGGTTGACCTGGGCTTCAGCATCGGCGTTAACCTAGGCGAAGCGATAGTGGGCAATATCGGTTCGCCGAGCCGTATGGAATATACGGCAATCGGCGATACTGTGAATCTTGCGGCACGCCTTCAGGCTAATGCCGGCTTTAACGAGATACTGATAAATGAAACGGTATATGAAAAAATAAAAGATAAATTTAAATGCATAAAAGAAGATACTTTTTACGTTAAGGGCAAAGAGATTCCCGTTAATGCTTATAAGGTCGTCAGAAATTAATTGAAAACGGCGGAAATAAATGGCGCAGCAATTCGAATACAAGATAACCGATCAGGAAGGCAAAACCACTACGGCGCGCGGCGAAGCCGCCAATAAGGACGCCATGATCGACAGCCTGATGGACAAGGGCTATTTCGTAATAGAAATAAACGAAGTCCAAAAATACTCTGAAAATTCAGGTATGCTGTCAACGATTAAAAAATTGTTTGGCGGCGGAATTTCGCAAAAGGAAATCACTTATTTTTATATGCAGCTTTCGACGCTCATAAGCGCCGGAGTAACGTTGGTGGAGAGTCTCGAGTCGCTCGCGGAACAGTGCGAAAACCCAAAATTAAAAGCTATAATAATTGATATGCGCACTAAAATATCTACAGGGCAGACATTTTTCGAGGCTGTTTCCAAATATCCTGACGTTTTTGACGATCTGACGGCGAACATGATCAAAGCCGGCGAGGCCGGAGCAGGACTTGACGAGGCTTTGATCCAGATAGCGAAATTTTCCGAGCGCGACACTAAACTAAGAACCAAGGTGAAGTCGGCGCTTATGTATCCGATGATACTGAGTCTCGTGGCCGGCGGTGTAGTATTTTTTTTAATAACGTATGTATTCCCTAAGTTTACAAAGGTTTTTGCCAAAGCTAAAGCCGGATTGCCGGGTCCTACAGTCATGCTGATGAAAATAAGCGCTTTCTTACAGGTCTATTACGTTCATGTCATTTTAGGCCTTATCGCGCTGTTTATCGGTATAAGGTGGCTTTTAAAAAATAACGATACCGCGGCTTATTATTTTGACGTCTTGATACTTAAGGTTCCGGTCGTAGGAAATCTTATATTGAAATCATCGGTGGCGCGGTTTACCAGGACTATGGGAACGCTTTTAAACGGCGGCGTGCCGATATTAAAGTGCCTCGAGGTTTGCGAAAATATCGTCGAGAACGTGCTTTTGAAAAATGTCGTTAGGTCTTTGAATAACGGCGTTTCACAGGGTATTGCGCTTTATGATATTTTGAAAACAAAAAAAGTTTTTCCGTCGATCGTCACGAAAATAATCCAGACCGGCGAGAAAACAGGCACTCTGCCAAAACTTTTAATAAAATCTTCGGATTTTTTCGAATATGAGGTTGAGATGGCTATTGAAGGCGTTATGTCGATGCTCGAACCGGTGCTGATTGTCGTTATGGGCGCGGTTATAGGGTTCATAGCGATCGCCATGTTCCTGCCGATGTTTGACCTTACAAGTTCAATTAAGTAAACAAAAAATTGTGGCCATTTTTATTTTATTTTGTGTTTAGTTTATAAAAATAAAGTCGATATGAATTATCGGGAGGGTTTATAATGTTTTTATTCAATTCATCGAAAAGAGTTAATTCCAAAAAAGGTTTCACTTTAACTGAAATAATGATCGTGCTTGTCGTATTAGGGCTTCTTATAGCGGTTGCGCTTCCTAAGGTGACCCAGGTGCTTTCGACAGGCAAAACAAACGCCACCAAAACGTCATTAAGCTCGATAGCTAAGGCCATGAAAAATTTTAACGCCGATACGAGCATCTGGCCTGGCGATATAAATGACTTATTCGAACGACCCGTCGAAACGAAGAAAGGGTATCATTCGACGAAACTGACTCCGGCGAATTATACCGCAGTACAGATTAAGAATTGGAAAGGCCCTTATATGGACGGAACGACAAACGAAATATCGGTTGACGCATGGGGCGCTAAAATATCTGTAGGCGTTGTAGATCCTGCCTCTGGTTATAAGGGTACAAAACTTAATGAAACTTTTCAATCGTCAGTTTCGATCGATATGACTAACTTGAATAATTGTGAATCGTTCAAAGACGGCGGAGCGGTTTCCGGACTTTATCTCCAGTCATGCGGCGAAGATACAGCGACTGGCGCCGGCTCGGGAACAGATTCACTTGTTAAAGACGATATTTTTACGATAGTGACCGCGAAGTAGCTTTTATATTAATTTTACTGCGATTCGCGAATATATTAAAATAAGTTGAGATTGAATTTATGAAATTTTACGGTAAAAATTGGATATTACTCGCTGCGTTCATAATGACTTTATTTTTTGTTGTGACAAACGGCTGTTCAGGGAAACTGGGACTTGATGAAAACACAGTTTACGTCGCTAACATTAATTTATATAACGCGGGCCGGCTTTTGAATTCGAGCGCCAGCGTGAATGTGGGCGATCATTATGTGATAGAGGCAAGGCCGCTGAATAAGAACTCGGAAATTGTCGCGAATTCTTCGGTTGCGTTTTCCGCGGCCGACGATGCGATAGTCAAGGTGCTCAGCACATACGCTTCGTCCGGCTCATCGTTTGCGATCGTTAAAGGCGTAGAACGCGGAACCTCTGAAGTGATAGCGCAAAGCGGCGGCATTTCCAAACATATTCAGTTCGGCGTCGGCAATTCGGCCGGCGGCAATCTCGCTTATGTTAAGTTTAATAACGCTTCGTCCGATCCGCTTTCTGTAGGGGCTTCCCGTGAATACACCGCTGATTATATAGATGTTTCCGGTGCGACGAAGGAAGCTTCCCTGGTCTGGTCCCTGCCTAATGAAACATATGCCAGGATAGCCAGCAGCAGCGGCAACAAAGCGACAGTTACCGGCATAAGCACTGGCGAAGTGACGCTTTTAGTGAGAGACGCGGCCAATACCGTAGCGGCGGGAATATTAATCAGGGTTAATTAAGGCTGCGTAAATATAATGAGAATGACATTTAATTGACTTTTCCGTATATATTATGAGACTGGTGATTAAAGAATGGCTGAGGAAATTTTGCTTGGAATCGATATCGGCACTAGTGCTATAAAAATTGCCCAGGTGATAAAAACTGAAAACGGAGTTTCATTCGAAAAGATAGGAATTAAGAACTTACTTGACCTGCCTTCCGTTACAAATGAAATTATTTCCGAAATTATTAAAGGCATTCTCACTGAATCAGCCATGATGCCCGGCCGTGCTTTATTTGCACTCAGCGGCACGAACGTTACCATACGCCACCTTGAATTTCCCAAAATGGGCTTAGAGTCGCTCGAAAAAGCCATAAGGTTCGAATTTAAAAAAGAAGTTACATATTCGATTGACGAATGCAATATCGATTATAAGATTGTCAAGGAATTTGAATCGAAAGGCAATGACGGCGCGTCGCAAAAAAAATATAAAGTCCTTGCGGTAGGCGTCGAAAAGAAATATCTTCAGAAGCTTTCTGATATCGCTAAACTTGCGGGACTGGAACTTGGCGGATTCGTTCCCGCGCCTTTGGCAATTTATGCTTATTCAAAGCGGATGCAGGAAATGAACGATCTTCGTCCTGAAGAAGTCGCAATGTTTCTTGATTTCGGCAATTCACAGATAACGGTTAATTTTATTACGCGGAAAGGCCTTAACTTTTCTAAAGACATAAATATGGGCGGCAGCGCCTTGGCTACTGTCGTAAAAACGATGTATAACTCCGGCGGCGATCAGACGGCATTTACGGCCGAGGAAAACAAATTTAAATTAGGACTTTTATCTCAGGAAAAAATAGATAATCTTGACGATACCAGCCCGGAAGCGAGCCTTCATAAAGTCCTTAATACCACTTTCAAGAAAATATTCCAGAGAATAAGACTCAGCACGGGTTATTTTTTCGCGAAATTTCAGGAATCTACCATTTCGACGCAGACTATAAAAAAAATCTGTATAGCCGGCGGTAACGCAGAAATTCCGGGAGTTAAAGAATTTTTTTTCGAAGCTTATGATGCGAAAATAACAAAAGCCGGCTGTTTTGATGTAGTGAAATTGGGTGCAAGCTGCGATACCGAATTGGCCGAAAAATATTCCACTTCGTTTACCATGCTTGGAGCCAGCTTTCTGGAATATTACTATCCGGAATATGAGATTACTTTTCAGAAAACAAAAGCGGCCGCCGATCAGACTCAAAAAAATTATTCGGCGTTTTTTAAAGAATTTATCGAAAAGAAAATTCCGTGGTTTAAAAAGGTGTATGAATTCGGGTTCGTGAATTCGATTATAGCCGTGGCGGTGTTATATGCATTTATATTTTCAGCTCTGTTTTTAAAAGATTTTTATGAAATTTATACGCTCGACGGCGAGAAAAAAATTATCGAAAAGAATATAGAACAGTTAAACTCAGCCGAAATGGCTTCAAAGCGCCAGAAAATATTCGAACAATATGATATCTTTCAGAAAAAAATAAATTCGCGTGATATATTGGAGTTCAAAAAAAACAACCTTGACGGCGTAATGTTGAGTATTGCCGACGCTCTTCCCGATGCCAGCGTTATCAACAGCCTGAGCTTTTTGAACGAAGAAAAACCGGTGCTGTTGTTTGGCGGCCGTACCAATATATATGATAAAGTCCTTAAGATAAACGAAAAATTAAAAAAGAGCAATAAATTTAATAAAATAACAGTAAAAAAAACCGAGCAGGTTGAAGATTATGTTGATTTTCAGTTTGAATGCGTAATAGCAGGAAGCGGTAAAACCGGTGAGGAAAAATAGGCGTGAAAGAAAAAATTATCGCTTTATTGGAAAAATTTAAGATTATAAGTAAATACGAAAAGGCGCTTGAGTCTTCTAAAAAATTGAAATTTACCGACCAGGCGTTGATATTGGCGGCAGTTATTTTTCTGATACCGTTTATGTTTTTTTATTTTATAGCACCGGCCCAGAGCTCGGCCATAAAGAAAGGTAAAGCCGTTAATTCCGCAGCTAGAATGCGCCTTGAAAAACTCAGGGCTGAGGAAAATCTAGCCAGGAGTAACGAAGATGAAATGGGCCAGCGCGAAAATGAGCTGAAATTTATAAACGGCCTTGTTTTAAGCTCCGATTCGGCGATACAATTTTTAAATAATATCACAAATTTAGTCGAAAGCAATACGATGGAAATAAAATTTGTCAAAAAAAATGCCCAATTCGACCGTGTATACGAGAAGGTTTATACGCCGAAAGGCCCGGACGGAGCGGCTGATGAAGGAATGAAAATAAGCTATAAACTTCTGCCTATTGAAATAGTTTTCATCTCCGGTACTTCTGATTTTATATGCTTCATGCATATTATCGAAGGGTTCAAAAAATTAAACTATATAGTGAAAAAGGTAAATGTGTCTAAAACGGCAGATAATAAAATTGAGGCGCAGCTGACGATTGAAATTTTAGTGGATGTAAATTTTTTGACGGCGCCTAAAAGTTAAGGCATAGTTCGGAGCGGCAAAAGATGTTCGATAAAAATACAGTATGCAAATTATTAATAATAAATTTATGCGTTTTTTTGCTGATTACGCTTGGCTTCTATCCGGTTTACGGCGATAATTCGTTCTTCGCGAATAGCTCTAACGTGAGTGAATTCAAGGCGAAAATAAAAAAAGATATATTTTATCCTGAAGATGCTAAACAAGCTATGATTTCCGGAAATATCGACAAAAACAACAGGAACAAAAATGATGAGAAATTGAAGGGGCAGGCCGGGACATCTGAAAATACGGTTGAAGTAAAGATTATCGAAAAGAAAAACGTGCTGCTGATGGATGAAAATTTCAGGGTTGAAGGCATTATTAAAATTGGCGAGCGCGGATGCGCGATGATAAATTCCAAGCTGTGGTATGTCGGCAAGCCTCAATTGGGGTATGAGCTAATAAAACTTTATGATGAATCGGTTGAAATAAAAACGCCTGACGGAAGAATACTGAAGTGTCAGCTTATTAAAGAGGGAAAAATTGAATAAAAAAGAAAATAAGCCAAAAATAAGTAAGTTTTTTCAAATATCGCTTGCCGCGGCGCTCGCGGTAATGCCTCTGCCGTTTGACCGGGCATATTCGGCGCCGGGCAGTGTCGTAATAAACACTACAGGCGAGGTAGGGATAGAAAAATTCAAAATGCAGCCTGGCGATTCCGCATACCTTGATATCCAGGAATTTGCTGAAAATCGTGATATAAAGGAACAATTTAACCTTGCTTATAGAAAAGGTTATGCTTTATGGAAAATAGACTTTGCCAGGGAACTTGTTAAATATTTTAAAACTGAAAGCAAATATGCGGTTAAGGATAAAAACGAAGTTTTAACGGAAATAGTTTTGCCTCCGGAAAGGTATCAAAAACTTTCTGATCTTATATCTAAACTGCAAAATGAATTTTCCGGGCTTGGTTACCGTGTTACCGAAACTATTGAAGCTGATAATAAATATTTGAATGTTTTGCTCACGGATAATAAATTGATAAGGTTCGAATCGAAAGATGAACCTGATAATGCCGCTTCGGCTAAAAAAATAAGACATCAGGCGGTCCCTGAAAGTAAAAATTCATCTGAAGGTAAATTCGGTTCGGCCCAGGATGAAATGTGGATCTACTCTAGCGCCGAATCGGATAATGCCGTTCCGGCAGCGGCTATCGATCCTGAAATCGAGAAAAAATTAAATGAAAAAATATCTTTTAATGTTACTAACCGCCCGATATGGGAAGCGCTCGAAGGCTTTTTGCGCGGCGCCGAGCTTGACGCCACAGTCAGCCATGACATACAGGGAAGCCTTACGCTTTATATAAAAGAATCGACCGTGAAAAAGGTGCTCGACCATATATGTAAAAGCTACGGCCTTAAATATACCATTTCAGACAAGATAATAGAAATAAAACAATCGGAGCAGCAGCAGACCGAGACTATAATCGCGCAGTTGAAGAACGCTAAGGCGAATGACGTTAACAATATAATAAGCGGCGCGAAAACGCCGGCCGGCAACATAATAATCGATAAAAAAACAAATTCGCTGATTATTAAGGATACGCCGGCCTCGATTCAAAATTTAAAGAAAATGATAGAGGCTATAGATACGCTTAATGCTTCTGATAAGGTTACTACGAAGCTTATTTCGCTTTCATATTCTGACGCCGCGAAAATGAAGACTATGCTGCAGCAGACATTGACCCCGGAAATAGGCGCCATGGAAGTTGACAGCCGAACAAATATGCTGATTGTAACCGATGTCGAAAGCAATATCGCCAAAATCGAATCGATAGTGAAAAAACTCGATACGCCTAAAACTACTTCGAAAATAATACAATGCAAGTATGTCGCATCCGACGATCTTAAAACAACGCTTAACGCAAGTTTAAAGACGGTGCTTGGCGTTACTAATGATAATTTTTTAATAGAATCGGATAAAACTACAAATAATCTCATTGTGACGGCATCGGCGATTAATTTGAAGAAGATCGAGGATTTTGTCGCGCAGCTTGATGTCCGCACCAAACAGGTGCTGATCGAGGCGCGGATTGTCCAGGTTAATTTGAGTAAAGATGAAAACATGGGTGTTAACTGGTCACGCCTTATCCAGGGAAACGGCAGCGGCCAGGAAAATTCTGTGAATTTGAAAACATTCGCTCCTGTCGGCGACGACGGCATCGGCGGAATTACTTATAAAGTCGGCACGTTGTCGACCGATCAGCTGAGAATGGTAATGCAGTCGCTTCAGAAGAAGGATAATTCGAAGGTTATTGCTTCGCCGACGATAGTTACGGCCAACAGGAAAAAAGCTTATGTCAATGTCGAAACTACGTATCCTGTAAGGCGTGAAACGGTAGTCACAACTAATACCGGTCCCGTCACATCCGTTACCTATGAAAAACAAAATGTGTCGGTACGTCTGGAAGTGACTCCGGCTATTAACCCTGACGGATATGTCGCTATGGAAGTATATCCGAAGGTGCAGGGATTGGCCGGTAAGGTAGATAATACCCAGCCTATAGTTTCTACCAAGGAAACATCCACTAATATCGTAATTAAGAACGGCCATACCATAGTAATTGCAGGACTTATAGAAGAGGAAAATTCGCAGTCGGACACGAATATTCCTGTTTTAAGCAGAATTCCGGGAATATCAAAGTTATTTAAAAATGAAACTTCGACGTCGCGAAAAAATGAGACGATTATTTTCATTACGCCGCGTATAGTTGAAAGCGGTATCGGTTCGCCGGATTCTTTAACGAAGAAGAACTCGGGCAAAAAATAGCTTGCATTATATGAAATGAGGCGCTTTTGTTGGATAATGACATTGAGTTGAAATTGAATAGCCGCAAAACCGATTGCACGGTTCAAAAAATAGCCGTTATCGGCATGGCGATTTTACGCTTTGCAAAAAAAAGCATGGCGTATGGTTTGATTTTACTGCATGTTATTTTTTTTACCTGCGGTTATTTCGGATTTGCCGGTGTTTCTTACGCGGCTGAAAAGAAAGTTAAAAACACCGCAGGGCTGCGGCCTGTTGAAATTTTTCCGGACCGCGAAGCCGGCCTTATTCCGGTCGATTCTGTTTTTAAAGTCAGGTTCAACCAGGAGCTCGATCCTAACGCGATTGATGAAAAAAATGTCGCAGTTCAGGTGCCGGGCGGCAAGAGCGTTGAATTTAAATTAAATTACGATAAAAAATCGAAAACTTTGATTATAAGGCCAAATGAGCTGCTCGCTCATGAAACGGATTATCGAATAATATTAAAAAGCGGGCTTATGTCAAAATCCGGCAAAAAATTAGGCACATCGTTTTCATATCAATTTTCGACGGCAGTGTCTCCGCTAAAACCGCCGGTCAAAGTTGTTTCTGTGAAGCCGGCCGCCGGTTCGGAAGTTTGTGATGAACTTCCGATCATTTATGCGCAGTTTGACCAGAATTTGATGCTGAAAGACGGCGAGGATCTTGAAGAATATGTATCGCTTTTCACGGGAAACGAAAAATGGCCCTGCGCGGTGTCGTATTCGAGGGAAACTAAAAGGCTCGAAATAAAGCCGCAAGTTTGCTTGCCCGGCGGCAAAAATTACAGGGTCATAATAAGCCGGAAAATAAGAGGGACTTCTGGAAAATTGATGGCGGAAACTTATATCTGGGAATTCAGGACCGCTGAAATTTTATTTTTCGTAAAGTATTCTTATCCGAATTCTAAAGTGAAAGCGATAAATTCTTATGACCGCCTTCTTTTTACTTTTTCCGAAAGCGTTAATTCGTCGTCGGAATTCGAAAATTATATTACAATCAGGGATGAAAAAAATAACGCGGTGCCGGGGCAATTTTATGTTTTTAATCTTCATAATTTAATATTTATCCCGGATTTTTATTTTTATAAAGGAAATTACAAAGTGACGATTTCAAAGGACTTTGAATCATTTAACTCGAACAGGCTTATGAAAGATTATGAAGTGGCTTTTACGGTGAAATCAGATGATTTTAACAGTGGTGATTTAAATGAGAAAAAATGAAAAAAACAATTTGAAATTACCGTCAAATTTTATTTTAAATGTTATAAAAAAATGTGAACGCCGCTTTTTAATTTTAAATTTTTTAGCGGCGGTTTTACTTTTTATGTTTGTTGTGGTTGCGGGTTCAGAATGCTTTGCCGCCGCCGGCCAGAGTGGAAATAAGCTCACTGCGTATTTCGAGAGAAAAGCTCAGAGCGGGCTTACGGCCGGGCCTGTTTTGTGCTCGGTCGATAATGACCGGGTTCTTATTTTAAGTCCGCAGGCTTCTAAAATAACCGCTAGTGACTTTAATACCGAAAATATCGAGTGGGAATTTCCGGTTCGGGATAAGGTAAAAAAAATCATACCGTCGTCGGACCGTTTGAAAATGCTTATTTTATATGAAGATAAAACTTTCGATGTCGTCGATTCGAGAAACGGCCGTAAAATCAATGTCGATCAGGCGCCGGGAATGGTCCTGGACGCCGTTGCCGCATTGAAAGGTTTCGTGCTGCGCCAGACTACGGCCGTGCTTGATCTTAATTACAAAACAATGGCATTGGTGCCGGTTGTCGCGCAGGAAGATGTTAAGGACATCAGCGCGCTGTTTGATTCGAGAGGCAATGCTTTTCTGGCTGTAGTCAGCGCCAAAAACCTTAAAGTCTTCAATTCCGATTATCAGATAATTTCCCAGACCGCCGCCGTAAATGCGCGAAATGATTTTGAACAGGCGCAGAAAGCGTTTTTATATTATTCCGACGCAAAGTCATTCGGCGAATCAAAACCCGAACTGGCGGTTGCTCTTAAAAATTCGGTGGCTGTCTATAACTGCGGCTCGGCTAACGCTGTTTTGAAAAAAAATGTTTCGATTTCCGGAGTGATAACGGATATTACGGGTTTTTATGATGAAAAAAACGGCGCCGGAATTTTAATATTCGGAACAGAACAGGGTTATATCGCAATCGATACCAAAAATTATATGACCGTTTGGAATGTAAAGGCGCCGCTTAGCAAAAAAAGTTTTCCCGCGGTTATTTTCGAAAAACAGTCTGATTTTATAAAAATCGCGTTTAACAGGCAGCCTGATGAAATTATAGTGATTGACGCTCGGACAGGCGAGGAATTTGCTTCAGTAAAATATGACGGCAAAGCTCTTTTTAATATAGAGGCGGCATCGCCTAAGGGTACAGGACAGCTGTTTTTTTTGATACAAACGACCGACGCTCTCCGCTGTTTCAAGCTTAGCGGCGAGTTTAACGCTGCCGCTTTTTTTCCGGCGGCTTCGCGGTTTATTACAAATACTCCGCCGGTTTATGATTTCAAACGCGACGGCCTTCCGTTTACTACTCCTTCTGATTTGAAAGATTTGAAACTTATATGGTCGCTTTATAACTACGAAATAATGATCGGGCTTGCGGTCTTGTTCGGCCTTTTTATTTTTAAAAAAATCGCCGGCATGATATTTAAGCGCGCCCCGAAAAAAATGAATAACAGTTCATCGGACGCGGAATTGACCGGCGCTGAAATAGAAAACCAGATTACAAGGCTCAAACAGATGCTTGAAGCCAGCCCTGAAAATATAGAACTGATGCTTAACTTGATTGCGCTGCTGAAAAAATCCGGAAAGCCGGAAGAAGCTGTCGAACTATATAAAACCCTTATAAAATTGAGGCCGTCGGAAGATATATATTATGAGGAACTGATACAAATGAGGCCGCCGTTTTTCGGGTATATTAATGAACTTGTAACTCTTTATAAGAAAAAAGGAAAAATCAAGTCAGTTATAGGCGAATACGAAGAGCGCGTAAAAAAAATGTCCGAAGAAAATGAATATTTTGATGTTATTTCCTCTAAAATATTGGCGCGCATGTATTACGATGAAAAGCGCTATAAAGATGCCGGCGATTTGTTTGAGATTATTATAAAAAAAGAGCCGAATTCGTATGATGAATTGCTGATGCTTTCTGATTGCCTTACTCAGCTCGAGGAGCTTGAACGGGCTATCGAGGTTTTGAATACACTCAAGAATATTGATAAATCAAAAAATGTCGTCAATCATTATTGTAATTGCATGCGCCTTTATCATCGTCTTTCGCTTCACGACGAAGCGGTCGCGGAATTCGCAATGGCTATGGAAAGCAAGGCAGGAGCTTTTGAGGTTTTGCTTCCTTATGTCGACGAGTATTTCGGCGAAAGCATAAAACTTGGAAATAAAAAAATGATTATTGCTTACGGAAACTGTCTGGTGGAAGCCTATTTCAAACAAAAAAACATAGTCGCGGCCGTCGCCGCCGCCGATAAAATGCTGGGACTTTTTCCAAAGGAGCGCGTTCTTATAAGAAAAAAAGCATTTTTGCTGCTCGAGAAAGGCGACGAAACCGGCTCGCTGGCATTATTTAAAGAACTATATGAAGCCGATAAATTCGATCTAAGGGTCAAGACCGAGTATTGCAAGCTTCTCCAGAAAACCAATAAAATTGACGAATGTATATCTATTATAATCGATTCGGTCAAGAAAAACGAAAACCCTGAAAAATTTCTGGACATATATATTAACCTTGCGAATGAGCTTATAAAATCTAAAAATTCCTCTAAGGTAATAGAAACAGCCCCGAAATTATATGAATTTTCGAAATCTATCGTATGCCTTAAGCTTTTAGCTGAAGCTTACCTTAAAATAGGCGATATTGACGCGGCATTGAAAATATACGCCAGATATGCTGAGTTGACGCCGGATGATAAGGAAGTAAAAAAACGTTTTAAATATATAGAAACGCTTGCTGAGGAGCGCCGCATTAATGAACTAAAAGCCGGCGAAGCCGGAAATGATGATAAGTCCGTACATCTTATCGTTGACGGCGAAAATATAAAAGTGAAGAAATCTGCCGGCGGTGACAGCGAAAAGCCGAAATTAAATCCGCTTGAAATTAAAGCCGCAGAAGCTAAATTATATTTTGAGAAAGGTGAATACAAAAAAGCGATACCGGTTTTTCAGGAGATCGTTAAACTTTTAGACGGCAAGAAAGCCGGACTTATAATGCAGATTTATCTCATAACCTGTTTTCTTAAGGAACGCATGAACCAGGCGGCGGTGAAGGTATATGATTCCATAAATACGTCCGGACTGGCGCTTAGCGATAAGGAAAGGCTCGCTTTTAAATATAAGGTCGGCGTAACTTTTCAGGAAAATAACGAACTTGGGAAGGCAGAAGTTATATTTTCCGAGATCGCCGCCGACGATATGGCATATAAGGACATAGGCGAGCGACTTTCGGTCGTGAAAAACGCGCTTTCTCAGTTCGCGAAGGAAAAGGCCGCCCCGAAACCGGCGGCTGTTCAGCCTGCTGACGATGACGGCGAACGCACGACAATCGCTAAAGTAGCCAGCGAGCTTGATTATATCGACGCTCGTTTTGAAATAATTAACCAGATCGGTAAGGGCGGTATGGGTATTGTCTATAAAGCCCGCGATACAAAGGAAAAACGCGAAGTTGCCATAAAAATACCGATACTCACGTTCAAGGATGACGCCGGCTTTATGGAAAGGTTTGAGCGCGAAGCGCGGCTTCTTGAACGCCTGAAGCACCCGAATATAATGCAGATATTCAGCGTAGAGCGCGGCGCCCTTCCTTATATAGTAATGGAAGTGCTTACAGGCCGCAGCCTTAAAGAAATAATCAAAGATAAAAAAATAATACCGCCGGCCGAGATGCGCGATATCGGAATACAATGCTGCGAAGCTCTGAGTTATACTCATAAATTGAATATCGTGCACAGGGACATCAAACCTGAAAATATAATGATTCTTAAAGAAACCGATCAGGTGAAACTGATGGATTTCGGACTTGCCAAGGCGCTCGATGATTCGTCGACTACAAAAGCCGGGACGATTCTTGGCACATTTGCTTATATTTCACCGGAGCAGTGCACTGGCGAACAGGTTGACGGCCGGGCGGATATTTACTCGCTCGGCGTTATGTTTTACGAGATGCTGGTCGGTGAAAAGCCCTTTGTTTCAGGTGACTTCGTGCATCAACATTTGAAGGTGAAACCGGTTCCGCCTACTAAAAAGAACCCGAAATTGCCTTATACCGTTGAGGCCATAGTTTTAAAATGCCTCGAAAAAAATCCGGTGGACCGTTATCAAAATACTGAAGAGTTAAAGGCCGAGCTGGAAAAAATCGTTTAATTGCCAAAATAGTATGTTAAGGACCGTATGAAGATATGAAAAACTTGAAAAAGCGCCTGGGCGATATGCTTATCGAGAAGAAACTCCTTAATGACGAGCAGATCGCGGAAGCGCTGAAACAGCAAAAATTAAGAAAGCAGAGATTGGGAAAAGTCCTGGTGGAACTGAATTATGTTACCGAAAAGGATATTTTGAACGTGCTTTCAGAGCAGCTGAATATTCCGATACTGGATATTTCAGCTATGATAATTGATAAGGACGTGGCTAACCTTATCGATGCTGATTTTGCACGCGAAAAATATGTGGTCCCGCTCATGCTTGACGGAAACAAGCTTATTATAGGCATGGCCGACCCGCTCGATGTATTTTCGGTCGAAAAACTCGAAAATACTCTAAAAATGCCTATAGACGTCGTTATATGCTCCGAACTGGATATTACGAACGCGATATCAAACCTTTATGGTGCGATTAACACCACGATGTCTTCGCTTGTTTCGGAGGCGGAACTTCAAAGTCAGCAGCAGGAGCAGGATAAGCTCGAAAACGAGGTGGTCGACCTTGTCGGTAAAAACGAGGAAAATGATCCGGTCGTTAAGCTCGTTTCGGAAGTTATCAAGGAAGCCGCCGCCAAGCGCGCTTCGGATATACACGTAGAGCCGGCCGAGAAAGGGCTGGTAATAAGGTATCGAATAGACGGTGTGCTCGTTCACGCGCTCGACGTTGACGCAAAACTTCAAAACCGTTTCATCGCCCGCATAAAAGTCGTTGCCGGTATGGATATTTCAGAAAAAAGGCTTCCTCAGGACGGCAGGATGCAGATAAAATTCGATAAGACAATAATCGATATACGTGTTAACTCTCTTCCTATCGTGTGGGGCGAAAAGATAGTTATGCGTCTTCTTGACCGTTCGTCGGTCCAAATCGGTATTGATACTATCGGATTTACGCACGAAAATCTCGAAAACTTTAAAAAAGCGCTTAAAATGCCTAACGGTATAATACTTGTCACAGGTCCTACCGGCTCAGGTAAGACATCGACACTTTATGCCGGCCTGAATCTCATAAAATCGCCGGAAACAAATATCATAACCGTCGAAAACCCTGTCGAATACCGCCTCGCTCTTATAAACCAGGTGCAGATAAGGGCGGATATTGGTTACACTTTCGCTTCGGCGCTCAGGGCGATATTGAGGCAGGACCCGGATGTCATAATGGTCGGTGAAATACGTGATATGGAAACTGCGAATATTGCCATGGAAGCCGCTCTGACCGGTCATCTTGTGCTTTCGACGCTGCATACGAACGATTCGGCTTCGTCGGTTACAAGGCTTGTCGAAATGGGTATTCAGCCGTTTTTGCTTACGTCGACTATAATAGCCATAGTAGCGCAGAGACTGCTCAGAAAAATATGCAGCCACTGCAAAGTGGAACATGAGCCTGACGAGCAAATTTTAAGGATGCTTAAGATTCCGGCCAATAAATATAAATTTTATATAGGCAAGGGCTGCCCTACTTGCTTTAACACCGGATATAAAGGCCGTGTCGCGATTCATGAGATTTTAATGATGAACGATGAAATTCGCCGATCGGTTTTCGAAGGGCATTCGACTGAGGAAATAAAAAGGGCGGCGAAGTTATCGGGAATGAAAACTATGCGTATTGACGCTCTTGCCAAGGCCGTCGGCGGCATAACTACGCTTTCTGAGGTTTTAAGAATGACCAAGGAAGAATAAAAACTTCCTAAAAATTTAAAATTTAATAAAAAGTATATACCGCAGAGTTGATATAAATGACTATGAATTGGAATCGCTCGAAGAAATACGGAGTTACGCTTGTCGAAATAATAGCCGTTATAACAATAATAGGTATTACGGCCGCTATTTCCTATCCGGCCTTGATCCGTTACTATTATAACCAGCAGATTAACGGATGCGCCCTGGAAATTGTGAGTCTTCTTACGACTGCCCGCGGCCTGTCCGTTTCTTCGGGGGGCGGTAATATTTATGGCGTCGTTTTCAAAAAAAGCGGCGATTATTCGATATATAGCTTCGAGCAGGGGAAAAAAATAGACGCATCAAATTACGTTTCGCTTGGAAAAGTTTACAGGCCGGGCGAAGAAAGCAAACTTAGCTCGAATATTGAAATCACGAATTTCGCTAAAAATAAATGCGACGTTTTTTTTATAATATACCGTGATGACGGCGTGCCTACGGCTGACGGAATAAATTTCCCGCTGCCTTCAAGTAATGCGCAAATAGAATTGGTTTCGAGCGGAGTAATTGATCCGCTTAATGTTAAAGTTAGTAAATCTACGGGCCATGCCGATATCGAATGACGAAAACCGACGCTGGCGCTGGTTGTTATGAATTATGACGGATTTTCAATGTACTGTATGCTAGGTTTCGGCACAAAAAAATAAAATAATATTCCGGCAATGGATATAAAAATTGAATTATATGAGACTGTCTAACAATCCACAAAATGCAATCAAAATTAGTAAATTATTATATACTGAAATCAATAAAATTAAAATTTCCGGTAACGATGCAAACTCAGGGAGATATTTTCATTTATTTAGACGTGGCTGTCCAAAAAGTGGTTAAAAAACAGTAAATTAGAAAAATATAATATATTTAAAAGTAGCATTTTAAAGCTAAATTACTTAACTAAAATTATTTTTAAATTATAATCTATATAAAATAAAAAAACATAACTAATAAAGTATAGTTTTAAAATTGACTTTTGGGACAGCCCCTTAATGCGTAAAGGTCTTGCGGATGAGTTTATTTTGCGGCAATAATAGAAATAGCAACGTTTTATGCGGCTCTAAAAATTCGGTAAAAGGTTTTACCTTGACCGAAATAATGGTGGTCATGGTTTTGCTTTCTGTCGTAACTTCGGCCGTTTACAGTTTTTACAGCATTGGAATAAACACGTACCGGAATAATCAGGGTCGTTCGGAAACAGTTTCTGCCGGCCGCTTTTTGCTTAAGCTTATAGAGGATAAAATCAGGTTCAAGTCGAACGACAACCATAACGTTTATATGAAAAAAGGCGGCTTTGCTAGTTTGCCGGCCGAGTGGCAGAAAAATATCTTTAATAACGATATCGCCGGCCAGAATGTGCCGCTTTATCAGGCGCTGGGTCATAAAAATTATCCTTCTGCCGACATAAACTACTGCACGCTCGAAACTTTTATCAAAAAAATGGCCGATCTTGGATGCACATATAATGACGAATTTTATGGAAGTTATATTTATGAAGTTGTCAAAAGCGGCAGCGACGCGAATAATACCGAATATAAATTCAGATTCGACCGCAGGCCGGCAAGGATTATGGCCGCAAGCCACCTGTCGAAACTCGATTCGGTCATGGTATCTTCGAGCGTTTCGCCGGCGACATTCGAAATAAACGTGAGCGGCGTAAAAGATATTTCTGAGCTGTGCGCGGCGGGCGGAACAGGCGAAGCCGAGTTCAGCGTTTCAGTGAGAAAAGCCGGCTTGAGCGATGAGCAATTATTCATTTTGTTTTTTTCCTTCGATTCTTTTGAAGCGCCGAAATATACTGCGGTTGGTAATATTGATAACAGTGCGCTTAATAAGAGTTTTTTGACCGGAACGGACCTTTTTTGCGATGACGGAATGATGTTTTGGGATGAAGACACGAGCGGTGTTATGACCAATCATTCGTTTTATGTCTATACGCCGGCGGCCGACACGGACGCTTTATACGATGCGGACGGCAATAAATTGAAGCAGATACGCTATGTGACGGCTAAAAAAAATCCGGCTTCGAACGCATGGGAATATAACGACGATGTCATTATAAAAAATATTTCGGATATTAAATTCACTTATTACGATAAAAATTTAAACGAGATAAAACCAGGCGAAACAGGTTGGCAATGGCAATCGAACAATAAGATAAGCTCGCTTGTCATTGAAATTACGACATACGCTAACGGCCGCGCGACGAGCATGAGGTTAAGCATAGATTTATGGATACTTTAAAAACCGATAAATTAATAACTGGCGCATTTTTTGGGTATTGCCGCAACGACCGGGGAATGTCGATACTTGTCGCTTTGATGATTATCGCGACATTGATGATGCTTGCGACGATTTCGCTTAAAACCGCCTCCGATGAGATAGATATTATTTCGCATGATATTTCATCGCTGCAGTCATTTTACAGCGCTCAGACGGGCCTGACGAAAGCCATAGCGATACTGAATAATGACAGGTTATATGTCGGCAGTTTTTCGGGTACCATCGAAGTTACGCTTGATAACGATACAGAATTGGATGAACGTTATTCGAATTATAACGTTACCGTCGATGACGCCGACCATAACGGATTCGCTGATTCTATAACTTCGGTCGGGACATATAAGGAAAAAAAAAGGAAGATTTTTGTCAGGGTTATTTCGGTGAATCCGCTTTCACTCGGAAAGCCGCGTGAACTTAAAAACTATTAAAAAAATCTAAATTTTTAATTAATATTTTTTTATTTTTGAAAAATTACGTTAAGGAGCTTTTATTTATGATGAAATTATTAATAAGCGATCTGGATCGTAATTACGAATACGAACTTTTGAAGGATGAAGTATTAATAGGGCGTGTGGCTGAGTGTGACGTCCATCTTAACGGCCAGTCGATTTCGAGAAAGCACGCCAGGATTTTCAAGGAAGGCCCTTTTTATTTTGTCGAAGATTTAAACTCCACGAACGGGACGATTTTAAACGGTATGAAAATATCCGAAAAATCTTCTTTAATGCATAAGGATGAGCTGATGATCGGCCAGAGCAGGATTGAATTTTTTGACGATGAAGGCGCCATGCTCGATGACGCGGCAGATTTGATGGTAAGTAATTTCAGAGGCGCCGGTCCCGCCGCTCCGACCGAAATAAATCCGAACGGCACTATCGATGAAATGTTAATATTTACGATGAAAATACGCGAAAAAGTAGATTCGCTCAACTCTAAAATTCCAGACAGCTCGCCGGCGACGCACGCCTTAAAACTGGCGCTTGACGGAGTTTCCGGTGATTTCGACGAATTGAACGGTAAATTCAATTCGTTGAAAAAAGATATCAAAAATTATTTACAGCGGGTTCAAACAAATGCCGTTCCATTATTGAATCAGAAAACTGCACGAAATATAGAAGAACTAAGTGCCAATCCTGACCATCCCGCGAATTCTCAAAATTCCGGCAATGCCGGCATGAACAGCGATTATTTGAGCGTTCTGGATGAGGTAAGAAATAAAATAAGTGAAATTGAGGATTACAAAAAATCAAGCGTATTCGCGCTTTCGGTGGCAATGAAGATACTCGACATGAACCGCGGTTTTATCGTAATAAAAGATCCTATGATCGGTTCGATCGTTCCGTTTGTCGCTAAAATAAAGAACGCAGAAATAAGCGAAGGTGCTCCTTCGATGATTGTCGCAAAATATGTCGTTAATAATCAGGAAATTGTCCTTTGCGACGATCCTATGCTCGATGAGCGCTTTATGAGCATGTCCGAAAGTATCGTCAGCGGCACTATCAAATCCGTCATATGCGTTCCGCTGATAAGGAAAGGATTGAGCCTCGGCGCTATTTACCTTGACAATACCGAACACAAGAAAAGCTTCGGCGCCGGCGACCGCGAATTCATAATCAGCCTCGCCGATATCGCCTGCGGCGCGCTTGAAAACGCTGGCATATTCAAGGAAATGCTCGACGAATACGAGGACATCGATGCGCATAACAAGCGTGTCGAAGAATACCTTTCGCGCCTCGATATTATTTCGGAACGCCTTATACTTGAAGGAGTTTTAAGGGAAAGCGATATCGAAAAACTCAGGGAGCTGATAATTAAAAGCGCTAAAAGTCCAATTTTATGCATAATCGACGAAAAAATGGCGTCGTTTAACAGCGTTGAAAAATTTATTGAATATTACAAAATAAAGCGCGTAGAGGCCGATTCCATAAAAGTCGGTCAGGCGATGCTCGCGAGCATTCCGAAAGATTATGCGTTCGCCAGATGTCTTGTGCCTTTTGAAAAAACGTTGAATAAAACTATGTCGGTAGCCATGGCCGATCCGCTCGATAATTATACTATCAAAGAACTCGAAAAAGCTACAGGCTGTGAAATTGAACCGTATCTTTGCGAAAAGGAAAGAATCCTCGAGATACTGAAACGTGTTTTCAGGCAGTAAATTTCGCTTGATTTTGATTTGGACGTAAAAGTTTAACTCAATATCAACAATTATTAATTTTAGGTATTTTGGGCTTATATTAAAATAACAAAATGCATAGTTTTTTAAGGATAAAAATGAATTTAAGAATTTATTTTTTAGTATTGATGTTGTTAATTCTTCCATCTTTTTCTTATGCGACGGAAGAAACTTCGTTAGAAGCGCTTTATAAGGATTTTAATAATACATTATTGCATTTTGACGACGGTAAGCCATATTCGGAATATTGTCAGGATATTTCAAAATTAATGGAACTTGCCGTTAAAATTATAGAAAAAAACCCCGGTTCTTATGAAGCGTATGATACATTGCTTGGATTGCCATCCGAATTTAATTTGATAAGCGAAGAACCGCGCCAGTACTATAAAAAATTGAAAGAAGAATGCTATGCCGACCTTTCCGATGTAAATAAAAATATGGCGGCTAAAATCGTGTTTATGCGTATAACTTACCTGTGGGGGGAGTTTGCGCATTGTGATGAAGATATTTGTAAAAGCTGCGTTGATAATTTGAAAAAAATGAAAAACGAATGCATCGATAAAAATTATGCCGCACTTGCGACTGCTTCGCTTTTTGATTTTTATACTACGGGCCTGGATAAGAATGATTATAGAAAGGAATTTTTGGAAAAATTTCCGAAACATCCTGCGGTTTGCGATGTGAAACTTAATATCGCGTTTGATAATTATACAAATAAGAAATATCGGGAATGTATAGAAGAAATAAATAAGCTTCTTAACGATTATAAAAATGATAAAAATTTTGATAAATTTGAAATTGTTTGTTATCATGGGCTTGGTTTATGTTATATAAAGTTGGATGATATTGAAACGGCCCGTAAATATCTTGATTTGATTTTACAAAAAGCGCCCGAAAGCATGGAATATGAATTATTAAAAGAACAGATCAAAAGAAAATCAAAGTGATTTTGCCGGTGCGGGCTTGAAATGTATGATAAAAAAGGAGCTGTCATTTTTAGATAGCTCCTTTTTTAATTTTAGAGACCTTTTGAGCTCGCCTGACATTTTTATTGATATTTAAATTAAGTACTTAAGTTTCGCACCTCAAAAGGCGTATAAATTCGTTTTATAGATATTTGAAA
>JASDSY010000016.1:0-20835 GCA_041441465.1 Candidatus Wallbacteria bacterium
CGGCCGGCGGAATCTCAGCAAGCCGCATAGCTAAATGGGACGGCAGTAACTGGTCTGCACTTGGTGATGGAATAGATGGAATGGTTTACGCGTTGGCATTTGACGGTTCAGGAAATCTATACGCAGGCGGAGCTTTTACGGAAGCCGGCGGAATCGCAGCAAAATACATAGCAAAATGGAACGGCACTACCTGGTCTGCGCTTGGTACTGGTATGAATAATACAGTTTTTACACTGGCAGTTAGCGGCACAAGTCTATATGCAGGCGGAGCTTTTACGGAAGCTGGCGGAAACGCGGCCAGTTACATGGCAAAATGGAACGGCACTACCTGGTCTGTGCTTGGTACTGGAATGAACAATGTAGTTAACGCGGTGGCGGTTGACGGTTCAGGAAATTTATACGCCGGCGGAAATTTTACTATGGCCGGCGGAATCGCAGCAAGCCATGTAGCAAAATGGGATGGCAGCAACTGGTCTGCGCTTGGTTTAGGACTGAATCAACAAGTTAACGCGGTAGCGGTTGACGGCACAACTCTTTACGCCGGCGGATATTTTACTGGAGTACCCGCTACTGGCAATTCTAAGTATATCAATAAATGTAATTTGTCTGATTCGACATGGTCCGGATTTCTTGATTCAGGGTTGAACAATGCTGTTAATGTTATGAAGCTTGACAGTAAAGGTTATTTATATATAGGCGGGAATTTCTCCGGCGTTCAAAGCGGCAGTCCAGCGTTTAGCCGTATTGTAAGATACTGATTCAAACTTTATAAAGCGGCGCTTATAACGCATAGCGCTGAATAAATAAAACGGGGCGTCTGGTTTACTGGATACCCCGTTTTTTATTTATATTGGAATTTTTTATCAAAATCTTAAATGTTTCAGTTAAATTAATTTTATGAGGCATTGCTGTCATTTTTTTTGAAAATATGGTAATATGTTTTTTGAAAGGCCGCATATAGTTTAATAATATTAATCATAAAGTTAGAAGAAGGAAAAATATGAAATATGATTTTGATAAGATAGTGGTTCGTAAAAATACGGATTGTTTCAAATGGGATTTCGCTGAACGGATATTCAAAAATACGGACGCGCTTCCTATGTGGGTAGCCGATATGGATTTCGAAGCGCCGCCGGAAGTTGTTTCGGCCATAAAAAAACGCGCGGAGCACGGTGTTTATGGTTATGCTCTCACTCCTGAGTCGTATTACGAATCATTCATATCGTGGATAAAAAAACGCCACGGATTCGAACTCAAACGCGATTGGCTGCTATTTAGTCCCGGAATCGTACCTGCTTTGAGCATGTCGGTTATGGCCTATACCGCGCCGGGCGATAAAATTTTAATTCAAACTCCGGTCTATAACCCGTTTTTTACGGTAGTAAAAGATAACGGCCGCGAGGTCATCGAAAATACTCTTGTTCTCGAAAATGGCAAATATGTCATAGATTTTGACGATTTTGAGAACAAAATAAAAACCGGCGTTAAAATGTTCATACTATGCAATCCTCATAATCCGGTGGGGCGTGTATGGCAAAGGGAAGAACTTCGAAAAATGGCTGAAATATGTCTTAAATACAAAGTTATAATAGTTTCTGACGAAATACATTCCGATGTAATTTACAGCGGTCATAAACATGTTTCAATCGCATCGTTATCGGATGAGGCGCTTCAAAATACGGTTACTCTGATGGCGCCGAGCAAGACTTTCAATATAACTGGACTTGCCATTTCGTCGGCCGTTATAGCTAATCCTGCGCTTTACGCGAAGTTCAAAAAAATATCCGAAAGTTTGCATATCTCGAATCCGGCAGTCTTTGGCGTCACAGCCTTTGAGGCCGCTTATCGGCATGGCGAAAAATGGCTTGGCGAGCTTTTAAAATATCTTGAATCAAACCGCGATTTTATGAATGACTTTATAAAATCGAATTTGCCGCAGGTAAAAATGGTGGTCCCTGAAGGGACGTTTCTTGCCTGGCTTGATTTTCGCAGATTAAAGTTATCTCAAAAAGAACTAAATGATTTAATGGTATTTAAGGCCAGACTCGGACTTAACGACGGTGAAGGATTCGGCGCGTCCGGCCGCGGTTTTATGAGGATAAATTTCGGCTGCCCGCGCGCTACGCTTTCGGAAGGATTGAACAGGCTCGAAACCGCTTTTGTATAGTTAATATAGTTGTATAGTTTAATGCGGCCTGGCTGCTTTAATATTTGTAATAGTTATTGCATTTGTTTTTATTTGAGTTTTATATATTAAAAGTATTTTAAAATAAGGTTTTTAAATATTTTGAAATTTTAGATTATTATTCAATTTTATTATAAAGCGATATATATTGATAAGTGCCTAAATTATGTTAGACCGATAATTTATGAGGCGGTATTATGAACGGCAGGATAGAAGTCATAAAAGCGGATATCACGACGCTTACAGTTGACGCGATAGTGAACGCGGCGAACGAGAGCCTTCTCGGTGGCGGCGGCGTCGACGGCGCAATACATCGCGCGGCGGGTCCTGAATTATTGAGTGAATGCAGGAAACTTAACGGCTGCAAAACCGGTATGGCTAAAATAACAAAGGGATATAAGCTGCCGGCGAAGTATGTCATTCACACGCCCGGTCCGGTATGGTGCGGCGGAAATATGAATGAAGATTCATTACTTGCCGGCTGCTATCGCGGATGCCTTGAACTTGCAGTGGAAAATGGCGTTAAAACCATTGCGTTTCCTTCTATAAGCACCGGCGTCTACCGCTTCCCAGTCGCCAGAGCAGCGCGTATAGCGGTAAACGAGATCAGTAAATTTCTTGGAAAAAATCAGTCTATCGAAAAGGTAATAATCGCATGCTTCGGTCAGGACACTTTCAAATATTACAATGACGAAGTTAATTTGCTGTTTTTGCCTGAACTTGACAATAAAATCAGGAAAGCTTGATAAATAAGATTTGATGTGATATAATAAAAAAAATTGAATAATTGAAAATTTAATTAATAAGGTGATGAATTTGTTAGATCCTAAAACTTTATTTGCTCCGCCGGAGCGGTTAAACAATGACGAAGTGAAAAAACAGAATGAATTTGTTAAATCTTTTGATTATATTAATGAAGTAACTAATTCGCTTATGCAGATTATTGCCATTATAAATGAGCAGAGGCAGATCATTTTTTGTAATGACACGCTGCTTAAGACTTTAGGTATTGACAAGCTTGATAAAATTTTAGGAAAACGCGCCGGCGAAGCATTAGGATGCATTCATTCTAACAATCAATATGCCGGATGCGGAACGAATGAAGCCTGCCGTGTATGCGGTGCGATAAATGCCACTTTGGAATGCTTTGCGACAAAAAAGCAAGTTTGCAAGGAATGCCGCATAACGACCGCCAAAAATGGCGAAATTGTGCCGCTCGAGCTTAAAATTACAGTTTCGCCGCTTGTGGTCGGCGGTAATGATTATGCCGTGCTTTCTCTTATTGATATAAGTGATGAAAAACGCAAAAGGTTCCTTGAAAATATATTTTTCCATGACGTATTAAATACGGCCAGCGCGGTTTACGGCTATGCGCAGATATTGAAGGAACAAAAAAATGATCAGGAATTGCTTGAGTTGAACGAAGGACTGCTTGCGAGCGCCTGTCAGCTTATCGAAGAAATTAAGTCGCAGCGCGAACTTTCACAGGCCGAACACGGCGAATTGCAGATTACGATTTCACCTGTTGATTCTTATGAAGTTTTAAGGAATATTACTCTTCAGTATCAGAATAATCCAATTGCCCGCAATAAAAATATAAAAATTTCCGATGCCAGCGAAAAGATAGAAATGCATACAGATATTATTATTTTAATGCGCATTATTGGCAATATGTTAAAAAACGCTCTGGAAGCCTGCGGCGAAAACGAGACTGTAACGATAGGCTGCGGCAATCGTGACGGGAATGTCGAATTTTATGTTAAAAACCCTGTATTTATGCCGCGCGACATTCAGCTTCAGATTTTTCAGCGTACTTTTTCGACAAAGAGTAAAGATAGAGGATTTGGAACATATAGCATAAAACTTTTGACGGAAAAGTATCTTAAAGGAACTGTTAGATTTGAAACATCCGAACCGGCAGGCACGACATTTTTTATTAATTTGCCCGTTTCGTTATAACAGTCATTAAATAAATTTATATACCATGATATTAAAATAAAAAGGCTGTCTTGAATTAATTTTCAGGCAGCCTTTTTTATAGTAAAACTGTGTTTTGCCGTAAAATTATTTTAACATGTTCAAAATATTTTTTAAGTCGTTTTCACGTTCCTTCAGGTATTCTTTAAAATCGTTATTTTTGGTGTGGTGGATTTCAAGGCGAGTTTCTTCAAGTTCTTTTGCAATTAAATGCGCCATAAGCTCTTTTTCGGAGTCGGAAAGTTTAATGTCAATCATAACACTACCCTCCTTTTTTCCCGAAAATATAAATTGTTAATACTTGTGTTACCAAATAAAACACTTTTACGCTCTTGATTATAGTATAGACTTATTTTTTTAAGTTGTCAAATATGGCGTAAAGGTATTTTTAATTGATTATGCAGTAGAAAAATATGTTTAAATATTGAAAAATAAAGGGAAAGGTGTTAAAATTAGCGTGGCAGATTATGAGAAAAAGGCATTTTTTAGATTATAAATTATTATTTTTATTGATATTGGCGGCTATTTGATGGAGTTTTCCGGAGCGTCTTTTATTATGACGCCGTATTCAATCCTATATTTATGTTCTGGTATTATTTCCTTATTTGTGTCTTATCAGGCATTTAAAAACGGTACTTCCCAGACCGCGAAATATTTCGCAGTCATGATGTTCATGGTTTCTGAATGGACCTGTTTTGGTTTTTTGGAGCTTTCGTCGGTTTCGGTCGCGGATAAAATTTTCTGGTCTAAAATTGAATATCTCGGCACTTTGTTTGTTCCTGTTTATTTTTTGCTGTTCGCGCTGTCGCAAAATCAACACGAGGATTTTCTGAAATCGAAAAAGAGGTTTTTACTGTTTGTAATACCTGTAATTACAAATGTTTTGGTATTTACAAATGAGTTTCACGGCTTGATATGGAAAAGTTTCACCCTTGAAAATGACGGCACCAACCTTATGATTTACGGCCATGGAATCTGGTTCTGGATCGGAGTTATAGGATATTCCCACTTTTTGAACTGGATCAGCTTATTTTTATTGTCCTGGTCGCTTATACGTTTCTCTAAATTTCATCTGATTCAAAATATTATGCTTCTTTCGGCTATGCTTATACCGTTCGGCGGCAGCATTATTTATGCTCTCGGATTAAGCCCGCTGCCAGGCCTCGACCTGTGCCCTGTGCTTTTTTCGATAAGCGGAATAATCGTTTCTTTTGCGTTGTTTAAATTCGATTATTTTAATTTAGTCCCAATTATCCGCGAAACTATTATTGAAAATATGAATGATGGAATAATGGCGCTTGATTCTAAATTCAGGCTTGTAGATATTAACTCCTCTGCGAGAAAAATCTTTGATAATCCTAAAATAGGCATTGATATATGCGGCATTTTAAAAGGGAAAAATGAGATTATTGACGCGATTTATAGCGCGGAAAATCATATAATGGAATATTTATGGAACGCCGAACGGCAATTATGGTTTGAGATCAATGTTTTTCATTTAAAAAACGATCGGAATGAACCCGTCGGAAGTATATTAGTTTTTCATGATATATCTGAACGTAAAAAATCTGAACTGGAGATTTTAAATGCGAAAAAGAATGCCGAATTGGCAAATTCAATGAAAGACCAATTCCTTGCAAATATGTCTCATGAAATAAGAACCCCGATAAACGGAATAATCGGGTTTCTTGATTTATTGAAAAAAACGAAACTTAACGGCGATCAGATTGACTTTCTTGGCGAAGCGAAAAAAGCATCCGAAATACTTCTTTACCTTATAAATGATATCCTCGATATCTCAAAAATCGAAGCGGGTAAATTAAAAATGGAACATATTTCCTTTAACATAAGGCGTGTTGTCGAAGAAGCTGTTTTGCTTGCGGCGCCTAAGGCTTTTGAAAAGAATATAGATTTTTACGTTATGATTGATAACGCTATTGCCGAAAATGTTTTTGGCGATTCGGCGAGGCTTTCGCAAATATTGAATAATTTATTAGGTAATGCTTTTAAATTCACTGATTCTGGAAGCGTTTCACTTAATGTTGAAAAAATATCGGATGATTCTGAAAATATTAAGTTAAAATTTTCAGTTAAAGATACCGGTATTGGCATAAACCTTGAATCGCAGGCAAAGCTTTTTAAACCGTTCACTCAGGCCGATGAGTCGATGACGAGAAAATATGGCGGCACGGGTCTTGGTCTTATAATTTCAAAAAAATTAGCGGAGATGATGGGCGGCGAACTTAATGTCGAAAGTGCCGCAGGATGCGGTTCTAATTTTTATTTTACCGTTAATTTGAATGTAGATTCATTAAAAAAATCTTTTTTCGGCGATAATGTCGAACGTGCCAGACAATATAGAATATTGGCGCTGTGCGGTAACCCCGAGGAAGAACGAATATTAGAATATTATGTTAAATGGTTTAAGTGCGAATTTATTAAAATTGATTTGAAAAAAATTGAGAAATTATCGCAGAATGAAATAAATGATTTTACTGTGCTTATTTCAGATTATAAATTTAAGGCCGAATTAAAAGATATATTGAACAAAAATAATATATCTTCAAAGCTGAGAGTTATTTTTACGGTTCCTTTTTTATCCGAGCCGGGCGTTTTAGAAAACGATGAAAAATGCGTATATGATTTTATTTTTAAGCCTGTAAGGCGCGATGATCTTTTAAAAAAGATTTTAAATTCGAATTATGTAAGCGAAGAGTGCGAATCGAATAATGAAGCCTGTGATTACATTGATTATAATAATGATTGTTTGACTGTTAAGCCGCTGAATAATTATTCACAAATAAAAATTCTGGCAGTGGAAGACAATGTCACGAATAAAAAGCTTCTTGCCAGGGTGTTTGAAAACTCCGGAATAAAGGCTGAGTTTGCATCGGACGGCCGCGAAGCTCTTGAATTGGTAAAGAAAAATGAATATAATATAATTTTTATGGATTGCCAGATGCCTGTGATGGACGGATATGAGTGCAGCAAAAAAATCCGGGAATTCGAGGGCGAAACCAAAAAAACTCCGATTATTGCGATGACGGCTCATGCCATGGAAGGGGCCAGGGAAAAATGCCTTCAGGCCGGTATGGATGATTATATAGCTAAGCCGCTTGATTTTAAAAAATTATTTCAAAAATTAGAGGAATATACCGGCATTTCCGGAAAATATAATTTATCCGGCCCGGACGATAGTTTCAGAATAAATATGAATTTATTCGAAAAAAATATGAATTTCTTTTATGAAGAAAACAGCGATTTATTAAGTAAAAGTGATGTTATAAAAATTTTTACCGACTACACTGAATCTTTGAATGAATTTTTAAAAAATATTGAAACCGCCGTGAAAAATAATGACTGCAAAGAAATCGAACACCTTGCCCACAAAATCAAAGGCACTTCCGGCACTCTCAAAATTAACGAAGTATTTTGTTATACTAAAGAGCTTGAAATTGCGGCAAGAGAAAATAATAAGCCGAAATGTGATGAGTATTTCGGCCTTATTATGAAATTTTTCGGCAGGTTGAATTAAAATACCGGCTTATTATGTTGTTTTTAATTTATTGATTCGAAGCAAAAGCGAATAAATGCGGTAAACCTCGTTCTAATTAATCGAAATTGCTTTATAAGGGCAGTATTTTACGCATAAGCCGTCCTTACAGCATTTTCTGAGGTTTTCCTCGTTTACGAATGTTTCGTTATTTTTTATCTCGAATATATTAAATGCGCATGTTTCAACACAATCTCCGCAGGCGGTGCATTTTGACCGGTCAAATGTCAGCTTGAGACTGTTTTCTGCGCATTCATATTGCGTTGTCCTTTTTGGCTTTTCGAGTTGTTTGCATGTCTGTGCGTTTATTTCAGTTTTACGGGTTATTTTCTGGATTTTCATTAAGTTCGTAGATCCGGCTTTGCCGAACGGTATGCCGGCGGTTATCAGTATATATTCACCATTATTTACTATGCCGCTGGCTATTGCGACTTCTTCGGATTTAGCCATTACTTCTTCTAGGCTTGCTATCGAGCCTATCAATGACGGGATTACGCCCCAGTAGAGATTTACGCGGCGGCTTATTTTTTCTGAAATTGTGATTGCCAATATCGGTATGCTCGGCCTGTATTTTGAAATCAAAAGCGCGGTGCGGCCGCTTTCGGTATATGTGACGATGGCTTTTGCTCCAAGGTCTATTGCCGTGTGTGTTGTGGCGTAGCACAGGCCGTCGGCGACTGTATGCAGCGGGTTGAAACTTTTTGTGCCGTTTTGACGGTTTCTCAGCACAAACCTTTCGACGTCCTCTGATATTTTTGACATTGTCGCTACCGCTTCTTCCGGATACTGGCCGGTGGCGGTTTCGCCGGAAAGCATTATGGCGTCGGCGCCGTCGATTATAGCATTCGCTACGTCCGACGCTTCGGCTCTTGTCGGCATAGGGCTTTCTATCATGCTTTCAAGCATTTGCGTTGCTACAATTACAGGTTTGCCGGCAAAATTGCATTTTTGAATGATGGTTTTTTGTATCGTCGGCACTCTTTCAGGCGACAATTCAACTCCGAGATCGCCGCGCGCTACCATTATTGCATCTGCGGCTTTTAATATCTCGTCAAAATTTTCTATTGCCTCGTGTCTCTCGATTTTTGCGATAACCGGCGTATCTTTGCCGTGCTTATGTATTATTTCTTTTACCCTTATGATATCGCTTACGCGCCTTACAAATGAAAGCGCGATATAATCGACATCCTGAGTTAAAACAAATTCTATGTCTTTAAGGTCTTTTTCGGTTAAAGGCGGCGCTGCGACGTTTATTCCTGGAAGGTTTATTCCTTTTTTTTCTTTTAAAATTCCGCCTTTTTTGACCGTGCATAAGACATCGGTGTCTGAAACCACTTCTGTAACAGTGAGTTCCATTTTTCCATCATCGAGAAGTATTCTTGAGCCGGGCGTGACATCGGCAGGCAGGTTTTTATAAATAGTAGGAATTATATCAGGGCCGTAAGTGTTTTCGAGAGTGGTAACGGTCACTGTTTCGCCTTTTTTTAATTCGATCGGGCCGTTCGGAAGCTTCGCGACCCTGATTTTCGGGCCCTGGATATCGGCAAGAATCGCGACTGCCTGCCCTAATTCTTTCGAAACTTCCCTTACCATATTTATTTTTTCGAGCTGCAATTCATGGGGATCGTGAGAAAAATTAAGGCGCGCTACATCCATACCGCGAGTGATCATTTTTTTGATCATTTCGGCGGAATGGCATGACGGCCCTATTGTGCAGACTATTTTGGTTAAATTGTTCATTAAATTTTTTCTCCTTGTTTTTTATTAAAAATATGCTTTTTGAATATAGCACAAGCCTTTTAAAATCCGCGGATTCGGATTTTAAATAATTCAAAACCTATCCCCATATATATTTTTTTATAATTTGTATTGAAAAATTGAAAAAACAAGATATAAAATTAAAGGGCAGTTTACTATATCATATTTGATTATAATTTGCAATAAAATAATATGAAAAATTAAAGAATCTTTTACGGTTTTATACATTGCATTTTAAATTAAGTTTATTATATAATAAACTTTAATTATAATAACCGAGCGGTTAAAATTTTAATAATATTACAAATTAAGCGGTTTTATAAGGTTATTACATAATAAGGAAAGGAATTTTTTATGAATAAGCCCAATCTTTCTACCTGGCAGATAATTAACATGAGCATAGGTTTTTTTGGGATACAGCATGGTTTTGAAATACAATTCGCCAGGATGAGTTCTATTTATGAAAAACTAGGAGCACAGCCTGATCAGATTCCGTTCTTATGGCTTGCCGCCCCGGCGACAGGCCTTATAATTCAGCCGATAATAGGCTATATGAGCGATAAAACATGGATTCCTTCGCTTAAAATGCGCCGCAGGCCTTATTTTTTTACCGGCGCAATCCTTGCCACTCTCGCTTTATTCCTTATGCCTTCCTCGTCTTCGTTGTGGATGGCTGCCGGGCTTTTATGGATGCTCGACGCGTCTTTGAATATTAGCATGGAGCCTTTCAGGGCATTCGTGGCTGATATGCTAAACAGCGAGCAGCGCCCGCGTGGTTATGCATATCAGAGTTTGATGATCGGCCTTGGTACTATTGCCGGCAATTATATAGCTTCGATAAGCCTTCTGGAATTTTTTCCGTCTCTTTCAAAATATGGGGCCACGCCCATGCAGCTTTCGTTTTATTTATGCGCCCTGATATTTCTATGCTCGGTGTTATATACGGTAGCCACCACTCCGGAATATCCGCCGGAAAATCTCGATGAATTAAAAGCTGATAAAAACGAAAGTTTCGGCGTTAAGATAAATAATTGGCTGAGTGAAACCGTATCGTGCTATAAAAATATGCCGCCTGTTATGAAAAGGCTCGCGTTGGTTCAATTTTTTACGTGGATGGGACTATTTTGCATGTGGATGTATTATTCGGTCGCTGTAGCGCATAACGTATTTGGCGCTTCCGATCCGCATTCGGAGCTTTATGAAAAAGGCATACGCTGGGCGGCCCACACGACGATGGTTAAAGGCATTGCGACCCCTGTTTTTGCGCTTATAATACCTTATATGGTGCTTAAGTTCGGCCGCGTCGGGACACATGCTCTTTCTTTGCTTTTATGCGGTCTCGGGCTTTTTTCGCTTCCGTTTATACATTCGCCGCAATTATTGTATTTACCGATGATAGCCGCCGGCATCGGCTGGGCCTCAGTCGTGGCGATGCCTTATGTCATACTTGTCGAACACCTGCCGAAGGAACAGTACGGAATATTTATGGGGATATTTAACATGTTCATAGTCATACCTGAAATTTTTGTTTCGGTCGGGCTTGGCGGGCTTATAATGAAATTATTGAACAACAACCATTCATACGCGGTGGCGTTCGGCGGATGTCTTATAATTGTGGCCGCATTGATTACGCCGTCGCTTTATAAGTTTGAAAAAAAATGTTGATTTTAATATAATATGTGATAAAATAACTTGAATTTATGCGTTATTGCGCTTTTTGGAGCTGAAAAAATGAAACTGAACACGATAGAGTTAAAGACGGCAAGGAATTCTTGCCATTACTGGATATTCAATAAGATGGTAAAAATGCCTGACCGCGGTTTTGGCGGGCGCGCGAGCATTGTGCGTGTCGTCGACAGGAACCGTCAATTTGTAGGATGCGGCATTTTTAATCCAAGAAGTGTCATAGCGTTGAGGCTGTTTGCGGATTCGAGTGAAAATATAGACCGCGGCTTTTTTTTGAAGAAGCTTTCCGATCTAAAGAACCTTCGCGAGAATTTTCTTCGCATAAACGAGGATTCGGACTGTTACAGGTTATGCCACAGTGAATCTGACGGCCTGCCCGGTTTGATTATAGATAAATACGGCGACTCGTTTCTGATAAAGCCTTATTCGGCTGGATATTATGGCGAAGTAATGGAATGGCTGGTTTCGTCGCTGAAAGAATTATACGGCGAAAAGTGCGGCGTAATGGTAAGCCCTGATGAAAAGGCGTGCGCCAAGGACAATGCCGATTACAGCCAGGAAGTCAGAAAATATCCGGCAAAAGGCCGATGCCAGGTCAGCGAATTCGGTATGAAATTCATAGTCGATTTCGAATCAGGCCAGAAGACGGGATTTTTTCTCGACCAGAAATTAAACCGCCGCATTGCCGCTAAGGCAGCTAAAGGTTTAAATGTGTTGGATTTATGCTGTTATACCGGCGGATTTGGAATATCGATGAAAAAGGCCGGGGCAAAATCTGTTACTTGTGTCGACCTTGATAAAGAGGCTCTTGAAATTGCCAAAAAAAACGCTAAGTTAAATGATTGCGATGTCAATTTCGTGCATATGAACGTATTCGAGTTTTTGAGGGCGGCTATCGATAAAGATGAAAAATATGATATGATAATTGTCGATCCGGCAAAACTAGCTGCCAATAAGCTTGAAATTCCGAGGGCATGCAGGACGTACGGCGATTTAAACAAGCTTGCCATCATCGCTGTTCGAAACGGCGGACTGGTTTTCACTTTTTCATGCACAGGCCTTGTAAATGAAAAAGTTCATCAGTCTATAATTTTTAATTCCGCCGCGGAGGCCGGCGCGACGTTGAAAGTGCTTATGAACGTAGGGCCGTCGCCTGACCATCCATATAGTTCAGCGTTTCCTGAAGGGAAATACTTGAAAGGATTTCTCGCTCAGGTCGAAAAAAGCGTTATAAAAATACCGCTCGGGCCGGCGGAAATGCACGACGAAGTATAATTAGCGGAAAGAAAGCGTGAATTTTATTGTCCCGTGATAATTTTGAGATAAAATTCCTGGATTTTATTAAATCCGAAAAGCTTATTAATTGCGGCGACTCAATAATGATAGCTTATTCCGGCGGCGCAGATTCGTCGTGCCTGCTGTTCTTGCTTTCTAAATTCTCCGAAAAACTTAAAATAAAGCTTTCCGCTTTTTACTTAAACCATAATATCAGAAGTGCCGAGGAACTTTCGGACGAGATGAAATTAATAAGAGATAACTGTGAAAAAACAGGTATTTCTTTGGTTATTGAAACTGCGGATGTAAAGCGCGAGGCGGCTTTAAAAAAAGAGTCTGTCGAGGAGGCCGGCAGAAATATCAGATATGAGCGGCTGTTAAAAAAAGCGGCCGAAACGGGCGCGAATAAAATTGCGACAGCCCACCATCTCGATGATTGCGCTGAAGTTATGATTTTGAAATTATTGAAGGGCGCTTCGCCTTCGGCAATGTCAGGTATCAAGCCTGTTTTTAAAAATAATATCATAAGGCCGCTCCTTTTTGCCTCTAAAAACGAAATCTTGGAATTTTGCGCGAAAAACGGCGTTAATTATTCTACCGATTCTACAAACAGCGATAACAGTTATGAACATAATTTTGTGAGAAACAGAATTATCCCCGCCTTTAAAGAATTTTCACCTGCTTTCTTGGATAAAATATTTACTTTTCAAAATATTCAAAAAAGTGAAAATGATTTTGTAAATTCAGCGGTTTATGGTTTTTTTAAAGAATACGTGACAGCTGGCCCCGGCGGATTATCGTTAAAATTTTCAAAGAAGGATTTTATGAACATTCATTCAGCCTTGAAACGCCGCGCCGTTTTGCATGCGGCCGCCCTTCTTGGCGCGGATTCCTCTCAAATAAAATTCGGGCTTGTGAAAGAAATTATCGAATTCATAGAAAATGATTTTAAAAGCGATGTTTTCGATATTATAAAGGGGTCGCTTGTTATTTCAAAAAAAGCTTTTTACGGCACGGATTATAAGGTGAAAAATGAAATATTGGAAGTCAGGTCGATAAGAACGGCAATTGCCGATGACAACAGGCATATATATAGCGGCCGTGATTTGGAATCTATTCAGGTTAATGGCGGAAAAATGGCCGTTATGACTTCCGGCGCTTATAAATTCAAGACCGATGTTTTTGAGTATGATATAGAATTCGGCATACTTGATTCTATTGAAAAAATAGATAACATAGCGGGAAAAATTAGCTCAGCGCCCGATTATTATTTGATAGTCATTGGAAACGAGAAAAAGCCGCCTTTTTATATCAGGACCTTTGAACCTGGTGATTATATTAAAATTTATGGTATGGACGGGAAAGGAAAAAAAGTGTCGGATATTTTTATCGACTTAAAAATTCCGCGCGGCTTGCGAAGTTCGATACCGTTAATTACGGATTCAAAAAATAATATTATAGCGGTTGGTGACATAAGACGCTCAAATTTTTGCAGTTATATAATAAGCGGCAAAAATATTCCGGATATTGATAGAAATAGGCAAAATCTGGCAGGACTGAATTATATGTTATTTCATATCAGCAATATTCAAAAATAATAAAACTTAAATTATCTCTGGCGTTTGATGCCATTACCTTCGAAAATAAAGATTCCGCGCTTTCTTTTATTGTTTCACGTGTAAAGCATTCTTCGAGTTCCGGGCGTGATATGCTTTCCCAGACGCCGTCGCTGCATATTAAAAATTTTTCGCCGCGCTTTAATGTCATTTCCTGTAAAAATATTTCGGGATTTTCTTTTTTTAGATCGCCTATTATTGCCGACGTTATTATATTTTTGCGCGGGTGCGTCAGCATTTCGTCTTCGGTTATCAGGCCGTTATCTACCATTTCCTGTACAAGCGAATGGTCTTTCGTGATTTTTTTTATTTGTTCCTGATGAGCGTTCGGATTTATTTTATATACCCTGCTGTCGCCGCAGTTAAAAATATACGCATCCTGGTGTTTCAGCAAAAGGCCCGTTACTGTGGTTCCGAGTCCGTAAATTTTAGGGTCGTCGGCTGCCATCTGGTTCAGTATATTTTTAGACATCTTTATAAGGACCTGTATATCTCTTATATCTTTTATCTGTTCTATGTTTTCGTTAAAAACTTCAAGTGTCGCCCTGCTTGCTGCTTCGCCGCACTGGTGTCCGCCCATTCCGTCGGCTACGGCGAAAACCGCCGTTTCTTTTTCGATTATAATATATTCTGGTTTTGGCATATTTGCTTCGAATAAAAGCTTTTCATCTACCAAAACGCTGTCTTCATTATTTTTCCTGACCTTCCCGGGATTTGAGACATAAGCGATTTTGAACATATTTAATCTCCTCAAAAAACAGATATAATAATAAATTATTAAATTAAAATACATCTGAACCGGAATTTGCGGATATTTTTTCCGTGTGTTATTTTAATACCATTTATATTTTACGATATCGCCGACTTTAGGTTCCATAATTTCGGCTAATTTTGTATTAGGCCTGAATTCTACGGCCGATGTTTCGTTGTCAAGGCGCGTAATTACGATGCTTCCTTTTAATGTAGGATTTTTCGCTCTTGTGTATACGTTAAAAGAATCGCCTACGTTGAAATGATGGTTAAAACCGATATTTATGTATATATCGATTGTTCCGTTGATTACCGTTATGTTTCCTAAGATAAGCGCTTTATACCAATCGGTGAAGGCTATTACGAATGATTGCAGCGAAAGGAATACGCCGGAAAGTACGAAGATAACCTGTAACGTCGGAAAAATGTAAGATGTGAGCTGGTTTGTCATCTGGCTGTACCCTAAAAATTGCGCCAGATTAATGTTTGTAATGGTCCATTGGTTAATGCCGTCTTTATTTACATACATATAATAAAAAAAATATTCGAGCGCGAATCTGAAAAGCGCTTTTACGAAATTAAATGACAATAATGAGCCCAACCCCCAGGCCGGTACCGATAATATGCCCATCAGAATAGGAACGAAATAATTTGACGGCGCAGCCTTGGCTATATCGGCGTCGAAGTCTTCGTAATGTCCTTCTATCTCGAACTTGCGCAGCTGCTCGTCGGCTTCTGCGCGTGCTTTAAATTCCCTGTTTTTCCTTTCTTCAAGTTCCTTCAGATCGTCGGCCTTTAATATGTCAAAATATAAGTTTTTTTGGGGAAGCTCATTTATTATTTTCATGTGTTCGATATTGGCTTTTTTAGCTATGCCTTTTATCAGCTCTACTGCTTTAACCGGGGCGTAGCCGCCGCATAACGGCAATTCATCGGCAGCCTGCTCGATACTGTCGTTTTCATAATAAGACAGTGCGAGATAAAAGTGGCCTTTTTCGTTGTTTGGGCATAATTCAAGCGCTTCTCTTAAAGTCACTATGGCTTTTGGAAGGTTTTTTTCGGCATAATAATTTACGCCGGCATCTAATTTTTCGATAAATTCAGGCGTTAGCGCTATTTCATTTTCAGGAGCCGGCTGGTTCGGCGTTACCGGTGAAACGTTGTCCATTCCCATATAATAACTTCTCCGTTTTTATAAATTATTTAATTCAAACTTTATAATTAACTTGAGTTTCTCAACTTAAAAATGTCGGTAAATATATTAATAAAAAACTCTTATTCATTTTTTTAAAACCGTTTTATATTATCATTAAGTGGCGGGCCGCGCTCTTACCTTAGCCCATTCCCGCAGCCGATTTATATTTTCTTTCATCGTCTGCGAGAGCGGAACGGTTTCATTCAAAGCTTTTAAAATATCTTCGCTTGCGATGTCTCTTGATTCGTAAAAAGCGTCGTACATCGATGAAATGATAGCCTGTTCGATTTCGGCGCCCGAAAACCCTTCGCTTTCAGATACGAGCGTTGCTACGTCGAATTTCGCAATATCCCTTTTCCTTTTAGTAAGGTGGATTTTAAAAATTGCGGCGCGTTCAACCGGGTTCGGGAGGTCGACGAAAAATATTTCATCAAAACGCCCTTTTCTTAATAGTTCGGGCGGCAAATTCTCGATCGAGTTCGCGGTGGCTATGACGAAAACCGGCGCCGTTTTTTCCTGAAGCCATGTTATAAATGACCCGAATATGCGGGTAGAGAGTCCTGAATCGCCTGAACTTCCGCCGCCTACGCCCGAAAAAGCTTTTTCGATTTCATCCATCCATAATATTGTCGGCGACAACGCTTCTGCTACTTTTAATGCTTTACGAAGATTTTCCTCCGACTCTCCGACATACTTGCCGAAAATATTTCCGACGTCGAACCTCAGCAGCGGCAATTTCCATAGGGATGCGATGCATTTTGACACGAGGCTTTTCCCGCAGCCCTGCACGCCGAGAAGTAAAAGACCTTTAGGCTCTGGCAGGCCGTATTCGCGTGCCCGCTGTGAAAATGCCCCGGAGCGTTTTTTAAGCCATTCTTTTAAGTTGCCGAGCCCGCCGACATTCGCGAAGTTTTCAAACACTTCGAAGTATTCGAGCATTCCGGCTTTTCTTATAATTTGTTTTTTTTCGGATATTATCAGGCCGAGGTCGTTTTCGTCAAATTTTTTGTCGTTCACTATCGCTTTTGCGAAGACGTTTTCAACTTCATTAGCAGTCATGCCGAGGCATGCTTTAATGACTTTCTCTTCGAGTTCTTTTGCTACTTCAAATTTCAGGTTATAATTTTTTTCAACATTTGCGAGCGTTGACGTTAAAATATTTTTAATATCTTCATAATCCGGCAGCGGAAAATCGATTATTACAATGTCTTTTTCTATTTCGCTCGGCATTTTTAATACAGGCGAGACGAAGAAAAGTGTTTTAAAGGAGCCGCGTAATGCCATTGCCGCGTCTCTTAATTTTCTTCTTACAGCGAGCGGATTTTCAAGATATTGCTGAAACGGCTCTTCTAAGTAATAATGAAAATCCTTGAACACGAAAAATGCCCTGTCTTTGTAATTAATAACCTGTTCGAGCGCGGCGAGCGGGTTTTCTGTTTTAGGTATTACGGCATTTTTTGTTATCGAATAAATTCCGGCAGTGGCGGACCATATAAAAATTTCTTTGCCGGAAGCTGCCGCTAATTCAGTAAGCGCCCTTATAGCGCGTTCTTCTTCGAACGAGACAAGATATATAAGCGGATATCTTGATTTTACAAATATATTTATTTCTTCTAATATTTTTTTTGTCATTTTAACCTTTTAACTCATGTATTATTGAATTATAATATTATAACTCGATGAAATTGTCAATCGAAGTTTTTTCGAATATATTTTTATTACCGCCTTCATTAGCGGAGCTATTGAGTTCAATAAATGTCGAAAAATCGCGGGCGTTTTCTTCTGTTGTTTTTCTTTTTGTTATTTTACTCATTGTAATTGTCGAATTATCTGAAAGCGTAACTATTTTTTGAGCGTGTTCCGATATGAATAATTTCGATACGTTAGAAAACGGCCTGTCGTAATATATAGTCTCGCCCCGGTCGTTTAAGATATAAATATATCCGTCGCTGCAGCCGACGCCGTAAAATTTTCCGTCTTCCGAGATATCGGTGCAGGTTACCGGGCTTCTTAATTCAAAATTGAATATGACTTTTTGTTCAGAATGCAGGCAGAGCACTTTATTTTCCTGTGAGCCGATAAAAATGATGCTGCCGTCGTTTGAAACCGATACTGATGAAAGCCTGTCTTTAATGCAAAATTGCCATAAGATAGTGCCTTCTTTTTGAAGATAAAAAACATCGCCCGCGTATGTCACGACGACGAAATTACTTGAAAATTTAGGGGCATAAATTCCGCTTATCGCGCCTTTGGATTCAACTCCGCCTTTTGCGCATGCGGCAGCGTTATAATCGGCGATGACTATTTTGTTGCCTTCATAGCACAGGAAAAACCTTTTCGCGGATTGGGAAATTGCCCCGCCAATTATCGGAGTTTGTATATTTTTTTGCCAGATAATATTTCCGGCCGGACTTACTCTGGTTACTATGTTTTTACCGAATGCGAAAACATCGCCGGTTGAATCGTCGATTTGCGAATGTGAAAGCGGCATTGCGAATTTTGTCCTGAATTTTTCAGTGCCGTTATTTGCGTTCAGCATAATAAGTTCGCCGGAATTTGAAGCGGCTGAAATATAATTTGAATCGCAAGAAAGGAATATCGATGATATATTAATATTATAGTTGTTTTTCCATATGATTTCAGACGAAAGTTTTTGCGCTTTCAAGCTGTTTGCATTATTATTGTTTTGTGAATTATGTTTATTATATTCGTCGTTTAATGCCATTGTAATCTATTCCCGCTTAAATTAAAACATTATAAAATTAATTTTATCGGATGATTAGCGTTTAATGCCGTTATTTTATTTTTATTTCGAAGCTGCATAAATTAAATAATTTTTACTATTTTTTATCTTTGCTGCTTTTATCATCCTTGCCGTCGTTCTTGTCTTTTTCATTGTCAGGGTTACCGTCTTTTTTTTCAGGTTTGGTATTTGGTTTTTCGATATATTTTTCGATTGCGTCTTCAAGGTGGGATTTCGAGTCTACATCTTTAACTGAAACGCCTTTATGTTTTTTAAATTCCTTAACTATTTTTTCAGATAAGTTGTCGCCGCCAAGGTATTCGGTTTCAAGTGTTTCATCGATTATGACTTCTCCTGTTTTTAAGCTCACTTCTCCGGTTAAATTGACTTCGCCGGTACCTGATGCGACTTTTCCTGTGGTTAATTTTACTTCTCCAGTCGCTCCGGAGTCTTTTGAATTATTTTTTTCGCCTTTTTTGTTTTTTTGCTTTCCGTCTTTATTTCCGGCCTTGTCTTTTTTTGCGTCGCCTTTTTTCCCCTTGACCGCAACTTCATTTGTGCCGACTGCTTCTTTGGCAGCCGCCTCTTTTTCTTTTTTTATCTTGCTTCCGCCGCCTACCGTTATAACTTCGACCGGCTTCGTGTCGCCCTCTTTTACCATTGTTTCACTTGTGCCGTTTAATAAAAGCAGTTCTTCGGTTTTGGACGACGCCATTTGTTTAATATCTTCTTTTATATCACTTAAGTTTTCCGGTACCAGAGCTTTTTTTCCTTCGAGCTTGTTAGTATATTTGGTTTTTAAAGTTTCGATTTCTCCGCTTTTTTGAGATGTTTCGGAAATTGCCGGCGCCGGCGGCTCAATTTTAGATTCGCCGAGCATATCTAAAAGTTTATCATCGTCAACGTTAAGCATGCTTTCTGCTTTGTTTTTATCTTCCGGTTTGCCGTGCGATTCCGTTGATTCGGCAGGAGATTTTTCGTTTATGTTTCCGAGTAATTCATTTTCGAGTGAACTTTGGCTTTCTGCCGCTGACGGTTTATTTCCTGTATCTTTTATTTCCGTAGCTGTGTTGTTTACTTTTTCAGGCAATTTTACAGTTTGAGCTTCTTGTACTTTATTTTCTTCTGTTTTAGCGTCAGCCGTGCCGTTAATTTTTTCGTTGTTTTTATTTGTATCAGGATTATTTGAGGCCTCGTTTTTAACAACTTGGCTTTCTGGAGATTTTTCGTTTATGTTTCCGAGCAATTCATTTTCAAGTGAACTTTGGCTTTCCGCCGCTGGTGTTTTGCTTAGTGTATCTTTTGCTTTGGTTTCGGTTTCAGCGCTGTTGATTTTTTCCGGTAATTTTACATGCTGAGTTTCCTGCTTTGTGTTTTCTTCATTTTTAACGTTAATTTTTTCGTTATTTTTATTATTTTCAATTTTATTTGTTTTTGATGTTTCAATTGCTGGATTTTCAGTTTTTTCGTTGTTTTTATTCTCTGGCTGTTTAAAAAATTTAATTATGTTATCGCGCGGTATTTCGAGTTCGCCGAATGATGTTTTTATCTTGATCAGCGAGTTTTCTTCTTTTTCAAGTAATTCAGGATTTTTAATACTGCCTATTATGGTGCTTCCGTCTTTAAGGACTAGCATATAGTCATTTTCAGAGCATTTTGCGGTTTCGGCGCTGCAAAATAAAATCAGTCCGCAAAAAAAGAATTGCATCAATAAAAATTTTATTGATGCTTTAATTTTATTATTATGGCTTGATATGTTCATTTTTCCGATATCTCCAGATTTTTAATTCAAGTTATTAAATTATTATCGATTTTGAATCGTGTTTTAATTCAGGCATTGTTAATTATTTTATTCATATTTAAGTAGAATTTTTAGGTTGATTATAAATTAATATAATTTTACTGATAAAATTTTTATTATTCTGCCGGTGCTTCAGCCGGAGGCGCTTCTGCAGGCGGTTCAGCGCTGTAATCCTGCGCGGGTTCAGATGGCGGAGCCGGTTCTGAAGGCGTATCGATCGGCGGCTGTTCGCTAGGAGGCGCATCGGCAGGCGGATCGGCCGGAGGTGCTTCCTGCTGTGCCGGCTCCATCGGCGG
>JASDSY010000017.1:0-74075 GCA_041441465.1 Candidatus Wallbacteria bacterium
CTTGCGGCACATAAAAATATTATCGACGCTTTGAGATATGAATAATTGTTTATTTTAATATATTGACGATGGAAGCGGCGGGGGACACAAAGGGTGATACCCTTTGATTTCCCCCGCGCCCCCTATTTAATCCTGCTGTATCTACCGTTACTTTAGCGAAGTTGCGTTTAATTTTATTGTTTTGTGTCTTAGTTTCATCGACCGCTGCGCGTTCGATGAAACATGGCAATCGGCCGCGCGAATTTTTCATGTATTTATACGATGCCGTTTGCGGCCGAAGGTGAAGAAATATGAATGGCTGGAGTTTCTTCTCGGCACGTGAAACGTGCTAATAAGGACTTCAAAGTGTTTAGCAATTACGTTTTGCAAAATTTATGTATGAATAGTCACAAATTCACAAAAATACAAATTTATGAATGTCAATTTTTGAGGGACATTTCGGAAGAGGCGAAGCCAGGGATTGGCGAGAGCCTCTGAGAATAAGCGCATGAAAGTCACGATGACTTTCATGACGCGGTCCCTCAAAAATGACATCATGAATAGCAGTATGGGTGGGGGTTTTAGGGGGCGGTAAGGAATAATTCCTTAGCCGCCCCCTGACAAAAAAACTAATGGCATTAACAGGAGGCAATTATGGGAGTTAAAGAGAACCTTAAAAATATAAAACTGCGGATTGAAAAAGCGAAGGCTGCCCGCAAAAATATAATTGATACCGGCGACGTAAAAATAATCGCGGCGTCGAAATATGTGAACGCTGCGGCTGTCATAGCGGCTTCACGCGGCGGCGTTGAATATTTTGGCGAAAATAAGGTACAGGCTTTAAAAGAGAAAATTGAGTATATAAGGGAACATGCGCCTGATGTGCTTGAAAAATCAGAATTTTATATGATCGGCCATCTTCAGTCGAATAAGTCGCGTGACGCGGTAGGTTATTCGGCGATGATCCAGAGCATTGACTCTAAAAAACTCGCGCATTCGGTAAATATGGCCGCTGTAAAGCAAAATAAAATTATTCCGGTTTTGATAGAATTAAAAACTTCCACTGAAGAGACTAAAAGTGGCATCGATATTGCCGGCGCGTTTGAACTTGCGGAATATATTACGGCTGAACTTAAAAATTTAAAATTTTGCGGCGTTATGACTATGGCTGAATTCACCGAGGATACCGAAAGAGTGCGTGGTTGTTTTAAGCTGGCCTATGACACATTTGTTAAATTTCGTGATATTTATGGAGCGCAGTGTGAATTTTTATCGATGGGCATGTCCGATGATTTCGAAATTGCAGTCAGCGAGGGCGCGAATATGGTGCGAATTGGCCGGCTGTTATTCAAGGAATAAATTTAATATAAACTACTCATCAAAAGTTAAGCTGCCGGAAATTAATTTATTGTCATTAGTTTTCCTGTCTTAAAAGTATTGTCATGGCGTCGGATTTAGCGAACGCTTCCGGCGCTGACCTGTAAGGCATGTGAGCGTCTCTTACGGCTTTGTTTTTTATCAGAAGTTTCGCTATTTCAAGATTATCGGCATATGCCGCGTAGTGGAGAGGCGTCCAGCCGCTCTGATCGAATTCGTTTATAACCGCGCCTTTTTGAATCAGGATTTCGGTTTTTTTTAGGTCCAGTTGCGCCGCGCACATAAGCGGAGTTTTTTCTTCATTATTCTTAGCTTTGATATCGAGCCCCTTTTTTTCATAATAATCGATTAGGGCAGGGTCTGATTTTTTATTCGATACGACTTTATGCATTATCGTATCGCCAGTTTTGAACTTCACTTTAAAATCGGCGCCATATTTTATCAAAAGATCCGCCATTTCGATAGTTTGCGCTATAGCGAGCGGCGAATCGTTGAAATAATCTATAGCGTTGGCGTCCGCCTTATTTTCTAATAAAATTTTAGTTATTTCGATATTATTGGCGCTGACTGCCTCGTGAAGCGGTGTAACCTGGAATGCTTCTTCGCGGTGATTTATAAGCTGCGGTTTTTGTTTTATTATCTCTTTCACCTTTTCGATGTTGTTTTCGACTATCGCGGCTGAAAGTTCGCTGCCGAAAAGAAATCCTTTTTTGCCGTTTTCGCCTTTTACGAACTGCACTTCAATTTCTTTGCTGCCTTTGCCGGCCGGTTCTGAAACTTCGGCCGCTCCCGCGACTGCCGCGCCTGTTAAAACGGAGAAACATAGACCTGATAAAAATAATCTGGATAGTTTCATTTTAACTCCTTAATTATTATCTTAAATATTTTCTGGAATAGACCTAAAAGCCTTTCAAAAATTCGTTTTTAATCTTTCCTGACGAACCGAATCGGTTAATTTTTAATGATTAGTAAATTTAATTACTCTTAATTTTATAAAAAAAATAAATAAAAATCAATATCTTGAATTAAATTAATATTTATAAAAAACAATGGTATTATTGTGAACTACAAAATTAAGACAGAAAAATTCTAAATTTTAAGGTATAATAGTCGCATGAAAAAAATTAGCGTAAATATAGTTAGAAAGATGTTTTGATGTTAATCAGTTTCGGCAATAAACGCATCAATAGTCAGCAAAATCTATACCGGCTAATATATTGTAAAAGAACGTAATAGCAAAAAATCTTAAAAAGCCCATCCAAAAGTTGGATCGCAATAATTGCCATTTGTTTGGCTTTGATATAATTAATTGGAGGACGAAGGCCCGAAATATGGGAGAATAAAAATGGCTGTTATTATTATTACATACAGTATACTTCTAGACCAAAAGAAGAACCATTAATAAAAACTATAAAGTATTAAAAAGGAGATTATAATGCAACAAATTATAGTGAATTTATTATCAATATTAATAATTATGTTAAGTATTAATATTTCATTGGCAAATGATACAATATATCCGCCTAATAGTAATGAACTTACTCCACAGGATGAATCGAAATATCCAATAATATTAAATTCACTGCATACGTTACTTGAGGATTATCCTGATACTCAGTGGACACTTATGCCGCCTTTTTCTATTTAGTGGAATCACCGCGCTTTCAATTTAGAACAAGTATAAGTAACATTGCCCAATTAACTAAAGATTTCAAATTTAAAAATGAGTATTCTAAATATATATTTGAATATTTAATAAAGATTGGAAGCGGTGATGAAAACTTTCCTTTTGAACAAAACAATGAAATTCGTCAAAAATGTAATGATAAGAGTTATAAAGTGTATTTAAACACAATTGTAATGTATGATTATGAAAAATCTCGCGAGTTGAAAAATAAAATAATAGACGAAACTATAGCAGAATATCCAAATGGCTTAGCATATGCTGATGCTCTAAATAGAAAAGCTTTTCATAATTCGGATTCTGCAACTCTTGAAATACTATTAAATATGCTTTCTGAAAATTTCTACAAAGATAAATCCTGGAAAGATGCTTACATGACTAATGACGGAATTTTTCAAAAATCTTTTTTTGGTGTAATTTATGTATATATTGAATTAAAGGATATTGAAAAAGCTAAAGCATATTTAAAAATTGCTGAAGAAAAAGTTCCATTTGATCATGATATTAATTATTGTAGAGAATTAATAAAAGAGTTAGAAACCCAAACAACTAAAAATAAATAAATTATATTTTCTTTACTTAATCCGAAAAAACAATAAAAAAGACATAGCTCAAGTATCGACTCTTAGTTGAGTTTGAATAATTGAGCTATGTTTTTATCAATTTTGATAAGTGTTTTAGCATAATCTATTGACTGACATTCTCGACTGCGCCTCGGTTTAGTTCGATTTCTGAAAACGCACCTTTATAAGATTAATGAAATATGTAATTTTGTGGTTCGTTTTTTTTATTTGATGGAATTTCTTAAATTTAATTTTAAAAAAAGATTATAATCGTCAATAAATATTTCAGGATGCCACAAAAAACTTTAAAAAAATATAGTTTTATGATAAAATTTAAGTGAACATTAATAATTATTTAAATTATTTCGTATAATAATATTAAAAATTTTTTAGCAACTTATTTGATCGTTATTAACATAAATGAATTTAGGAGCATAGATTTGCAGCTTGAAATTACGGCGCTTGAAAAAATAAAAAAAATCATAAGATATGAAATTTTTAAAAAGATAATTAATAAAATTGTTTATTTTTATCTTAGATTTATCCTTTTTTATTTTGCATGCTCCATATTTTTTTATCCAGCCTTTAATTACTCCCGACTTATCATGTATTCTCTTTTTTTTGCGGTAACCGCGGCATACGTTTATAGTTTTTTTATTTATATGCCCGGCCGCCGGGAAATATACCGCGCGCTTGATTTTGCGCTGGAGCTCGAGGAACGGGCTGTTACTTATCTTGATTACAGCGGTATGAGTGAAAATTCAATTGAAAACAAAGCCGTTTTTGAGGCGTTAAAGAAAGATTACTTTGACGCGATTTCCAAAAAATCTGAAATTATAGAAAATGACAGGCTTTTTAATGAACGCATGCCGCGCCGAAATTTTGATTTTAAGACGGCCGATTATTGCTTATTTATTTTGTCATGCGTTTTATTGTTCTTTATTTTGCGGTATTCAGGCGATATCGATATTATAGAGCGTAAGAATGAATTGAAAAATGAAAAAACGCCCGCTCCGGCCGCCGCGAAAGAAGTGAAGAAAGTTATGGACGCTATCATCGAGATAAAAAAAGATGAGATAAAAGTCCCTGACGCTATGTCAGAGTTGAAAAAATTAAAGGATAAGATAACGCCTGATTTGACGCGCGATGAAATAGCCAAACTGCTTAAGGACACCGCCGCGAATTTAAAAAATGAACAGATGTTCAAAAATACGAAAAACGCCGCGGATGAGCTTCAAAAAATCGAGAAAGAGGCCAATGAGTTTATAGCGGGCAAGGACGGCGCGGAGTTTTCTGACAGCGAAAAGCAGGAAATAAAGAAGAAGATGGATAACCTTAAGAGGCTCGTCGATGAATATTTAAAAAGCGCAAATAATAAGGAATTTGATAATATCGAAAAACAGCTTCGCGAGCTTGGCGATATATTGAACTCGAAAAGCGATCAAATGAGCGCTCAGATGAAAGAAGGTAAAACCGGATCTGGAGATTCGAAACAATCAGGCGGTAAGCCGCAGTCAGGCGGCAATAAGATGACGGCTGAGCAAAAATCGGAAATGAAACAAAGAAACAGGATGAGCGGCAAAGAAATGCTCGAGAAATTAAAAAACGATAAACAGCTTCAGGAATTATATTCGGCCATGATGGCGATGAGTGACGCGGTAGATTCGAAAAAAGACGGTACCGGTCAGGGAAGCCAGAACGCCGGCGGTGCTGGTGAAAAATCCGGCGCACAAAAAGAAGGCGGTTCCAAGTCCGGCGGTAAAAGCGGCAAGGGGGAAAAAGGCGGCTCCGAAGGAGAAAAGGGCGGGAATGGTGAAGGCGGCAGCCAGATGAGCCCTCAAAATTTCGGAATAAATGTTCCGAAGCCCGGAAAAGGTTCGACGAACCTGAAATCTGAAGGAAGCGACGCGCCGCTTATGGCTCCGCAAAAAAGACAGGCCGACGGCGTTATTGAAAAGAAAATAAGCGACTGGAAAGCATTTTTTGACGGGCGGCGTTTTGAAGTTAACGCCAAAAGCTCACAGGTGACCGGAGCGCATAATGAAAGTGCGCCTTTCGAAAACGTCACAGGACGGTCGCTGCCAGCGCCGGGTGCCGCTTCGGCTGAAGTTAAAAGTTTTATAAATTCGGAAAAAAGCGATTTCAATTCGTTCGTAACTTCGGAAAATGTGCCGGACGATATGAGAAAGTCGGTTTCTGATTATTTTAAGAAGCTCAATAATGATTATAACGCTGACGGCTCGAGCCGTAAATAAAAATTAACCGCATTATAAAGTGGAGGAATGAATAGTGTCGCATATTTCAAATAATGATGAATCAGTTGAAACGAATGATAAAAATAACGGTCAGGAGAGTGCCGGAAAGATTTTGACTCCGGATGAAAGCATTGAAACCGCAAATTGGGAACTTAATATCGAAGCTGAAGTTAAATTTTTTAGGGAAAACTTCAAAAAAGTGAAGGGCGAAATAGCCAAAAGAATAGCAGGATATGAGGAAATTCTCGAATTGATTCTGCTTACGATATTTTCCGGCGGCCATTCGCTTTTAGAAGGTGTGCCAGGAATCGGCAAGACACAGCTTGTTAAAACCGTAGCGGAAGTGTTTTCTCTTAATTTCAAGAGAATACAATTTACGCCGGATTTAATGCCTTCAGACGTAATAGGCAGTCATGTTTTAGTCGAAGACGATAAAGGCTCTAAGATATTAAAATTTAATGAAGGTCCGGTATTTTGCAATGTCCTTCTAGCGGATGAAATTAACCGCGCCACACCGAAAACGCAGTCGGCGCTGCTTGAATGCATGGCGGAAAGCACTGTCACTGTGTCTAACCTCAAATTTAAGCTCGACCAGCCTTTTTTTGTCCTAGCTACCGAAAACCCTATTGAAATGGAAGGCACATTCCCGCTTCCCGAGGCGCAGCTTGACCGGTTTATGACTAAAATTAACCTTGATTTTCCAACGGCAGATCAGCTCGAAACCATAATTGACAGGTTTACGGTTCTCACCGTGCCGCCCGTGGAAATGGTTATGGCTAAAGGCGACATATTAAGGATGCAGTCGCTCGTAAAAAAAATAGCCGTTTCGAATGACGTGAAAAAATACGCGGTCAATATAATAAAAAGAACGCATCCGGATTTTGTCGACGCTCCGCAGATAGTAAAAAAATATTTGAAATACGGCTCATCGCCGCGCGGCCTTATCTCGCTCATATTGATGGCGAAGGCTAAGGCTATAATTTCCGGCCGCTTTAATGTGTCATATGACGATCTGCGCTATGTTGCGCCTGCCATATTAAATCATAGAATGATTCTTAATTTTGACGGGCTTGCCGAAGGTATTACACCGCGAAGCGTTGTCGAACAGGTGATAAAGTAAAATGAATTTTTTTGAGGACCCGGCTTTTATAAAAAAGCTCGAAGGCTTTAAAATGGTTATCAAAAATCAAGCGCGCGGCCTGCGGTTCGGCGAGAACCGCTCCAAAAATTACGGCCACGGCCTGGAAGTGTCGCATCTTAAAAACTATTCGCCCGGCGAAGATATCAAATTTATCGACTGGAACGCTTCTTTCAGGCTAAATAAGACCTATTTAAAAGTATTTTCGCAGACCAAAGAGAATAATATATATATAATGATAGACAGGTCGGCTTCAATGGATTTCGGCGACGGCGAAAATAAAATGGAAACTAAATATATGAAAGGCCTTATGCTGGCCTACGCGGTTTCATATGTATGCGCTACAGGCTTTAACAGAGTATTTTTGCTTGAATTTTCAAATTATATACTGCGTTCGAACGAAATTACGAGAAACAATATCAATATCAAATTTAACGAATTAATTCGGAATAATGCGGGCGGCAATATTCAGGCTTCGGGAAGCGGCGGAAATTTTGATGCCGGCGGTATCAATATGCGCCGTACTTTAATTTCAAAGTCGCTTCATGATTTTTTCGTTAATTTTAAAAGGAAAGGCGCGCTTTTTTGCATTTCAGACTTTATCGATTCGGATCTGAGCGTCATTGAAAATATACCTAAAATAGCTCTGCTTCATAATTTTTACCTGGTGCATACCGTATGTTCGGATGACCGCCAGATACCGGCTTTGGGTGAATTCAAGTATGAGGATGCGGAAACAGGCGAATTTATAGAGGTGTCAATGACTCCGGCTATAGCGGAAGAATATTCCAGAAAATTCAACGGATTCAGCGCTCAGATCGCCGGAACTGCTCTTAAGCACGGCGGAAATTATATCATGCTTAACGCTTCGGACGATGTATTCGTTCCGCTGAAAGAAATTTTCATGAAATCGGTTTTTTATGCTTGAGTTTCAAACATTCGCCAACTCAATATTTTTAATTTCGATTCCGGTTCTTGTGACGCTTTATATGCTTAAGCTGAAGCGCCAGAACAGGAAGTTTCCTAATGTCTATTTCTTAAAACAAATTGTTTCCGAAAGCCGCGGCTCTTCGCTTTTGAAAAAGCTATCGGCCAACATGCTTCTTTTTTTGGAAATCATGTTTTTGCTATTCTTATGCATTGCGCTCTTATCGCCCTTTATTCCGGGGCGCTCTTTTCATCAGAAGAAAATTGCCGTCATTATTGACAATTCAATCACAATGTCGGCTCATGAGCCGGAATTAAATGCGTCGCGGCTTGAAATCGCGCTGAATGAGGCGGCTGAATTTGTCTCGAATAATTATGCTTCGGAGTTTACTATCGTATGCGCCTCTGAAAATCCTGCACTTATCGGCGGAAAGCTTACCGCGCAGGAAGCGCTTGAGATTTTAAAGAATAAAATTTTCATAACGCATTATAAAGCTGAATTGACGGGTGCGATAGCTATAGCGGAGGGATTTTTAGAAGCCGGTAAAAATAATGAGATATATTTATTTTCAGATTTTTCTTCGAAATGTTCCGACAACGCAGTGACAGCCGGTAAATCCGGGATTATTTACCGTAAAATCGGCTCGGCAGTTAAAAATATAGGAATAACCGCACTCGAGATAGCGCCTGAAAATGAAACCGGCTCGGCTTGCTATAATATTTTTTTTACAGTCAGGAATTATTCCCCTTTTGAGATATCTATTCCGGTAACCGTTGCGATCGCCGGCAATGTTATCTATTCGTCGGTTTTTACCATTGCCAAAAATTCGTCGGAATCGAAAATTTTAAGGCAATATGGAAATGTTCCGCGCGATGTGCGTGTCGAGATAAGGCCGGAAGATTATTTACAGGCAGATAATGTCATGCAGTCCGGATATAATTCCTCTAAAAATTTTAAAGTGCTTCTTGTTTCGGATAATCCGTATTTTTATAAAAGCGCGCTCGAGTCTATTTCTGATGTGACGCTTACCATAACTGAAAAAAATGTTCCCAGGGCGATATACCGGTCGCGCGAGGCGGATCTTGCGATTATTGACGATACCGGCGAAATTGAACAATATCAGAAATATCAGGCTTCAAATTTCATATTTATAAGGCCGGAATCAGGGGTTATGGGCCTTAAAATCAGCGGCGAACGTTTTAACTTATCTTTTAAGCCGGCGGCGCAGCCGTTTGAATATATGGCAAATGTCGATTTAAGCGGGTTATATGTCAGCAGAATGCCGTTTATATCTTCAGCCGGCGAATTCGGTGAAATAGTATATTCAGATAATTCAGTCGCTTTATTTTTAAGGGCTTTCACGGCTGGCCATAATTATTTTGTATTCGCGTTTGATCCGCTTTTTTCGAATCTGCCCCTTAAAGTCGCTTTTCCTGTGTTACTTGGAAACATAATAAATATATGCCGTCAAAATAATTCTGAAATTAAGCGTTTTGAAGCGGGCGGCGAAATATGGCTTAAGGATTGCCTGGACGATTCTAAAAAATCATTTATTGAAACTGGAGCCGGTAAAATCTTATATTTAAAGAATATGCAATCTGGAGATATAAAAGAAGTCGGTATGCTTTCAGGCGATATTATTTCGAACGCGGGAACTAAACTGCCTATAATCAGCACAGGCGGAGATTATCTGTTATATTTTAACGATAACAGCGGAAATACAAACGAACTCGGAAATTTTTACGTGAACTGCCCGCCGAAAGCCGATCTCGATATAACGCCCGGCAGATATTTTCAAAAAAACGGCGCGGACGCTTCGAAGAACGCGGCTGCGGCAAACAATAAAAATGGTTACGATATCGTGGCGCGTGATAATTTATCATTTTCCCCGTTTTTTATATTCATCGCCGTTATAATATTATTGATTGACTGGATTTATCAAAATCACAGGCTTTTATGGAAAAAGGCCGGTGATAAAAATGATTGATCCGAATAATCTTTTTATGTCGGCGGCTGTATTAACAGCGTCAGCCTTTTTTTTCAGGGTTTATTATTCTTCAGTGACGTTGAAAGGCCAGGATAGTTTTAAACGCGGCTTTATATTGTTTCTGAGAATATTAGTCTGTGTTTTATTGATATTAGCGCTTTTTGATTTTGAGATGCCGTTAAACCGCAGCGGAAATAATTTGATAATAGCCGTCGATAATTCGTGGTCGATGAAAGATAATGTTCCGGAAGCGATGCGCGCCGCGGATATGATCGTTAACCGCATTTCGGCAGCTAATAAAGGCGTGAAAACCGGTGTGCAATACATGTCTTTCGCATCGAAATGCGGGCTCGAAAAATCATTCAAGGATGCCGGCGATTTTTTTATAAGCGCGCCGCGCGTCGTTACTGAAAATTCATTGACTAATATTGAAAAAGCGCTGACTTTTTGCTCGGCCCTTTTAGATGACGGCGCCGGGAACAAGATCGTTTTATTTACGGACGGCGATGAAAATTCTGGCGAACTGAAAAAATCGGCCGCGCGTTTAAAACAGTTGGGAGTTGAGGTTTATCCTTATTATTTCGAGCGTAATTTTAATTACGATGTCATACTGACATCGGCCAAACTTCCGGCGAATATTGTTGCCGGCCAGAAATTTGAGGGCGGCGCCGTATTGGAGCTGAAAGGCGCCGATTCATTAAACGATGTTGAATTTCGCGTATATAGAAACGAAGTTTTAGTAAAAAACGCGAGGGTTAATCTTGTTAAAGGGCTTAATACCTTTAATTTTTATGATAAAATTGACATTTGCGGCTTTTCGAAGTACACGATATACGCGGAGCATACGCTTGACAAAAATCCGCACAATAATACCATGTACGCTCACACCGAAGTTAACGGCGAGCCTAACATATTGATAGTTTCGCAAAAAGAAAAGGCTCGTGCGGTTAACGGTATATTTTCAAAACTAGGCCATAAAATTACCGTTATCGAGCCGTCGGAATTAACCGGCGCTATAGAAGAACTTATCAAATACAGGCTGATAGTGCTAAATGATGTGAGTTCGCGGCTTATTTCAAAAACGGCTCTAGCCGGCCTGAAAAATTACGTTACCGAGATAGGCGGCGGCCTTTTGATGCTCGGCGGCCCCGATTCTTACGGCAACGGCGGTTATAAGGCGACGCCGCTCGAAGACCTGTCGCCTTATAATATGGATGTTACCGATAAAGCTAAAATCGTCAGCTGTTCGATTATTTTTGTTATTGATAAATCAGGTTCTATGGGCGAGTTTTCGACCGGCTATGACAGCGACCGGATGCAGAAAATAGATATCGCGAAAGAAGCGGTAATAAAATCGGTCGATCTTCTTTTCGATAAGGACATGATCGGCGTTATCGTTTTTGACGAGGATGCGAAGTGGGTTATCATGCCGGTCAGCGGCCGTGAAAAGGGCACTGTAATTTCGGAGGTTTCGAAAATATACGCCGGCGGCGGCACATCGATGTACGGTGCGCTAAGCGAGGCATTTAACGAGATAAAAAAACAAAATACGACGACTAAACATATAATAGCTCTTACCGACGGTATAACTGCTAAAAGTGACTTTAATAAACTTGTCAAGGAATTCGAAGTCGAAAAAGTTACCTTGACGACAGTCGCGCTGGGGCGCGATGCGGATGTGCCTTTTCTTTCTGGCCTCTCCGAAATTGGAAAGGGCCGTTTTTATTTTTGCGAGGAAGCGGCGGGACTGCCATCCATATTTGTTCAGGAAACGTTAAAAAGTTCCAGGCGTCTTATAGTCGAGGAGAAATTTACCCCGTCGGTTGTAACAGTTCCGCCTTTATTTTCAAATATACAGCCGGATGCGATGGCTTCGATGCCGTCTTTATATGGGTATGTGAGTGCTACAATAAAGCCGAATGCAGTCCTTCACCTGAAATCTAAGAGAGATGACCCGCTGATCGCTTCGTTTATATGCGGCCTTGGCAGGTGCGCGGGCGTTACTTTTGATTTTTACGGAAAGTGGGGCGCCGAATTTATTGAATGGGCCGGTTTTTATGGATTTTTAAAAAATTCAGTGAAATATCTTCTGCGCGATGAATTTTCGCCGAATATCTCGTTTTCGGCGGTAAAAAAAGGCGATATACTTAACCTGACTTTCAAATCGTATGACGCGCGCAAAAATTACCTTAATTTTCTTGATTCCAGACTCAGCGTCACTAGGCCCGACGGCGCTGCCGAAACCCTTGAAATAAGCCAGACCGGCGTCGGAATTTACCAGGCGGATTTCAAGCTTAATCAGGAAGGAAATTATTTTTTCTCGATAACTCAAAAGGATAAAGACGGAAAAGTGTATCATTCGGTTTTCGGATATTCTTATCCATATTCGGCGGAATATGCGCCGGGCGGCGCCGGCGAATCGAAGATGCGCGATCTGGCCGCGGCGACAGGCGGAAATGTAATACAGCATAAAAAAACGGCTGACTTGCCCGAAAATCTTTTGAGTTTCGCGTCTAAAAATATTTATAAAAAAGTGAAAATAAGGGATTATTTGATTGAATTAGCGATATTTTTATTTTTATTCGAGATATTTTTATGGCGTGTTGATATATCGTTTTTATTGTTTGTAAAACTCAGAAATTATTTGATTGCCGCGGCCGGAGCATTAAAAGGCGGCGCCGATGCGGGCAGCGGCTATGAAAAATCGCGTCCCGAAAACATGAGCAAGCTTCTTGCTGCTAAAAGCGTCGTAATGGGACGAAAATCTTCGGCAAAAAAAGAAAATTTTGATAATTTTAATGAAAATTTAACCAATAATGTTGAAAAATATGGTAAAATAGAAATAAGTAATGTTGAAAACAGCGGCAAAAATTTAAGTTCTGCTTCTGAAAAAAAAGAAACAGGCGCCGGCGGTAAGCCGGAATCGAATGAAGGCGGATCTTTTACCGGCCGGCTTCTTAAAATAAAGAGAAAAAAATAGAATTAAGGTGAGTTTTTATAATGAAGGAGATTATGGCCATATCGGCCGGCGGGATGATCGGCGCTTTAACGCGCTATTATGCCGGCGGGCTTGTCCAGAAATTATTCAGGTCAGAATTTTTCCCTTACGGCACACTGATTGTAAATTTAAGCGGCTGCTTTTTTATTGGATTGGTAATGGAAACGTCTCTTCTTAAACCTGGTTTTCCGCAAAATTTAAGGCTCTTTCTTGTTACGGGATTTACCGGCGCTTATACAACATTTTCAACCTTCGAATATGAAACTTTGCGGCTTATGAATGCCGGCAATTATAAAATGGCGGTGTTTAATATTCTGGCAAGCAATATTTTTGGGTTAGCGGCAGTAGTGGCCGGGGTTTATACTGCAAAAATTTTGAAGGCATAGATAAATGAAAATAATTGTCAAAATTATTGAAATGGCGGTGTTTTATTATGAAAGATGAAACGCATTTAAAATTGACCGCTTATGTTCGTGAAAATGAATTCATTTCTAATTGCGGCGTATTGGAAGCGGTTTTCGAAAAAATCAAGGTTGAAAATTGGCCGTTGAATGTTTTTGTGGATCGTATAAGCTGTTCTATTGACGAAACAGGGCATTGCCATAATGAATCCATTGAAATTCTTTCGAATGAAGGATATTTGCGCTTGAATGTCATAGGCGTGAAAAGCGCGGTCGAAAATTTTATATTATGGTTTGAAAAGGTTTGTCCGGCCGGTATCGCTGAAGTTGAAGATACTAAAGTGGTGTTTTGCCGTTTCAAAAACGATATATTAAACGGACGCATTAAAATTTCTGAAATTATGTTCCGGAATTTTGAGTACGCATACGAAGATGATACGTTAGCCGAAGTGGTTCAGAAATTTTATGACCGTAAAATAAGGTTTCTGCCGGTCATTGAGCATGAAACTACTAAAGTAAAAGGCATTATTACCGAAGGCGACCTGATTAAGCATAATATTCTGCCGTTCAAACTTAAATTTTGTTCAGGGACCGATGATTCGGCTTATAATATAAAGAAGCTCGATGATGACTTGAATCAGCAGAAGCATATAATCGCCGCCGATATTATGAATTCTCAGGTCATTTGCGTTTTCGAGGATGAAATAATAAAAAACACACTCGTTTTGATGAACAGGCACAAATTAAAAAGACTGCCGGTTTTAAAAAGAACAGGCGCTATCGCCGGTATTTTATCGCGGCTTGATATATTCAAAAAAATATTGAGTTCGGAAAGCGCTGCAAGCGTTAAGCCTGAATGCGGGAAAAACGTCGAAAGAATAAAGAAAACCGACCCGGGAAAAGGCCTTGCCGATTCTGTAAAAAGAGATGAAAATGAAGGCAGCCTTGCGTCCGTATCTAAATTTATAGATCCCGAATATCCCGCGCTTAAAGTCAACGATAATTTTGAAATGGCGGTATCGCGCCTTCAGGCTTATGAATATACGTTCATTCCTATAATAGACGATAATTTTAAAATTCGCGGCTTGATAACGGACGATCAAATAATGAAAAATGCCAGGTTTGAAATTAATAAAAACGCCGCCGGAAATTTTTTCGTGAATCTTTTTAACCTGATATTCAAAAGAGACGAGAATTTATTCATACAATATGATAAAAACTTGAAAATTTCACAGGTGATGGAAAAATACGGCGACGCTGTTATAGATGAAAATGCGCCGTTGACTTATGCGCTTTCACGTATGATCGATTTGCATTTGAAAATGTTGGTCGTAAAAGACGGCGGCGGAAATTACCGTGGAATCATTTCGCGCCGAAATATTATGAAACTGCTATATTCGTAAAGCATAATTTATTCGAAAGTAGTATAAAATTGCTTGACATTTTGATTAATGTTTTTTAAAATGTATTCTTGATGAATTAGTTCAGGAATTATGGTGGTTTTAAAACGTGGTTAATATGAATGAAATATCAAACTCAGGCGGAGTTATAACCGCCGGAGCTAATTTAAATAATGAACGCGGCGGGTCGAAGATTTATATCGTGAATGACGATTTCAACCTGCTCGTAATGCTTCGCGCTATTCTTGAAGATTCAGGTTTTTCTGATATCGAGATTTATAATAACGGCATTGAAGTTATTAATGTCGTTAACTCCGGGGGCAGGCCGAACCTCATAATATCTGATATAAAAATGCCTGAAATGGATGGATTTCAACTTGTACGCGAAATAAAATCAAATCTCGATGATTCAGTTCATAATATACCTTTTATTTTTATATCCGCTGTTTATGATGATTTCCAGAGCAGGGCGCTTGCTAAAAATCTCGGGGTAAGTTATTTTTTTACGATGCCCCTCGATCAGAAGGGATTGGTCGAGTCGGTAAGAAAAATTCTCGGTCAGCCCGACAAGGCTGCTATTTCCGATAACGGCCAAAATATCGATAACTTTGCGGCCCCTAAAATAAAACTTTTAATACTCGAGGACGATATATTTGTTTCTAAGCTGCTGCTTTATACTCTTAAGGATATGGGGCTTGAAATAAAGACGGCTGAGACTGTTATGGCATTTAATAATGTTTTTCATGAATTCATGCCTGAGATATGCCTTCTGGATTACAGCCTGCCGGACGGTAACGGCAGCGACGTTTTAAAGACCGTTAAAAATTTTGATCCGCGGATAAAAGCCATTATGATGACTTCCGGAGCGAATGAAAAAATGGTTGACGATTTTATCCATGACGGCGCGGATAATTTTATAAAAAAACCTATAGATATGCGTCAGCTCGTAAATTCTATTACGACTGCCGCTGACGGCATAAAAGCGGAATGGAAAGTTAACAGGCAGATCAAAATTAAAACTGAAACCGTATTTGCGGAAGAAAAATTTTTCGATTTTTTTGAAAACGCACCGGTAGCGCTTGCGATTTTAGATTATGAGCTTAATATTATAAAAAGCAACCGCGAATTCAGGACGCTGCTTTCTGATTTTACTGAAATGAATTCAGCTTCATGTGATAACTGCCAGCCGCGTTTATTCAATATATTAAATATACTGAATGATTCCGAGCGTAACGTTTTTAAAGAACAGGTTCTTAAAGTCGGTTTTTCAGATAACGAAAAAAAAATTTTTAATTATATCGTTAAAAATTTATCAGGGCTTTTGTTTAATTTAAAAATGATAATTAACGGCAGGATGGCTGAACAAAACTCTCAAATTTTGTACCGGGTCGTCATAAATACCCAGCGTCTCGACTAATCGCTAATTTTTATATTATTTTTTCTTTTCTTTTGAAACTTTTCTTGAACATAATCTTCGATCATATTAATTTCAATTATTTTAATAAAATAAATTTTATGAATCAATTTCGAAAAAACTTGACAAACTTGGTTAAATATAATAAATTGTTAATGCTTTTTTAATTATCTAACAGTATTGAAAATAACATTTATGTGTCAGCGGCGTTAAAGTTATTTTTGATCAGTCATTATTTTATTATAAGGAGTCTAAAATGTACAAAAAAATTACTATGGCTGCAATCGCTTGTTTCGCTGCGGCTGGTATTATGGTTTCATCTGCCGTTTTTTCGTTTGCCGAAGAAAGCAAAAAAGCTTTTGACGCTCATGACACGGGAGTTAAATATCATTTCAACGATACTGACATGGATTTTAATTTTGGCACATTGGTTTTGGGGTCGGCAGTTAATCATTGCTGCGAAATTGGAGAAGCTTTTTATACGGTTTCTAAAATAAAAGACGGCGACGCGTTAAGCTGGCAGACCGAATGGTTTAAGCTGGCGTGTCTCGCTGAAACACGCGGCATGAAATCACTTATAAACGGCCATAAAGTAAGCGCCCGCGACCAGATGCAGCGCGCTTCATACTATTATCGCATTTCGCTTCTAGCAATGCTTCCTGATGATTCGCGTTTTAAAGAAAGGGCTAAAAAGAGCCGCGAGCTTATGAAAAAAGCCGGCGCACTTTACGATCCGCCGATGGAATATTTTGAGATACCTTATGAAGGCACGGTTCTTCCAGGCTATTTCCGCAAAGCGTCGAAAGGTACAAAGCCGGTTAAAACTCTTGTAATGATTGGCGGCGGCGAAACATTTGCCGAAGATCTCGTAGCTTATATCGCACCGCAGACTTTTGAACGCGGCTATAATTTCATGACGGTTGATCTTCCCGGCCAGGGACTTTTGCCGATGGAAGGAAAAATATTCAGGCCTGATATGAACGTTCCTATGAAAGCGGTTATTGATTATGCGTTAAGCCGTAAAGACGTCGATCCTTCGAAACTTGCATGCTACGGCTATAGCGGCGGCGGCGGTTTCGTTCCGCAGGCGGCCATGAATGACACGCGTATTAAAGCTATCGCTATGAGCAGCGCGGTTACCGACGCTTATCCGCTTTTTTCGACGATGCCTGTTGTCGTTGCCGATCAAAAAGAAATTGACTCATGGTCGACATTTCACGGAAATATAGTCAAAGCTATATGCTGGCGCTGGGGCGTGCCGATGGATAAACCGTCCGGTCTCGCTAAAGCGAATATCGGATTTTCGTTTGATCCGGCAAAGGTTTTTGTGCCGGCGCTTTTAATTGTAGGCGAAGGCGAATATAAGAGCGAGGAAGTAAAACGCCAGCAGAAACAATGCATGGATAATTTTCCTAATCCTTTGAAAAAGCTTGTGATTACTCCTGCCAACGAAGGCGCAAATAACCACTGCATAATGGAAAATCGCAGCCTTATGAGCCAGGTTTTGTTTGATTGGCTTGACGAAGTGTTAAAGTAATCTTATTTATAATAAAGACTGTCCGATAAATAAAAAAAATCGCTGATAAATATTTTTATTACCCAAAAACTATCGATTTTATTAATTTTAGCACATATTACTTAATGAATTTGGGAAATCGGCCAGGCTTAATAATAAAAACAATAAATTACCAAAAGAGTCTGCGCGTGATGAAGGTTATATTGCCCGGCACGGCGGACTCTTTCGGCAAATAAGCTTATATATTTATCGGAGGTTATATTTGAAGATTATTAGATCATTTTTGGTTACTGTATTGATTTTGTCGTTAATTATGAGCATAAATTCATTGGCTGCCGGAAAAACTACCGATATTGTAATGCTTCACAGCGGACCTATAACCGGTATTGAAGCTGATGGAGTAAAAGAATATCTTGGTATTCCGTTTGCCGCACCGCCGGTAGGAAAACTCAGGTGGGCGCCGCCGCGGGAAGCGGAATCGTGGAAAGAAACAAGGCGCTGCGTTAAATTTGGCCCTGCCTGTCCGCAGCCTCTGGAAAAAAAGGAAGGCGTTTATAACGAAGATTGCCTTTATTTGAATGTATGGACGCCGGCAAAAAACGCTTCCGGAAAACTTCCGGTTATGTTATGGATACATGGCGGCGGATTTAATTTTGGTTCGGCGTCGCAGCCGGAGTATTACGGTAAAAATTTAGCTGAAAAAGGCGTTGTTGTAGTTACAATTAACTATCGTCTCGGCCCGCTCGGTTTTTTAGTTCATCCTCTTTTATCGAAGGAATCGCCGAATGGCGTGTCGGGAAATTACGCGCTGCTTGATCAAATTGCGGCGCTTAAATGGGTTAATAAAAATATAGCGGCTTTTGGCGGAAACCCCGATTGTGTGACTATATTCGGGCAGTCGGCCGGTTCGCGTTCCGTTTCACTCTTATTAATCAGTCCGCTTGCGTCGGGACTTTTCCATAGGGCCATTACGCAGAGCGGCGGACCTATAATAGGCTCTGAATATTTAACCCCTGCCTTTAACGGAGATATGGCTAATGTTTCGAAAATGGGCAGGGAACTTGCCGCAAAATTAGGCTGTGACAAAAAAAAAGATGTTTTAGGGGCAATGAGAGCAATTCCTGCGGAAGAAATAATTAAGGCGGCTGATTGTAAAACCGGAATATTCGACGAGGGCCTTTTCTTCGCGCCTGTATTTGACGGCTGGGTTTTACCTGGAAATTGCCAGGCAGCCTTTAACGAAGGCAGGCAGAATAAAGTGCCGCTTATCGTAGGTTCGGTACTAAATGAGGGAAATAATTATATTCTGAACGAAAAAAACTTCACTTTAAAAAAATACATTGGTTTTCTTAAATCAAGATTTGGCGATAAATACGCCAGCGCGTTTCAAATGTTTCCGGCAGATAACATAAAGGATGCGGCAATAGTCCTTGATAAAATTATTACAGTGGCAGTTGTGGCAGAACCGGCGAGGTTTGTCGCAGGTTCCATGGCTAAAGCCGGATTGAATTCATATCTTTATCAGTTCAGGCGCGTGCCTGGCACTCAGATGGCCAGCAAAGCCGGGGCGTTTCATGGCGTAGATCTGGCTTATGTTTTCGGAAATATGAGCGTACGTGATGGTTATAATAAAACCGACTTCGAACTTTCAAATAAAATGATGGATTATTGGGTTAATTTCGCTAAAACTGGCAATCCTAATGGTCTCGGATTACCAGAATGGCCTGTTTATAATGCCGATTCAGATATTAATATGGAATTTTCCGACGGCATTCGCGTTAATAAAAATCTTTTTAAAAATGAATGTGATTTTATAACTGAAATGAACCAAATTAAGGATAAAAAGAAAGCCGTTAAAAATTAACAATTATATATTTGTCTTGATTAGAAATTCGAAGATATACAAAAAAATCAGAGCGGCTTAATTTAAAGCCGCTCTGATTTTTTTACTTAAAAGCTCTGCATACTTAAATTACTTACGCTGGAATATATATCAGAGCTTTGATTTTATTGTCATATTTAATCGGCATATTCGAATAATGCTCTGATAGGGTTGTTGTCGCCGAAAACTACATGGCCGCCCTGTCTGCTTACAATCTTATTGCCGTCTGTGTGTGCTTTCCAGCCCCAGCCGCTTTCATTTCTAGATAAATTGCTTCCTGATAAATAAATTTCCATGTCAAGTTGTGTTCCTTCATTATTTTGCTGAAAATTGACCAAACCGAAATAAAAACCTGCGAGAGGATTATTAACAGTGCTGACTGTTAATATATTAGGGCTGACATTTGAAACAGAATTCAGAACTTTCGCTCCGTTTCCGCTGAAATTAACTTTTATTGGGGCCCATCTACTTTGTACCACCGGTCGCGAATTGCCAAATGAAGTTACTTTAACTACCTCTCCATCAATATTTGATATTTTTGAAATATTGCCGTTTGAATTTTTATAATAGTACCTTATTTTGCTTGTTGCTTTATATTCTGAAACCGGCATGAGTGAAGTAGTAGCCGGAGTTAAATTGCCGTCTGCATCCGTATTACCAAGCAGATACCAGACAGGTGTAACATTTTCTTCGGATGCAGTCACGTATACGCTGCAATTTGTGCCGCTTAAGCCGGAGGCGCTTTTCAATGCCATGTATGATACTGGTGAGCCTGAATATTCCAAGCTGAGTTTAGTCAGATCACCGGCTGAATAATCTACGCCTGCTGGTGTGACAGGGATTATGCCGTCATCGCTTTCAGCCGATATATTTCCGCTGTTTATATTTTCAAACGAATAATAAAAATGATATCCAGCGTCAAATGCTGTGATGTCAGCACCGCTCACTTTTTCGAAATTGTTGGTGTCGGAAATAGCCGGCGATGAACTTGAATTCGCGAGAACATTTTTAGTTCGGTAAACCGATGTGCCGGTTCCGGTTACTATTTTGACGTGAAGTTTATAGATTGATGAGCTGCCTACAAAATATATTTTATTGTCTAAAGCGTTTGCGTAAATAGCACCGACGTTCGGGCTATTTGATGAGCTGACTATGTTAGAATAAGGGCTTTCGTTGCCTATGGTATCTATGGTCTTTATTTTTATGGTCCTATATGTTTTTAATTCATCTGCAGATACAGTCAGGTTGCTGTTGCTGGCGATAGTGCCTGCCTCTACAGGATTGCCAGAATTGATTACATACGAGAGTTTAAGTCCGGTTTTGGCGTTGCCGGTATTATCGTAAGTAAAAAAGCCATCCATGCCGTTTATGATAAAGTTACCTGCGGTTCCGAGCGGGCCGTTAACAGGAGCGGCGGCTATTGTATAAACGCTGCTGAAATTGCTTTCATTACCCTTCACGTCAACAGTTTTTACTTTTACAGTAGCACCGGCCGTTTTAAGGGCGTCATTAGTAACGGTTAAATTACTTCCATTAACGGCTGCGTTTGTTGATACCACCGGGGTGCCGTTATTTATGGAATAAGCTATTTTAAAGCCAGTTTTTACATTTCCTGTGTTATCGTAAGTAATCGTTCCATTAGCTGCGCTTACTATAAAATTACCTGCGGTTCCGAGCTGGCCGTTAACAGGCGCGGCGGATATAGTTGCAGTTTCGCTGTATGCGCTTTCATTTCCGTTAAGGTCGATAACTTTAAGTTTTAAGGTATTGCCTGTAGTTTGTAATACCACTCCGCGCGTGTAAGAAAAATTGCCGTTAGCGACATTAGAAGCAGTCTGGCGCGGCCCGTCATTATTTGTAACATAAATGATTTGATATCCGGTTTTTGTGTTATCGTTATTATCGTAAACGAAACTGCCGCTAGTCGAATCTATAATGAAATTGCCTGCAGTTCCGAGCGGACCGTTAACAGGAGCCGTAAGAGGATGAATAGGTTCTGCGATCTGTGTATAAACATCATCTGAAGAATCATTTAATGTGGAATTATCGGATTTTAAGTATATGCTTATAAATTCAGTTGCAGGCCATGAATTTTTTGTTATTGATGATGACATTGTCGAGCCTGTCTGCGAAAGTAAAGTTATTGTTGATTCACCTACAAAATTTAAGGCATTAGAATTTTCACCCGAATATACTAAACACTTAAAGCTGCCGCTTGCGTCTGTTAAGCGTGTCATGATTATTCTTTTGTAATCAACGCTTATGGCCCAGCGGTTGTCCGGGTTACCTGAAATTGCGGCGTTAATAGGAGCGGCTATTACCTTGCCCATGCCGCGTATAGCGGTAGTAAGACTTTTATTACGAAGCACTACAAATTTTCCGGCTGTCATAGAACTTAAATCAATTTCAGGACAATTATTTTCGTCGCCCGAACCTTCAAGCCATGTCACACCAGTTGTAGGCGCAGTTCCGTTAAGTGAATATTCAATGCCGGCAGTTACTTTTTTTAATACGAGTTTATTACCGACAGCCGATTTTTCGATGGTTGCCATGTTGAGGTCAACCTGTTTTTCCTGAACAGGCGTTCCGGTGATTTCTTGTGAAATATTTCCGGTATTGGAAATCGATTCGATTACATAATTCATATAGTAATTGTCGGTTATGTCCATACTTTGTGTTGATGTGGCCGGCGGAGCGATTTCAATTATTCCGCCGGTATTTGTGTTTTGAGCAAGTGTGCGGACTTTTGCCGAAGTGTCGATATCTTCCGTATTTGCGGAAGTAGCATAATATATACGGTATTTACTTACTATTGTGTTAGGGTCTTCCCATATTATTTTCATTTTTCTGTGTATTGAATTATCTATACCCGTCGCTTGTACTATTGCCGGAATTGTGCCGAAAGTGACAGGGATATTTATGTTGCCGGTTGAATTTGTCGCAACGTATATAAAATCGCCAGCAGTGAATTGGGCATTGGCGATGGCGCCTGACTCGATTTTGCCGTTATTCAGGGTAAGTGCATCTTTAAGTATTGCGTTGCTGCCGAATTTAACCCACAATGTTTCGCCTATGCGGCTGGTTTTTGCTGTTAATTTAACAGGCGTTGATGAGCAGTCGAGATAATCGTCGCCGATCACCTGCGCGAGAGAAGATTTTTGAGTGTATTCAGCCGAGGCGTTAATATATATATCGTCTGCCGAATTTGCGCCGGCGCTGCCGTTATCGTTATCGCTAATAAGAAATACGCTTTCTTTTTCGTCTGCGGCGTAACTGTATTTATTGCTGGTCGGCACGATAACATTTTCCGCATGGCCTGTCTGTATGTTTACCGGAATAGGATATCCGCCGAGTCTATACATACCGTATGAAGGCGCCGAAAGAGCCGGTGATCTTTGCTCGGTTCTGTCGTTAATAACGATCCAATTTTCTGAGTCTGTTTCCTTGAACATTACATAAAGTTTAAATTTAGTTGAATTTACATCCTGGTTATCGAGTTTTAATGATGTCAGCCTGATTGATTTTTCAGCATTATTCATCGCCCAGCGGTTGCTTTCGCAATTTGCCGTAAACCCGTTCGTAAGCGCCGGATACATGCGTCCCATGCCTCTTACGAACTGTGGAATATTTTTATCGCGGACCATAATATATTTGCCGCTTTCAACCGCGCTCAGGTCGATTTCAGAACCGGTTCCTGCCTGCCATGAAGCGTCAGGCGCTGTGGTTTTATCGGTGCCGCTCAATGAATATTCCATGCTTGCCGTCACGTTATGAAGCGCAAGCTTATTAACATTAGTCATATTGTAGATTTTGACGGCGCTTAATTCTGTTGCTTTCTTGTATTGACTGCTTGTGACAGGGTCAGAATTTTCATATGCCCTTGTTTCAGGGTTAAGGTTATTTTTATCTACGGTCAGGAAAGCCGTAAAAGTCATGTTGTCATCGGTAATTGGCTGCAGTCCTGTGCATTCTACCGTATCAGAAGGCGCAATTGAGGTTTTAAATATTATATTTGCGTTTTTGAATTCGGCCGGCGCAGTCATTAGCGCGCCGTAATTAGGTGTATATTCAGCGCTGAATAAAGGTGCCGGAAGTTTAACTTTGTAATTTTTTGTAAAGTCCTTTGAGTTCTGGCAGTCATCTTTTTTGGCGACAGCATAGACCATGCAATTGGATTTTAATTCTATCGGGCTTGTATATTCGGTAGAAATGTCGTAATTCGGATTGCCGCCTGCCGGTGTCACGTTGTAATAAATTTTAGCGTCTTTTGTAGCTGTTGTTAACTCGACTTTCTGGCCTATGTTATATACCTGGTCGGCTGAAATGTTTGAAACAGGCGCTAAAACATTCACTCTAAACCTTGCCGTGGATGAAAGCGAATCGGCGAATTCATTGCTGTATGCGATAGCGACTATATAACAATTATTTTCGACTTTTACGCCTGCGGCAGGATCGTAAGTCAGAGCGGTTGAACGGTCGAATGGCATATTTATCAATGCGTAAGCCGGAGCTTTGTATTCGATCTTTTTAATGTTATATAATATTTTGGCGTTTGGAACGCTGCTTACTATTTTTACGCAGCCGCTGTCTTCGAATGTGGCGGATTGTATCTTAGCGTCATTTACATAAAATTCAGGCTGCGGTGCGCGCACTTGATATTCCGATCTTATGACGTCTGATGACTGCCTTCCATCGAGGTAAGAACTTGTTTTTAAAACGGTATTTCTGGTTATTAAAATCGGTGTCGCCTGACTGTATATTTTACGGTTAGGGTTATTGGCATCGTTCGGTTCGCTGCCGTCTAATGTATAATAGATTTTGGCAAGTTCAACGGCACAGGTGAGTTCGACGGCCTGTGTTGTATCGTATAAACCGCCCTTAGTTACTATTACCGGAGCCGGAATGTATTTTATATTGTTGTAAGTTCTGAATGCTTCATCCGAATTATTCATGTCGTCTCTTATAGCGATAGCCCTGATTTTGGCGCTGGCCGAGATATAGAACGGCTGATAATACTTTTTCCATGTGGTTTTATCGAAAGCGCCGGCGCCTGATGTAAAGTAAATTATAGCGTTTTCAGTTGTGCATGTGATTTCGACTTTTAGCTGCGCTTCGAATGTCGTGCCGTCGTTCGGCGATATTATCGGTGCGGCTACTTTGGCAAGATTGCCTGTATTTATAGTGTACCCCGCAGTCCTTACGTCCGATAATTTATAGTATTTATTATACGCAACTACTCTTACGGTAGTGTTTTTGTTAAGATTAAACGGTCTTTCGTATATGTATCCATTATTTATAGTAGGTACGCTGCCGTCTAACGTATATAATAAAGTTACGGTTACCGTTTCGCCTTCGCTCTGTGCGCGTGTGTAAGATATCTGGATTTCTTTTGTAGTATTGTAACTTGTGTATGATTCGGGTGTAATATTTATTGTTCCGCTTAATTTAGGCGTTACCGGAGAGTTTTTGATGTTAAGGAATATGCTGGCGGTGTCGGAATCATCGAGCGAGCCGTCAGTGCGGCTTGCGATAGCGTAAAATTTCATATCTTCAGTTTTGGAGTCTGCCGTAACGGTTTTGGAACTGCCTGCGCTGAATATATTTGCCTGGCTTTTTAAATTAACCGGATTGGTCGAAAGATAGAAAACGACGTTAGGAGTTTTACAATTTAATGTGAAAGTTTGCGGTTCGTAATAAAGTCCGCCGATAACTTTCACTGTATTATCTTCGGTAGTGACGAATTCCGGTGTAGTTATTTTAACGCGCGGCGAGCTCATATAATAATTAGCCGCCATTACCGGCGAAATTTGTCCATTGCTAATAGTTATGGCTTTTATAAAAATTTCGGTATCTTTTCCGTTTTCGGTTTTTAGAGCAATTGGAGTTTCATACTTTGGACTTGCCGCTGTAGGATCGGCAAGGTCGTTTATGGTTTTTACGGTATCGTTTTTAATTGCTTTTACAAATCTTATTTCGTTAGTTGAATTTATTTCTAAAGTTGTATTCTGGTAATAAATACCTGAGGGAACGCTGAATGCCGGCGGCATAAGCGCTACATTCTGGCTTACCGTCGAGTTGGTGCCGTTGACCACTTGTGTGACTATGTTTCCGGCGTTGCCGAATTTATCATATATGTTGCTTATTTCGAATTTTACCTGACCGTTGTCTGAATCTATTATTTTTATTTCGGCTAAAAATGAGTCTTCGGAAACTTGCTTTATTTCTGCGTACCTTCCAAAAACTTTTACGGTTGGAATCATTGATAGCGGTTTTGATGTTCTTAATAATACGCTTACCATATCTCCGCTTTTGACGACTGCCGGGCTTAATGAACAAAATGTTATTTCAGGTTTTGAGTTATCGACAGGGACCTTTATATTACTTGCGACAATTGATTGGATCGATCCGGCTTCCGTCTGTGAATCGATTTTATTGCCGTTAATTACTATTTCACGAGGCAGTTCATTCTGCACAAGCAGATTTTGAACTGAAGGATTGTCGACAGATTTCTTTACTACTTCTGTAAATACATTAAGTAATGTATTAGTGTCAGGCGTAGTGTTTTTCGGCAGCTGCTGTGTTAATGAATTTTTAACCGTATTATCGATTGTATTTGACATTAAAACTGTATTAACAGTCTGTATTGCCTTGGCCATTTCGGTTACTACCGTACTATTATTTACTGTGTTTTGTACGACTTTTTCAAATGCGGTAATGTCATTATTTAAATTTCTTTCTACAACTGTATTTTGTGCTTCCGAAGGGGTTAAACTCACCATTGGAACAGATGGTGTAAGTCCTTCTTCGTTTGCAATTATTGTTCGTGCTGTAGATTCAGTATCCATGAGCACACCGTTTAAAATAATTGTTTTAACAGTTTTAGGTATTTCATTACTAGTCGGGACCCTTCCCGGGTCTACGCTAAGAATTGGTGTTTCGGTATTGTCTTTGCATAATACTATTCTTGGAGTCACTTCTTGTGATGTTATAGTATGTGTTACTTCAAATGTGCCTGCTTCAACATTCATTGAGATTTTTGGTTTCGCTATTGTAGCGCTAAGATTCTGGACCCCTATATAAAATCCATTGAATGGGGCTCGGCTTGTGCCTTTGCTTGGAGCGAATCTGATATTTTGTCCTCCGTTGGATATGTCAGGAAGTGGTCCACGGATTATAAATACTTGTGAATCTTCCGGCGTTGTAGAGCCGTTATACCCGAATATGCCGTCGCCTCCGCAGCCGGTTATTATTCCTACGGCCGCCAGAGTTAAAGTAAGAAAAATCACTAAAGTTGAAATTTTAAATGATTTCATTAAAACTACCTCCGAAAAATTAAAATATTTAAAACTGGTTATATATGTCAATTATGAACAAACGTTCATTAGTGCGCTCGGATTATCCGTATTTACTTTCTATAAATTTATTAAATTGTGATGTCCGCTAAATAAAAAAAATGGAGTTTTTTGAAAAGTAAAACTGGAAATATAAGATGAATTGATGTTTTATTGAAAATTTCCAAAAATCATAATAATAAGTTTTTTTACATTGTATCATATTATTTTTCATATAGATGTTGCGAAGTTATTGCATTTTTTTTTGATGAAAATACAATATTTAAAAATAGTTTTAATAAATTATATGATTAAATTTAAAAATAAAATTAGAAAATTTGGAAAATGCGGTAAATAATTATTTTAGAATATTTTAAAATTTTGATATTCTTTTTTTAGTTTTTATTTGTGTTATGGAAGATGTGCATAAAAACAGATTTATTATTATGAGAATTTGAAATAAAAAAGGCAATAAGAAATAGAAGTTAAAAAATATTTGAAATTAAATAATTTAGAATTCTGTAATAATATAGATGAAAAACATAGGCTAAAAAAATTAATTTTAGTGAAGAATTGTAGTTTATAAAAATATTAATATTGCCATTTTTATTGATTTGATAAGAATTGTAGATGTTTTACGCAATTTTTAATTTGTAGCCAATGCCCGGAACAGTTTCAATTATTTTAGAATAAGTTTTAAGTTTTTTTCTAAGTCTTGATATGTGAGAATTAAGGCTTGTGTCTTCAATGTATTCGCCGCCGCGGAGATATTCTATAAAATTATGCCTTGCGGCTATTGTATTGATGTTTTTTATTAAATATTCGAGAATTTTAATTTCGGTAATTGTCAGGTTTATTTTTTTATTTTTTATTGAAACTTCCATGGCTTCAAAATTGATTTTTAATTTTTTGTAAGTAAAAATTTCCTTAAAATCGCTTTTGGAATTATTAAAAACACCTGAATTTTTATTATGCCGCCTTAACAGGGCTTTTATTCGCGCCTGAAGTTCATTCATTGAAAAGGTTTGCATATATAATCGTCAGCGCCGGAATCCAGGCCTTTGACTTTGGCTGTTTCAGTGTCGTTGCCGGACAATATTAAAACAGGTATTTCATCATTGAAATTTCTTAGAAAAGCGAGAAGGTCGAACCCTGAGCCGTCTGGAAGTTTAAGATCAAAAACGATTAAGTTATATTTTGTTGAGTTTTGCTTGAATTTTTCGAGTTCGGAAAAAGCTTCTTTATAACTGGTAATGAATTTTGGTTGGAAATTTTCTTTTTTAAAGACTAAATCCATCATTTTATTAAGAATTACATCATCGTCTACGAATAATATTTGAAGCGTTTCTTTATTGGCTGATGGTTCTCTGCTGCTCATTACCTATTAACCTTTCGACTAAACAGGAAATTAATGAAAAATGTTTTTTAAAACTTTTCTACTTATAGTTTTATTAATTAGTATGTCATTATAGCAAAATCAATATTGAGTGTCAATTCATTTTTTGTATATTCAGTTTTATTGATGTTTTATAAATAAAAAATCAATTCAAAAAATATATTGCATTTTTAACTTAATTATTATAAAATAATCCTCGAAAAAATAAAAAAATAGAGTGATATGTTTGCTATGGAATGTGATGGTTGGCCTGAAATATCCTTTTTTAAAATAAATTCGAAAGCCGTTTTATTGGCTTATCTTATTATTGCGTTGTCTTTATTAAATTATGGATGCGGTGTGCAGGAAAAAGATTCTGCTAAAAAAGAAAATGCCGGTAATTTAATGACGCTGCCCTCGAAATCACAAAAGAAAATTCAAAAAATAATGATTGCCGGTTCTACGTCGGTTCAGCCTATAGCCGAGAAACTGGCTGAGCACTATATGGCGCTGCACCCTGAGGCTAAAATCGAAGTGCAGGGTGGCGGTTCATCTGCCGGTATTCAGGCCGCCAAAACAGGCGCAGCGGAAATAGGCGCTTCTTCGCGAGAATTAAAGCAGGATGAAAAAGAATTGTGTGAGTTCATTCTTGCTTATGATGCAATCGTACTTATCGTAAATCCTAAAAATAAAATTTCAAACCTGTCGCTTGACCAGGCGATGAAAATATTTTCAGGCCAGTCCAGTGATTGGTCGGCAGTCGATACTTCTGAATGCGGCCATATAACCTGTATTACAAGAGAAGAAGGTTCGGGAACGCGTACTGCTTTTGAAGAATTAATAATGCGTAAAAAAGCTGAAATCGCCGACAGATGCCTTGTTCAAGATTCTACCGGCGCTCTGCGCGAAATAGTCGCCGATGATCCTAACGCTATAGGTTATGTTTCATTCGGCGGAATTAACGATAAGGTCAAGCCTCTTTCAATAGATTATGTTAAGCCTTTAATGGAAAATTTCAGGCAAATTGATAATTCGAAAAAATATAAAATTATAAGGCCTTTTTTGTTCGTGACACGTTCAAAGCCGGAAGGTTTGTGTTTGGATTTTATGAATTACATACGCTCTGAAGAAGGCATAAAAATACTGACTCGGGAAGGATTAATACCGGCCGATGACCAGAAGAAATAACGAAAAAATAACGAAAAATATCCTTATGATAATCGCGTTGTCAGCGGTTTCGGCTTTGTTTTTAATAACGGGCTTTATTTTTGCCGAAGGGCTTCCGGTTATATTCAAAGCCGGAATTTTTAATTTTATATGCGGAATCAAATGGGCCCCGACTAAAGGTAGTTTCGGGATATTGCCGATGATCATAGGTTCATTTGAAGTAATGTTCGGCGCCATGCTTTTCAGTGTGCCGCTTGCGCTTTTATGCGCGATATATCTTTCGGAATTCGCGTCAGCGCGAGCCAGAAACGTACTTAAGCCTGCAATTGAAGTGCTCGCCGGAATTCCCTCGGTGGTGTATGGTTTTATCGGCATGCAGGTCATAGTTCCGTTCATAAGAAATTATATAGGCGGCAGCGGATTTTCAGTTCTTGGATGCTCTATTGTCCTGGCTATAATGGTGCTGCCTACGATCACGAGTATAGCATTTGACGCTATAAAAGCTGTGCCTATGTCGTACAGGGCCGGATCGCTCGCGCTTGGCGCCACAAAATGGCAGACTATCAAAATGGTCGTGGTACCTGCCGCGCGTTCAGGAATAATAGCGGCGATAATTCTCGGCATGGGTCGTGCGATCGGTGAAACAATGGCTGTTATTATGATTGCCGGTAATTCTTTGATCATACCTGTTTCGCCGCTAGATCCTTTACGCACGCTTACCAGCAATATCGCGCTCGAGATGGGCTACGCTTCCGGCGATCACAGACAGGCGCTGTTCGCTACCGGAGTTATTCTTTTCGTGATAATAATGTTTTTGAATACATTCGCTAATTTTATTATAAACAGGGCGGTGGCTAAAAAATGATTAAGCCTGAAACCGAACAGATTTTAGCTGAAATTGCCCTTAAGACCGCAGCTTTTATGACAATACTCGTGCTTTGTTTTATAGTCGGGTTTCTTTTTGTAAAAGGTCTTCCGGCACTTTCATGGAGTTTTCTTTTTGAAAATCCCCATGATATGGGGCGGAGCGGCGGAATATTTTCAGCGATTCTCGGGACTTTTTTGCTGGCGCTGCTTTCACTTATGATTTCAACTCCGCTTGGCGTTGGAACGGCGATATTTTTAACTGAATATACCCAGGAATCTATAATTACAAAGATTATCAGGTTCGGTGCGGATTGCCTGAGTGGGATTCCGTCTATAATATTCGGATTGTTCGGATTCGTGCTTTTCGTCATAAAAATGAATCTGGGTTGGTGCATATTGTCAGGCGCGCTTACGATGTCGTTTATGATTTTGCCTACGATTATTAGGACCGCCGAAGAGGCGATAAAAACGGTCCCTGATGATCTTCGCGAGGCCAGTCTTTCGCTGGGCGCAACAAAATGGCAGACTATCACGAAAGTAGTTTTGCCCGAGGCGGTGCCTGGAATAATGACCGGCGTTGTTCTTGGAATTGGAAGAACGGTCGGTGAAACGGCGGTTGTTATATTTACGGCCGGGTCCGCCCTGGCCACTCCGAAATCGGTTTTTGATTCAACCCGTACAATGGCCGTTCATTTTTATATAATCGCGCGCGAGGGCATATCGACTCAAAACGCTTATGGCACGGCGCTGCTAATAGTAACGGCGATTTTAATGATTAATCTGACTGCGTATTTTTTAATGAATAAACTGATGACCAATAAAAGGTAAGGAACGGCATTTGGAACGCAAAAACGTCAAATTACAAATTAATAACTATTGTGCTTATTTCAAGGAGCTTCAAATACCAGGCCCGGATTATTCCGAATCGGCGCCGAAAACAGAAAAAGTCCTTGAAAGCGTTAACCTCGATATATATGAAAATGAGATTTTCAGCATAATAGGTCCTGCACGTTCAGGCAAAACGACATTGTTAAGATCCATTAACAGGCTGAATGACGAGAATTTGAAATTTAGTTATAAAGGCGATATTTTACTTGACGGTAAATCCATATATCAAAATGATACCGATGTTTCGGAACTGAGACGCACCGTCGGTATGGTGTTTGCCCGTCCGGTAGTCCTGCCGATGAGTATATTTGAAAATATAGCTTACGGCCTCCGCCTCAAAGGAATCAATAAAAGAGATGAATTAATGGCGCGTGCCGAGGAATCTTTGAAAGCTTCTTATCTATGGGAAGAAGTTAAAAACAGGCTTAACTCGCCGGCCCAGGCTATTTCCGGCGGACAGCAGCAGCGGCTTTGCATCGCGCGCGTTATTGCCCTGAAACCTGAAATAATAATGCTGGACGAACCCACATCGGCACTCGATCCGATTTCAACGACCAAGATCGAAGATACGCTCTCTGAATTAAAGGAAAAATATACAATAATACTTGTCACTAATAATACCAAGCAGGCGGCCCGCGTTGGAACAAGAACCGCATTTTTTCTGATGGGAAGAATGATTGAATGCGCCGATACCGAACAAATGTTCACAAGTCCGTATTTCAAGGAAACTGAAGATTATATAACCGGCCGTTTCGGTTGATTTCTTAATCTTGAAATATATTTTATTAATTGTTGAAATTTAGGATAAATAAAGAATGATTGATGAAACGATAATTACGCAGCCAATAATGAAAATAAAGGAACTTGACTTTTATTACGGCTCCTTTCACGCCATAAAAAAAGTCACGATGGATATTTTGCCGCGGACGATAGTGGCGCTTATAGGTCCGTCCGGATGCGGAAAATCTACGCTTTTGAAAATATTAAACCGCATGTGCGATATCGTTGACGGCGCCAAAGTAACGCATGGCGATATAATTTATAAGGAAAAAAGCATATTTTCAAATGAATGGAACATCAATCAATTAAGAAAACAGATCGGAATGGTATTTCAGCAGCCAAATCCTTTTCCTCTTTCGATAAGGGAAAATATCGAGTACGGTCCGCGCGTTCACGGCATAACCAGTAAGGACGCGCTCGAAAAGATAGTCCGTGATTCTCTCGAATCAGTTTTATTATGGGACCATCTTAAAGACAAATTAAATAAAAAAGCGACCGAACTTTCGCCGGACGATCAGCAAAGATTATGTATCGCGCGCCTTGTTGCTACCGAACCGGAAATATTATTGATGGACGAACCGTGCTCGACTCTTGATCCGATCGCCACAGGCGGAGTCGAGGAATTAATGCAAAAATTAAAAGAGAAATATACTATCGTTATAGTTACGCATAATATGCAGCAGGCTGCCCGCGTTTCAGATTTTACAGGTTTTATGCTGCTCGGCGAGCTTATCGAATATAATAAAACCGGAACTTTATTTTCAAGGCCTGTCGATAAACGCACTGACGATTATATTTCAGGACGCTACGGTTGATCGGTAATTTTTTTACGAACCGGTTATATTTTTCTTAATGACTTTGGCAGAACAAAATATACCGTAAAATAATGTTTCTTAAATTAAATTCGCAATTGTTTTTTGTTTACTAAAGTTTGATGTTTCAAAAATATCTTTAAATTAAGAAATTTTTAAAAAAATAAAATTTTATTTTTATTCTTTAGATTTTAAAACCAGGTGTAAATAAGTTGGTTAAAAAATATGAATTACTTTAATAATGCTGGTTTTGTTATAAGTTATGTTGATATAAATTATACTTAAAATTAACTACCGGAGGAGAGATATGGGGAAGGTATTCGAAAAAGAGATAGAAAGCCTTAAAAGCAAGTTGAATGAAATGGCGCAGATTACCAAAAACATGGTAAACGGAGTAATAACCGCTCTGGTAAAGCGCGATGAAAGTTCATTGAAGGACATACATGAAAATGAGGAAAAAGTTAATCGCCTTGAAATGGAAATTGATGATCTGGCATGGAAAATGATTGCATTGAGGCAGCCGATGGGTACTGACCTTCGTTTTATAATATGTTCTATGAAAGTTAATTCGGTTTTGGAACGGGTCGGCGATGAGGCTATTAATATATTGAAAAAAGTCGATTATCTGCTGAGTGTGCCGGCGCTGAAACCGCTTATCGATCTCCCGCGCATGTCTGACCTGGCGCTTGAATCGTTATCGGACAGCGTTAAAACGCTCTTTGACGCGGATATGGACCTGGCCCGTGAAATATGCCTTAATGACGGCGATATCGATAATCTGCGCGACCAGATTTACCGAGAGCTTTTAACTTATATGCAAGACAGCAGCGATAATATCCAGCGCGCTCTTAACCTGATCTTTATCGCAAAAAGTCTCGAAAGAATCGGCGACCTCGCCACCGATATCGCTGAAGATGCCATCTATCTTCATCAGGGTAAGGATGTCAGGCACCATTCCGAAAGCGATGAGGAATTCAAGAGAAATTATAAAAAAAAAGGCCGTAAACCGTCGGACGGGAAATAAAATATAATTGAAATTGAAACGTAACCATAAAAATATTGAAAATATGAAAAAAAAGTTATATAATATTTTTTTGCCGGTTTAAAAACCGCAAAAAATATTAAATTATCTGGAAAAGGTGTTAGATTATGGCTGGGTCAAATGATAAAATAGCATTTATGAAAGAAATTATAAGCTTGATGATTGTGTGCTTGAGCTTGATAAGCGCTCTTATGTCTTCGGCGGCCGTGCAATTCTTTAAAGATATTAAAATTGCTCCGTGGGTTGTTATATTAATTATCGCGGTTCTTTTTTTTGTGGCACAGGTGATTTTAAGGATAACCTGCGGCGACGAGAAATATAACGAAATTAAAAAGAAAATATTTTCGACGGCGCTTGATTATGCGGTTATAGTTGCCGTAATTGCCGGCTTATATTTCGGCGGAAAGTATGCCGTGAACGAATATTATTCACAGTCGTCCGAAAGCAGCGTAAAAACTGAAAATACAAAGGACGTCAAAGAAACTTCGAAACAGGATCCTAAAGTAACTAAAGCCGCCGTAGCTGTCAATAAAGCTAAAGATAAAGAACATGACCGTGAAAAAGAAAAAGATCGCGAAAAGCAGGCGCAGAAAGAAAAAGATGCTAAAAAGTTGCCGGCTAAAGCCGCCGAGGAAAAAGCGAATGTGAAAACGGCTAAATCGACAGAATCTTCGAAGGAAACTTCAAAGAAAGAAAAAGCTGATCATAAAGAAAGTACGGCTAAAGCAGCTGACAGCAAAAACGCTGAAAAAAACAACGATAAAATCGCTGAAAACACAGCGCAAAAACAAAATTCAGCTCCTGTTGACGCAAATAAAGACGCAGTCAAACCTGCAGCCGTTGTGACCGATAAAACTCAAGCGGCCGAAACCGTAAAACCTCAACCAGCCGAAATCATTAAAACTCAGGAAGTCGCTGTAAAGCCGGAAAAAGCGATTGAAGATAAAAAAGCCACGACTGAGGCTGCGGTTAGTCCTTCGCAGCCGGCCGTTCCGGCAAAAGTTGAAACTGCCAAACCTGCAGAAGCACTAAAATCAGATGAAGTAAAAATATCTGAAGATAAAAAAGGCGTTTCGCCAGCCGCTCCAGCAGTATCCAATACTAATGTCGTTACGTCTAACACCAATACAGTCACGACAGCTCCCGCCAATACCGCTCAGCAAAGCGTAGTGATAAATGTTACCGGCACTAATGAAGTGCAGGGCGTTACAGTTAAAGCGCAGCAGGGAACAAAACCAGCTGAAACTGTGCCTGCGCAAGCTAATCAGCCGGCTTCCGAGGAAGCTGCTCCTAAAACGGAAGTTACGGTTGACGATATCGACGGTACAAGCAATTCGGTGCCGCTCGCTCCTTTGAATAAAGATAACAGCGATTCTCTCAAATCTCAGGATCAACTGAAAGACGATAATATAAAAGTTCAGAAAGATTTTGACCTGAAAGACGCCGGCGATCAGCTTCAAAAAGCCGGTGAAAAAGTCGTAAAAGGCGGAAAAGTAGTTCTCGATAAAACCGGCCGCGGCTTGAAGAAAGGATTCGAAGGCATAAAAAAGGTATTCAAAAAGGATAGCAATAATAATAATAACGCCAATGATAACAACACGAATGACAAGCCTACTGAAGAAGATAAAATAGAAAACGTTATTACTGAATAAAATCCGCGTTTATTAAACGGTTGATCACTGAAATTTAATTAAAATATAAAAAAAGGCTGACTAAAAAAAATTAATTTTTGGCAGCCTTTTTTGTTTTTAGATTTTGTTATTATTACTTTGTCGTTAAGAATTTTTTATTTGATTAAAAACCTTTAATCAGTCTTCTACAATTTCGGCGATAAAGTCGTTCAGTTCTACCGGCAAAATCGAAGGCATCGGAATGGTTTTATAGAAAAAACTTTTGAACGGCGTCATGTGCTTGTCGAAATCTTCAGAGGTTTTTATTTTTTCAGGGCTGACGTCAAAAAATGACGACATTTTGAAAGCAAAATTATCCGGGTATTTTTCGAACATTTTTTTAAACGGAAGCGCTGAAATGTTTTCGTTTTTTAAATATTCAATTATTATGTCATTTTCTTTCGCGTCGCCTTCGAGTGTTTCTTCATTATCCAGTGAGAAAAGCGCCTCGAATTTTCTGAAATCAGGATAGAAGTTTATGCCTTCTTTCTGATCATAAATTATTCCTACGGAATCAAATTTCGTATATTGCTCGAGTATGGAATTAAATTCGTGCGTGTTTTCTTCCAGCGGTTTTGAACTTTCACTTTGCAATAATTTTTGTGAGCTTTTCAAGTTCTTGAGAAGTTCTTTTCTAAGGTCTAATCGTAATTTTGCAACATCGCCGGCGGCTTTTATATAAAAATCGTTATAATTTGATTTTAATTCAGCGCCGTCTAATATAAGCATATCGTCGCCGAAATGTTCCATAAATAACTCACGTTCGAGGTTTTGAAGCTTGAATGCGGCGTCGATGCCTTCCGGATTATCCTGAAAATAAACCTGGGGCCTTTCCAGAACCATCTCGACAACATAATTTATCGTGTCATTTATGTCTTCGAACATAAGCTGCACAATGGCACCAGAAAACACATGGAATTGCTTGAACGGAAAAATACGCGCCCATAAAAGAGTGCCTTTTTCAACATTGGTGAAGTCTTCCATCGATACTGTCGGTTTTAAAAAATATCTTTTTAAATTCAATATGTTTATAGCGTAAAATCCGTCTTCTGCTATACTTTCTATCTTAAACAGGCTTTCAAATACATTACGCCAGCATTCTATTATTTTTAAATCGGCGGCTGTAAATTTACCGGTATTTTCATTTATGAATTTATCCAGTATTGTCTGATTGTCTTCGAGTTTTAATTCAAGCGCGAACCAGTCCAAAAAATTATAATATTCTTCGGGCTGCAAATTTTCCGGCTTAATTTCAGTAATTTGGCCGTCATCAGGCACATCAGAGCCTGCCGAAAAAATCGTGTTCAAAACTTTTCCGTGAAGCGCTTCATATTTAGGCGATTTGGCATATTCGATAAATTCGGCTTTTAATTCGGCATTTCTAAGTAATTCGATGTCCATTGCATTCTTCCTTCTGTTGTTTTTATTTTTAAGAACTATTTCATTGTAATACGGTTTTAATTTGTCGGTAATTATAATGTCATTTCATTTTTTTGTCAACTAAAAATAACAATATTGAAGCAATAATACGCTTCTGCGATATTGTTTAGAAAAAAGTTTATTCCATTACATGGAATAAAAATTATTTTCCGGCTTTCCATTTTATACTGGCATTTTTGCCGTATGTCCATGTGCCTGAGCAAGTATTATTGTCCGAAAATTTGCCGCTGCATGTTCCATTCTCGTCAGTACAATAAATATTACCTTTTTCATCGACTGTGCCGGTTATTGTGATGCCTAAATTATTCTCGTAAGTTAATGTGATCGAAAATATTCCATTATTGTCGGCGATAGCGGTAATTTTTCCTTTGGCTGTGCCTTCGAATTCGCCGCTATATTTTCCGGCGTAAGGATTGTCGTTCGCAAACGAAGGACCTTTGCTGCCGCTGATTACCTTGCCGTCATAGCCGAATTCGACATGTGTTCCGGCCTTGAATTTACCGGTTTTATCTTTAAACAGACGAAGAACCGTGTCATTAGCGAGAATGCCGGATATAACTCCTCCGGAGTCGCCGAATGTGACTTCGGTGCTGCCCGCAAGAATTATCGGCGCATTGCTGCCTTCTATATAATGAGCTGTTTTGCCTGCGAGAACGCCCTTTTTGACGCCGCCGTCCTTTTCAAAGCATACGATTGTTCCGGCTTTAAAGTTGATCCTTGATTTAGGATTGCCGCATACGCTAAGGTTATAATTTAGGGCGATCATGCCTTCGATGACATTGCCTTTCTCGTCGGTCTCTATATTTCCTGCTTTGAAGCATAATGTTTTAGACCAGCTTACCGGGGCGAGGTTAGTGTCATTTTTTAAAACATCTGTGGACGCGAAAGTTTTTACGGACGTCAATATGCCGAAAATAAGCGTAATAACCGCTATAATTATAATTCTTTTATTCATCGGAATTCCAGCCTTTTTAATTTGAATTATGAACTAAAATGTCAGAATTTTAAAGTAAATTATATATAATAAGATTAATAATTGTCAATATATTTTTATTGTGTTTTAGCCGCCGTTTTGGTATAATGCGGGGTTATATTTTTATTTTGGCTTACAAATAAATTACTGATATAGTCAATTTAAAAATTTGGTAATTATTTATTTTTTAATATTTAAATTTTTATAAATTTATGAAGGGTCCGGTTAATGAATTTTAAATCATATCATATAGACAGGTCAAAGATTCCTCAGGCGGTTTTTGATATCGCGGAACGGCTTAAAAACAATGGCTTTGAGGCGTTCCTGGTCGGCGGCGCCGTGCGCGATATTGTTTTCGGGCGTGAACCTAAAGATTACGATATCCTGACGAACGCCTCATGCGCGCGTATCGGCGAGATCTTCAGGAATGTCGTGCCGTATGGAATTAATCACGGCACGGTCATTGTCGTTAAAGGCGGCGTACCGTATGACGTTACATCGTATAACGAAGGGGAGCCGGCTCCCGGCACTCTTGAAAATGACCTCGCTATAAGGGATTTTACTATAAACGCTATGGCCTGTGATTTATTTGACTTGAAGCTTATCGATCCTTTTGACGGCGTCAATGATTTTAAAAACAAAAAAATAAAATGTGTTTTAAGCCCTGAAGACAGGATTTCGAAAGATCCCTTGAGACTTTTGCGCGCGGTCAGGCAGGCCGCGCAATTTAATTTTACAATAGACGAAGAAACTCTCGAAATTGTCAAATTAAGGTCGGAATGGATATTAAAACCGGCGCCGGAAAGAGTTGCGGCCGAACTCATCAAACTTTTCGAATGCGGTGATTTGTCGTATTCGATCGATATATTCATGAATAGCGGTCTCGCCGAAAATATTTTAAGCAGGTATTTCGGCGTGACTGATGTTTCGTCAAAGGTTTTGAAAAGTTGTCATTATAAAGATTTTATCGGCTGGTTTGCTAAATATGAAACGCAAAAATATGACGTCCTTTTTAAAATATCGGTATTTATGGCGTATATTATGGCTTTTTTTAATAAAAACATGACTTATAAGGAACTTGTAAAAGATTTTCTAGCATTGAAATTTTCGAGAAATGAAGCCGAGATTATAGCAGCGAACATACTATTTTTGTTCGATTATACGGTTTTGGATCATTCAAGCGGGAGTATAATTAAATCGTCGGCGGCCGCCTGCGGTATTAATAAAGAAAAAATTAACCCGGCCTTTAAAAATCCGGACGGCCTTTTATTTGATGAACAAAAATTCACAGCCGCCTTTCAGTATGACGATATCGATATCAAGAAAAAAATTGTTGCGGCCTGTAATATAACTAAACGTAAAAACACCTGCGAGGCAGCGTTTCTGGCGGCCTCTGAAATTTTTGAGATATTCGGGTTATCGAAGCTAGCGGAAAAATTTCACGGTTATTCGGTAAAGGCTGGAGCGATGATTGAAAATAAGGTGCCGATGTTTATTGACGATCTTAAGGTTAACGGCGAAATACTTATGAAAAAATTAGTCATTTCAAAGCCGGGCCGTTTGATCGGCGAAATGTTGAATTTGTGCCAGAACGCCGTTATTCATGAACCTATGTTCAATGACTGCCAGAGGCTTATTGAAATATCGCGAAATTATTTGATATCGCAAAATGTGAAATCATAATTTTAAGTTATATCTTCGTGCAGTTTTGTCTTATTGCCGGCCTTGATTTTATTTGTCAGGCCGCGTAGTTGATTTTTTGAGAATATTGAAGTAAAATTTAATATAATGGTTAAATAAATGTCAGAGAGGCGTTAAAAGAAAATTGTCATTTAATATTCACGAATTAAAAAATAAAATTCAAAGTAAAATTCCGGAAATTATCGAGCATATTCGTTCGGGCAACCGTCATACGATAACGTGGAAATTAGGCTTATTGGTTTCGATAATGTTTTTTTTAATAACGGTGCTCAGCCTTATAGCGCTTTATAATGTGACGATTCTGGATAAGAATACGAACGTAATGGAAAATTATAATAACACACTTAAACTCATAGAAGATCTTCAGAAAAAATCAAACAGTCTAATAATAGCGGAGAAGGATAAAGAAACGAGGTTCGATCAGAAGCTGGTTGAAAATTACCGTGATTTCGATACGTTCATGGATGAATTCATAAAAAAATCCAAAAGAACTATATCGAGCAAAGAATTAAAAAAGACAATAATGAATATTGAAAAATCGCGCGAGAATTTCAATACGGTTTTAAATACGGTATATCAGGCTTATGACCGTGAATTCGAAGTATGGGATACGGCCGAAATTCCTATGTCAAAGCTTATCCAGAAGCGCGAAAGCCTGCATAAAGACATCGAAGACCTTCTTTTGAAAAATAACCAGATTCTGCAGGACATGACCGATAATTCGGCCAAGGAAACACGAATAATAATGGCTTATATGATAATAATGATCGCCGTTATTTTGATGCTCGTTATATGGTTCGGCTACTATATGGCAAAAAAAATCACCTATCCTATAAATCAGCTTATAAACGCGGCGCGCGAGATCGGCTCCGGAAACCTCGATTATAAGGTAAATTTGAAAGGCTATGACGAAATAGGCGAACTCGGGCAGACTCTTAACCAGATGGCGCTTTCGCTAAAGGAATCGAATGAAAAATTAAAAGCTATGTTTCATCTGGCCGTTACGGTCGCGCATGAAGTCCGAAACCCTATTGCGGGTATTGGAAACGCGATCCAGGTAATTTCGTCGAAGTTCAAAAAAGACGACCCTTATAATGAAATTATAGTCGAGATGCTGAAGCAGATAAACCGAGTTGACGAAATCATATCGAATCTATTGATGTACGCCCGGCCTGTTCCCATTAAAGCGGTACCTGTAAAGCTGCGGCTCGAGATGATGAAGGTGCTGTCGTTTATTAAAAATTCAAATTCTTATCCCGACGTTACGGATGAGATGGAATGGCCGGAAGATTGCGATCCTGAAATTATGGCCGATACGAAACAGTTTACCCAGGTGTTTATGAACGTGGTGATAAACGCATATCAGGCGCTTTCTGGAGTAAAGGACGCCAGATTGAAAATAAAGGCGTTGACGCAAAATGATACTTTAAGCATAAAAATAAGCGATAACGGCCCCGGTATTCCGCCTGAAATAATGAATAAGATTTTCGAGCCGTTTTTTACCACCAAGCCTAAAGGTTCCGGACTCGGACTTGCGGTTTCACAAAAAATAATGAAAACGATGGGCGGCGATCTTGCGGTTACGACAAATGACAGCGGCGGCGCTACATTTGAAATTTCAATGCCTGTTTTAAAAAATAACTTATTATAATGCCGGAATTTATAGTTTATAATTTAATGAATTTTAATTTTTTTTATTTTTGATATAATAACTTAAACCACTTGATTGATTAAATTTTTGTCCGAAATAGAAATACTGGCATATTTGCGACATGAAAAGACCCTGAAAGGAATGCGGTTATGAAAAACATACTTATTGTTGACGATGAAAAGCTTTTGCGCTGGAGCCTGACAACTGAGCTCAAAGAATACGGGTTTAATGTTTATTCCTGCGAACTCGCCGATGAAGGATTTAAAATAGTTAAAGAAAACGTTATAGATTTTTGTATTTTTGATATACGCCTTCCGGATTATTCAGGGCTCGAGCTCTTAAGAAAAGTTAAGCAGCTTCAGCCGGATATTTATGTAATAATGATAACCGCATTTGCGGAAGTCGAAACGGCTGTCGAGGCTTTGAAACTTGGAGCTTATGATTATTTAATCAAGCCGTTTAATCTTGAAAAATTGAAACATGTCATAAAAAAAGCTATTGAAACTAATGAATTAAAAAAAGAAGTCAGCTTTTTAAAGCAAAAAGAGCAGAAAAAGTTTCAACAGGAGAAGATGATAGGCAATCACGCCTCGATGGCGAAAATTTTTGAATTGATTGAAAAACTTGCTAATGTGGCTGTATCGACAGTTTTAATTACCGGCGAATCAGGCACGGGAAAAGGCCTGATTGCGAGGGCAATTCATTACAGCGGCCTGCGCCAGAATAAGCCGTTCGTCGAAATAAACTGCAGCACGCTTTCCGAATCGCTTCTCGAGTCCGAACTATTCGGCCACGAAAAGGGCGCATTCACCAATGCAATAAATCAAAAAAAAGGACTCTTTGAAATTGCGGACGGCGGAACTTTATTTTTGGATGAAATCGGTGAAATGACAATGTCACTGCAGGCAAAATTGCTGAAAGTCATCGAGGATAAATCATTTAAGCGTGTCGGCGGCGTTAAAGACATAAGCGTGGACGTGCAAATCGTAGCGGCTACGAATAAGGACCTTCAGAAGGAAATCCAGAAGGGCGCTTTCAGAGAAGATCTTTATTTCAGGCTGAATGTAATTCCGATGCATATGCCGCCTCTGCGCGACAGGATCGATGATATTAAAGTCCTTGCCGGCCACTTCATTTCATATTATAACTCGGTGTTCAAAAAACAGGTTAAGGGGCTTTCCGAAGACGCTGCCGAAGTGATGAAAATGTACCGCTGGCCAGGCAACGTGCGTGAGCTGAAAAATGTCATAGAGCGCGCCATATTACTTGAAAGCAGCGACTATATACTGCCTGAACACATGCACCTTAACGTGGATATGTGTAAAAAGGCTGACAATGTTAACTTAGAGAGTGCCGTCGAAAATAAAATTGCATCCGGCCAGGGCGAAGCGAAGGTTTTAAGCGCCGTCGAAACCAGGCCGAAACCCGAGCAAAAGGAAAATAAAGAAAATATTTCCGTGCCTGGTGTCTTGAACGCTGCCGATCTTTTTAACATAGAAATTGATTTTAACCGCGAAGGTATCGACATCGAGGCATTGATTTCCCAGTTAGAGCGTAAAATAATAATGCGCGCACTGAACATAACTTCGAACAATCAGTCGCATACCGCTAAAATGCTTAATTTAAACCGTGATACTTTGAGATATAAAATGAAAAAATTAGACCTGCTTCCGTCGCAGCAGTCGCCTTCAGGCGCGCCAGGCGTTGACGGCGATTCCGAAGCCGGGTTGAACTCGGATTTTCCAAACGACAGCGCGGAAAAATAATTTTTAGTTATTAAATTTTTGATTTTATGTGTCGTAATTAATTTATGACCATTAAATTTGATTTTTAATGTTGAATAAATGCGATAAATCTGATATAATTATGTCTATTAGATATGAAAATTGTTTTTTCATAAAATAAATTCCTGAAAAGGAGGCCGTTTTTATGGATCATAATATTTTACTTATAGCGCTGCTTGCTTTTTTCGGGATACTTATCGCAGTTCGTATTTTCTTAAGGGTTTTGCCTGTTTTATTCCTGATCATAGCCGGATTTATAATATATCTGGTATTTATAAGAAAAACGCCTCTGGTAATAAAATTTAATCGAACTGACGATGACGGCGCCGGAGCGGTTGAAGAGCGCGAAGAGGGCATGTCATTAAAATATTCTAAAATTATTACCGGCATAAAAAAAAATATCAACTCCATAGGCGAGTCTTTTACCGGGGATAATGCGCTCAAACAGATAATTATGGACTTAATGCCCAAGTTTAAAGACGTGTTTAATAATATCAGGGCGTTATGTAAAAAAGCCACCCAGATCGAGGAATATGTCAAATCAATTGATATTTCGAAATTAAAAATAGATATTGAAGATTTTAAGGAAAAGAAACGTACCGAAAAAGACGGAAATCTTGCGGCTGAATTTTCCAAAAATATAACTTTATTGCAGGAAACGATTGAAAATTATCATAAATGCGAAAAAATACTGGAACTTGTCGACACTCAGGCTTCGCGCGTAGATAATTTTTTTGATGACGTGAAATTAAAGATAGCGAACCTTGTGATGACAAATAACATATCGGCCGGGAGCGAGATTGACGAATTGTCATCGAAACTTCTTGAGCTTTCTAAAGAAATCGAAAAATTGGAAAAAGAATTTTTGAATATAATAAAATAAAACCCGGAATATATTAGTTTTTAGGAATATATGTTTTTACTTTTTAAGCTTGCTTGGTATAACAAATCGTAAAATTTAACAGAGGTGATGAGTGAAGTTATGGCAAATTACAGGATTACTGACGAAGTCGGAATGACGCAGTCACAGGCGGTCAATGAGGCTTCAAAATGTTTATCATGTTATGACGCTCCTTGCAAAGCGTCGTGTCCTGCGGGAGTTAATGTACCAAAATTTATATCAAAGATCAAATCTACAAATTTTAAAGGCGCTATCAATGTCATTCGCGAATCGAATATGCTTCCGGGCGTATGCGGCCGCGTGTGCCCTGTCGAAGAATTATGCCAGAAAAACTGCATAAGGCAAAAAATTGACGAATCAATAAAAATCGGACAATTACAAAGATTCGCCGCTGATGCCTGCGGTCTTCCTGAAGTATGCAAAGTTGAAAAACGCCAGGAAAAAGTCGCTGTAATAGGCGGCGGCCCTGCCGGACTTGCGTGCGCATACAAACTCGCTTTAAAAGGCGTCAATGTCACAATATACGAGTCATCAAAAGATCCGGGCGGCGTTTTAACTTATGGCATTCCGCCGTTCAGGCTTTCAAAAAAATACGTTCAGACCGAAATTGATTTCATATTGAAACATAATATTAAAATGGAAACCGGCAAAACATTCGGCGAAGATATTCATTACAACGATCTTTCAAAGAAATTTAACGCCGTGTTCCTCGCTGTCGGCACAAGCCGCGCTCAGGAACTCGATATCGAAGGCAAAGATTTGAAGGGCGTATTAATCGGCCAGGATTTCCTTGCCGAGGTCAATCAGAACGTGGTTAACGGTAAAACTCCTTCGAAACCGGGAAAAACCGTATGCGTAATCGGCGGCGGAAACGTTGCCATCGACGCTGCTACAACCGCTAAATTCGCGGGTGCTGAAGAAGCGGTTATAGTTTACAGGCGTTCAGAAAACGAAATGCCCGCATGGAAAATCGAACGCGAAGCGGCAGCTGACATGGGCGTAAAATTCAGATATTTAACCGCTCCGGTGCGTATAGTCGGCGAAAAAGGAAAAGTTACCGGCCTTGAATGCATTCAGATGAAATTAGGCGCTCCTGACGCTTCAGGAAGACGCAAACCTATCGCTATAGAAGGTTCGAATTTTGTCATCGACTGCGATACCGTGATTCAGGCTGTAGGCCAGTTTGCATGCGATTGCCTGACAAAACAGGTAAAAGGCCTTGACATTAATAAGGACGGCACGGTAAAAGTCGATAAACACGGCATGACTTCAGTCGAGGGCTTATTCGCCGGCGGCGATATAGTAAACGGCGGCGATACTGTCGTTAAAGCGGTTGCACACGGAAAAGCAGCAGCAGAAGGCATTCTTAAATTTTTGAAAATTGACTAATACCGGCCCGAATTCAAACTTTTTAAAGTAGAATCCGCTGGTTCTTTAGAGTAAATTTATTTTTGAAATATGAATTTTAATTAGATATCTGGAGGAAAAAAAATGACAGTTGATATATCGATGGAATTTTGCGGCGTTAAGTTTCAAAATCCATTCACTCTTGCGGCATCGCCGTGCACCGATTCGCCTGATATGCTCGACCGCGCTTTCGATGCGGGCTGGGGCGGCGCAGTTATAAAAACTCTTGCGCTTGATCATGAACCGGTACATTTGACATACCCTATGATGCACTCGCATAAATTCGCCGATAACCGTTTGATCGGTCTTGAAAATATCGATCTTATATCGGACAGGCCGATAGACGTATGGTTAAAAGCCATTCCCAAGCTTAAGAAAAAACACCCGAAAAGCATTATCATCGCTTCATGCATGGCCTCTAAAAAAGAAGACTGGCAGGAAGCTGTAAAAAAACTTCAGGGTGCAGGCGCGGACATGCTCGAATTTTCGTTCTCGTGCCCTCACGGTATGCCTGAACGCGGCATGGGGGCGGTAATCGGCCAGAACCCTGAATATACCAAACGCACATGCGAATGGATAGCTGAAGTCGCAAAAATTCCTACAATAATAAAACTTACACCGCAGATAACCGATATCACATTCTCGGCTCGCGCGGTGTTAGAAGGCGGCGGTTCAGCCGTATGCCTTATTAACTCAGTTAAAGGCCTTCTCGGCGTCGATCTTGATACGTTCACGCCTTATCCGCAGGTAAACGGCAAGGGTACTTACGGCGGCTATACCGGCCCGGCAGTTAAACCTATCGCCTTAAAATGCGTCACCGAAGTAGCTAAAGCGGTTAAAATACCTATTTCGGCGGTCGGCGGCGTTTCCAACTGGCATGACGCTCTTGAATTCATTTCATTGGGCGCTGAAAACGTTCAGCTCTGCACGGCGCCTATGATGTACGGATTCGGAATTGTCGAGGATTTGATAGACGGCACTAAAAATTATCTTGCTCAGAAGGGCTTCAAGAAATTGAGAGACATTGTCGGCAAGGCGCTTCCTAATGTTACCGAACACCATCATCTCGAAAAATTCAGGTACAATATGACAATTAACCATGATAACTGCATAGGCTGCGGACGCTGCTATACCGCCTGCTATGACGGCGGCCATCAGGCTATTAAATTCGGCAGCGACAGAAAACCTGCAATCGACAAAGAAAAATGCGTCGGCTGCGGTTTCTGCGAAAGTGTTTGCCCGATACCTGAAACCATGAAAGTAAAAAAAGTCGAAGGCGAAAAACCAATACACTCAAAAGCTGAAGAAATAAAACTCATGAAAAAATCAGCTAAATAATAATGAATTAATATTCATTCGATTGTTTGAATAATTACCTGGCATAAAAAACACACACCGGCATATCTGCCGTTGTGTGTTTTTTTATTAACGGCAATATTTATTCGAACTTTTTTGTTTTTGAAGTTTGATTGAAAGTTCCTATTTTAAAGCTTTTCAACTTAAAAATAAGAAGATGATGTATCAGGCGTTTGAATTTACGGCGGCATAATTTAAAAATCAATTTTCTGATGATTAATATTTTAATAAATAAAAAAAGCCGCCTGAAATTATTATATTACGGACAGCTTTTTTTGTTTATTTTAAGTTAATGAAATATTTTTATAATTATGAATTAAACTCTATGCATGTATTTGAATGTATTTTCGTGCAATACCATTGCTTTTACGCCTATTTCCTCGGCAGATTTTTCTAGTTTCTCTTTGACATACTTAAATTCAAGGTTTGTCCTGGAAACGTCAATGACCATTATCATTACAAAAAGCTCGCCCATAAGCGTCTGTGATATATCGGCAATGCTTGCGCCGAATTCTGCTATTGTCGATGAGATTTTTGATACTATTCCGCTTCTGTTGACACCGATTACGGTTACAACGACTCTGTCCTGATTTTCCATTATACCTGACTCCTTTAAAATATTTATATTTTTAAGTTATATATATTTTTGTCTTTTTGTTTTTGTAATTTATTTTCAAAAACGATTATATCACAAACAGGCGCAAAATATCACTATAAATAAAAAAAATCTAAAAAAATTTATTATTCCTCGTCGTTTATTTGAAGAACGGCCATGAAAGCTTCCTGCGGGATTTCAACTGTTCCGACTGATTTCATGCGCTTTTTGCCTTCTTTCTGTTTATCGAGAAGTTTTCTCTTACGACTTATGTCGCCGCCGTAGCATTTCGCCGTAACGTCTTTTCTTAAAGCGCCTATAGTTTCGCGCGCGATGATCTTATTGCCGATCGCCGCCTGTATCGGCACGATAAACAACTGGCGCGGTATCAATTTTTTCAGTTTTTCGCATAGAATCCTTGATCTTTGATATGAAAAATCTTTATGCGTGATAAATGAAAGCGCGTCGACGATTTCGCCGTTTAATAAAATATCGATCTTAACAAGATCAGACACTTTATAGTCGCTGATTTCGTAATCGAGCGAGGCGTAGCCTTTTGTGCGCGATTTGAGTTTATCGTAAAAATCTATTACCATTTCCGAAAGCGGCATTTCATAATGCAGGTTGACGCGCTTGTCGTCGATGTAATCCATATTTATAAATGTGCCGCGGCGTTCGCGCGTAAGGTCCATTATAGTGCCGACGTAATCCTTCGGCGCGAATATGTTAGCTTTTATAAAAGGTTCGTACATTTCTTCGATCCTTGTAGGATCAGGCATTTTTGAAGGGTTATCAAACCATATTTCTTCGCCGGTTTTGGTTATCAGGCTGTATTTAACTGACGGCGCGGTAGTTATAACTTCGAGGCCGTACTCGCGTTCGATTCTTTCCTGAAATACGTCCATGTGCAGAAGCCCTAAGAAGCCGCATCTGAAGCCAAATCCGAGCGCTATGGAAGTTTCCGGCTCGAATATTACCGAACTATCGTTCAGCCTGTATTTTATTAACGCTTCCCTTAAAAATTCGTATTTAGTGTTATCGACGGGATAAACGCCGCAGAATACCATCGGTTTGATATCTTTATAGCCCGGCAGAGCGGTTTCGGCTGGATTTTCGACGGATGTTATGGTGTCGCCTATTTTTAAATCGGTGACCGTTTTGACATTCGCGGCCACGTAGCCGACCATTCCGCTGGAAAGCTCGTTGCCTTCCGTCACTTTAATCGCCTTCAGTACACCGACTTCTATTACTTCAAATTCTTTGCCGTTAGCCATGAATTTAATTTTCTGGCCTTTTTTTAATACTCCGTCGACTACTCGTATATAAGCGATAACGCCTTTATATGAATCGTAAAACGAGTCGAATATGAGCGCGCGCAGAGGCTTGTCGGAATTATTTTTCGGAGGCAGCACGTGTTCGACTATCGATTCCATAACCTGGTCGATATTAAGCCCTTCCTTGGCCGAAACCTTAGGCGCTTTAATATGATCGATACCGAGAACTTCGATTATTTCGCGTTCCACTTCGTCCGGCCGTGCGGAAGGCAGGTCTATTTTATTTATGACAGGAATGATTTCGAGGTTATTTTCAAGCGCAAGATACATATTGGCAAGGGTTTGAGCTTCGACTCCCTGAGTCGCGTCGACCACTAAAATTGCGCCTTCGCAGGCCGTAAGCGCGCGGCTGACTTCGTAGGTGAAATCGACATGGCCCGGCGTATCGATAAGGTTCATCAAATATTTTTTCCCGTTTTTGGCGATATATTCAAAATTGACCGCCGAAGCTTTAATGGTAATGCCGCGTTCGCGTTCGAGGTCCATTGAATCAAGGATTTGATCTTCCATTTCGCGCTTTGTGATTGCGCCTGTGTATTCTAAGATCCTGTCGGCAAGAGTCGATTTGCCGTGGTCGATATGAGCGATAATGCAAAAATTTCTGATATTTGAAGTATCCATTGTTGTTACTCAAAACCCCGCTTTAAATAATTTCTTTCTTGTAAAAAGCTAAAGATTAACAATATAAATAACTTTAAATATTGCTAATCCTTTACAATCAAAACAACCGGCATTATTAAATTTTATGAAACGGCGCTTATCCCGAATTGTAATATTGCCTTTTTATTTTTCTATTTTTTTGTAAACTTTGATATAGCAGTTTCTTCGTCGGCGGAAATGTCAAAAACCGAATTAAGGCTTGTTATTTTGAACAATTCCATAAGTTCAGGCCTTAAGCATGCCAGTTTTACGTCGCCTTTGGCGCCCCTGATTTGCTTTAAAACGTTTATCAAAAGGCCAAGTCCTGAAGAATTAATATAAGTAAGCTCGCTGAAATTAAAGACCAGGTTTTTAACCGTGCCTTTAATAAGTTTTTCAGTTTCCTTTTTTACGATTTCTTCGGTGTCATAAACTATACGGCCTTTAAAACAGACCACCTTAACATTTTCCAGATCTCTGGTGGTAATTTCCATTAAAAGTCCTCCCTTGTCTTGCTGCTCTTGCCTAAGTATTTTATCATTGTAATTTCATTGCCTGATTCGTTGAACTTAATTTCATCCATGAAATTTTTTATCAGAAGAAGGCCTCGTCCGGCCTCTGCTTCGGCGTCCATTTCAGAGGGCATTTTATAATTTTTATGGTCAAAGCCTATTCCCTGGTCGCGAATTACGATTTCGAGCTTTTCTGAGGTTATTAAATATGAAAGCGCCACGATCTTAAGAGGGTCGAGATGATTACCGTGGGTAACCGCGTTTTTTAGCGCTTCGTCGATCGAAAGAGTCATTCCGAAACCAAAAATATTCATTTCCTTGTTTTGCGAAGGATCGTCAAGTAAAATCTGCGAATGTATTTCCTGGGCCACTCCGTTTATCGCCGAAACTACCTTGTTCGATATGAAATCTATATAGTCCCGCTTGGATGGAAACTCGACATAAAGATGGTTTTCGAATGTTATCATTACTAATTTGGCCTCTTTCGATTATATGCTTAGGAGCCGCTCTTGAAAGTCATTATCACCGATATTACAACGGTCAGTACCGCCAGAACTCCCAGGACGATATTTTGTTTCCTGGCGTCGCGTTCCTCGCGCGTGCCGCCTGAAAGGTCGTTAACCGCCCTTATCGCGGTTTCATTCAAAGGATCGATTTTCAAAACTTCAGAGTAGTATTTAAGGGCTTCCTCGTTATTACCGCTTTGCTGCGATTTTTTAGCCGCTTTTAAATATATTCCGGATAATGCTATCAATATTTGCGGGTCTTTAGGTTTTATTTTCAGAATTTCGTTATATTCGTTTATCGAATCCTGGAACATTCCTTTTTTTTCGAATAATGACGCCCAGTTTAAATGTTTAATGTAATCTTCGGGCTCCCACTTGGAAATCCTGTCGTTTAACGCGTCGGCGACATAAACATTGCCCGAGGCATCTACAAATATGCCTTCCGGGTTTCTTAAGTTTTCGGGTTTCTTTCCGGTGCCGCCGAAAACTGCCAGGTTATTAAAATTTTTGTCAAATTTTTGCACGCGGTTGTTATCGTAATCGGAAATATAGATATTGCCCATGTTGTCGCACACTATATATCTCGGGTTTTTAAGCTGTCCGGGCATGCTGCCTGTAGTTCCGAAATCCTGGATAAGTTTTCCGTCCTGAGAAAAAACCGCTACTTTATTTATTTCCGAGTAAACAGCGTAAATATTATTGGAGCTGTCGCACGCCACTCCGCGCGGCTTGGCCTGTTTATGTGTCGCTTCGTTTAAGTATTTGAATTCGGTTATATAATCGCCTTTGCTGTTAAATTTTTGTATCCTGAAGTTGTCATAATCCGCGACATATATATTGTTTTCGGAGTCTATCGCGATTCCGCGCGGGTTTAAAAATTTGCCCGCCGCGTTTCCGTAACTTCCGAACGAGGCTACGTACTTGCCCTGCGAATCGTATTTAAAAACTTTGGCTACGTATTGGTCTACTATGTAAATGAACTCATTCGAGTCTATCGCAATTCCGGCCGGGCCTTTTAAGCGCATATACACTCTCGACTTCGATTCGAAATCGAGCAGATATTTTCCGTCCTGATTGAATTTGCTTACTCGTTTATTCTTCCAGTCGGTGACATAAATATTACCGACCGAGTCGACCGCCACGCCGCACGGGTAATATAAATTTCCTTCCTTGCTGCCATAGCTGCCGATCGTTTTCGCGTTGCGGTATTCCTCGGCCTGCGCCTGCTTCATTTGTACAAATGAAACGATGATCATTATAAATAAACTTAAAAACAGACATTTTTTAATTTTCAAAAAATTATTTTTTAATTCCATTTATTTTACAACAACCGCCTCTTAATTGTCAATATTTATTAATTTTAATATTATAAATTATAAAAATATGACAAATTTTATCTTCGTTTTTTTAAAGCCCTGAAATATAGTTTATTCTTGCGGATCTTCGCCGACCCTTATAACTTTAGGAACGCTCGAATACATGTCGTTGGATATGACAACTCTGTAATTTTCGTTGCCGTTAACGCTTACGATTTTTGTCGTCTGGACTTCGCAGCCGTTCAAACCTTCGGCTTCGACTTTTTCTTCGTTTTTCTTTAACGAATAATCTTTCAGACGTTTTTCTATTGGTTTGACATTCGATAATTCCTTGCTTTCAAGCGTTACTTTTTCCGAGAATTTGTTAAAACCGTATATCGATATTTTTATTTTGTTGAGTTTGATATCCGCGAAAATTATCAATGGCGCTGAATTTTTAGGTACCATGAATTTTAAGTCTTTGGCGCCGTAAATGATTTGTGAATCGCGTCCGGCCGGGCAGTAAGCTGTTTGAGCGTTAAAATTAGTGTGATTATAGCGTTCGAGAACTTCGACTGTCGTGCCGAGAACAGCGTTATATAAAGCGGAGGAGAACACGCCTATGCCGCCTGAAATATCCGGGAAAAAGCCTATGTCGCGCGAATTAAAAATCCTTGCGTCCGCTTCGTTTTTATATTTTGTCGGGCCGACTATTTTATTGAACGAGAATACTTCTAACGGTTTTAATATCAAGCCGTCAACAGCTTTAGCCGCCTTTTCGACATTGTCCTTTATGCTGGGATTTTGGTCGTTAAACGCAGTCTCGAATTCGGAAAGTAAATCAGTCGAATTTAATTGCTTAAGCTTATCGGCCACCGTTACGGCAGGTTTTACCTCTTCGTATTGAAGATTGACAAAACATAGATTCTGCGAGCTGAAATCCGAAAGCGCGCTTATTACCTGCTTATAAATGTCTTCCGGCGAAATGCGGCTGCCTGAGATTTCACGTGTTATCTTTTTTATGCCGTTATCAAATTCCATTACGGTTGAGCTTTTTGGCGAAACATTGACGTAATCCGAGATGCCCGCGCAAAAATTTTCGAGCTTGGTGCGGTTATAAAAAAATTTGCACGGTATTACAACTTTTTCGCGTCCCGTCTTTAAACGCATTTTATATTTGATTTTCTGGAATATATTGCCGTCATTGCCTATTTTTACTACCTGCTCGCTTATTTGTTTCGGGTTTATTTTAAAGTCTATATCCTTAGAAGGCACCATAACAAACTTATTATCAAACGCTTTTATGTAAACCGGGCGTTTGCTTAATTTATCGGACATCGAGGCTATCACTTTTTCTAATATTTTATAATTTGTGCCGCCTAAATTTTCGTTTAATAAATAAACGTTATTCGGTACGTTCGGATCGTCGAGCACTATTTTTACTTCATACAGGAAATATGTTATGGCCAGAAGCGCCAGGAATAAAATCGCATAGGAAATATATTTCAGGAAGCTTTGCGGAGCTTCCTCGTCGCTTTCCTCGTCCGCGCGCTTATCGTCAGATTCGTTGTAGTCGTAATTAGGGTCATTTTCGTCTGTCGAATAAAATCTTTCCCTTTCCATTTCTTCGACATCATCGACCGTGTATAGTCTTTTCATCATATCACCGATTTCCGTTATTTTTTGCTTTTTATCGACTTAATGTCAAAATGAAAGCTTTTAATGCTTATTTTACTTATCGGCAGCAATTTATTTTTTATAAACAAAAAAAGACTTCCAGCAGGTGAAAGTCTTTTTGAAAACATTTTCTAATGAAAATATTTATTACGGTTTTTATATTTAATTTTTGTATTTTAATAATTACCAAAAATAAACTTACGGCGATCATTTTAATTTACAAAAAATTACTCTTAATTAACGTATGTAATTTTAATGCATTATAAAATTTGCCGTGCATGCGCGAGTTATTTTTTTGATTTCAATGAATCTTTCTGGAGTTTTACAAGTTCTTTTATTCCCTTAAATGAAAGTTCCACGAATTTATTCATTGTATCTATTGAAAATGGATCTTTTTCAGCCGTGCCCTGGATTTCGATTATTTCTTTTTTATCGGTCATGACCACGTTCATGTCAACTTCGGCTTTGCTGTCTTCGTCATAGCATAAATCAAGCAGCATGCGGTTGTCATGAATTCCGACCGATATTGCGGCTACTTGAGCGCGGATAGGATTTTTTTTCATAAGCCCTTTTTTTATGAGGTAGTTGATTGCGTCCGACAATGCGACATATGCGCCTGTTATTGACGCCGTGCGTGTTCCGCCGTCAGCCTGTATTACGTCGCAGTCTATGAATATAGTGCGTTCGCCTATTTCCGCAGGGTCGCAGATAGCTCTCATAGCGCGTCCTATCAATCTCTGGATTTCCTGGCATCTGCCGTCGGGACGGCCTTTGGAAATTTCACGCTGGCTTCTCTGCAGTCCTGCGCGCGGAAGCATCGAGTATTCGGCTGTTATCCAGCCGCCTGGAACCGCGCCGGGTGTCGAATTTTTAGCTTTTATGAAAGGCGGAACCTTGCCTTCGTCTATCGAAGCGTTAACTATTACTTTCGTATTTCCCATTTCTATTAAAACTGAACCTTCCGGATATTTAAGATAATTTCTGTGAATTTTAACCGGCCTTATTTCGTCCGGCTTCCTTCCGTCAACTCTTAAACCGTTTTTTGAAGTTTCATTCTTTTTCAAATTAATTTCCTCCTAAAAATTTATCAGTGCTTCTGATACCAGGATCTTTAACTTTGAATTCGGGGATTATATTTTGCTTTTTTATAAAACTACTGTAACAATATGTCCCAGACCTTTACTGTTTTTACATTTTTAATGGGCCTGTTCAAAAATCTTTCGCCTGTCGTGACAAAATTACATGACGCGTCGGTTAAATAAAACTTTTCAGTTCCCATTTTTTTGTTTTTATTTAAAAGCTCGTTAGCTTCCAAAACATTTTTTACATATAGCGAAGTTTGTATGGCTGAATCTATTATATTGACATTTTCACCCATTACTCCCGATATTATGTTTCTTATCAGCGGATAATGCGTACAGCCCAGAATTAACGTATCAATATTCTTATCGTCAAAATCAGAGAGATATTCAGAGGCAATGTCTTTTAATATTTCGCTTTCAATAAAACGGCCCTCTTCGACTATTGGTACGAATAACGGGCATGCTTTTTGAAAGACCTCTATTTTATTGTCGAATTGCTTTATTTTTTCGAGATATGCTCCGCTTTGAACGGTTATGCTTGTGCCGATCACGCCTATGCGCTTATTTCGTGTTATAGAGGCAGCAACCATGCTGGCCGGTTCGATAACTCCGATAACCGGGATTTTTATTTTGTGGCATACCTTTTTATATGCGATGGCAGTCGATGTATTGCAGGCGATTACGATCATTTTTACGTCGCATGACATTAAAAAATTTACGATTTCCATCGTGTATCTTTCAACAATTGCCGGAGATTTCGTGCCGTAAGGCACCCTTGCCGTATCGCCGAAATATATTATATTTTCCTGCGGCAGATTTTTTCTTATCGCCGAAAGCACAGTCAGTCCGCCCAGACCGGAGTCGAATATTCCTATCGGTTTCTGGTTTTCCTTTAATAGCCTTGATTTCATTATTTAATAAGCCTTTTCATAATTTTGAAGTTGCGTTTGTTTTTATAATATTAATAATTTTGCATTATTTTATCACATTTTTTTTATATTATCAATATTGAATTTTGATTTTTATTGACAACAGGCTTGCATTTTAATATAATTAAAAACCGTTAGCACTGAAAAATTTTTGTCAAATGCATTCCAAAAAGTTATTTTTGGGATTTTTTTAATTTTATTCAATGATAAAAAAAACTGAATTTGTAGAAACTGCATGATATTTCAGAACCGGCAAGAATTTTTATAACTTCTTTTAGTTTTATAACAAATTCATCGGACTAAAATATTGCGTGCTTTTTTATTTTGATTGGCATTAAGATTTTTTGATTGTTTGATCGCAATAAAAAATTATGGAGATAAAATGAATAAAAAAAATTATAAACACCAGACGCTTTCTGAAATATTGTATGAAATGGCAAAATTATCGCAAAGCAGTGTTCTGACCGAAAAAAATCTTCTTTATATAACTGAATCCATCGCGAGTTTTTTTGGGTTTGAAAATATGATGACCGCGCTTTATAATACAGTTTCCAAAAAATTTATTCCTCATTTCGTAATAGGCTTCGACGGGAGTCATTCTAAAGAATTAATTTCGAGTGAATTTGAAATGGACCTTTCGTTTTTTTCCGTGTCGTCCGTTAAAATTCCAGCCGAGCCGACAGATTATTTTAAAACTTTAACTCTGGACTCCGAAGTAATGAATATGGCAAATACTGAAGCGCTCGCTAATCTCAAAAACGACGGTTTTAAAAGCATGTTCATCATTCCGATGATGACTTCCGGAAAAATATTCGGCGCGATAATCGCCTTTCAGAAGACTTTAAACCATGGTCTGACCGAGGTTGAGCTTCACGATCTTTCGGTTTTAGTTCAGATATCAACATTTTTAGCGGAAAATTTATACCTTCGCGTTGACGCCAGTCAGAAGATTAGCAAAATGACGACGCTTTATGAAATTTCTCAGCAGACAAAGAATATTTTAAAGCCTACCGATATTCTTGGGTCGCTGGTTGACGGAGTAAAAGGCCTTATAGACTACAGCATTTGCGCTCTTTATATAAACGATCCTGAAGCGAAAGAACTTTATCTCAAGGATTCACGCGGCGATGATCCCGGTATTATGGGCAGCTCAGTAAAATACGGGGCCGGCCCTCACGGCGAGGTTGCCGTTTCAAAAAAACCTATGCTTTCGCATTTTGGCATATACAAATCATTTCTCGCGGTTCCTATAATAACCGACGAAAAGCTTATAGGCGTTATATGCCTTGGCAATGTCAAGTCATACGCTTATAACGAAGATGATATTATCACTGTTAAAATTCTTACTTCACAAATTGCGTCGGTTGATAATCTTTTTTCCACATTAGTCAGTATCAGGAATTATACCGATGCCATAATTGAAAGCATGCCGCTTGGCATAATGACAATTGACGATCACAGCAGGATAAGTATTATAAACCAGGCGGCTAAAAATTATTTGAATATTAATACGATTTCTCATGAGGATATTGTCGGAAAAAAGATAGACGAGCTTTTAGAAGAGCACCTGCCGATTATCGATTGCCTGGTTGAAACACTCTCAACCGGTTATATTTACGAGAATTTTGATTTTTATAATCCAAAGAGTAAAATGAATTTTGAGCTTACGACATTTCAGCTTAAGAATGCGGAAGGCGTTAGAATAGGCGTGGCAATGTTTTTAAGGGACGTTTCAAAACTAAAGCAAATGGAAGATCACGTCAGGCGCGCCGACCGGCTTTCGGCCCTTGGCGAGCTCGCGTCGGGCATCGCGCATGAGATCAGAAATCCGCTTACCGGCATAAAAATGGTAATTCAATTACTTGACAAGGATTTTGAAAAGAAAGAGGCGGCTCCTAATAAATACACGAAGGTAATTTTAGAGGAAATTGACAGGGTCGACAATATAATATCGAATTTATTGAACTTCGCGCGTCCGTCAAAGCCCGAGTTCAATAACACGTCAGTTGTAAAAATAATAGAAACGATATTATTGCTGGTCGAATCGAAAATAAAACTTATGAACACTACAGTTATTCGTGAATTCCCGGAAAAAGAAGTTTTGGTTTTGTGCGATTCGGCGCAGATAAAACAGGTGTTCTTGAATTTATTGCAAAACTCATTACAGGCAATGAGAATGAGTGAAAATAACATATTGAAAATATCCATAAAAGAGGAAAATGAATATTTATACATATCCATCAGCGATAACGGCTGCGGCATTCCGCACGAAAACCTTAAGCAGATATTCGATCCGTTTTTTACGACCAAGGATAACGGAACGGGACTCGGTCTTTCAATCGTCCACAGAATTATCGAAGAGCACGGCGGCAGTATCACAGTCGAGTCGGAGGTCGGAAAAGGTTCTACTTTTACGGTAAAGTTATTACGTTCAATCAATAATGAATGTTAGTTTCAGTTTAAGAAGGTATTTTATGAATTGTAATTCAAATTTAAACCGCTGTGTTTTTTCAGAAAAGATTTTTAAATTTTGTAAAGTCATAACGGGTTTATTTTTTTTATTTATATTAATTTCCTGCGCCAGTTCAGGCACTTCAGCCGGCGAAAATACCGGCGGCGCAGTTAACGGCGGCACGGTTATGTTTAATTTCAAATTTAACGGCGGTAATGCTTATGAATATGTAAAAAAACAGGTTGGATTCGGCCCGCGCACTTCAAAAGACGGTAAGCAGATTATTTGCCGCGATTATATTGCGGAAGTTATGCGTTCTTACGGTTTTAAAGTTAAGATACAGGAATTTACGGCTTCGTCGGGGCTTGGCGCGGGCGTGAAATTTTATAATGTTATAGCCGATTTCGATCCTCAGGCTTCCGGAAAATTTAAATTATTCGGGGCGCATTATGACACTTTGCCTATCGCGCCGCACGATACCGATGAAACCAAAATTAATACTCCAATTGACGGAGCGAACGACGGAGCGTCAGGAACTGCTGTTTTACTAGAACTGGCCCGCGTACTGTTTGAAAGGCAATCTGAATTAAAAACAGGCATTCGAATGATATTTTTTGACGGCGAGGATTATTATACCGGCACAGATAATATGTTTTACGGTTCACGTTATTATGTGTCGCAGCTTTCGGCTGACGATATTAATAAAATCGAATACTTTGTTTTGATTGATATGATAGGTGATAAAAACCTTGAGATCTATAAAGATATAAATTCGAATCAGGCATTTCCCGAATTTAACGATTATGTGTTTAAAACTGCCGCAAATCTGGGGCTGACTGGGTTTCATCAGAACGAAAAATATGCTATTACCGACGATCATATCCCTTTTATTCAGAAGGGTATAAAGTCAGTTTTGCTCATCGACTTTGACTATCCGGTATGGCATACCACTTTAGATAAAATTGACCGGGTTAGTCCTGATTCGCTCTTGCAAAGCGGTAAACTGCTTGAATATTTATGCGTTAAATAAATAAAAAAACTTTACTGAATACATCTTGAATAATGTTAGAATTCATGGTAATATATATGATACCATGATACTGTAAAATATACAAATTGCTTAGGATAATTTAGCGCTAGATTTTTATTAAATAAATTTTTTCGTTTTTTTGTATTTTTTAATTATTTTAAAGCTGCACGTGACCGGTTATTAATCGGTAAATGTGCGGCTTTTATTTATCGGGACGGTTTTTTTATGGACTTCAATAACGGCTTCAACATTTCTAATTTCATAAATAGCGGTTTAACTTCGATTCTTGATAACATTCAGGACGTAATATGGTCCGTTGACTTTAATAACGGCGCTAATAATTATGTAAACGCTTCAGTTTCAAACATACTTGGCATATCGCTGGATGAATTTCGTAAAAATTTTAAGGGTTGGAAAAATTTTATACATGAAGAAGATATTGACGAATTTAATAAATATTCCAACAGGATATTAAGGGGAGAAACTGACAGGGTTGAATTGCAATATAGAATCATAAGCGCTACCAATGAGATAAGATGGGTTAATTCGCGCGTATGGTGTTTTAGAGATGATAACGGCAAGGTAACACGTCTTGATGGGATTGTTACGGATATAACGGCGCAAAAAATTGCCGAAAACCAGATTCGCGAAACTAATAAATTATATCAAAACATTGTTGAAACCTCTAGCGAAGGTATAGTTTTAATAAATAAATCCAATAAAATCATATTTGCCAACAAAAAAATGGCGCAGCTCCTTGATTATAACGTCGTTGAACTTATAAGCCAGCCGATTTCGAAATTCATGAATTCTGATAATTACCGAAAGGTAATTATGTATTTAAATTCATTCAATAATAATTTCAGCTCGTCAGAAGAAACATTCAAAATAAACAATTTTTTTCATAATGAGTTTAAGCTGCAAAAAAAAGACGGCAGCGATATATGGGTAATGATTTCAGCAGTGCCAGTTACTGACGAAAATAATCTGCTGACAGGATTTTTAGGCATGGTCCTTGATGTCACGCCGCGCAAGAAAATGGAGATCGAGCTTGCCAAGGCTAAGATCGAGGCCGATTCGGCTAATAAGATAAAAAGCCAGTTTTTAGCCAATATGAGCCATGAAATCAGGACGCCTATTAACAGTATTGTCGGCTTTACCGATATGCTCTATGATACGCATCTTGATTATGCGCAGCGCGAGATGCTGCACTATATTAAAACAAGCGGTAAATCTTTAATATCAATTATTAATGACATTCTTGACTTTTCTAAAATCGAATCCGGTAAATTGGAAATCGAGAATATAGAATTCGATATAATTCAAACTGTTTATGAAGTTTTTAGCATTTGCAACGTAAACGCTATCAATAAAAAAATAAAACTTATTTATTCGGTTGATTCGGATATTAACTATAAAGTGATCGGCGATCCGAACAGGCTGCGGCAGGTTTTGATAAATCTTGTAAGTAACGCCGTCAAGTTCGCCGCACAGGGCGTAGTCACGTTAAATGTAAAATTAAAAGACGAATTTTCTGACAGTGTCAATATTGAATTTCATGTCAAAGATGAAGGTATCGGTATTGATCCTGCTAAATTGGATAAAATTTTTGAACCGTTCATGCAGGCTGACGGCGGAATAACAAGAAGATATGGCGGTATCGGCCTCGGGCTTCCGATTTCTAATCACCTTGTGCAAATTATGGGCGGGGATAATATAAAAGTTGAAAGTAAGCCCGGGATGGGCAGCATATTTTCCTTTGAGCTTCCGTTTTTGCGCGGCAGCGCTCATTCAGATGATGTGCCGGCAGCGGAATCCGCTAGTCTATTCAGCGATAAGAAGAGTTCTTACAGGATTCTAGTGGTAGAAGACAATGATACAAACCGTGTGCTGGCGGAAAAAGTCCTGAAACAGTACGGCCATAACGTAATTTCCGTTACGAACGGCGAGCTTGCAGTTGAATCTGTTAAGTCGATACAATTTGATCTGGTTTTAATGGATGTTCAGATGCCTGTTATGGACGGTATCGAAGCTACTTACTGCATAAGAAAATTAGGAAGCGCGATACCTATTATAGCGCTAACCGCTAACGCTCAAAAAACCGATGTTCAGTGCTGTATTGACGCGGGTATGGACGGATATATTTCTAAGCCGATAATTATAGCTGAATTAAATAAAGTTATAACCGATATTGTTGAACGTAAAAAGAAACAGGACGTTTTTGCAAATAAAAACGGCGCTGCTTCAAACAATAACAGCAATGCTAAAAAAGGGTTTTATAATTCGTCTGAATTAAATAATGACATGAATAATAATTTAAATGAAAATTCATACGAAAATTTTGAAACTTTTGATTATGAAAGGTTAAACAAAAATCTTGGCGGTATAAAAGAACTTATGGTTGAGGCCGTTTCAAGTTACATTCAATATTTTCCCGATTATATAACCGACCTGAAGTCGGCGGTCAGCGCCAAAAATAATGAAAATATAAGGTTATATGCTCACAAACTGAAAGGCACTGCGCTTAATGCTTGTGCAGTGAAATCCAGCGAGCTTCTTTATTCAATAGAAAAAAGCGCAAAAAATGGCAACTTAGAAGAAATTGACCGGGTTGTCAAAAATGTGGTTAACGAATTTGAGAGTTATAAGAAAGCTGCGGCCATATTATTTAATTGACGCGGCCATAAATCTTGTTTTTTATATGCGGTTATTTAGAATGTTCCCTATTTATTTATAATTGACATTTTTTTGAAATTGATATATAATTCGTAAAAAAAAGTCAAAGGAACAAAAATAAATGAATAATAAATTGAAAGTTCTTTTTGTGTCTTCGGAAGTTCATCCTTATGCTAAGACAGGCGGTTTGGCTGATGTCGCTTTCGCTCTTCCGAAAGCGTTAAAACAGTCCGGTGTTGACGTCAGAATCGCGATGCCGTGCTATCAAAAAATCGACCGTTCGAAATTCGATCTTAGTTATCTTACCGATTTTCCGGTTAAAATAAATGACATGAAACATAATTGCATTGTCCGTGAAAGCAAACTTGACATTATTATTAACAAATCCAATGATATTGACGAGCAAAGCGCCGACAGGAAAAAAACTCGTAAAAAACATGACTCGGTGCCTGTGTATTTTATTGATTCTTATGAATTTTTCGACAGGGCCGGCTATTACGGCGAAGGCTCCGACTATGAAGATAACGCCAAACGCTTTTCTTACTTTTGCCGCTCGGTTCTTGAAATGCTGAAAAAAATTGATTTCAAGCCCGATATAATTCACGTCAACGATTGGCAGACCGCGCTGATTCCTCTTTTGCTAAACAATTCTTACAAATCAGATGAATTTTACTCAAATATAGCGACGATATTCACAATTCATAACATCCAGTATCAGGGCGTATTTGATATTAAAGCCCTTGTCGATCTCGACCTCACCTGGGATTATTACTCGCCCGACCTTCTTGAATATTACGGAAAAATCAACCTTATGAAAGCCGGAATCATATTTTCCGATATCGTAAATACGGTTTCTAACACTTATTCCGTCGAAATTCAGAACTCTCCGCTTGGAATGGGCCTTGAAGGGCTTCTGGCTACCCGGAAAAACGACATATATGCCGTTATAAACGGCGTCGATTATGACGAATGGAATCCTGAAAACGATAAGAGCCTTGCGGCAAATTATAACGCCAAAACTATAAAAAAGAAGGCAGAGTGCAAAGCCGACCTGCAAAAGGCCTGCGGCTTGCCGGTAAGCGAGGTGCCTGTAATCGGAATAGTTTCGCGGCTTGCTGATCAGAAAGGCTTCGATATTGTCGAAAAAGCCATGAACGATATAATGAAACTCGATTTGCAGCTTGTGGTCCTCGGCACCGGCGATAAACGCTATGTCGATATGTTCAAGGAATTCGGCGAAAAATACCCTCAAAAATGCTCGGTATTTTTAAAATTTGACGGTTTTGTGGCCTCGAAGATTTATGCCGGTTCTGATATATTTTTGATGCCGTCGCGTTTCGAGCCGTGCGGTATGGGGCAGCTGATAGCGCTGAAATACGGTACCGTTCCGCTTGTGCGCGCTACAGGCGGGCTTATCGATACCATATTGAACTTCGACGCCAGGACAATGTACGGCAACGGTTTTTCATTTACCGAATATAACGATGCCGCCCTGCTGCGCTGCATTGAACATGCGCTCAGTATTTACCAGAATAAGCAGATATGGAATGTCCTGGTTCAAAATACAATGGCTTCGAATTATTCGTGGGACGTTGCCGCGGAAAAATATTACGAGCTTTATATGAAAGCTGTCGATAAGCGGAAATAATTTAATTAAAAAACTTCAAAGTCTTGATTAATTATTTTTTAGCCGCTTAAGCAGCCCGGTTCAAAGAAAAAATCCATTATTAATGAACATTTTTTATTTTTTTAATTCTTAAAAACATTTATAATAAATAAGACGAAAAAAATCGAAAAATAAAATTAGAACAAAAAATTGCAAAGGGGAGATTATGAATGGCAATTAAATTCGGAACAGACGGCTGGCGCGCTATTATGGCTGAGGAATTCACGTTCCCTAACGTGAGAATAGTTGCTTTTGCGATAGCCAAGTACATAAAAGACGTTAACAAACAGTCTAAAGGTATTGTAATCGGTTATGATACGAGGTTTCTTTCCGAGAAATTCGCTGAAACATGCGCTCAGGTAATGCTGGCTAACGATATTAAAGTGTACCTTATGGAACGAGATACGCCTACTCCGGTGACTGCGTTCACTGTGCTCGAAAAGAACGCGGCCGGCGCTATCATGCTTACCGCTTCGCATAATCCGCCTTTATATAACGGCCTCAAATTTATTCCTGAATACGGCGGTCCTGCTAATCCTCAGATTACAAGCCAGATCGAGGCTAACCTCAAATCGATAATGCCGAACGAAAAAATCGCTGAAAAGTCAATAGAAAAAGGCATTGCCGAAAAAATGCTTGAAAAGATCGATCCGACAGCCGCGTATTTCAAAAAAATCGAAGGGCTAATCGATTTCGAAACGATTAAAAAATCAAAAATTACGGTTGTTTACGACGCGCTTTACGGCACCGGCAGAAACTATGTAGACACCCTTCTTTCTCAGCACGGTATAAGCACACGCGTTTTACATAACATGCGCGATCCGCTTTTCGGCGGCGGCATGCCTGAACCTTCGGTCGAGTACCTTTCACAGCTCATTTCAACCGTTAAAGACGGAAAATATACGATAGGGTTATCCACTGACGGCGATGCCGACAGGTTTGGCGTTGTCGACAGCCTCGGCGTGTTCCTAACTCCGAACCAGCTTATCTCGATATTATTCCTGCACCTGGTAAAACGCCGTAAATTCCAGGGCGCGGTTGTCAGAACCGTAGCGACCACGCACCTTATAGATAAAATAGCCGCTAAATATAATATTCCGGTTCACGAAACGCCGGTAGGTTTCAAATATATTTGCGAAAAAATGCTGTCTGAAAACATAATAATCGGCGGCGAGGAAAGCGGCGGTCTTTCGATACTCGGCCACATTCCTGAAAAAGACGGAATATTAGCCGATCTTCTGGCGTGCGAAGTAGCGGCCATTGAAAATAAACCGCTTTCGGTTGTATTTAAAAACATACTCGATGAATTCGGCGAAGTTTATACTGACAGGATAAATTTGCACCTGAAAAACGACGAACAGAAAAATACTATAATGGCTAAATTAAAACTCGATCCGCCTTCGTTTATAGCTAACGTTAAAGTCAGCAGCGTAAATGATGTTGACGGCCATAAATATATTCTTAAAGACGGATCATGGGTTCTTGTAAGGGCTTCCGGCACGGAACCGGTTCTGCGTTTTTATATGGAAGCGGGAAGCAAAGACATGCTCAGGAAACTTCAAAAATTCGCTGAAGATCTTCAAAAATAAAAGGAGTGTTATTTTGTGAGAAAAAATTATTTCATCAAAAAGGGTTTGCAGACAAGGTTTATAAGTACGGTATTTTTGATAATCGCGCTTGTTATTGTCATAATGTCCTGTAATCTCTATTTTTTCGGATTATTTCTGGGGCAGGATGACAAGGACGGCAATTACTCAAAAGCGGTTGAACAGCTGCAGGTTGATATCAAGGAAAAGCTCGCCGATAAACTTATTTTGCTTGTCCTCGTCAACGTGGTAATTGTCGCGATGATATCTTTGTTTTTCTCACATCAAATAGCGGGGCCGATATATAAACTGGAAAAGACGCTGGCGCAAATAAACGAGGGGCATTTGAACGTCAAGTTTTATTTCAGGCAAAGCGATAAATTGGATGAATTGGCGGAGTTATTAAACAGCGTGAAGGATAAGCTCGTAGTTCCGCTCAAGGCGTCTAAAGAGCTTAATGATAAGACAAACGCCATTTTAAAGGAAGCGGTCGATAAAAAAGACGCTAAATTTAATGAGGACGCTATAAAGAAACTCAGCGAAATGCACGGATTGTTCGCGTTGAACTATAATGAGTTGAAATTTGACGATCCTGATAATTCCTATCAGCCTGAAACCGCACCAGCAGAAGAAGTTCAGAATTCATAATATAAATAAAAAAGGATGTTTATTAAGTAAAAATTATTTTGGCTTTTTAGACATCCTTTTTTTGATATAATGTTATTCCGGCCTGAAAAAGTTATTTGGCTTTAAAATTCGATATATATAAATAATTCGCTGTTTTTCAGACTGTGCATGACATAGGATATTTTGTGTGGTTTCTTAATAAAAAATGCGGTTAATTCGCTTATTAATTGTATTATTCTTCGTTTAATTGATTTTTGATTATATTTTTATAATTATTTATTTTTAGTTAATTTAGTATATTATAATTTTTTAATTTATGTTTTTTCTATAAAATTTATTAGACGGGTTCTAATAAAAAATTGTTTACTGGAAAGTTGAAGAAGAAATTGAAAAAAATTGGAATAGGCGGCATTGCCGGCTCTGGAAAAAGCTCGATTTGCGCCTTATTAAAAGATGATTCGAAATATTATATCTTAAATCTCGATGAACTTGGCCATAGTTTTTACGAAAGCGCTGATAGTCCGGTTTATGACGTAATCGTAAGCGTTTTTGGTGAAAAAGTTCCCGGGCTTATAATAAAAGACGGCGCGGACAGCGGTAAAATCAATCGCAAAGCTCTTGGTATGCATGTTTTCAAAAATAAAGACGACATTTCGGCGCTTAATGATATATTTTATAAAAAATTTTATGATTATGTGATTAAAAAAGCCGAAGAATTGAATTTAATGCCCGAGGATTCGCGGCCGGATTATTTTATAATAGACGGCGCGGTTCTTTTTCACAGCGGCATAGATAAATTGATGGATTATACGTTCTGGGTGGACGCGCCGGATAGTCTAATAATTCAAAGGCTTGTCAATAAGCGCGGTATGGGTTTAAGTTACGCCCGCGAGATACTCGCTATGCAAAAACAGATGTTTGACGGATGTCGTGAAAAAGCGGATTTTATAATTGAAAACTCAGAGACATTTGAAAAATTGCTTGAAAATTTTAATATTGCTATAAAAGGAGAAATTTCTAAATGCGTGAATTAAAGACATTATTTTTTAAGTGCGGGTTAACGGCGGTTATTTGTGCCGCGCTTTCGATTTTATTGTGCGTTCAGGCCGGAGCCGCCACTACGGCGGATGAGCTTTTAAGTAAACTCAGCGGAAGATATTTAAAGGAACAGGCTGATTTTACATCAAATTTTAAAGTGAACTCAAAAATTAAGGATATATCCTTTGAGGGTAAATTTTATTTTAAGCCGGCCATGTCGTTTGTCGTTGACGCGGCAAGCGCGGCGCTTAAATTAAAAATAGTTTTTACTAACGGCGACGGTTTTATTTATCTTCCGGCCGCGAATATCATTACAAATCTTGATAAATTGACGCAGCAAAAGACAAAATCGATACAATTCCCCTCGAATGTCCAGGAACTGGAAACCAAAATGTCACTTTTTTTAAGCGAGTTCGAAGTTGCGAAAGCTGAAGATGGCCAGTTTTTAAAATTTACGGCCAAGTCAAAAAAAGCGCGCGGCAGTTTCTGCGTTTTGTTGGATAAAGCGTCATCGGACTTGAAAAATATCACTACTTACAATAATAAAGGAAACGAAGAACTCATAATCGAGTTTTCAGGCTATCAGAAGGAAAAGGTCGCGGACAGCCTCTTCGTAAAACCTCAGAACGCCGTTGAGGCTAATATGCCGGTTCCGCTTTTTTAGCAGAACGAATGAATTCAAGTTCAGTATACGCATATCGTAAAATAATACCTTTTTTATTTTAAATTTTTGCCAATAAAATATTTTATTAATTTATATTACCTGAAAACAGGGCTTTTCTAGAAATGAAAAGTCCTGTTTTTTTATGGTTTGAATTTAATATTAAAAATTAAAATTTCATACTTGAATAAATGTCTTTGTTCAAAAGCTTTTTAAATTAAAAGCACAGTGGTTTTTAGCCGTGATTTTGACTTATTTTGATAATTTATTTAATTTTAATTTTTTTGTTAACATTCATGACTTTTCAATATAATTTGTTCCGCTAAAGTTTAGTTATAAAAATGCTATTCATGAAATTATTTTTTTGTTTTTATAAATTAAATGTAACTTTTATATCAATATATAAAAGAATCGTTATTTTTTTATCCATTTATTGCAAAAATTACTTATAATATGGGTAATAAAACCTATATGTATATTAAGTATTGTCTGAAAATGTCTTTAATGGTATGATTATATCAAAATAAATTTCGCGAATTTATTACATATTTAAGTAATTTAGTAGGTATGAGTAGGAAAGATTTTTTGGAGGAATTTTTAATGCCAAATACAGCGGAAGTTTTATTGAAGTTAGATACGGGTAATACCGGTTTTATGTTAATCGCCACGAGTCTTGTAATGCTTATGACACCTGGTCTCGCGTTTTTTTACGGCGGTCTTGTAGGCAGGAAGAATACTCTCTCTATTATGATACAGAGTTTCGTATCGATGGGTATAACTACGGTAATATGGTATTTATTTGGATATTCTCTTTGTTTCTCGGGCGGAGAAGGCGCAATAATCGGAAATTTTGACCAGGCATTTTTCAGCGGCATAACCATGAATACTCCTTCGCCGAATCCGACGATACCGCTTTTTGTTTTTATCGCTTACCAGATGATGTTCGCTATTATTACGCCGGCGCTCATTACCGGCGCATTCGCTAACCGTGTTTCTTTTAAATCGTATATTATATTCCTTGTTGCATGGCTTATTTTTGTATATTTTCCGATGGTTCATATGATATGGGGCAACGGCCTTCTTCAAAAATGGGGTGTTCTTGATTTCGCCGGAGGAATTGCCGTTCATAATATCGCCGGTATGGCAGCGCTTGCTTCCGTTTTTTATGTCGGCAAAAGAAAAGTCGTCGATAAAGGTCTTCACAGTATTCCGCTCGTCGCTCTCGGCACAGGACTTTTATGGTTCGGCTGGTACGGTTTTAACGCCGGAAGCGAATTCTCAGTTGATTCGGTTACTTCGCTAGCGTTTCTAAACACCGATATTGCGGCATCATTCGCGGCTGTAGTATGGCTCTTTACCGCGTGGATATTCGAGAAAAAGCCTAAATTTGTCGGCCTTCTTACCGGCGCCGTCGCCGGCCTCGCCACAATTACTCCGGCTGCGGGTTATGTATCGATAAATAGCGCCGTGATAATAGGCTGTATCGCCGGTCTGGTATGCTATGGCGCGGTAGCGTTGAAAAATATGCTTGGATGGGACGATGCACTTGATGTATGGGGCGTTCACGGTGTCGGCGGCATGATAGGAATCGTGCTTCTTGGTTTATTCGCCGATCCTAAAATAAATTCAGCGGTTAAAGAAGCAGGCTGGTTTCTAAGCGGCAACAGCGCGTTCTTTATAAAACAGCTTGTCGCCATACTCGTAAGCTCGATATATGCCTTCGCGTTTACTTATATAATGCTTGTCATAATAAATTTCTTCACGCCTGTTAAATTATCAAAAGAAGCGGAAGAATCAGGTCTTGATAAAGTATTGCACGACGAACAGGCTTATGATGTAGACGTGCTTTAATTAATTTTAAAGTCTTTCTTAAGGATTTTATTAATAAATTCATTTTACGAATCGAATAATCAAATTGAATTTTTGAAAAAAGATTTTGGTGATTTTATTACATAAAAACTAATAATATTGATTTTTTTCAATAGGTTTATTTTTTACAATACATAGCCGCATTAAATTAACGGCTGATCAAGTTAATTGAAATAAATTGTTTTACCGGCGTGTGATTGCATACGTTACTACCACTATACCCTGTGCTCTGTAGAGCATGATTTAAACGCAAATTTTTCGGAATTTGCGTTTTTTTATTTTTAAAATATATGTATCAGTGGTGAAATGAATAATTGTTCATAAAAAAATTAAGTGCCGCGCCCTGAGCCGTAATTCGGAAATGAATCCACCGTCATTTAATCTTTCGTATATTCTTAAAAATAACGAGGGACCATATTTTATGACCAGTCTTATATTCAGCGAGGGAAATATTCCAGTAATTCCACAAATGCCTGAATCTAAACAGTTAAATACAAAAGAACTTCGAAATAAAAGCTTTTCAGAAAAGATTTTAAACAATTAATAATTACGGCTGCTGTAATCATTATTCTTATAAAAAACTCTTTTTTTAAAATGCATGAGAAACTACTTCAAATGTATAACAATTATTTATTCCGTTTTGCCCTGTCATATTGCTGCCGGGCTTCATCGTTCCGGCCGATCTTTTCAAGTAATCCGCCTAAATTATAATAAAAATCAGGTACCTTTGAATTTATTTCTATCGCCTTCTTGAATTCTTTCTCAGCTTCGTCATACTTATTAAGTTTTTCCATTATGAGGCCGAGTTCATTATGAAGGAACGCGTCATCCGGTTCGAGGGCTGCCGCTTCATTTAATTGTTTTAGCGCGTCGGCGTATTTATTTTGCTTCTCATACAGCCGGCCGAGATTATAATGATAATTGGCGGTTTCAGGGTCGAGCTCTATAGCTTTTTTGAAAAGCTTAAACGCCTCGATATACTTTCCCTGGCAGTATAGCCAGCAGCCGAGCTTGTTATTGCTTAACGCGTTATCCGGGTCGAGTTTAAGCGCCTCACGGTATATTTCCTCTATATATTCATAATCTTCCATTTTATGCAGCGCGTCACCGAGCGCGTGATAATAACTTACAATATTAGAGTTCAGGTCTATCGCTTTTTTGAATTTTTCTACGGCTTCATAATATTCGCCTTTGTTATAAAGTCTTTTCGCTGTCCTGTAATAGTAAACTGATTCGTCTATTTCGAGGGCGTTTTTAGACGGCCTGTCAAAATCATCTGATGATTGCTGATTTTCTTCGTCGGCGCCGTTTGAATCATTTGAGTTTTTATTCGACTTATCATTAATTTCATAATTTATTGATTTAGTATGCGTCATTTTATTAAAGGCTTCGCACGCTTCGGCGTCACGGCAAAGTTTTTCATATAGTTTACCTAGGTTATAATAAAAACTCGGCACGCCCGGATTCATCGATATGGCTTTTTTAAATTCGTTTTCCGCTTTGATATATTGGCCTTCGTCAAAAAACAGGCAGCCTGAAATATTATAATTCAGGGCGTTGTCGGGTTCGAGTGTCATTGCGTAGTTAAGCTGCTCCTCAGCTTTTTTGTACTTGCCCTGACGGTAAAGCAATTCGCAAATGTTATGCCTGAAATCGATCCGGTCAGGAGCCAGGTCTATGGCTTTTTTTATATAATTCTCGGCGCCTTCGTCATCGTCGGTTAACGCGAGCATATAGCCGAGGTTATTATTATAAACGGCATCATTCGGTTCTAGCGTAACTGCTTTTTTATATCGCCTTGCCGCCAGGCTGTATTTTCCCTGCGCGCTTAAAATCATCCCGGCTTTGTTATGATATAAAGCGTCATTAGGCGATAATTTTATCGCTTTTTCTATCTGTTCCGACGCTTCTTTATACTTGCCGAGAAGGTAGAATAAATCGCTCAGGTTATAGCAAAAAATTTCATCGTCGGGAGCTAATGCCGCTACTTCTTTTAAGTGTTTTTCCGCTTCCTCGCCGCGCCCGAGGTTAAAGAGCGCTTCGCCGAGATTATAGTGGAATTTAGCCGATACCGGCTCGAGCTCGACGGCTTTTCTGTATAATTTTTCTGACTGTTCATATTCGCCGTACCTGTCGAATATAATTCCTAAATCATAATAATAATCAGCCTCATTGGGGTTCAATCCGATAGCGATTTTTAATTGCTCTTCCGATTCGTTATATTTACCAAGGCTATATAGCGCGTCGCCCAGATTATGCCTGAAGACGGCGTTATCCGGCTTAAGATGAACCGCCTGTGAAAACTCGTTTTTCGCCATTTCATAATTTTTCAAGCCGTAATATTTCATCCCTGATTCATTGAATTTCAGGGCTTCTTCAAATACTTCGTCCTTTGGCGGTTTCATGGCTTTAGCTTTTTCGGCCGCTTCTCTTTTTTTTGCGTCGGAACGTTTTTTTAGTTCGTCGAGGCCGCCGAATTCTTTGATTAATTTCGCCATATCTTCTAAAATGCCCAATGTTTTTCCCCTTAACATCTTAATTCGAAAATATTTTCTTGGTAAATTTAAAATGTTATGTTATATTATTATTAAAAAAAAGTCAATTATGTTTTGTCATTTGATTTGCTATAAACTCAAGCGTATTGAACTTTTCTATTTTCCTTCTAAATTTTAATTTATATTTTATTGAGGTGGAAAGATGTCTAAATTAAAAAAAATTATGATTGCGTTAGCGGTTGTTATTTTAATATTTATAATTGCGGCGTATATTATTATAATGCCGTTTATGGCTCCCACTAAGGGCGCTAAAATTGCCAAATACGTCAATCCGCAAAAAGCGTTGCTTGTTATCGATGTTCAGGAAGATTATACCGGCGCGACAGCTAAACCGCCGCTGCCTTATAAAAATTCTGAAAAGGTCATTTCAAAAATCAATGAGATAATATCAACCGCCGAAAGTAAAAAATATGAAATTATATATATCAGGCAAGAATTCAGCGGCGCAGGAAAAATTATTTCGAATGTATTTGCGAACGGCACTGCTATTAAAGGAGCTCCCGGCACTGAAATTGATAAGCGCGTGAAAATAGTTTCAAAAAATATATTTCCAAAATCAGTAGGTGACGCGTTTTCAAATCCTGAATTCGAGAAATATTTAATTTCCAATTCAGTTGACGAGCTCTTCCTGACAGGGCTTGACGCGGAACATTGTGTTCATCTCACAGCCAAAGGCGCGCTCAACAGAGGTTACAAAGTCAACGTTCTGACCGACGCGCTCTTGCTTAGAAACGAAGGCAAATGGGAAGGCCTTTTAAAATTATATCAGGAAGAGGGTCTTAAACTCATAAGCGGCATATAATTGAGGTATTTTTATGAATTTTGACATTAATAAATTTGAAAATCAGATAAATATATTTTATAAAAAAATGAAAAAACATGAATCAATTTCCAATATTTCAACTATAAAAGAAGAATGGACTTTAAAGGATATGGTCGGACATTTAATAGATTCGGCTTCTAATAATCATCAGCGTTTTATCAGGCTGCAGCTTAAAGAAAAACTCACATTTCCCGTTTATGATACTGAAAAATGGAAAAACGCCTCATGCCTGAAAGATATTGATTATATGTTTTTAGTTGAATTCTGGAAATACTACAACATGTTTCTTTTGCATATTATAAAAAATATTGATGCTAATAAATTAAATAACTACTGGAAAATCAACAATTCACAAAAAACTCTTGAATTTTTAGTGAATGATTATTTCGTTCATATGCAGTGGCATGAAGATTTATTCGATGATACAGTCAAAGAAATAAAGAAGGAGCAGAAGGCTAAAAAGTAAAGATAATAAATAGTTTTGCTTGTTTAAAATAGCAAAAAAATATAATATGAAGTTTATTTTTAAAAATTAATTATTTCACTCTTGAAATAAATTATTCGATTTGATAAAATTATTGTATGCAGATATTTGAAATTTTTTTATCGGATTCCTTAATAGAAGTTAAATCGCCTTATGTTATGGAATATGTGGCGGCTATAAGAAACATCGCCGGCCGTTCCTGGAACAGCGATAAAAAAACATGGACATTTCCAAATGTACCGGAAAACTTACAATCTATAATTTCAATTCTTAAAAAACTTAATTTAAAATATAATATTGTTCAACAATTCGATTTATCTTACATCGTGCCAGAGATAGAGCTTTTGAAGCGTGAATTGCAATTTCGCAAATACAGCGTTAAAACTATCAAATCTTATATTTATTTCGTTGATTCATTCTTTCAGTTTGCTCAAAAAAATATTGCCGCGATTTCAGATAATGATATTAAAAATTACCTTAATCATCTTGTTGAAACTCAAAATACATCGGCCTCGACTCTAAATGTTGCTATTAACGCCTTAAAATTTTACTTTGGACAAATTCATAAAAAGAGTTTTGTCTGTGATATTAAACGTCCTCGAAAAGACAAAATATTACCTATTATTTTGAGCCAATCTGAAATAACGCATATGCTTGGTCTTATAAAAAATATAAAGCATAAAGCTCTTTTAATGCTTATTTATTCAGCTGGCTTGAGAGTTGGCGAGGCCGTGACTTTAAAATTATCTGATGTCGATATTGAACGGAAATTAATTACCATACGCGGTGCGAAAGGCCGTAAAGACCGTATTTCACTTCTTTCCAGTGTCGCATATTCCACACTTTTAAAATATGTTAATGAATATGCTATAATAGATTGGCTTTTTCCGGGGCAGAATTCGAGAAATCATATTCATGTCAGAAGCGCCGAACAAGTATTTATAGATGCCCTTAATAACGCAGGCATAAAAAAAGATGTGAGCATTCATTCACTTCGCCATTCATTTGCGACGCACCTACTTGAAAGCGGTGTTGATTTGCGTTATATTCAGGAGCTCTTAGGTCATGCCAGCAGCAAAACTACTGAAATTTATACTCATGTTTCAACCAAGCAGTATGGCCGGATTCAGAATCCACTTGATCAAGCATTTTTGAATTCAGATTCAAAATAGCGTCACTTAAAAAAATTCCCAATTCAACCAGAACTTTCTTACACGAAATACTTCGTCTATCACCCTGATTTTACCCAAATAACGAACCTCGCCTATCACTCCAAAATTTTCCGAAAAACGAATCTGCCAAAAATATCAGTTCGTAGTTTATCCAAATTTAGAATAATAAACGAACAATTGAAACTACGAAGTAGTTATAC
>JASDSY010000018.1:0-33249 GCA_041441465.1 Candidatus Wallbacteria bacterium
AGTGCCTGAGAATAAGCGCCTGAAAGTCACGATGACTTTCAGGACGCGGTCCCACGACAATGGCAGAATAAATACCTTAGCCGCCACTTTATCCAATATTAATTTATTTTATTAGGATAACAACATTTTAGAGTTATACTAAATGACTCCCATTGACTTGAGGTCATGCTCGAGTTCTGCCTCGTTGAACACTTTGCCTTCGCGCCATTTGCCGTTGAATTCAAGCGTCGGAATTACCCAGTCTTCGCCGCCGTTCGCGTCAATTACTTTTTGAACAATTTCGTCAGGCTGCTTTTCAATGTCGAGATATGTAAATTGAATATTTTTGCTTTTTAAATATTCGATTGTCCTAACGCAGTGCGGACACCACATTGCGGCGTAAACATTTAGCATTTATTGACCTCCGATTGCTTTATGAAATTAAAAAATCACCTTTGCGAAATTTCTTTTTCCTGCCTGGATGATTACTTCGCCTGATAATTTGGCGCTGTCGATAGTTTCATCGGTGATTTTTTCCGAATTTAATTTCAGGCCGCCCTGCTGGATGAGACGTCTTGCCGCCGAATTGCTGTCTGCGAAACCTAAGTCGACCAGTAATCCGATCAAAAGGACTTTGCCGTCTTTCAATTTGTTTTTGTCGAAGTTGTATGTTTTAATGTCTTCCGGTATTCCCTTATTTGAGAATACTTTTTCAAATTCAGTCTGCGCAAAATCCGCCTGCTCATGGTTATGATACATTTCAGTTATGGTGTGAGCGAGCTTCATTTTTATGACTTTAGGATTGACCGAGCCGGATTCGCACTGCTTTTTCATTTCAAGGATTTCATTCATCGGTATGTCGGTCAGTAATTCGAAGTATTTAAACATCATCGTATCCGATATTGACATTAATTTTCCGTACATATTTTTGGGTTCTTCGCTTATGCCGACATAGTTGCCCAGGGATTTGCTCATTTTATTGACGCCGTCGAGGCCTTCTAAAATCGGCATTGTAATTGTAACTTGCGGCGCCTGGCTGTATTCTTTTTGCAGCGCGCGTCCTACAAGAAGGTTAAACTTCTGGTCCGAACCGCCGAGTTCAACATCGGCTTTAAGCGCGACTGAATCATAGCCCTGCATTAGCGGATACATGAATTCATGTATCGAAATAGGGCGCTGCGACTTAAATCTATTTAAAAAATCGTCCCTTTCGAGCATGCGCGCGACTGTATATTTAGCCGCGAGCTTCAATACGTCGCTGAAATTCATTTTTGAGAGCCAGTTTGAATTGAATTCAATGATGGTTTTATTCATGTCGAGTATTTTTTGCACCTGTGACTTATATGTTTCAACGTTGATTTTTATTTGTTCCTCGGTCAGCGGTTTACGTGTTTCGCTTTTGCCGGTCGGGTCGCCGATCATACCGGTAAAATCGCCTATTAAAAATATTACCTTGTGGCCAAGGTCCTGGAATTGTCTCATTTTACGTAAAACTACGGTATGGCCGAGGTGAAGGTCTGGAGCGGTCGGATCGGCGCCAAGTTTAATTATCAACGGCTTGCCGCTTTCAAGCTTTTTCTGAAGCTCTTCCTCTGATATTATTTCAACAACGCCTCTTTTAATAATTTCCATCTGTTTTGTAGCGTCCATAAATGTTCCTTTCTTTGTATAAATTTGTTTTTTTATAAAGCAGGAAATATTTACTAAATTAACTGATCCAGTTCATTTATTATTTTTTTTGCTTTTTCGCTTAACTTAGTCGGTACGTCTATGGATATGGTTATATATTGATCACCGGCGGTTTTGTCGTCATTTTTAAGGCCCTGGCCTTTGAGTTTTAGTTTGGTGTCTGCCTGAACGCCGGCCGGAATTGTAACTTTAGCCGTTCCGTACAATGTCGGAACTTCTTTGACGCACCCTAATACCGCTTCGGTAAATTTTATTTTCAAATTATAATATATGTCATTGCCGCTGCGTTTAAATTTTTCGTCTTCCTTTATTTTTATAGTTATTAAAATATTACCGCGCTGGCCGCCATTTTTACCTGTGTTTCCCTCGCCGGGGATCCTGATTATTTTTCCTTCGGAAACGCCGGCGGGAATTGTTATCTTAAGCTGCCGTTCGTTGCTTATATTGCCGGTTGCCTTGCAGTTTGTGCATTTTGTTGTGTAATTCACGCCGGAACCTTCGCATTGAGGGCATATCTGGCTTACTGAATACCCGCCCTGATTTCGGTTGACGTTACCCGTGCCGCGGCACATCGTGCAGGTTGCCGGATTAAATCCGCCTTCGCCGTTACATTTCGGGCAGATATCGCGCCTTGTGACTTTTAATTTTAAGTTTCCGCCCTCGGCGACTTGTTTAAGCGTCAGATTGACAGTCACATGGATATCCTCGCCGCGTTCAGGCGCGTTTTCGGATTGCCCGGCGTGCGAGCGGAATTGGCTTTTATCAAAAAAATTGTCGAATACGTTTTCAAAATTAAAAAAATCGCCGCTTTCAGGTCCTTTTTGTGTCCTGCTTTTGTGGCCGCCGCGCTGCTGCTGATTGAACATGTTGTTTAAAATATCCTCGAAATTAAAATTGCCGGTTCCGTTGCCATAGCCGCTAAAATTGCCGTCGCCCATACCTGAATATCCGGATTTTCTGAACATATCATACTGCTGCCGTTTTGTTTCGTTTGATAATGTTTCATAAGCTTCGGTTATGCTTTTGAATTTTTCTTCGGCTTCTTTCTTATTTGTAGGATTGGCGTCCGGATGATATTTTTTTGCAAGGTTTTTGTATGCCTTTTTTATTTCATCTTTTGACGCGTTTTCGGAAACGCCCAATTCACTATAAAAATCTTTCATTTTCATAAATTACTCACCTCGGACATAAAAACCAATTTTAAAGTTTGACTATGTTCATTATGTTACTTAATTTTATAGCAACAGCCCTAAAAAGTCAAGCATAAAACTGTTTCATCCCTTTATTTATGTGTTTAATGGCGATATTTGCCGGCTTTTATTTTCTTGACTAAGTTACTAATTAATGCTACAATTTGAATGTAACTTTACTAATACGTTAATTACATTGTGAATTTATTTAATAAATATATTTTTTGAGGTGGGTTTTATGAGAAAATATATTCTTGTTATGGCTGTTTTAGCGGTATTCTGTATTTTTGAAAACCGGACTTGTTACGCGGCCGGCGGCGATAGCGGCAATGCCGATTCAAAATTGCCTTCAGCTAATGTAAGCGCGCCGGCGGACCTGCAAATGCAGATAATCAATCTTCAAAAATCCCAAAAATATAACGAGGCAGCGCTTTTGTTTAATAAATTAACCGATTATACCTCGGCTGTTTTACTTTATGACGTTTTGCCAGATATAATGGATAAGAGCGTTTATTTGAATATGAATAAAGCCTGCCTTTATTATGCCGCTGTTACAGACGAAGTCCTATCTTCGAATATTAGTCCTTTGATAAAGGTAATATCTAAGCTCGAAGAGAAGAAGATGTACAATGAAGCTGCCGGTATTTTAAAAAAAGCCGTAAAAATTGCTCCACAAAACCCTTATATTAAAGAATTTGCCGTAAAAATTTATCCGCATTCCGGCAATGCCGATGAGGTGCTGGCTGGATTAAAAAAAGAACTTGACGCAGCCGCGGGTGATAATGAAAAAAAAGAGTTGACAAAAAAAATAATAGACGTTTATATCGCGTCACAAAATTATCAGCAGGCGTTGGAACTGGTAAAAGCTGAAATGGCGAAATATCCGGATGATTCGGCGTATAAGCAGTATATATATTTGATGTCGAAGAAAGGCAATGATTTTAATTCGCTGATAGAATTAATGGCGCAAAAGGTAAATAGCAATTCCGGCGACAGCGAAAGCGTAAATATTTTATATTCGCAGGCTGTAAGCTGCGATACATTTGAAGCTGCGATCAAATGTTTTGAAAATTTATACAAAACCCAGCCTGAAAATTTTGATGCGGCCAAAAAATTATGCAAGTTGTATATTTTTTCCAAAAAATATGAGGCCGCCGAAAATCTGGCAGACGGCTTATTGGCTAGGAACAAAAATGAAATCGAAGTTGAATTTTTAAAGGGCCGTATTTTATTTGACAGAGGAAATTATGAAGCCGCTAAAAATTACCTTACTGAATATTTGAAAAAATACGGTGATAAAGCTGATAGCAAAACTAATTACTATATAGCGCTTTCAGAATTAAAACTCGGCAGGAATATAAACGCGCTTTCGAGTCTCGACAAATCGCTTTCTAAAGACAATGAAAGCGCTCGCATGCTTGTGAAGGAAGCCGAGGAGATGTTTTATTCTCAAAAAACGATGAATGTCGCGCGTAATTTTTTTAACGAAGTTTCCAAAAAAAATCCGTATGACCACCAGGCCAAAGCCAAAGAAGCGCTTTTTGAAATCTATAACGGCGATACAAAAAAAGCGTTTGACGCTTTGCAGAAAGCCTATATGCAGGCGCCTGATTCGTTGACGGTAAATTATCTTTTAGGCCTTGTTTATGCCGAGATGGGGCAGGCGCAGCAGGCAGTTGTCTGTTTTAAAAACTGCGTGAAAAACGATCCCGAGTCGATTTCCAAAATCAGCCAGGATGAGGCGGCGATAAGCGGTATTGTAATGTGGCCTTTTGGACATTACTATAACGTTTATATCCATTCAGCCATAAGAATCGGCGATTTCAAAAAATTAGGCGGAGCGCTTCGTGAATTAATGAAAAGTGTTTCGAACTCGATGCCGGCGAATTTCGTAGTTAGCGATCCGCAAAAAATGGATGTTTTGAGCACGCGGCCTGAATATTCTTTTCAGAGAAGCTATAAATTTTTTATCCATAATATAATGGATGACGGTATGCTCAACAAATTAAACAATGCGCCTGAGCCTAAAATGCTGATGGACTATTTCTTGAAGGACTCAAGAGTTCGCGATTTGTATGAAAAATCACAGAAGGCGCAGAAGGCGAATAAGCATAATGAAGGGCTTGATTATATAATGAAAGCTCTTGAGGTCGAGCCTGAAAATCCGCTCCTGATTTTCAGGGGATCATCGCTCGGACTGGTTAATAAGCCTTTTAATCTTATGCTCATGGAATTTAAAATAATCGCTTACGCCGAGAAAATAAAAAATACGGTTCCGAAAAATGATGAGGAATTATTTATGCACGCAACCGCGAAGCTTACTATGATCGGAATGATAAGAGCGCTTGCGGCAATGCCTGAAGTGGCGCTGGTACTATCAAATAAAAATCTTAATGAGGCGGCGATAAATAATTATATTAAAGGTCTCGATGCCGATGCGGCCCAGCTGAAAAAAGGCAAACTTAAAAATTTCGCGCTGATGCTCGAAATGTCGGCTAATTATTTTAAGGGCGATATGACGGCAAGCTCAAAGTTAATAACCGAATATTTAAAAAATGACGAGGAAGTTTTGGGGTTCATGTGGAATGTTTTCAATATCGGCGAGTATTATCTGAGAAATCCGAGATAAAAAATATCAGTCTTTTTATTTTTAAATAATCTTTTTTTAAAATTATGAGCGCGTTGGATACAAATTTGAATACCTTTGTGTCCAACGCGTTCCTTTTTATTCTGCGATACCTGCCGTTATTTTTTGATTTGTCGTTTTTAGCTTAGATTTTATTTCGATTAAAGTAAAGCGGTTACTGAAACACTGCAAATTTATAAAATGTTATAATAACTTTTACGGTCGAAAGTGAAGAAGTAGATCAATAAAAATAGCGGCAGTTTTTCCATGCCGGTAAAAATATTAATTTATAAATGCTGATTGTTAAGCAATATTTTTGATGACAGATGAAAAATATACTAATGTTTTTGAGAAATATGATGGTATAAAAACTAATGTCGAAAACGGGAAGCCGGGTAAGTTAAAAGTTTTTGAGAAATCAGCTGAAATATAGCACGAATTCTGAAATGCGCGGTATTAAAATAACAAAATTAAATGCTTCAAATATCAAAAAAAGCCGTGATAATTATCACGGCTTTTTTATAAAAGTTTTTTATAAAAACAATTATTTCTTTTCTTCGGCTTTAGGCTCAGCTGCTTTAGGTTCTTCAGCCTTAGGAGCTTCAGCTTTAGGTTCTTCTTTTTTTACTTCAGCCTTTGGTTCTTCGGCTTTAGGTTCAGCTGCTTTAGGTTCTTCAACCTTAGGAGCTTCGGCTTTAGGTTCTTCTTTTTTTACTTCAGCCTTTGGCTCTTCAGCTTTAGGTTCAACTGCTTTAGGTTCTTCAGCCTTAGGAGCTGTTTCTTCTTTTTTAGCTTTTTTAGCTTTTCTTACTTTTTTAGCTTTTTTAGCAACTTTTTCTGTGCTAACGTCTTTGCCGGCTTCCTGCATTTTGATTATGTGCAGAGCTTCTGATTTTGTAATTTCTTTACCGGTCTGGTTTTTTGCCAACAACTGAACATAGCCGACCAATGAAAGGTAAGCTGTCTGTGCTGTAAAAGCTTTTAAACCTGTTACTTTAGGGAACTCCTGTGACCAAGCTGTATTAACTCCAATAATAGCGGCGCAAAAGAGAATAATCATAGCAATAGCTAAATTTTTCTTCAATTACTCCACCTCCTTTAAATATTTGTAGGGTATTTTTTTACTTCGTGTTCACATCATATCACAACGTAAAAAAAAAGTCAACTTAAAATTTATAATTTTATGTTTTAAATTTAAAAATGTAATTATATCACATCGTGGCTGACGAAGTTATATTTATATTATTGCATTTAAAAAAAGAATTTGTTAATAAAAAATTGAGACAGCAATAGTGTCTAATAAAAACAGCTATGGTCATTTTTAATTTTGGAATTTGTTCATTTTTAAGATGTGATTTTAGTGAAATAAAAATAAATTTAAAATTTGGCTTAACTTTTGCTAAATATTTATTGAATTTTTTTGTCGTTTAGGATAAAATTCGTTATGTTATTATAGTTATTTATGCTAAACTTAAATTATAGTGTCAAAAATTTGACATTTTTTAATTGCTATTTTCATATTTTGTTAAAAATTTTTCTGATAGATACCTCGAAGGGGGATATTATTTATGAATAAAAATTTAAAAATATTTTTATTATGGGTTATTGTTTTTTTAATATTTATTTTAGGAAATTTTGAATTTGCTTATGCGCAAGTTGCCAACTTATCAAATAGAATTTATGTTTTGAATACTTCCAAAGTAAGTGGTGCTGCTACTTTTATTAAACATGCAGAAGCCACGCAATTTAGTCTTTATTGCAAAAACAACTGGTGGTATAGAGTAAGATTATCAAATGGTACAAATAATTATTATGCACCAGGACCAGGCGGTTTTAGATATACTGATTCGAGTGAAGGTGTTTCAACTCAAACTTTGAATGTTAGCAGTTTGCCTACTGGGAGTAATTATATTGCATATATGGAAGAAGCTGGAAGTGGTAAAAATGCTGATGGTAGCTGGGGAACTAACATCAGCGGTTATATTCAAGACGGTCCATATTCTGTTGATGCAACGGTTCCTGGTTCGGTAGCGACTATGACCCCGGCTAATAATAATTATTCTAATACAGCTACACCTACATTTTCATGGACTGCTGCTTCGGATGGCACTGGCTGCGGTATGGATGATACTACCCCTTATCGTCTCTTTATTGATGCTGGCGGTGTAATTGCTTGGGGAACTGCAATGTCATATACACCAGTAACGGCTCTTGCCGAAGGAAACCATACATGGTATGTTAAAACTCAAGACAGGGATGCAAATATTAACCACTCACCTACAAGTTATAACATATTTATTGATACTATAGCACCGAGTGTTTCAGCTAGCGCTATTACGGCGCCAAACGGCGGTGAATTTATAGCGGGCGGAAGCTCGTATTCTATTACTTGGAATACTGCTTTTGTGACTGATAGCGGAAGTGGAATTGCAAGTGTAACATTACAATATTTTAATGGTTCTGTATGGCAAAATATTGTGACCGGATTAGCAAATAGCGGTTCTTATACATGGACGCCGGTGCCTTCACTTAACATAAGTAATTCTAAAATAAGATTAATTGCATATGATTATGCCGGAAATTATGCAAGTGATGATTCTGATGCTAATTTTACAATTGATTCTACCGCTCCTAATGCTGCCACGCTTTCTTCGCCAGCGACTGACTTATGGTCAACAAATGCCAGTCCTACATTTTCATGGAATGCCGCAATGGATAATGCCGGCGGCAGCGGAATGCACACGACTCAACCTTACCAGCTGTATTTAAATGATGTTGGTCAGGGCTGGATTACTTCGACAAGTTACACTCCGGCATCTAATTTATCTAACGGTACTTATACATGGTATGTCGTTACTCAGGATAAAGCCGGCAATAAGGCGTATAGCGAGACAAGAATGATAGTAATCGGCGCTTCGACAATTTCTAATTACATAGCCAATTACTATGATAGTACCAACGATAACAGCTCGTGTTATGCTTATGATTACTGGTTATGGAAGAGTTCAGCTACGACAAGTTCGATTGATTATGATTGGTCTTCGGCCCAGCCGGTCGGCAGTAATTTGAATTATTATTTTGCAAGCTGGATAAGTACGCCAGCATTTAGAGTCGGCGATTATACATTTTATACAATCAATGATGATGGTGTCAGATTGTGGCTCGACGACAGTGAAGTTATAACTGACTGGCCGGGAATTCATGCCGTGGCCTCGCCTTATAACCAGGTTTGTAAAAAAACATTTTCCGCAGCAGGTAATTACCATTTAAGACTTGATTTTTATCAGGCTACCGGGCAGTCAATCATAAGGTTTTGGTGGGATCCGCCGCCTCAGTGCACAAGTTTTACTATGACCGGAAGCACCGGCAGTTCCCCAGGTTATTCAATAACGCAGAACGTGACTTTGAATTTATCTGTTACTGATACAAATGTTGAGGGCGGTACAACTTCGTCTCCTGATAAAAATGCAGGAATATATGCTTATCAGGTTACTGAAAATATAGCATCTCCGGGCAGTGATATTATTATAAATCAAGGAAGTCCATATAACGGCACTCCCGGCTTTACACTTTCTGCCGGTGACGGAGTAAAAACTGTTTATGTAAGGTTTAAGGATCCGTGCGGCAACTATTCAGAATGGTATTCGACAACGATTAAGCTTGATACAATTCCCCCGAATGCTCCGGTGGCGGCTCAAACTAATGTTTTGGGTTATGATAACGTTACGGGAAAAGTAACTACTACAGGCATTCTTTCATATCCGGAAAATTGTTACATGGAAACGTATATTGGCGATTCTGTGCCTAATGCTTCGACTACACCTACTAAATCTGATTCCGCTCCTACTGTTGGGTATGCTTCGGGTGTTGACGTTTTTACAGGAATTACTCCTGTAATTGCAACCGCAAATACCAGAGTATATTATAGATTTAAAGATGTCGCCGGAAATGTTTCGGCGTGGGTCACTGACGGCATTGTGCCTATGCCGCCGGTTATTACTACTGTCGGATACAGCTTGAAAGACCAAAAATCATATAATGGCGCTACAAGGGTGACAACTACACTTACGAGTACGTCGGATAAGATAAAAATCTGGCAGGCTGATAATGCTTCAGGCCTGAACGCGGTACTAAAAGGTACCAGAACAGGAGTAGACCTTACGTCCGTTATTAACGCTGATTTAATAACTTCCGTTGCCGACATTGCAGCCGGGAAAAATGTTTTGTATACTTTTGTTTCGGCAAATGGCAACCAGTCTTCTTATGCGGCCGACGGTACAGTTCCGGCAGCTCCGGTTTTGTCCACGGTAGGTTATCATTTGAATACTCAGAAATCTTATAACGGCGCAACACAGGTTACTTCATCAACAGCTAATAATACAATTAAAATCTGGCAGGCCGATGATGATGCCGGTACAAACGCAGCCGCCAAAGGAAGCAGAACCGCAAATTTATCGCTGCTTACCAATACTGATTTAATAACAGGTATTACCGACATAACAGCCGGGAAAAATGTATTATATACGATTGTATCACCTGAAGGCAACGAATCTTCAATTTCGGCAGACGGTACCGTGCCTGCGGCGCCGGTAGTAACGACTGTCGGTTATAGTTTAAAAGATAAAAAATCGGTAAACGGCGCTACTCAAATAACATCCTCGACGGCTAATAATACTTTGACGATATTTCAGGCTGATAATGCAACAGGAACCAATTTTGTATCTAGAGGAACTAAAACAGCCAATTTGTCAACACTTATAAATTGTGATCTAATAAACCCGGTTACTGATATAACAGCCGGCAAATATATTTTGTACACAATAACTTCACCTGAAGGTAATGAATCAGCATGGACTTCCGATGGGGTTCTTCCGGCGGTGCCAGTTGTAACAACAGTCGGTTATAGTTTGAAAGACCAAAAATCCACTAACGGCGCAACTCAAGTAACTGCCTCGACAGCTAATAATACAATTAAAATATGGCAGGCCGATGATGCTGCCGGTACGAATGCTTTGACTAAAGGTTCAAATACAGCAAACTTATCGCTGCTTACAAACATCGATCTGATAAACCCGGTCACTGATATAGCGGCCGGCAAATATGTATTGTACACTATTGTATCGCCCGAGGGCAATGAATCAGGAATTGCGGCTGACGGCGCAGTTCCTGCCGCGCCGGTAGTGACAACAGTCGGTTATCATTTAAATACCCAAAAATCCACTAACGGTGCGACTCAAGTAACCGCCTCGACAGCTAACAATACAATTAAAATATGGCAGGCCGATGATGCTGCCGGTACAAACGCAGCTGCCAAAGGAAGCAGGACGGCAAACTTATCGCTGCTTACCAATACTGATTTAATAACCGGTATTACCGATATAACAGTTGGTAAAAACGTATTATACACAATAACATCGCCTGAAGGCAATGAATCTTCAATTTCAGCCGACGGTACAGTGCCTGATGCGCCGGTAGTAACGACAGTTGGTTATAGTTTGAAAGATAAAAAATCGGTAAACGGTGCTACTCAAATAACATCCTCGACAGCTAATAATACTTTGACAATTTTTCAGGCTGATAATGCCTCCGGCACGAACTTTTCATCTAAAGGTACAAAAACAGCTGATTTGTCATTGCTTATAAATTGTGACCTTATAACCTCGGTTAGCGATATAACGGCCGGCAAATACATATTATATACAATAACGTCGCCTGAAGGCAATGAATCGTCGTGGGTTTCGGATGGAACACTTCCTTCGGCACCGGTAGTAACGACGGTCGGCTATAGTTTAAAAGACAAAAAATCAGTAAATGGCGGTACTCAGATAACCTCGTCTACAGCTAATAATACAATTAGAATCTGGCAGGCCGATGATGCCGCAGGTACAAATGCTCTGGCTAAAGGTTCAAATACAGGAAACTTATCGCTGCTTACAAATACCGATCTTATAAATCCTGTTACGGATATAACAGCCGGCAAATATGTATTATACACGATTAAATCTCCTGAAGATAACGAATCCGGGATTACATCCGATGGAATATTACCGTCAATGCCGGATATTTCTAAAATATATGCCAACGCGCAGCAAAATAAAATTTATTTTACTGCCGCTATCGGGCTGGCAACTGATAAATTGACTGCTTATCAGGCTGATGACGCTGCGGGTACCGGCTTAACTAAGCTGAATTCATTCACTAATCTTAGTGCGGCAAATAATTTTACCGCTGTTCCAGGTACGCTCGCAGAGTTAAAATACCCTTTTTATACTATTACAAATAATAATGGTAATGAATCAGATAAAATAAATGATGGATATATTCCGCAAAAACCTACGGCTGCTAAAATAAGGGTCATTGCCGGAAAAAACAATCCTGACAATTATATTAACTCCAACACTGTTTCCGCGCCGATTGTATCTGTTACTCCAACGGCCGGACAGGCGGCGGCAGACCAGTTGTATGCGCTCATTCAAGACGGCGCCGGGAATTCAGTTACTAATGCTGCTGGAGTTGTTAATTCAGGCGCGGTGCCTACGGATGTTACAATGCCTAACGCTTCATCTCTGAATGATGGAACGAATAATATTACGGTCAACGCTTATATAGTCAACTCTTCTTCCGGCAATATATCGCCTTATTTTTCCGGCACTACCGGCAGTAAAGATACTGTACTGCCTAATTTAAACACGTCTGTTTTGTTTACTTCGAATAATGCTAATGATCAGTATCTTGCTAAAGTAGGAAATACTGTAACCATTAATTTTACTGCAAGCGAAGCTATTATAACTGGTTACCCGATAACTACCATTGCTACTCATTCAGTGACCACTACCGATCTTGGCTCGAATAAATTTAAAGCTGAATATGTAATGACTGGGACCGATACTGAAGGTGTGATACCGTTTACAATAGATATTCGGGATCTTGCCGGTAATGACGGTGTTCAAAGGACTACAACTACCGACGGCAAGACTATTACATTTGATATGACACCTCCGCAGCTTTCGGCGGTTAACATTAAATCTAATAATGCTTATGAGCCTACTGTTTATGCAAAATCAGGCGATACTATAACTTTAACGTTCAAAGCAAATGAAAACATCAGAAGGATTGTAACTGATACTGTTAAAGTAAAAATTGCCGGACAGAATGCGGCTGTTGCTCCTGCCGGGAATGGCACTGATTATACTGCGACGTATACGATGACAGATACCGATCCTGAAGGGCAGGTTACATTTATTATAGATTTTGACGACCTTGCCGGAAATAGCGGTACTCAGGTAACTTCCACGACGGATTCGAGTAAGATAATATTCGACAGGTCTGGTCCGGATACTAATATTGATGTGACTAATGTCGGTTTTGGCAATGCGACCGGCGAAGTTACGGCATATAATAATTTTACTTATCCTGAAAGTTCGCCTGGTATGAACGGCTGCTATCTTGAAATAAGTTTCGACGGCGCGACTACCGCTAAATCTGAAGCAGCGTATAAATCTTCGCATAATGTTCTTGATGTTATTATGAACGGTATTGCCACTAAAGCCGCCGGCACCTCTATTTATTACCGTTATCGCGACCGCGCGGGTAACGTTTCTGCATGGGTAGCTGACGGCACTGTTCCTGACAAACCGGATGTTTCAAAAATATACGCAAGCAAGGCAACGACTAAAGTTACTAATGATGTCGCCGGCATAACTGCGTTAACAAATACTAATGCGTCATTGATATTGTATCAGGATGATAATAATGTAAAACCTGTTACGCTTCGTCTGGGGACGAAGACCGGCGTTGATTTAAATGCGTTTATAGGCGACTTAATGACTGGCGTTTCTTTTACTGCGGATAAATATTTAGCTTATACGGTTAAAGATGAAAACGGCAATGAATCTGATTTCATTTATGACGGCAAAATTCCTGTCGTTCCTACTGATCTTACCAAACTTGGATATTTAAGGCAATTTAATAAAATTATAGCTTATTCTGCGAATACATGCGATGAAACGGCAAGCGACCTTTATTTGAAAGTATTTGAAAAAACATTAGTTCCTGCATATAATTATCAGGGTATTACATCGTCGACTAACGGCGCTTCTGGTTATACTGCTGGTGATTTAATAACTGCCGTTGATATACCGGCCGGCTCGACTGTCAGCTATACATATTTGAATACAAACGGCAATGAATCTGATTACATTGATGACGGCAAGGTTCCGGCTGCTCCTTCGGCCGGTGATGTCGCGAATTTGAATTATTTTAAATGCGATAATTTAGTTCTTACCTCGGGTGTTGTAGGCGCGGTAAGCGATAACGATTTAAAATTAAAAATATATGAAAATAATGGCGGTACTTATAGCAAGGTAAAAACTGCCGCTTCTAAAAACGGTGCGACCGGTTATGCATCCGGAATAAATGTTATTACAGGAATCACTGCGTTTACTGATCTAACGACGGTATCTTATTCATATATAAATGATGCCGGCAATGAATCGGCATATACAGATGACGGCATAGTTCCTAAAACAATTCAATCAATAGCTATTGCGCCAAATACTCCTGCCGGAACGAATAATCCTTTAAATTTCGTTAATTTGCAAACCTATACGGCGCCTGTTGTCGATGTTAAACCTATAAATGGCCAATTAGCCGAAGACAGGCTTTTTGTTATTTTAGACGATATGGCCGGGCATAAAGTTACAAATAGCGGCGGAACCGGAGTTATTAATCCGACTACCGCTGCGACGACCTCGATTACAATTGAGTCGGCCGCTTTACTGATTGATACAACTAATCTTAAAATTCGCGGTTACGTGAGAAATTCGACAACCGGTAACGCTTCAGGGTACCTTGTAATTACCGGTGTCAAAGATAAAACGAAACCGGCGGTCCCGTCACTTGTGCAGCCGGGCGATTTAACCACTCCTTTATGGATTAACACTCAGAAACCGACATTACTCTGGACTGGCGGTACCGATTTGACTGCCGGAACAAAAGAAGTTGAAATTCAAGTTTCTGATAAATCAGACTTTTCAGGCGGATTTAAAGTTAATAAAAAAGTTGCGGTAAATGCTGCTGGCACTCTTGAAACTTATACTCTCCTCGATGCCGAAAAACTTGATCAGTACATCACTTATTACTGGCGTGTAAGGCTTTATGATAACGCTGAAAACGCGCCGGACGATACTGACTGGTCGCCGGTTTATAAATTTAAAGTCGACGTAACTGAACCGGCATTTGTATATGACGATCCGCTTCCTGAAGATCCTGATTATTTAAAGTGGTTTCCGGGCAATACGCTTGAAAACCAGACTTTGCCGTCTTACTGGGTGCGCACTACTTATCCGCAATATAGATGGAACTTGCCTCAGGATCCGCTTGGCGGCGCCGGTCTTGATAAATTTGAAATTCAGGTCGCTACCGGAAAGACTGAGGCTGATTTTTCAAGCGGCTTGAAGAAAACTATTACGGATATTACTAAATATTCAGTTGATTCGATCGAAGTTGCTGTATATCCAGGACAAATGCCCGGCTCGGTTTGTTATTGGCGTCTGCTGGCTTATGATAAAGCCGGGAATATTGCTAAATCTCAAATATTTAATTACGGAAAAGATATAACAGCGCCTGATTACTTTTCAATAAAACGTTATATATCGGATAACGCGGTTTTTAACAATAAGACAGTTTATTTGAAACCGGTCGGTATAAACCAGGCTATTGGTAATGTTTTCGATACGCCGACAGATATCATCGGCGCTATATCGGATCCTAATTCTTCTGGTATATGGAAAGTCGAATATTATTATAAATTAAGTTCTGAAGATGATACTAAATGGAAACTCTTAAAAACTGCAAGCAAAGTAACAGGTTCAGCTGATTATTCCGCAGATTTTAGCGTTAATGCGACTTTACCCGATGACGGCACTTATGATATCGGCGCGAAAGTATATGATTTGGCAGGAAATGTCAGAAGCTGGCAGCCGACCGTAGGCGGCCTTCTTGGTAAATATTATACTTGCGGGGCTGTGCCGCCGACTTATTCTTCGACGGCTGATTCAAGAGAATCTTTGAAACTTACAAGAATCGATCAGAAAGTTGACTTTAACTGGAATGCTGGTTTGTCGCCGAGTAACTCTTATGGCTTGGGTAATTTTATAGTGCCGGCGGATTATTTCTATACTGAATGGACAGGCGAATTTTACGCTGCCGAATCTACAAAATATAATTTTAGAATAAAAACTGATGACGGCGTTAGGTTTTATTTTAACGATATGAACACAAATTTACTTGCGGCTGCGGCCTGGACTGGCTGGGGCGTTACATATACCGCTACAACTGCTACATTGACGGCCGGCAACTGGTATAAAATAAAAATGGTCTATTTCGAAGGCGGCGGCGATGCTAACGCTATATTAGAAGTAAAAAGAAACGCCGATCCGGCCGCTAATTATACTGCTTTATTTGCTGACCGGCTGAGAACTGAATTAACGGATGCTGTTGTTAGAAATATAAAAATTGACTCGAAACCTTCGCAGACACAATTCAGCCAGCCGCCGAGCGCCGTAAATGCCGATAGCTTTAATGTAAAGTGGAAAAATAAAGATGATAATTCGACTGCTGTTGATCATAAAATAAAGGCGACGTTCGAAAATAATACTGCTGACGGTTTTACTAACGATAATAATACGAACCTAACTGCAACGTCCGGCGGCGGGGCTGGCGAACCGGCCTTGCCGTTTGACGGAAAATATTTTTTGAAAGCTTCGATGAACGCAGCTTCCGGTATTATGCGTTTCAGCTATGTCATGCCTGGCAGTTACGATCTTGCAACTTATAATTATATTAATTTTGCTTATTATGTCCCTTCTGCTCAGGCGGCAAAAATGAGCTTATGGGTTGATGTGAAATTTAACGGCCAATCACATAAAGAAATTATTGATTTGAATGCTTTGAACGGTAATATTACTGATACTGAAAAATATAACGTTACTAACAGATGGGATTATATCGGAACTACTACATGCCCTGTAGATGTTTGGAAACCGGTATCTTTAAACCTTTATGAATACTTAAAAAGCATATATGGCTATACAAGTTATACTGTTGATGATATAGTATTTTATTCTAACAGTGAAGTTTCAGGTAATGCAATTTACATAGATGATTTTTCAGTCTCTAAAAACGGGTTCGCACTTACTAACGTTCAAACTTTAAGGGGCTGGGTTAATGTCGGTGTACCTTCAGAGTGGAAATGGTGGTTAATTGGCGATACTTCAGCTACGGATGGCTATGATTTCAGTTATATGTATGACGGCACTGAAAATGGTGAAACCTACTTTTTTAGAGGTAAATCATTAGACAACGCGGGTAACGTCGAACCGGATCAATCTTATGAGGTGTCGACACGCGTCACTGTTGTAAAAACTCCGCCTGATCCGCCTACAAATCTCAGATGGTTTGCGTACAATGACGATAATGGAACTACTTTTGCCGAAAGGAAAATGTCAAATGCGCGCTGCTTTGACGAAACCAAAAGACGCGTTATAAGAGCTAAATGGGATGCTCCGCGCGACGGTTCCGGTATCGCGGATTATTATATACAAATATCGACAGACGAAGTGTTTGCTACAATTGTGAAACAGGGATGGGTTAAAGACTTGAAAACGTCCGATCCGGATTCTTATGCTACGCCTGATGATTCCGCTGATTCATATACATTTAAGGCAGTTGACCAGAATTTATACTACTTCAGAGTTCTTAGCAAGAATACTGTAGGCCTTGAAAGCAGTTATTCACATACTGCCGCAAGCAGCTTCAGAACATATTACTCAAGTCCGACCGGTAATTCTATTGGTTTAAATAGCGATTCTATAGTTCCTGGAGACTGGCAGACTAAATATCCGGTCGATAAATTATATCCTGCCGGAACTGCCGGCAGCTGGGGAGACTGGGGAACCGCCGAAGTCAGCTATGCCAAGCGCACATTTGTTATGTTTCAGGATAATTTTGCTGATAATTCTAAATGGACGGGAAATATTGGTGCAGGTTCTGGAAGTAAAATGTTTTATTTTTCGGGTAATAATCTAATAAGCAACACTCAAGATAAGAGTAAAGATTATTATGTTTATTCACTGGCTCAGGACCTTACAAATTGTACTGCCGCTAAATTAGAATTTAACATGACTTTTCTAAAAGCTGATGCCGGCGATTATGCATATATCGGTATTGATAATGGCTCAAAAAATATATTGGAAACTTATAATGGTATAGATGTACCAACTACTTCTAAATCTTTTGATTTGAGTTCTTATCTTGACCAAAACATTAAAATATATTTTAGGGTTAAAACCGATGGTTCGAATGGAATACCTAAATTAAATGTTAGTAATTTAAAATTAATCGTTACAAGAAATGAATCGCCGTCATTAACAGGCGCAAGTTATATATATAAAAAGCCGGTTAATGGCGTTACTAATACTTCAGCTATTACTTATTACAAGCATGATATAGTTTTCGGAAAATACTCAAAAGATCGTGAATGTACGATAGAAGTACAGGGAACCGCTAAATATACGGTATATTTAAACGGCGTGGAATTAAAGAAAAATGCCAGCTCAATTATTGATACCAGTGAAGTTGTCACTTTTAAGAGCATATTCGGCGCGCCTAATACTGATAATGGCGAATTTAACATTACGGATACCTGTAATGTTATAACCATTAAGCTGTTGCCGGATCTTCTTTCGGCGCCGACTGGTGAAATGTATGAAAATTCTGCTATAGCCTATAAAATAACGGTTAATGAAAAATTAAAAATGATAGTTGACGTTACTGCGCCGGCTGTTGAAAAGATTGTAGCTTACGCGCAGAATGGCGAAAACATGGAATTGGCTTCAAATCCTTCACCATTCCAGTATTCCCGCGAATTCATGGTTTCGGCTACCGCTAAAGACCTTTCAGGTATCAAGGGCGCTTATTATAAAATATGGTCATATAACACGCCTTCGGCGGGCGGCGATTTCGAGCCGATCGACGAATATGACGGTACTTATATCGACCTGCCTAACGGCGATACTACCATTACAATACCTGTTGCAACGACTTATGACCGCGTGATGTGCAGCGTGTGGTTTGTCGATATTAACGATAATATAGGCCAGCGAAAAGAAGCTGAACTCAGGGTTGACCGCGATAAGCCGTCCAAGCCTGCGCTTAAAAAATTTAAAAACGAAAATACCGGCGCTGAATTAGCTGATGGCACCGTAATAAATCAGCCTAAACCTAAATTTTATTGGTCGGTATCGACTGATGCTACATTTACCAATTCTCACTGGTCGCCTGCCAAAACAGATAACGGCGCAGGCATTGGATTTTATCAGCTGCAGTTGACTTCAAAAGGCGATTTTGCAACTTCCGATTTTGATGTAATATTAAAAAATGATTCGGATTTTACCTCCGAAGCTTCGTTTACCCCTATGGATAATATTCCTGTCGGAACATATAAATGGCGTGTAAGGGCAAGGGACAACATAACAGATACGACTGAAATGAATTTTTCTGATTGGTCAGATACAGGCGAGATAAAAGTGGATTATCAGGCGCCTAACACTTACGTTGTCGCTCCGCCGCCTGACGGCCCTTATTTCCGCGAGACCGACAATGTATCGATTCTGCCGAATATCTATTTTTCAGTAAAAAGTAATGACGGCTCTAGCGATAATCATTCAATATACAGCCAGAAAGCATATTTGGGCGACACTAAAGAAATGCTTATTGAAGGTAACGGCGTCGACTGTAACTTTCCGCGTATTAATAGAGACGGAAAATACGTTGTATTCGAAAAACGCGGTACTTCTACATCTGAAATTTATATAATGACTAACGGCGGTACCAATCCGATATCGCTTTCAAGACAAACTTATAACAATAAAAATATGTCTTCAGGCGATAAAATAAAATTAACAGGTCAGGTTACGACTCCGGTTGTTCCGCCTGCGGATGATCCGTCTGTTTCGGCCCGTCTATATTACGTAATAAGCACCGAAGAAATTTATATCGGAAGCAATTATACTCTCGAATATGACTATTACGCTGATACTACCGGGACTGGTATCGGCGGTATCAACTTGTGGCTTGAAACTGATTCGGTAACCACTACTCCTCAAAAAACTAAAATTCGTGACGCTTCTGAATATCCTGTATGGAATACCGATCCTACTCCCGGCGATCAGGATAATACGACTACTGATCCGCTTAACAGAAGCTACACCGGCACTGATTATTATAAAAAGTGGAAACATAAGAAAATTCCTATTCCTAACGCTCGTAAAGATTACACGATAAAAACATGGGAAGTGGCTCTTGAAAATAATGACCCGGGTAAATCGATAAACGTTTATTATGATAATATTTGCGTCTATGATGCTGAACAGGCAATAGTCAAAAAAATATATTCTCGCGGCGCCCTTCCAAAATCTGAATTAGCGGATTATAGGGCGAATTATGAAAATTATTCGGTTTCGATTGAAAAAGGTTCCGTAAGCAATGAAGAATACAATAAAAAAGTGCTTTTTGACGTTAATCCTGACATGACGACAAATGCTTCTAAAGTTGTATTTTCAAGATATTCCGGGTACAGGCGCTACAGGCTTAATGTAGGTGCCGCCCCGAAAGATTATACCGTTATGATTAAGGTCGACGGTGAAACCGCAAAAGATATATACGACAGAAGTATGTCTAATGGAGATGATTTCAGGGTATACTGGAAATATTGGGATAGCTCGTCGTCATCGACGAAAGAAATCGAGCTTGATAGATATGTAGAAACTTATGAATCAAATGACATTAAAGTATGGTTCAAAATTCAGGAAGCGGCAGGCTGGACCGGCGGGCTTTCAAATTATTATATTGAATACGGCAAACTTTCAGTAGGCGAGCCGCCTATTGATTACAGTAAGGTTTATTATTTCTATGACTCATTTGATAAAGGTATTAATGTTAAAGAAAACTGGACTATGATAGGAAATCCTGACTGGGAAAGTTCCGGTAATGTCCTGTTTAAAAATGGTTCGATTACTGTTAGCGGCAATGGATTGTATTCTAAAAAAACTTTTGAGCCGGTCAGCGATACGCTTGGCCTTGGTTTTACAATACACGCTAAATTGCTTCAAACTACATCTGAAGTAAGAATAGGCCTTGCTCCTTCGACTTATGACAGGTCGAATGCTTTCGCTTTTGAAACCGACATAAATGATAGATTTTTCCATCCGGCTAATGCTAATAAGGTTTATTCTTCCGTAAACTCAGCGTGGGTTAATCATTATCCCGGCCTTGACTCTATTGAAAATGATCTTTCAAATTATCCTATGCCTGAAGATTTTTCCGCTAAGAATAATCAGTGGCATACATATAATTTTTCATGGTTAAAAAGAGTTGAAGACGGCGATACTTCAAATACGATAAGATGGCATTACGATGATACTGCATATTCGAACGCGATGAATTCCGCGCCACGTAAAGTAAGAGCAAGCGGGGCTTTATCGATATATATGAATAACGTATCAGGTACCGAAACTGTTTATATAGATAAAGTGATGGTAAGACTGCTTCAAGAGTCTGAACCTACTGCTGAAATCGATACGACTACTATAGAGTTGACAGGCGCCTATGAAGTTACAATGGTAAATGTTAATTACGACGAGGCGAATGACGTTATCGCTTATTACGGCGGAGAAAAGTTTCTGACCGATACTACCGGAAGCCGTTATGATAAGTTAAACCCAAAAATCAGCCCTGACGGGTCTAAAGTAGTATATATGGCAGATCTAAATGATAATCAATATGATGTTTATCTTTTAAATACCGACGGCAGTAATTTTGCCGACGGCAGTACATTGAAGAGGCTGACGACTTATGAATCGAATGATAAAGATCCGAGCTGGTCGCCAGACGGCGAAAAAATAGTTTTCTTGCGTGAAGTAGATGAAGGCGACGGCACCGTAAGTGTCATAATGACAATGAAGTGGGACGGCACCGATCAGCAGCGTATAAAAATTTCCGATAAAACCGATGTTAACTATCGTTCGCCTGTTTACGGCTTGATGGGTGACAGGTTGTATTATGCGCGTCCGTCCGATGTAGGTAATTATGAGGTATATTGCTTATGGGCCAAAGACGTGTATAAAGGCAAAACTATTGAAACTTCAGAGAATTCGGAAGAAATTAAAATTACTACTCTTGACAGCAAGGAAGATGCGAGCAGAGTATCGGTTGAAATGCCTAAAAAATCAGGCTGGTATTATAATGTGCCTACTATAACGATGTATACGCGTGACAGCGAAGGCCATGGTTCGAGGATTTATTATATGTACGATCCTCTTACTTATGTGCCTGATTGGCAATATTCAAGCAAAGCCTCAGGCGGCTCCGTTCTTTCACTGGCACCGTCAATTCCTGTAAGTTCCGACGGACACTTCAGGGATGCTTTGAAATTCTTCGGCTGCGATATTGATGTTCAATATGAATCTACGTCGGGTTATTTTAAAGGAAAACAAGAATCGGGCAACGTTGAATTGAAACATAATTTTACGCTTTTGATCGATGACAAACAGCCGGCTTCGACTGCCGCGGTTCATATAGTCGACCGTGACGGTACAAAATTAGGTGTTAATATCGATAACAGAATTGAATATAGCGCCGAAGTTGAAACTAACGGCTATGGCGGCGATAATATTTTGAAGAGTGCCGAAATAAGTTTGCTTATTCCGACTGATAAACAGTATGTTGATTGGATTTATATGTCCAATGCCAATACCGCTCCTAATGGTTATGAAACAGAGCCTGTCGATCTTGGTTCGGAAGATGCCGCCGGCAATGTTTCTTATACAAGTACTAGCGAAGTCTGGTTTAGAGCCGGCCGCGCCTCTAAATTTTTCTATCCGGCCAGAAAATGGATGCTCGATAAACCGGATGAGTCAGGTCCGAAAGTTATTTACGCATGGCTTGGTTCTGAGGGCCGTGTGATTAAAGCCGTGTCTGAAGAGGTATACCTTGTCGCTGACATTCCTAAGCATTATGAAGACAGGGTTTATGTTACTACGACAAGCCAATTTAAAAAAGGCGTTTTTGTCGACGGCAAGGGCGTAATTGAAAAAGATGCGATTTCACTCGACCAGGGGAACTATGATACTTATGAGACTCCTGTAATGACGCTTGGAAGTCACGTTACCGATCTTAGTAAAATTTATTATATGGCTGAAACGTCATCCGTGCAGGCATACGATTCGGAAGCTATAAAATTAATTCAGGTAAGACGCGGTACCAGCCTTATCCCTGATTCGGTTCATTGGAGCGATTGGGTTGAAGTGCCGGCGCTTGATCTTAAAAATGCGACTTCGGAAATTGATATTTCAATGGAAGCTACCGGTATTTTCGGCAAAGCTATAAGCGAAGGCAAAATACAGAAAAATGACGGCTGGCACCAGAGCTCAAATGAGGTCCAGTTTGTGCAGGCAAGAATAAAGCTCGACGGCTACGTGAGAGTTACTGAAATAGGGTTCTTGTTTAAACGTGTCGCTGACGGCCTTAGAAATTATAATTCCGATCCTAATATCGATGATGCGGCAGATAAAAATGGCGTTTATAAAACAATGCCGCGTCTTACTTTTGGTTCTACGACAAAATCGAAAATTGATAACCCGCTTGAAATTCGTTATTACTGGAAAAACTCGCGCGGCAAATCTGGCGGCAGCGAGGCGAATCCTTTAATACTCGACTATAACACCATGATTGCGCTTGGTACTACAGAGGTTTTCAGCGCTACAGATGAAGTGTTTTCATATAAAACGGCTAAAAAAGTATCTGATGACTCTACTGAAGTCACCGAAAAATATTTCTTCGGCTTAAAAAAGAGCACGGTTGATAATACATTGGAAATAGTTCTTGATCCTGATTTTAAAGATGGTTCCGTTGAAATACGGTTATGGGTTATTGATATTGCCGGTAATGAATCGACTAAAGAAACTTATGTTTATTATATCAATACTTCATCAATTCATGATCCTAAGATTAACATAAGCCGCTCTACTTCAACTTTGCATCCTTATAATGTAAATTCATTGGCGACGGATGTAAGTGATTCGTTATATACGAATATGCCTTTTGTGGATAATACTATTGAGGTCACAGGCGGTAACTATCGCATGCTTTCGAATAGGCCTGATTTCAAGGATGCTAAATGGGAAATAATGAGCTGGCCTGATTCATGCGATAAATGGGAAAAATGGGGAAGCGGGACACAGTCGGTAGGACTTTATGATTATGATATCACTTATGACGGATATTCAGTTGAATATACTGATGAAGTGCATTTTGGCAATAAAGTTCCGGATATGTTCGACGGACAGAAAGTCGTTTATTCTAAATTTAAAAATGCCGCCGGCCTTATAGTCGGACCGGTTACAGACGAGATAATACTCGACACTCAGCCGCCGACTACTTCTTACCAGGGCGTTACCGATAACGGCGTTTTAGGTCAGAACGGTAATATAATCAATATAAAACTTACAAATGTATATGATTTTGAAGACGGTACTTCGTCGACCACTCTGAAGTTTGGAACGGCCGAAACCGCTATAATGGTTGCGCATAAATACAATTCATTGTATATAACCGAACGAAACTATCCTGACGCAAGTTTACGTTTAAGGTATAACGCTCAGGCTGAAGGACTAAAGGAAGAATCATATTATACTTCGCCTGTTTATTTGATCGGCACGCATATCTTATCCGAGCCGCTTGGAAGATTAAGATGGAAACAGGCGGCCGACGCTGATAATACAATTGAAATATGGGTTCGTACTATTCCGGATAAAGGCGATGGCAGCCCTGATTTTGACCACGCCCAGGCATGGAATAACGGCGGCGATTCTTATTATAAAGCCGGAACGGGTACTACCGAAGTAACTCCATGGAAAGAACTGCTTTCTACCGGTAACTCTATTTCGCCTTATGACAGGCAATTTATGCAATTTAAAGTTAAAATGTCAACTACTAAGGCTTCCGGTTTAGTTCCGCGTATCGATGAAATGGAATTTGAGTTCAAGAGAAAATCGGATTTGATTTCAGCATATCCGGCTAAAGACCCCGACGGCAGTTCAGGTTATTTTAAAACACCTGTCACCGTTAATATATTTAAGAATGATAATCTTGACGTTATAAAATACAGATGGTCGAATAGCGCTTCGACTTTAGCAGGCGACACTTACGAAATCCTTTCTTCGACTGAAGTCTCTTCGATCGCTAAAGGACAGTTCGTAATTGATGTTGACAGCTCTAAAAAACCTTATTTACATTGGTTTGGCGTGTCTAAAACTGGCGACACAGAATCAGTTATACATACAAAATTATTTAAGTTCGCTAATATAACGGCCGGCAGCAAACCAGCAGTTAAAATCAAAGAAGGCGAGCTTTTAAAATCAAGATATGTTCATTTGATATTTTATCCTGGTATCCCTGGAGATACTGTAAATCCAGGTTCTATTGAGGTTTCATGCAGCCCGTATATGACTTCGCCTCAGCTCATTACTTATACTACAAGCCCTGACAGCGTAGAATGGCCTGATTCGTCATCGGCCGGGTTTGAACTTAAGGAATCGGATAATGTTACTTCGGCTAAAGAAGGCGTGGTAAAAGTATATGCAAGATACAACAGTCCGTACGGCGAAACTACTGAAGTTGTTTCGGCAGCCGCTGTGCTGGATATGGCGACTCCTGAAGTGAGCCTTAATAAAGTCGGTGATTCTGAATACGCCGATTATATTAAAGGAAATTTTGCCAATACCATTTATACCGGCATCGGAAATTATAATGTCGACCTGACTCTTGATTATAGAAATAATTTTAATGCTCTTGCCGTAAATTCGACGGGAATTAACAGCCCTGCCGGCATAGCTACTGATTCAGATTCTGTCTATGTGGCTAATGCGGCGACACTTTATAAACTCGACGCGGTAACATTGAATGTAATTAAAACTAAATCAGGTTTCGGTGAATTGTGCGGTATAGAAGTCGACGAAAATTATGTATATGTTACTGATAAAACTATGCATGTTTTATACAGGCTTGATAAAAATACTCTTGCCCAAACGGCTAAATTTGGTACTTCCGGAGTAGCAGGCACAGTTTCCGATACCGATAAGCTGAATACTCCAACCGATATAGCTATTGATCCCGGTCGTAATACCATTTATATTAACGACAGCGGCAGCGAAAGAATCATGAAAATAAATCTTAACGGTCTTTCTTATGTTACAAAGCAAAATTACGCATTTTTTGGAACGGGTTTTGAAAGTATTACCGGTATCGCGGCAAGCGACGATGCAATATTTATTTCTAACCAGAATACTCATCTTATCGGTAAATTTGATTCTAAGTTCGTTCTTGGATCGCCGATGGAAATCGTCGGTGAAAATAATACTCCGGGTACTGACGAAGTTCATTTTAATGTTCCGAAATATTTAAGCCAGGATGATTGTTCGGTCTATGTGGCTGATTCCGGTAACAATAGAGTAATGAAATTTAGCTATGATTTGAAGTATATTAATTCATTCGGTGTTATCGGTAATAATTCGAATAAGGCTTCGACACTTAATAATCCTCAGGGCGTATGCGGTTACATGGATAAAATTTATATTTCTGATAAAGGTAATCAGCGTATAATATCTATCGGAAAGGTTAATGATGAATATGTTCTTGACAGCTATCTCGGCGCATTAGACGGTTCATCATCCCCGGCCGGCAACAATAAGCAGGATTCGCCTTACAGGCTAAACAGGCCGCAGGGCATGGTTTCTGATATGGAATATGCTTATTTTGCTGACAGCGAAAATCACAGGATACTGAAGTTAAATATAACAACTATGAAAGTAGAAAGGCAATTTGGCATTACCGGTGTAAGCGGCGCCGATAACTTGCATCTAAATAAACCTTCAGCCGTCGGCGTTATTTTCGGTCAAAATACTTCTTCGTATGTTTTTGTTTCGGATAATGTCAATAAACGTTTGATAAAACTCAAAAATAAATTTGGTGCATTAGAATACGTTGCTGATGACAAGACCGTTAATGCAGGTATCAATTTAACATCGCCTGCTGGAATTTGTACAGACGGCTCATCCGATTCTGCAAGTAAAATATATGTTGCTGACGGTAATGGCATTGCGGTTTATAACCTTGGCGACTTGAAATTTAATTCAAAAATCAATTCAGTCGCTGGAAATAATTTTGTAAATGTAACTGATATTAAATATGACGGAAGTAATTTTTATATTACAGATTCCGGTACGGATAATCATCAATTATATAAAGTAAAAGGTTCTTTGGCAGCACCTGTATCGGTTTCGAAATATAATTTGAATGGTCAAACGCTTTCTAAAGCGCTGGCAAGCGGTGTTTGTTACGGCCTTAATTCCCCGGCCGCGGTTTCAATTTCGACTTCCGGTGAATTATTTGTGGCAGATACCGGAAATCACAGGATATTAAAGCTTGATAATACGTTAAATTATAAATCGACGTTAGGGCTTTCTGAAATTAACGGAAACGGCACTACACCTGTAACTTTAAATAAACCTATAGGCGTTACGGTTTTAAATAATATGGCGTCAAAATATGTTCTTGTTGCTGATACTTATAACAACCGCATTTTGAAAGTAAAATTTAATACAAGTAAGTATGCTGATTATGGCGAGTATTATTCACGCGTAATCGATCTTGGAAATTATGTTGTGCCTATTTCAACGGGCGCTGAAGGCACCGGGCTCAGTATAGAAAACTTATATTCACATTATGATTTCTCTTCGACAAGCGGCATAGAGTTATATGTTAGAACTGCTCCTGAACGCGGTGACGGTCATTATGATGGCCGTGAGTGGTCAGAATGGCAGCAATTCAAATTACCGTCTCTGGAACTTGTCGATCTTTTGAATACATTTATAAACAGAAGAACATTGACCGACCATCAATATGTTCAGTATAAGATCGTTTTAGCGACTGAAGATGCAGAACAAACTCCTCGCTTTAAGAGAACTCTGGTTAAATATAAAAGGAATTACGAGGGTGATTTCGCTACAAGCGCAACTGTAAAAGATGACGGTTATTATATAACTCCGCCATTTATAACAATTGATCATAATGACCATCTTGGCAATCTTAAGTATAAATGGAATACAGGAACATATCAGGATGTTCTAAATTCTTCAACTCAAGTTATGGAAGGTAATAATTTATTGAGTTATTACGCAAATGACTGGTTGAACAATTTTTCAACTCCAAATCCTGGAACATTTAGATATTATCGAGATACCGTGCCGCCTGTAAGGCCTTCGATTAAAGTAGTCGAAACGATACCTGTAAGTTCCGGAAAAGTAACGCTTGATTTATCAGGCGTTATAGATGCCAATAAGATGATTTTATCTGAAAAAGATGATTTTTCAACTGGAACGTGGGAAAATTATGTCGCGACAAAATTATATAACTTAGAACCTATATCGGCTGGCACGACTGAAGTAAGTGACGGCGTTAAGAAAATTTACGCTAAATTTAAAGATAATGCCGGCCAGGAAACTTTGAAAGTTATGGATATCGTGCGTAAAAAATCTTCGCAATCAGCTCCTATCGCTAAGATTAAATCGTATGAACATGGCGGCTATTATGACTTTATGAGAGGCACTACAAATGAAACGCAGCTTGATAAATACGGCTATCTAACATTGTCATACGATGACTACGGTTTGATTTCATCATTGGGTTCTAATTACATGAATAATCCAGGCGGCATCGCTGTACGCTATAATCCTGATCAGGAACAATTTGAAATATTTGTCGCTAATAGAGGAAATCATACTATAAGTAAGTTCATTTCTACAGTTGCGCAGCCTAATACTATAACATGGGCTGTTAATTATGGAGTTGACGGAGTAGCAGGTTCTGATGAGGTGCATTTTGATACTCCGACCGATGTAATGTGTGATGGAACTTATGTTTATGTTGTTGATTCTAAAAACCATAGAGTTGTTAAATTATTGAATAAATCAATGCCTATTCATAATTTGACATATTTATGCCAGTTCGGTGTCTCAAGTTTTTCGGGCGCCGGTACTGATCATTTAAATACTCCGTATTCGATAACATATTCCAATGGCTTTATTTATATTGCTGACAGCGGTAATAACAGAATAGTGCAGCTGCTTTCACAAAATATGCAGTATTTACAATCTATTACGACTGCCGCAGGCATGAAAGGTATTGCCACCGATGGTTATTACTTGTATTACATAGTGGGCAAAGAAGTATATAGAAAAACATTAAATAACTTGGGAGCTGCTGCTGTAACGTATAGCGGCAGTTCGGCATCTTCGAAATATCCGCTCGATAAGCCGGATTACATTTCCGCTGACGGTTTGAATGTATATATTTCTGATTCAGGGCTTAAGAGAATTATAAATACAGATGTAGATTTCAACTATAAATCCACTTATGATAAGAATATTGTCGGATTCAGCGGATTAGCGTCAAATACAAATAATAAGACGACATATTTGTTCGCGGTTGACAGCGTTAACAATACAATTTACAAGTTAAATGCCCTGGATAATTTTTACAGGACAAGCGGCACTTATCTTTCCGAAATAATTGATCTTGGTTCTCATATCAGGCGAATCGGCAGAGTATTTTATTCATCTGAATCTAACGTTAATACTTCGATCAAACTTGAAGTAAAAGTTTATCCCGATGTTATTGTTAATGGCAAGCATACTCCTGATTCGGCAAACGCTTCAAACTGGGTTCCGATAACTGAATCTGGAGCGGAATTTACAGAAAACGGCATACTGCCGTCTCAGCCGAACTCAACTACCGGATTTGCCGGTCAGTTTAAATATTTTATTCAATATAAAGTTACAATGACCAACAGCAACCAGCAATATACACCTATATTCAAGGGGTTTAGCGTCGAGTTTATAAGACAGGGCGACGGTTTGTCATCTCTGCCAAATATTTACCCTAATGCTTCAAATAACTGGGAAGGATGGTATATTACCCCGCCTGCTTATACAGTTTCGGCACAGGAATGGTATGAAGTCCAGATAACTTTAAAGAATAACTTAAATCCGGCTAAAACATTTACATTTAAAACCAATCAGGGCGATAGCATACCTGTTATTACTACAACTGCCATGTCGGCAAAATGGCCGGATATGGTTTTAGGCGAAGGAACAAATTCAGTTACGACATGGGCGAAAGATATTTCAGGCAACGCTACATTCGGCGAAACTGCCGAAATTTGTTATGACGCCAAGGCGCCTCAAAATCCTAGAATTATATTAACAAGCCCTAATACTTACAATGCTAAGAATAAGTATTATTACCTGACTAATCCTTCGTCTGGAGCTTTAACCCTCAATTTTGACCTCAAAATTGACGATGATGACGGATTGGCAAGAAGAGTAATTTATTCAAGCAAAATGGTTGACATGACTAAATCTGTTTCGGATCCGGCTTGGAAAGAAATGACAACGATTGACGGCGCCGACAGGGTGCTTTCAATTTCAGGTTATGCGTATAAAGAAGGACTTAATACTATATATGCTAAATTCTGCGATCAGGCTGGCAATTTATCTAAAATGATTTATATTAACGTATTCGTAGATACTGTGCCGCCTAAGTCATATCTTGACAGATTGGTTCAGATATCAGCCGAGCAATTTTCTGCCGGAAATAATTCGACTGACGGCGTTGAAATTGTTAATGATAATGTAACTTTTGCAAAATGGTTATATAACGGTTCAATTTCTTATTCGCCGGATATTCCTTCATACGTTTCGGCTGACAGTAAGTATGTTTATGCATCATATTATAATACCGGCGCAACCGAAGGATACATTAATATAATCAGTAAAAACTTCATTGATAAAAAGACTGCGAAGAATAAATTTATTATTGTAAATAGCGACGGCAGCACAAGTGAAGTTAAATTAAAACAGCCGGTCAGCGTAATATCGGCTAATGATAAGTTATTTATATTGGACAAGAAGTTAAATGCTCTGATAAGAGTTAATCTTGATAAAACTACCATAGATGCAAGTAAAGTCATCGGCGATACTATTGAAGTTGTATTTGGCAAAATCGGCGTTGCGGCAAGCGAAAGCACGGGATTGAATGAGCCTTCGGGTATGGCAATCTCAGGCAATGATGTTTACATTGCTGATACCAAAAATAATAGAGTCGTTAAAACCAACATAAATCTTAATATGTTAATAGGTCAGTACGGATCGCTTGTAAATAGTATAATTAAAGAACCTATAGCGGTAGCCGTTGATTCTAATAATTTTTATGTGGCTGAACGCGGTATAAGCGGCCAGAATCGTGTTGTTATATTAGATAAATCATTAAATGAAGTTCAATCATTTGACTCTATCGGCGGTGCCGCAATATCTAACCTGCTTACGATTACCGTTGATGGAAATTACATTTATGTAGCGCATAATGGCGCCGGCAGTAAGATATCTAAAATTCAAATTTACCCTAATATTGAATTAGTAACGACTCTTGAAAAATTTACCGATCCTTTGAATAAGCCGACACCAAATGATTTTAACCTTATCAGCGGCTTATATTCGGATGGCGAAGATATTTATATAGCCGAAGAAGGATATAAACGTATTATCAGGACATCTTCCGTATTATGGAAAAATAAAGGCAAATTTGGCGTTGAAGGCATATCTGGTATTGATTCATCACACTTATGGGAACCGACGGCTTTATGTGCCGATGCTTCTAATATTTATGTTGTTAATAGGCATGATACTAAAGGCGGCGTAGTTTATAAATTAAAAGGAAATATGACCTATGACAGGCAGAGCGATGACCCGCTCGGTGCAAAACCGACAGGCATAACTGCGACCAAGGATTATGTTTATATCGTAAACCCAGGCTCGTCAACTAAAAAACTTTTAAGATGGCCTAAAGATATTTTGCCTGGAACATATTATACGGTTGAGCCGAATGAAATACATTCGAATATTACTAACCCTATTGATATTTATTCGTATTATGATTCGGATAAAAAAGCTTACTACATTTATATTGTTAACTACAGCCCTGAAGTGCCGACCAATAACGGTATTTATAAATGCGAGGAAAAAGGCGGCAAACTTGTATTGTCCGCAGATAACCCTATCTCCAAGTATGATATATTTAAAGATGTCGCTTATCCGGTTGCAGTTGCGGTTGACCGCGATGGTGTTACGGCGCTGCTTGATGATTTTACATTGCTCAAGTTGAGGCCGGATATGCAGTCGGTATTAAATATTGGCGGACGTGACGTGAAATTTGGCGTTTCCGGCGTTACAGGAAGCGATGATACTCATATTAACACGGTTCCTAATAAGAATGTTAATTCAGGAAATCTTGAGTACTCCAAATTATATACTACCGGCGATCGCATATATCTAACCGATACTAAAAATAACAGAATTATAAAATTTGACGCCTATTTAAATTATAAGGGCCAGTATAATCTAGACAGCATGCCTTCTGGTATCGGCTGCTTAAACGGCGATATTGTTGTTTCGCTTACGAACCGTCATATTGTTTTAAGAACCGGCGGTGATGCAGGTGTATATCTGTCAGATTGGCTTAATTTCGGGTCACATATTAATTCAATTCCGTTATTTTATTACGATGGTGAAATCCCTGACGGATCAGGAGTAAATGTTGAAGTCGTAATGGCGCCTTCGGATAATTCAGGAGCTGTTTCGGAAATTGCCGCTTCGGCTACTGAAAGTGTGGTCTTATCTAACTTGACCGGCTCGCAGGTAACTACTCCGGTTAACCATGTAAAACCAGAGGATAACCAATATTTACGCTATAAACTTTCACTGAACGCTAATTCGTCGGCTACGCTTCCTAAATTCAGCAAAATTGACTTTAATTATGTGAAAGCGGCTGATGGTAATCAGGATATTACTTTAAGCCCGACTACCGGTATGGGATATTTTAAGAGTTTCCCTAAAATATCTCTTGGTATGAGTGAAAAAGGTACAATTTATTACAGATGGCTCGATGAATCTATGAACGCTATTACTCCTGCAGAAGGAGCCGGTACCGGTGTAGGCAATAATTTTAATATTTACAATTGGAATAGTGTCGTTACTATTCCGGAAACCGGCGGCAAACAAAAAGACGGATTATATGTATTGCAGTATTACTCAAAAGATTTTATCGGCAATACTGAATCTATTAACAAGTATAAGTATAGAATCGATACTACGCCTCCTAAGATAATAGGCGGTAAGGCATTAAACGAAGGCGTGCTTGGTTATTCATTTAATAAAAAAGCAGGGCTTCTTGAATTATATGTTCAATTGAGCCAGGCTACTGATACTATTGACGATTTTAAAAAATATGTTAAGGGGAAAATCAGAATAGTTTCGGCTTCGACCGCTTATGATTCAAATGCTGATTCGACGGCCGGCAATAATTTTAATCTTGAATATTATGAAGGGCCTAATGCGCCGTCCGGACAGGTGTGGTATAAAGCGTCATGGCGTATAAATCCGAATGACTTTGTCCAGGAAGGCTCCGATTTCCAGATATACGCTTCGATGGCGGATCTTGCGGGTAATGAAGATAAAACATACGCATACGGTTATGCGAGTTCAAAACCATTATTAACTTTGCAAATATATGGCGGCGCGCCGAATACTCAGCTGG
>JASDSY010000018.1:33349-67857 GCA_041441465.1 Candidatus Wallbacteria bacterium
TCAAAACCATTATTAACTTTGCAAATATATGGCGGCGCGCCGAATACTCAGCTGGAACAAATTATTCATGCTACCCGTGCCGATTTTGCTAAAGGAAAATTAAAAGAAGTAAGCGTTGAAAAAGTTGGCAGTAAAGGTAACGTAAGGTTAAGAACCGACGCAGAATGGGGCGGCTTGCAGAAGGTTGAAAATACTATCGGCAGCCCTAATGGAATTGCTTATGACGGCACCTATGTTTATGTTGCCGATCTTATTACAAATAAGGTTTACAGGTTAGATGCCAGCATGAGTAAGATTACCGGAAACGAAACCGCAAACGGTCTTTTAGGAGTGCCAAAGGCGGTTGCTACCGACGGACAATTTGTTTATATTGCCGATTCTTCTAAAAATAAAATATTAAAAATGGACCTTGCATTAAAGAATTTATATGCTGAGTGTGATGCAACGATGCTTGCGGCAAGCGGTGTTATTGTTAATTCGCCTCAGTCTATAGCGGTTGATAATAAATATGTTTATTTTACTGATAAAAATAACCAGGTTGTCAGGTTGTTAAAAACATTAACATTCTCAAAGGTAATTAAAGACAATATTGACGGAACGCATGCACTGTCGGCCAATATGCTTCTTGCGGCTGACGGAACATATTTATATGTCATGGATAGCATAAATTCAAAATTATTTGTATTAAGCCAGGAAATGACTTTTGTTTCCACCTTCGGAAGCGCTGGCGCCGGCAATGAAAACTTTAATGATCCGCGCGGCATCGCTTGTGACGGTAATTACATTTATGTTACAGACAATGGTAATCATCGCGTAGTTAAACTTGAACTGGATGATAACGCTGCTATAGTTTACAAAGAGCAATTTATGGGCAGCGGCGCTAAAGACCCTGGTAATGTTATAACTGAAGCTGCGCTTTCTGAAATTACAGGCATTGCTACAGATGGCTTTTATACTTATTTCTGTATGCCGGCTAATAAACGAATGGTTTTAACCGGCGATGTCGCCAAGAAAGTTGAATGGAATAAGGTAGCCGAATATACAGGAACAATAAACTTGCCGTCGGCAATTACATTCTCCGGCAACTATTTCTTCGTTGCAAGTCCTGGAAATAACAGTGTAATAATGCTTGACCCTGAGCTTAATTATTATAAAACTTCTACGGCCGGCTTATATACCGGACCAAAAGATTTATTTTATAGTGAACAGGGATTATATGTTCTTGATAACAGTTCAATTAGTATTTCGAGCGATGAAGTCACGACTAGAACTCTTACTAAATCAATTGCCGGAAATGGCATAACTGGATACGATAATAGTTATATACTTGTGACTACTGCTTCAGGCATTACTGCGCTTAATGCTTTTAATCTTAATACGATTACCGGTTTTACAGTTACCGGCCTTGCTACTGCATTATCTAATCCGGCTGGAATTACAACGGATGGTAATGATGTTTACGTTTCGGATAACGGCAATAATCGTGTAGTGAAATTTAAGATAGTAAAAACGGCGGTTCCTAATCAGCTTGTTTACGTCAGCCAATATAATGTCGGAATAACTTCGCCCAAAGGAATTTCAATAAGCTCGGATTTTGTTTATGTCGCCTGTGCCGGCAGTAACAAGGTTGTTAAATTAGATAAAAATTTAAACTATGTCGCATCTTATCCTGATACGGGCACATTAAACACGCCGACCGGCGTTTATGCTTACGGTCAATATTGTTATATTGCCGACCGCGGAAGTAATAAAATCTATAAGACAGGTATAAATAAATTTGCAGGTGAAATAAAAGTTGATGATGATACTGCAAATGCCAAAACCGGTCATGCTAATAGTTCGATGGCTATATTAACAAGCAGTGAAGGCGTAAGTACTCCAGTAGTTTTTTATTCTAAAGGCGGATCAATATATTGCAGTAAATCTAAAGATGAAGACGGCACTGAATTTGATACACCGACAGTTTTGTATGGCGGCGATACATTTGCGGTATCGTTTATCGGCGATAAAATTTATATAGCTTATGTTGATAACAGCTATGCCGTTAAATTTGGTATGATTGATTCTACTTTGAATAAGAGTAACTTCGTTGATGTGAGTGCGGATAAATCCGATGCGCCTTCAATTACCGTTGATAAGGATGGAATTGTTTATATCGCTTGGATTTATAAAGACGGCACAAATTATTCTAAAGTTCAGTATAAAAAATCAAAAACAGCGGTTAAATCAATTGCCGATGTAAAAGCCGATCTCTTCTCGGAAAATGCAAAAGATTTTGGCAATACTCAAACTAATGGTAATAATTATGATATTTCAATTGCTGCTGAAAAAGGCGATGCAGATACCGGCGGCAAACGTATTCATGCAGTATGGACATATAAAGATGTAACTTCTGGAAGCAAGTTTGTGGAATATGGTAACGGCGATTTTACTAACTTGATTAACAGGGTTTCGACTCTCGATACGTTTAAAAACGATTTATATGATCCAATGCCTTGCGTTGCTACTGGAACAGGCCAGCAGGTTCACGTCGCCTGGGCCGGTGAGGGAATTGCTTCTGATATAAAATATAAATCGTCAACTAACGGCGGCGATACTTTTGAAAGTACGAGAATAATTAACAGCACTAATACCGGTTATCAAAAACGTCCTTCGATTACTATAGGCATGGATCAATACGGAAAAGACGTAATTCTTGTTATGTGGGAATCTGGAACGAATATCGGTTCGAATGATGAGGATGTATATTTTAGTAAATCTTCGTCAGGCGCTACATTTGAACCAAATTACAAGGTTAATAATAAAATTTCTACCGGTGCGCAAGTAAGGCCGTCAATAGTTTCGACGCCTGACGGTTTGATAAGTTTTGCCGCCTGGACTGATTATTCGAAAGGTCTTGGTAATGGCGATATTTATTGCGCAAGATTTACCGATGTTTCAATTTACTCGCTTAAAGGTATTTATACTTCTTCAATAATAAATATTGGAACGCATATTAAGAACCTGGGAAAAATTTCATGGTCAGATGATACAGCCACTAAAAAAGCTACAAAAGTTACTTATTATACTAGAACTTGCGGTGACGATGGTTATGGAAATCCTGATGTCGGTGCGTGGTCTTCGTGGTCGCCTGCATATACTCAGCCTAACCAGGACATTTACGTTGATTTTGAAAAAACCGGCATAAGCCCTAATTTATTTGAAAATCAATATATCCAGTACAAAGCCGTAATGCTGACAAGAAACAAGACTATAACCCCTAATTTAAGCAAGGTAAGCGTTGGATTCAAACGCGGCGGCGACAGTCCGGATACATTTGCGGATGTTGGCGGCGGCTTGCGCAAGAAAAATATCGAAGGATGGTATTTGACTCCGCCGAGATTGACGTTATCTGCTGATAAAGAAGCTAATACGTTCAGGGATTGGGCAAAATTACCGCCTGCTGAAACAATAGTCCAATCAAGTTCGGCTCTTGTATATGTGCCGTTTATAATTCCGCCGGTTGATATTGATAATACTGTTCAGTCGACTGGTGTTACAGTTGCAGTGCCGGGCGGCACAAGGCCTACGCCGCCTGAGGAAGGTTATAAATCGCTTTACTACTATAGTATAGACTTCTTCGGCAACGCCGAACCTGAAAAAACGGTTGAAATTTATTTAGACACGATTCCGCCTAAGATACCGTTATTTAACGTTACCGCTAAGGGTTATGTCATTAACTCTAAAAAAGCTTCATTAACAATTGACCTTTCCGGCGATAGTAACTTTGGAATAGATGATGCCGGCGGTTATGACATATTTGATATTGACTCGTCAGAAGAAAAGACTGTTTTCACTTTTGACGGAACTAACGAATGCTTCTTTGTCGATACTTTAAGTGTCGGAATTACCGGCGGTACTATTGAAGTCGGGACGGGAGCTAATTCCGGTATGATAAAATTCAGGACGCCGACAATGACATCTACTACTAACGGTATTGACAGAATGTCAATATCAAAAATTCTTGATAAAAAATTAAATACCAATTATTACAAAAAGATGTTCGTGAAGATAAAAGGTGAAGGAAAAGACGCTACGGGGACTTCGCCGTCAATAACGGATTACAGGTTCCTGGCAAGAAGCTCAAAAACAGGCAAAACATACAGGCTGAATCCATTCCGTGATATGATTCAATTAAAGCCGATAAATGTTGATACTTTTGAAGTTTGTATGTTATCGCTTCCAGCCAATGACGAGCTTGATATGATTACAGTAGAAATTCAGGATACTCAGGGGAGTATTTCTGACCCAGGTAAAAATATGGGTGTTTCCATTGATTGGATCGCATTTACGAAAGCTCCGCTTAATACGCCGTCACCGCTTCGTGAATTGACCGGTTCTAATAAGACTTTTACGCTTTCTAATATTTCTGATAATACGACGCACGAAGTAATTTTGGCAAGGTATGATAAGCATGGCAATTATGCAATTAATTCAAAAACTATAGTAACGCCTGACCGTACTGAGCCGCCTGCGCCGAGCGTTACGATGCAGCTTTCAGACGGCGGCGTTAATTCCGGCGACAGCATTGAAGTGGTATGCTTGTGGAATGGCGTAAAAGACGGCAATTCAAAGATGTATAGATATAACGTTGACGTATCTATAACGGATTCGCCAAATTCTGAAACATGGTACAGGCTGAATACGATTCCTTATTCATTCAGCGGAAGCGCGTTAAATGAAATTGTAAAAATCAAGATTAAGGATGCCGGCGGTAATATTATTGATAATAAATATTACTCTTCCGATTATTATGATATAAAGGAAAAGTATATTTTCTATATTGACAGCGGTACTGATGCTTCTAAGTGGGCTGATAAGTGGCGTTATGTAAATAAAGGTACTTATCTTGGCGACTATTTCTATAAACATGGTTTTACCAAGGTTTCGACTTATGCTGATTTATATAATAAGATGAATTCTATTGCCGGTACGGCTGGTAAATCCAAAGATACATTATTCATATTGCCTTATGGCGTTACGCCTAAAAATATATTTGATACATCGGCCGGAACTGAAAATGCCGTCGCTAAAAAATATTTAAATGCCGGCGGTACAATTGTATGGATCGGCGATTATCACTTAAATTATATATATGACAACGTCGGCAGTGTGACGGCTGTTTCGCCGGCTAATTACCTGACGGATAATTTGCTAAACGTAAAGGCGCAAAGAATATTGTCAGGTCCGCAGCTTGCAGGTTATACATCGCGTCTCGGCATTACATTGCAGCCTGAAATTACTGATTTTGGCGTAAGAATGACGGACGTAAGAGCGGCTTACACTTCGGACGGCATAAGGGCATATTCGTGGCTCGCTAACTATAACACACTTTATCCTAATAAAGGGTTCATGAGATATCTTACTAAAGTTATTGTCGATGGTATGGATTCAGATGCTTTAAAAGATATTTATAATGTTTCGACATTTGGTAATATTTTAGCTAAAAATTCAGGAGATGATTCGACATATGCTTATAATGCCAATATTGCCAGAGGTCCGTGCGGTTATTACTATAAATTTAGAGTAACTGCAATCGATGCTGAAGGTAATATATCGTCATCCGGCGGTGTATCAAATATAATTAAGGCAAAAGATACAAAACGTCCGACAGTCGATTTTGGTCACGGCGTGGATCCTGATTATTCAGTGCAAATTACTAAATCGCAACTTGCAACGGATATATGGTCGTTCTTTAACGTAAATGATCCGGAACCTTCTTCTGGAATCCAAAAGGCTGAATGGTACTTTGAAATTAAAGACGGAAAACAAACATGGGATTGGCCGGCAAATAAGGATTTCCAGACCATAGCCTATAAGAATGGCACTCTTACTGAAAATGTGACCTGTAACCGTGAAGTTGTAACTAAAGCGCCTTGGTATCCAACTCGCAATAAGTTTGTACGTTCAGGTGTTTATAGGGTATTTGTAAAAATTTATGACTATGATGGAAACTATAATGAATATGTAATGCAGAAATATAACGTAGTTGCATCAGATCCGTATAGGTTAGTTTTCGCTGACGTAAATTCATTGGTATTTGATACCAATGGAATACTTAAAGACTTTAAGCCTTATACGCGCGATACTAACTATCAGCCTCCTTATATTCGCGCGGGCTCGACTAAACGTTTTTATATAGTTTCAGCCGATAAGGATTATGATATTGTAACTATACCGACAGACAATAATTTTGTTAAGTTTACGACAGATAATATATTGCAAAGTACACAAAGCAAGCCGGCATCTGTCAGGATATATTGGGGCAAGGAAGATTCGCCGGTTAAGAGTGATGAAAAAATATTAACCGACTCTACTTCATTTTATACGTTCTATCCGGCGGCTATGGGCGTTACTTCATTATGGTCAAAGGGTTTTATAACTTTAGATTATTATGAAACGCGTGATGTCAACACAGATGACGGCCGTCTTGATATGCAGGTATTGATAAGTTCGCCGACATTCTCTGTCGCGGCTATTGCTGATATGGAAATAAGACCTAACGTATTCGACCATCTTAAATTTAACCAGTCAGAATATTCAATGAAAGCAGACGAAGGCGTCAAATTGATTTTTGACAGACGAGACGTTTATGACAACCTTGTTTATTCTCCGGCTGATACTGAGGCGGTAGCTATTGATTTCATTAATGAATCAAACAAAACTTACCCTTTGAACGGCGAATCTTGGGTTGCGGATAGAACGCAGTATGAAGTTGTCGTTGGGTCAAATCAATTTTACTGGGCTTCCAGCTCAGGTAATGACTCGGTTAAACAGCCCGGCGATAAAGGCTGGTATCCTTGGGAATTCGCTGCGGGCGAAACCGCTTCCGTAGCTACGGCTCTTGGTACTTCAGCAGATTTTACTGACGGCTTGCCGTTTAAAATTAATAACGCACAGTATAAGATAACTAACACTGCGCCTGTTATGTATAGCTCTTCGAGCGGAAAAATCGAAACTATCCAAAAACTCGGTTTTTATAATGAACACCAGATCATTATAAAACAAAGGAGCGCTTCGATATACTATAATGATACTTTGGCAGGCGACACGGAAATTACAGGTTATGTTTATGGCTATGACAGCGTTGAAGTCAAATTTAAGGTGCCGAAACAGACACAAAAGCTTAAAATAAGCGTTTTGCCTTCGACCGCGCCGGGTAATTTGCGGTTAACCTATGACAATACTTATAAGGCTATCGGCGGATTTACAGCTATGCCGCCGCATATTCCACAGGCGGGTTTATTTAATAAATATATGGTTGACGCTACTGACCGCTGGGGCAACACAATGACGGACATCAAGGATTTCCAGGCTTCGTTAAGTGCTTATCCTAAAAATCAGGATATGGTTAATAGAATGAGTATTGCTTATGACGATAAACAGAAATCAGCTTATAATTTTTATGATGTCCAGGGCGAACCTATAAGTTCACTTAAAGTTGTAAATGGAAGTACGGAATTTTATTACCAGGACATGGTTGCGTCAAATAATCTTACAACCGATAGAAAATATAATAAAAATAATCATACTCAAATGGTAATACAACTCAAGGATAACCGAATTGTATCCGGTTTTGCGATGGCGACTATCGAAGTTATGCTTACCGCGAATAAGTCTGATTATGGCCAATATTATCTTGATATAATCGATGAGGCTAAAAATGCTTTAAACCGTCTTGAAGCGGATAATCCTGAAAAAATTACGATTAATATGATGGATAAATATGGCAACACTTGTGATCATCTTGGTGCCGGAACCGATACAGTCGGCCTTATAAAAGCAGCATCGCCTTCAATTGAGATAAAACAAGACGGCGAATATGTTCCGATTGCCGGAAGCGATCTTGGAATGGAAAGAACAGCGCATATTGATGAATTTGGTAATCTTATGCCTAATGGCTTTTCGGAAGGCGTTTATTATCATGATTTAAAATTCGGAACTAATGGTGTTATTTTAAGGCTTAATTATATCGCTGATCTGGTTGATAAGGTAAATCCAGGCGATATAATGTATCATCCGCAGGGAACTTTTGAAGTTTCGGTCGGCCTTGTCGAACCTAAACTCTGGGGCGGCACTAAGGAAATTTATTTCTACCAGGAATTGCCAAAAGAAATTATACATAATTACATTGATATGTATAAAAATAATCCGTCTAAGATTAAGGAAAAACATCCTGGTTTTGTGCTCTCAGGCTGGGTAAAAGTTGGTTCTGATTTGAATTTCGAAAAATATTGCGATAAGCCGGCGCATATGACGACGCATGCCGGCTGGGAAACCTGTACAAGCGAAGTATGTCTCAACCGTGTTGAATTGGCTTTTGAGCAGTTTGAGCTTGACGGCACTACGCATAACACTACAAAGAATAAATTCGTAGTGAGCATGGATTTACTTGGAAATATATATAGTTATCAGAGCAATAAAGCCGCAAGTAATGACATCGATCAGACTGGTTTTTACAGTATGGACCGTACTCCGGCCCGTTACCATCCTAAGTATAAAAATTTTATAATAAAACCGGGAGAAACGATTTCGCAGACGGGTACTCGTGCCCGCAATTTGAACAGGTGGAGAAGAATATTCATTCACTTCTATCCGCCGGTTAATGATAACGGTATTGACGGTCTTGCTAAAAATAAGCGTTACATCATTTATATGTATCCTAAAGATACTGTAATGAGCGGAGTGGAAGTATATTTTGACGGAATACAGATGCAAAAATCAAAATATGTAACTAAATACACTTCCGATAAGACAATTATCGTCGGGCCGTTGAAAGATACCGATAATAGCGGTGTGTTAATGGATGTTATCAGGCCGCTTAATGAGGAAATCCCATATCAGGCAAGATAATTATCAAATATAATTAAAGGCGATTAAAGGTGATTTTATGTTAAAAAAAATTACTTGTGATAATAGAAAAAATAACAGACGCGGAATACTTTTATTTGGCATAATTGTTATTGTCGCGATATTAGGCATAATATATTTCAGGGGTTTTACTCTGCAGAGTACTGAAACGCGAAGGGTTCGCGAGCAGGAACTGGATTCGAAGTTGTCTCAAATGCGAAGGGCCTTAGATTCTGCGAAAAAAATTAATGATTTCAAAACTAAGTCGGATTTTGATAAATTGGATGAATCGACTCCGTCAGGCGAGATTCAAGAAAAACTTATTAAAAATTTAAGGGGAAGCGATTCGAAATCCGTCTATTTAAGGCAGGAATTTACGGCCCCTATGCTCGATGTCGATGCCGCCGAAAAATTAAATATAGGCTGGCGTGTAGCTGTTAATAGGGTAAATTCATCGAGTTTTGAGGGAGATAATTTTTTGAAAGTTTACCGTATAACGGAAGAAACAAATGTTTCCGAAGTTAATCAGTGGTGGTTCGGTACTACGACAGACGTAGGCCTAATTTCAGTCACTTCCGTTTATGAGCCGCCGCCGGAGACCGACTATCCGGGGCAAACCGATAACTATGGAAATAAGGGGAAATACGGCCGGAATGTAGTGAGAATGACCGTGAGATAGCCATTCGCTTGATAATGGCGTAATTGTGATCTGGATAAAGTAATCGATAAATTACAGCTATTGAATGATTTCACGATATTTCTAACTCAACGCCTTATTAAAAATAATTCTAAAATATTACAGTATGAATTTTTAACCGTAGAAGGGGTGCTTTCCAAAATTAACTTTTGGCAGCCCCCCTTTTTATTTTTAGATTATGTTTGCTATAATTATACTAAATTATAACTTGTTTGTTCGGCTTAAATTGATATTGTCAAGGTAATGAATTAATAAGGTTGTTAATAATATGAGCGAAAAAGATTATACGAATGAGATTGAACTTATTGATATGCATTATGAGCATGATTCGATTTCTGACGAAGGGCAATTGCTTATAAAGGTTAAGCAAATTGATGATATTATTTTATGTAATGATGTCGAATGCGGTTCGCGTATTGAGTTTTTAAAGAAAAAAGAGAGTTATAAAGCATTTTTAATGACTTTTGCGATTATGGCTAAAGTTAATGAAGAACCTGGCGGAAAGAAAATTATTGAAAAAAACACTAATAAAAGTGTTTTAAAAATGCGCGGCGTAGTTTTGGAAAAATACGGTGAATGGTATATATGCGATGTCGGTTTTTATATATACGCCATGTGCGCTACAGCCGGCAGCAGTTTTAAACCTGGCGATTGGGTGAACTTAGCCGGCGGAGTGAGAGTCGAAATAGTTTTAGGATAAAATATTTATTTATAAAAATATGGTATTGCAATATTGGGATAATTTTTGTTATAACTTAATTTAGAAGTAATAGTTATTTAGAAATGAAGGCGATATTTATGAAAAAAAATGTTATTATAATGCATATTATGCTTGCATTTATTATATCATTTTATCTCAATGCTAACGCTCAGGAACAGGATGCCCTTTCGGCACCGCAGGGTACTATAGAAGTAACAGTTGATTCGGTTGAAAGTGATTTAATAGAAAAAAATATTCCGCTTGAAAACGCTCAGCCGGCGGCTGCGGCTGATACGCAGGAACCTTCTGTCGGCGGGTTAAAACCGCTGCCGGTTGAAAATACAACGCCCGAAGTCAGCCCTAATGATATAAAATTGGAAAGCAAAAATCCTAACGCCCAGGAAGTTTCGCATAACGCCGGCAGCCTTCCGCGCCCGGCGGCAATAATGATTGAAAATGAACCGCCCGCAAGGCCGCAGAGCGGATTATACGCAGCAAAAATATTATATGAAATTCAGGCCGAGGAAATTACAAGATTTATGGGAATTTATTATGATCTTGACCAGAATGTGGAAGTCGGCCCGATACGCAGTGCAAGGCATTATTTCGCTGACCTTTCTACTATGTATGACGGCGTTTATACACACGTCGGCGGCTCGCCTCAGGGGCTTCAGGAAATTAAAGACCGCGGCATTAATAATATTAACGCTATAAAAGGTGACAGAGGTTTTTATAGGACGAACGAAAGAAGGATACCTCATAACTTATATATAAAATTGCCTAACCTGAAAAAAGAAATTGCCAGGAAGAAGTATAATGCAACTACCGATGCAAAACTGCCGTTTAATTTCTGGGACTCTAAAAAAACAAGCGAAGAACTTGCGGCGGCAGGAATTAAAGGCGAAAAAATCAAAAAAATACATATACCTTATATGAAAAGTTACAGAGTTTCTTATGAATTTAACGAAGCGGAAAATAAATATATAAGACTTTATAATGATAAGCCGTTTAAGGATTATCGTAATCAGACCGTGGTTAGCGCTGATAATGTCGTTGTAATGAGATGTTATATGCATATTATCGATGAAAAAATGCGGCATGAAATGGATTTATATGAAGGCGGCACATGCGAAATTGGAATTGGCGGGCATTTTTTGGTGGGCAGCTGGGACCGTACCGATAAAAGCGGAATTATCAAATATTACGATGCCGATAAAAATGAAGTTAAATTTAATCCGGGAAATATAATCGTGCACGTAATACCGCCGAAACAAGCTGTAATTATTGATGATGTTAAAACGTATGCTTATGGCGTCGAAGCGGCCAGGCAGAAGAAAAATAAGAAAAAAAACGGCAATGATTAAAAAATATTTATGATAATGAGTTAAAATAATGATAATTATTGTTTGACGTTTTTTTAAAAAATAGTTGAAGTAACTTATAAGTTGATTTTAAAGTTATAATAAAGTTTCCCACTCCGAAGGAGGATTTTTATATGCCAGATTTTAATTATTATGATGTTACCCCGATAGGCGGCGAGCTTGGTACATCCATGAGTAAATTTTGTGAAGACGGCAGGGTTGTCGCTTTTTCATCGGTAATAGGCGATAGTCTTTCAGAGCATCTTGAAAATAATTGGCGCAAAATGAACCGTTCAACGGATCATCGCTGGATAAGAAACCTCGCTATTTATGATGATTCGCGTAACTGCTGGCGTTATGTCGGCGCTATGACACGCAATTCGAATCAGACAAATTGGTTTACTCATAAAGGGGTAATTCAAAATTATGCGGACGCTTTTATAGGCATTCAGGCGGGTTTATTCGCGTTGTCACAAGAACGCGAAGAAGCGGATATTCCGCCTTTAAAAAAAGTTGGAATCGGTTTTGGTATCCCGGTAAAAGCCGGAGAAAATGTTGCAGAAACATTTTTTAATTATATAAAATCGAGGCTTCATGAGGAAAAAGGCGAAAAGTTCATGATCATAAAGGCCAAAAACGTTGCGACAGGTGAAATTAAGGAACTTAAGATCAGGCTTTCGTTCATGCTTTTACAGTTTCAGGCTTATGGCGCGTATATGGCATTGCTAATGAAAAAGTTCGCGATGAGATTATATAATACATATATAGTCGACGTGGGACATGGTACCTGGATAAAACTGCCGGTATTGGAAAATGAAGCCGATATAAATCTTTCGGATTCCGTTCCTGAAGGTATTTTTACTGTAACATCGAATATTTCCCAGATAGTTTTTGAAACGTCCGGAGAAAGATATAAAATTCCGGAACAAAGAATTATGGAAAAACTGCCGCGCAATGAATATCAAATTGAAGTTCCGGGTAGCGGCATATTTGATTTCCGGGATATATTGGACAGTGAATGTTCTAATCTTTGCGAACATATTATGCAGGCGGTAAAAAATGATCTGGTCGTAATTAACCGCAAAGGAAAAACAATCGATTATTTTGCGATGATTGGCGGCGGCGCATCGCTTATGTTTGACAGGTTCCGTGAAAAGATCCGCGAACATTACAATTGGACTGAAGAAATTGCTAAAGATAGAGTATTGTCGGCTCTCGATGTCGGAATTGATCACAGATATATTAACTGTGTCGGATTTATGCTCTTAGCGCGCGATCAGATCGCTATCGAACTTGAACAGGAAGTCAACCCTAATTTTAATATTTCGTCTATTTCTACAGATGCGTTGGAAAATTTTAAAATATAAGGTGTAATTTGAAGAAAAAAAACGGTACTGACGATAATAGCGAAAATAATAATAGCGGGAATAAATTATCTGCTAACAGCGGTTTTGGAGTCAACTTCAATGTCGATTCCGAAACCGCCGCTACCGTTTCGGCGCAATGCTTGGAATTTAAAGTTTCACCCGAGGAATTCTTAAGTGTGGCAGTGCGGTTATTTATTGATTTCAAATATATTGCGGAAGTTATCGGGCTTGATATTTTTACGATGCGCGATGAATTGATAAAAGCAATAATTAAAAGTCTGGGAGATAAAAATGAAGATGCCGGCGAAGGCAGCGTCAGGATCGATCACAAAGATGCATCGGCGGCTGAAATTAGCGGAAAAATTGAAAAGATAACTAATTTACTTAATGGCATAAAATCAGTTCCCGGAGGAATGCCTGCTGAAACGAAGGGAGTCAGCGCGCGTCTTGAAGTTCAGAGCAATAAGATTGATTCTCTTAATATCGAGTTATCAGAAATAAAAGCTATGATATTTGATTTGAAAAATTCGATCGACGAAAATGAAACAGCTAAAATAAAAAATACCGCGAGGAAAGCAAAAACTGAAGAAGTAAAAAACGGCAGTGTTAACAATGAAAATAAGGCTAAAAAAATGGAAATTAACGGCGTGGTTTCAGAATTGAAATCTCCGCATGCCGCTTCGTATAAAGAAAAGCGGCGCAAGCTCGATAAGTTGAAATTTTAATGGCGCCTGCTGTTTTTATGAAACTAAAATAATGAGAATTGAATATGGAATTTAATGACGAAAATATTTTTAAACAAGTAATATTAAAAAAATTACAAATGATACTTGCCGGCAATTATCAAAATATCGTTGATAATTCCGGCAAGTTATTAAATTCTGATGAAATTGAAATCAATTCGTTATTATCTAAAGTTTCAAATAAACTTCAAGAAAAAGAAATTATTTCAAGGTTCGTTCCTGAAACTGTCGCGGAGCTTGCTAAAAGCAATGATGGAACTATAAGTGTCGGCGGCAGTGAACGAAAAGTTACGGTGCTTTTTTCCGATATAAGAAATTTTACGGGTATGTCCGAAATATATTCTCCGGAACAAATAGTTGAAATGCTTAACGGCTACCTTGAAATGATGGCCGGGGTTGTTAAACGCCATGGCGGCGTTGTTGATAAATTCATAGGTGATTCGATAATGGCCGTTTTTTATCCTGGTGTCATGAATGATGATGAAGCGCGCGCGGTTATGGCGGCTATGCAGATGAACGAGGAATTATGGCGTTTTAACGAAGAACGAGAAGCTAAAAATTTATTCACCATAAAAATAGGTATCGGCATAAATACGGGTGAGGTTATTGCGGGTTTGATAGGCTCGAGTTCCGGCAGGCTTGATTATACTGTAATCGGCGATACTGTAAATGTCGCGGCTCGGCTCGAGGGGATGTCGAAAATTGGCGGGTATACCAAGATAATCATCTCCGAAACTACATATAAGGCTGTTGCGCATCTTATTGATGTGACTTTAATAAATGCGGACCGTGTTAAGGGAAAAGAAAATCAAGTTATAATGTATGAAATCGTACAATTTAAAAACCCTGAACTTTTCATCGAAGGGCTGAAGTCGCCTGATGAAAAAGTTCGTTATACTTCAGTTAATTTGATGGGACTTTCCGGCGACCCTCTCTTCATAGCTAACCTGTTGCCATGCCTGAAAGATACATCTTCGATTGTTCGTTATTCTGTCATAACTGCCCTTAAAAATTTAATGTATTTAAAAGAAAATATTGTCAAATGTATTTTTGAAATGCTGAATTCTGAAACTGATGAAAAAATTTTTTCAAGCCTTATAGCTGAAGTTGGAATGCTCGGGAATGATGAAGATAAAATAGCTTTGACTAAATATTTTGGCCATGACAGCCGGCGTGTGCGCGCTAATATAATCGAAGCGATAATTAAAATTTCGGATAAAACAAAAATAATTTTGATTTTAAAGGAAAAACTTAATGATCCGGACAACCGTAATCGCGCGAATGCGGCGATATGCTGCTATAATTCCGGATATTTGCCGGCTGTTCAAACTCTTTTTGAAATGTGCGGCGACAGTGAAAATTTTTTGATGCGCGCTTCGGGTGCGTACGGACTGGGTGAAATCTATTCGCGCGAGTTTATGGCCGGTTTAATAATCGAAAATTCGCCGCTTTATAATTTAACTGAAATGATAGAGGAAAACAGTTCGAAAATGGCACATGCTTTGGAAATACTTGAGAATTTACTTGACGATCCTGAAAAAATGGTCAGGAATAATGCAGCTCGGGCGCTCGGCCGCATTGGCAACAGCGCCGCTTTGAAAAAAATAATCTGTAAATATCTGCAAATAAAAAAACAGAAAAACGATTTGAAAGAATCTTTACTCGCTGCTTTAAAAGCTCAATCGGACGCGAAAACGGTCTCTTTGATTACAGGTGAACTGGATATATAATTTTTTATAAATTTAGCGGATTAAAAAGTGATTTTCGATTTAATAAATTAATAATAAGGCCGATACTGTTAGTGTTATGTATTTTAATATCATTTTTTTACTTATTTTAAGCGGATTTTTAGCCTACAGCGGCGATGTGTTAGGCCGTAAAATAGGCAAATGGCGTCTTTCATTTTTGGGAATGAGGCCTAAAAATACCGCTATCGTAATATCTATTGTTACCGGTATGATTACTACCATTATTACGCTTTTTATTGTAAGCATATTTTCTGAAGAAGCACGCATAGCGTTATTCAAAATAGATGAAATAAGGCGTGAGCGTGAAGAGTTTACCGGAAAACTAAACGAGGTGAAAAATAATTTCGACTCGATAAAACTTGAATATGAAAGATCGCTTTCAGTTGTTAAGGAATTGAATGAGTCTAAAGAAAGCCTCAAAGCGGAAATTGCCAGTATGGAAAAGACGCTGGAAATAAAGAAACGTGAAAAAGTGGTATTTCAGCCTGACGAATTAATAGATTATGTCGTTATAACATCTGAGATAAAAATTAATGATGCCGAGAAGCTTTTTACTGAAATGATAGAGCGTATCAGAAAGGTATGTATACAGCTCGGCGTTAAAGTGCGGTCGGTAAATGAAATCTGGGCTCAATTAAAAGAACCTCTCCTTGGTGTTGTTAAAAATATTAAACCTAAAGAAGAACTCGTAGTTTACTTGAAGACAACGCAGCGTGTTATGGAAGGCGAGTTTCTCGACGATGTGAATGTACAGGTGCAAAAGAATCGCACTATTTATAAAAAAGGCCAGGTGCTGACATTTGAAAGTTATGAAGGCGAAACCAAAGAAGTTTATACTGGCTACGTAATTGACGGCAGCAAACCTCGTGAGCATATAAAAATAGAATTGATAGGATTATTGAATAAGCTGAGCGGCAAGGCGAAGGAAGACGGCCTTATAATCGAGCCGCTTATGGGATTTGATTCGATAAAACTTCATGATATTATAAATAAAATCAAGGAATATAACTGTAAAACGCGTTTAAATATAGAAATTTCAGATGACGTTTCGATCGTCGGGCCGTTTTCATTTTTGATACAAGTCTATAAACTTTAAAAAATCATATAATTGCCATTTGAATTTAACCGATTTGACAAATCGGTTAAATTATTTTATAATCACTTCTCTAAAAAATTAAAATTAAAAGTTATAATTATGAATAATATTGATTTATTTGCTCCTAAGATTGCCATAAGTTTTTTAACGTCACTTGTGGCATGCATTATATTAACGCCGGCCGCAATGAAATTATCCGAGCGGTTCGGAATTATGGATAAACCTTCGCCTCGGAAAATTCACAATGTACCTAAAGGCAGACTTGGCGGGCTTGCTATATATTTTTCTTTTATGATTGGTTTGTTTGTACCGATTATGATAGGCTGGCCTCTTAAAACATCTTTTGTTACTTCGATTTCTTTAGACAATTCGATCGTCGGGTTTCTTATTTCGTCATTGGTTATTGTTATATTAGGAGTTCTGGATGATAAATATGATCTGAAACCCGGAGTGAAATTTTTAGTCCAGATTGTCGCGGCTTTTATTCTTGTGGTATTTGGTTTGAAAATAGAGGTTGTAAGCGGTATCCAGCCGGGTACAAGATTTGATCCGGGTTTTTTTAAAGTGCCGATTACGGTTTTCTGGATAGTTGCGCTTACGAATATGATAAATTTTATAGACGGCCTCGACGGGCTGGCTTCCGGGATTACAGCTATCAGCGCGGTCGCGCTAATTGTCGTGAATTATCTCGATAAGCTTTCATTAAATTCGTGCGTCATGCTTGCCGCTATGGCCGGCGCCTGCATTGGTTTTTTGCGTTATAATTTTTATCCGGCAAAAATTTTTATGGGTGATTGTGGCGCTACGTTTCTAGGATTTACACTTGGTGTAACATCTGTTATGGGTGCATTTAAAAGCGCAACTTTCGCGATCGTTCTGGTGCCGTTTTTAGCGCTTCTTATTCCTATATTTGATATGGTTTATGCGGTTTTCCGGCGTATCGTGCGCGAAATGCCTCCGCATATCGCTGACAAGGAACATCTGCACCATCAATTTCTTGAATTGGGCCTTTCACATCCGCAGGCTGTAGCTGTTTTATATTTGATAGCTATGGGATTGGCTTTTTTCTCGGCTTTCGTAATGCCGAAAATCAATAATATAAAGGCGACCTTTTTGCTTTTGTTGATGTGCCTTTTATTTGTTGTCGGAATGATAAGGATAAGACACTTTATCAACTCGAAAAATAAAAGAAAAAATTATGAATTTAACGATTCAAACGCTGATGTGACTAATGTCTCCTCTAACTCATCCGCAAACAATCAAAAAACAATCAAATGAAAAAACTTTAAACGCAAATGAGCGTGAATTATGGTAAATACAGTCAATTCGATACTTAATCCGGCCGGCCATACTGAAATAAAAAAATTGATACAATCAATTGTGGCCGGTAAAAATCGTTCGCACTCTTTTTTATTTAACGGCCCCGTACATACTGGAAAATATTTGTACGCAAGACTTTTGGCTATGTCGCTTAATTGCTTGAATCCGATCGATAATTTAGCGTGCGGTAATTGCAGCCATTGTTCGCAGTTTTATAAAAATTCATTCCATTATCTGACTGAAATTATTTATAAATTTGGCGAAATTTCGATAAATGATATTCAGAAAAAAATTATCGAAAAAACGACTCTTAAACTTCCGGATAACATCAAACAGATATTCATTTTAAATGATATTAAATTTTTCAATACCGAATCGGCGAATTGTTTTTTAAAAACGCTCGAAGAACCAATGCCGGGAGTAATTTTCATATTGATAACCGATTCGATTGATTCGGTTTTACCGACCATCAAATCAAGATGCCAGATGGTTAAGTTTGGCGCTGTTTCCGATATCGAAATAAAAAAACATCTTTCGTCCCTTACGGCAGGGCTGGAAGAAAAACATATCGATTTTTTAATAGAGAATTCCGATTCAATCGGCGCGTGTATAGCCGCAGCAGCTAGAAATAACGCGTGCGATGAGATAAAAGATGTTTTCGACAAAGCGTATTCTTTTTTTAATAATCCTTCTCTTGAAACGGTCAATAACTTAATTGATTTTTGCTATGAGATTAATCCCGAAGATTATAAAATTGAAGAAGCCAAAAATAACTTGCAATTAAACCAACTATTTGATAAAATTGACCAGAATGCTTTATCGTTAAAATATGCGAAAACAGTTATTTCTAAAATGCTCGTTTACGCTTCCAGAAAATTTTCAAGACGTGATTTTATGTCGCTTTCATACCAATTGTTAAGTAAAATTGAAAATTACTTCGAGGTTACGGAAGAAATAATGGCGGGAGCGGTTTCACAGTTTAAACAGCTTTTTTCAAATGATATAATTAAAGGCTACAAGGATAAATACGATAAGGAAACCGGGCATATCAGAAAAAATGAATTTACCGCTATAATTGCTAACTATATAACTACTTTTGAAAAATTATATAAATTTAAAAATTGTGAAAATAATACCGGTGACAGCGAAAAAGAACGTGCCGGAATTATGGACAGGACTATAGGCCATGCCGCTGATTTGTTTGAAAATGAACAGATTGAAAAAATTATTAAACGGCTTACCGCGGTTTATTTTCGCGATATCGCTTCAAATGTTAATCCGGAACTGTATTTTGAAAATTGCACATTGTGTATTTTAAAACCGGACAATAAATATAAAGATAAAATAATTATTCTGTAGGTGAATAATGCAAGAGAATATAAACAATCAGGCAAATGACAATAATGAGAATAAGCCTTTAGCCGGCGAGGAAGCCAGGCCGAAAAATTCCGAAGTTGCTTCGGCGCAAAATCCGGATGCAGCTCCGGCGGCTGACAATAAAGACAGAAATTTTTCTAATAATAAACAGCACCAGCGTAAAAATTTTGAGCCTCATAAAAATAATAATTTTAAACAAAATAATAATAATGCCGGTAATAACAATGGCGCCAGCGGCAATTTTCATCACAAAAATAATGACAGGTTTAATAAAAACCAGAATTGGCGTGATAGAAATAACGTAAATAATATCTCGAATGATAAAGCGCGCTCGAATGAGAATAATCCGAACAGTAATACTAATGATGTCCGGCCTCAGTCAAATCCGCAAAAACAATTCAATCAGTCGAATAGAAATAATTTCAGGCATAATAATAATAGCTCGAATAATTTCAAGCGTCCTAATTTTCAATCAAATAATAATTTCAGCCAGAAACGTCCAACAGGCAGCACCGAGCCTCTTGATCAGAGAACGGTTGCGGCGGCAAATGTCGCAGCTGTGGCCGCCGGTAATAATGAGATTAAGAAAAACGAATTAACGGTTGAACAAAATTCAGTAATTTTAACTAATTTTAACGAAACTTCAAATGTGCCTATAAATGCGGTGAAAGTGGATGCTGTCGAAAATGCGAATAATGATTTAGCTTTAAACGCAGTTTCAAATGGCATATCGTCAAATTGCGGCGGCTGCCAAAATCATAATGACGGCGGCGAATGTCAGTGCCCTGAAAAAATATCCGATGGCGCTAATTTAACTGCCGATGAAATGCAAAACAGCAAACTTGTAGCAGATTCAGCTGAATTTGAAGGTAATTTGGAAACCGGCGATAATAAAGACCAGGAAAGAAGCAATAATTATAATAATTTTGATAAGCCTCAGGCCGTTTCGGCTCCTTCCAATTATAGGGTTCCCGATGGTCAAAAACTGCTTGGCATAAGGTTTAAGACTGCCGGAGAAATATATTATATTCCTAATGAAAATATGGATTTCAAGGTTAAAGAGCGCATAATAGTAAGACTTGAAAAAGGCAAGGAAATGGCTGAAGTGGCGGTTTTGCAGGCGCCCGGAGATGCGCGTATAATCGATCCGAATATAAGGGTTTTGCGCCGCGTGAATGATGCTGATCTGGCTCAGGAAGAACGAAACCGTGAGCGCGAAAAAGAGGGCTTTAAAATATGCCTTGACAAGATAAAAAAACTCGAGCTGCCAATGAAACTCCTTGCCGTAAAATACTTATTCGATGGAAGCCGCATTACGTTTTATTTTAAGGCCGATTCAAAGGTAGATTTCCGCAAATTGGTAAGAGAACTGGCGGCTGTATTCAGAACACGAATCGAGCTTCGCCAGATCGGCCCGCGTGATGAAACTGAATTATTTGGAGGTTTCGGGGTTTGCGGAAGACAGGTTTGCTGCAGTTATTGGAATTGCCGCGCGAAATCTGTCGTCAGCGCGGAAAACCAGCGTATGCCGCTTTTAAGCATGCAGACAATTCAGGGGAAAATTATGGGACTTTGCAGCCGGCCTCTTTGCTGTCTTCGTTATGAAGGCGAAGCCGATCCGCTTGCCAAGATTTCGGCGCTTACTGTCGGCTCTAAATTACTTGTCGAAGAAAGAAACGCTGTTTTAAAAGCTGTCGATGAAGCGACAACCCAGCTTATTATCGAAGTTGAAGGCGATAAGGACAAAGAAAGATCGGAAATAAAACTTACCTATGAAGATTTGACTCTTAAAGTCCAGGAAGGAAAAATAAAGCTAAAATAAATAATTTTAGATAATAAAATTAAATGTCTAGGTTATAAAAAAGAAGACCGGAAAGTTTAAAAGCTGCCTGGTCTTCTTTTTTTTAAAGGCAGTTTGAATTTAGGTTTCGGTATTTTATAATAACTTGACAATTTATAAACAATTATGTATAATGTTTATAAATTTATAAACGAATTAAGGAAGTGTCTATAATATGTTTTTACCAGAATTATTAATGTCGGTTGCCATGGAAGAATTATTGGCGGGTTTTATTTTGCGTAATGATTTTTATATATGTATTCTTTGCGGCCATAAAATTGAGAAAGGAATTATATATAATGAAGACGGCGTTTTTTATGAGGCTGAGAAATTTATGAAACTGCATATTGAAAAAAAACACCGGTCGGTTTTCGATTATTTAATCGATCTTGATAAAAAGATAACCGGGCTTTCGGAACATCAAAAAAAGCTGTTAAGCCTTTTTTATCAAAACAAAAGCGACGCCGAAATTTTAAGTGAAACCGGTATTGGCAGTGAATCGACAATAAGAAATCACAGGTTTAATTTTAAGGAAAAAGAAAGGCAATCGAAGATATTTCTTGCCTTGATGGAACTTTTGAAGATTAAAGAAAATGGTCTTTCATCAAAGGCAAAACTAAAAAATATAAAAAAATATGAATCGTCCGGAATGGAGGTTTTACCTGATGAACGTGAAAAAATATTAAAAAAATATTTTCCGGAAGGAACTGACGGCGTATTAAAGACTTTCACAATGAAGGAAAAATCGCGGCTGGTAATTTTACAGGAGATCACAAGGCGTTTTGATAAAAAGCTCCTGTATAGCGAAAAAGAAGTGAATTCAATACTTAAAACGGTATTTCATGATTTCGCCGCGATACGGCGGTATTTAATTGATTATGGATTTATGGAACGTAATGCCGACGGCAGCGGTTATCGATTGAAAAACAAGACTGAAAAAGGAAATAAGGAGGAAAAAATGGACAGAAAAAAAGAACTGAGACGGCAGTATGATGAAATGAAAAAAGAAGGCGGCATTTATCAGATAAAAAATACGGTGAACCAGAAAGTATTTCTGGTGGCGACACCGAATTTAAAAACAATGAACGGAAGGTTTATTGAGCTGCAAAGAGGCGGCCATAGAAATAAAGCTTTGCAGGAAGATTTTAATAAATATGGTGAATCTTCGTTCATTAGTGAGGTGCTCGAGTCGATTGATCAGAAAGACGAGGATTTTGATAATAAGCTGAAAAAAGCCGAGGAAAAATGGCTTGGAAAAATTAAACCTTACGGTGAAAAAGGTTATAATACCGAAAAACCGTCGTTGAAAAAATAATATTAAATACCTATAAAATTAGTTATGAAGTTGATTCATATTTTTTTACCAACGCGTTAATGCTTGATTTTAAAATATAAGACTATAAATTAAACCTTCCCACATTTTTAAAAGTTTCTATTTACTGAGAATTTTAAGGTGTGGAGCTTTAATTAAATAGAAAAATGCCAATGAAATGGATGTTAGAATTTAATGTCATATTAAAATTTAATATCCATTTTTTTACTTATATGATATAATAAAATATGGAAATATTCCGCCAGAATAGAGTTATAAAGTTAATTTGTTTATAAAAACGAATATTTATGAAAAGTTATTATTGAAAATATAAGGAGGCATAGCAATGCAAAAAAAATATATAGGTATAATCAGTTTTATTTATTTTGTAATTTTTGTTACATCGCTTATTCCGGCTGCGAATGCTGCGGAGGAACTGTTATTTTTCAATAAGGTTTCAGAGCGGGAAGCGCGTAAAAGCTATCTCGATGCAGTGGCATTAAACGGCAAAAATGCAATTGAAAAAGCTCTTGAAAAATATGAAGACGCCGTGGCTTCGTATAGTGTACTGATTATAGAACCGGATTATGGTCTTAAAAATCAGCTGCTGAAAAAATATGAAAGTTTATCTCAAAAAACATCTGAAGTACAGGCTTTTTATAAATATGCTTATCTATGCGACCTGACCGGGGACATAGACAGCGCATTAAAAAATTATGAAAAGGCTAAAGATTTGACCACGGATCCGGTAGTTTTAAAAAACTTAACCGCCAGGCTGAAAACACTATATAACGAAAAAAATTATGAAAACGACCAGACTTTTATTAAAAATATATCTGCCGTTACTGAAAAAAGTTCTGCCGCTTATGACGAATCTGAAGCAGCTGAAAAAAACAATGAAAATAAGCCTGATGATTTTTTAGATGAAGAACATAAAAAGAAAACAGATAACGAGAAAAATATTGAAATGCAAAAAACTCAGTTAAAAGAAGAAATAGAAAAAATTGATAAAAAAATAGAGGAAGCTGAAAAAAATACCGCTGATTTAAAAAATGAGGCGCATAGAGCTAAAAATGACTGGAGCGGCCGTACTGAGTACCGGCGGACATGGCGCGATAATCCTGATTCTCTTAACGGGCAGGATAAATCCGACCCTTATCAAAATACTTACCGCAGACGTTACCGTCAGGCAAAGGCAGATGCTGACGAAGCTGCCAAAAACCTGGAATCGTTGCAAAATAAGAAAAAAGAATTTGAAAAACAACTTAATAATTTAGGAACTGAAACATTGAATTCTGAAGAGATGCAATAAAAATCTTTAATAATGAAAATCTTCGGAAAAATTTTCGGACGCGGTTTTTAAAAAACTTGGATTTACTCGAATTACTTAATCATAAATAAAATGGGCTATTCAAATATAATGTGAATAGCCCATTTTATACTATATAGCTTTTTATTTTATCGATTAGCTGTTTTTCTTTTCGAATTCGTCCATGAAATTAACAAGAGCCTGGACGGATTCTTTAGGAACGGCGTTATAAAGTGAAGCGCGTACGCCGCCGACTGAACGGTGGCCTTTTAAGCCTTCCATTCCTGCGGCTTTAGCTTCTTTCAAAAATTTTTCTTCGAGTTGTTCATTTTTTAATCTGAACGGTATGTTCATTAATGAACGGCTGTCTTTTTCGACTGTACCGCGATAAAAATCATTTTTATCGAGTCTGTCGTATAAAATTTTAGCTTTCGCTTTGTTCATTTCATACATTTTTTCAAGTCCGCCGATTTTTTTGAGATATTTCATTACAAGTCCGATTACATAAATTGTAAATGCCGGCGGTGTATTGTATAATGAAGGTTCTTTAGCCATTATTTTATAGTTGCACATCGTAGGGATATTTTTTGGGCTTCTTTCGAGAAGATCGTTTCTGATAATAACTACCGTAGCACCGGCCGGGCCTACGTTTTTCTGGGCGCCGGCATAAATTAGAGCGAATTTTTTTACATCGACAGGGCGTGAGCAGAAATCCGAAGACATATCGCAAACAAGGTCGATGCCGTTTGTTTCAGGAAATGACTGCCATTCTGTACCGCGGATAGTGTTATTCGATGTTATGTGAAGATAAGCTGAATCTTTGTTTATTGTAAAATTCTTAGGTATGTATGTAAATTCTTTGTCTTCCGATGAGGCGATAACTCTAGGTGTTTTCCCGAGTTTCTGAGCTTCTTCTATAGCTTTGGTCGACCATGTGCCGGTGTTTATATAATCCGCCGGTTTGTTATCAGGTAAAAGATTTAAAGGCACCATTGCGAATTGGAGCGTAGCGCCGCCCTGAAGAAACATTACCGTATAATTATCAGGGATTCCAAGAAGTTCGCGCATGTCTTTTTCCGCGTTCTTTATTATTTCATCATAAGCTTTGCTGCGGTGGCTCATTTCCAATACTGAAAGGCCGTTTCCTTTGTAATCGATAAGATCGGTTTTTATTTCTTCTAAAACTTCGATAGGCAATGCGGCAGGGCCGGCGTTAAAATTGTGAATTCTTTTATAGGTCATACCAAAACTCCCCTTTTATTTTTTTCGTTTTTACCGCCAGACTAAGTACTTTATACGTCATACCTGGCGGATTGCAGCTTTAAAGTTAATTTTTATTAATTAACTTTAAAATACATGTTTTGTATTTTTAAAATATTATAGAAAAAAAAACGCAAAATGTCCAGAACATTTTTAATATTTTATTAAAAATTAAAATTATCATTTGACAATTTAATTAAGGCTTTATATAATCCATTAAAGTTAAAAATAATTACTTATCTTAATGTTTGATAAGATATAAAAGCATAGAATGATTATAAATAGGTGTTATTGTCCGGCGTATTAATTTTTTACGTATAGTGAAAAGTCATTCATGTTTTTTTATTTAAAAGGCAGGAATTTTATGAAAAAATATATGAAAATGTCTTATATGGCCCCGATTTCACTTGCGGCTGCTATGGCCGGATTTATATTGACTTTGAAAGCTCAAAATATTCCATTCAGATTATTGCATTCTTTTTTCGAAGCTTCGATGGTCGGCGGTCTTGCCGATTGGTTTGCGGTTGTCGCGCTTTTCCGGCACCCTTTTAATATTCCTATTCCTCATACTTCGATTATAAAGAAAAATCGCGGCAGGATAACCGACGGCATCATCGATATGCTTGAAAATCAGTGGCTCACCAAGGACGCATTGCAAAATAAGGTAGAACGTTTTGATTTTGCCTCCGAAATTGCCAAAATTATAGTCAGGCATGAAAATATCAAACTTATAGATGATTTTGCGTTTGGCGTCATTAACGATTTCTTAGAGAAAATGAAAGCTGATAACGAATTTACCGAAGTGCGCCGCGCTGTCAAAAACCATTCTAAAATGATAAATTTCAAAGAACCTGTAAACGCTTTTATAAATGACAATTTTGTCGATATCAGCTCGAAGGCGCGCCAGATGATATTGAATGAAGCTGAAGGATTGTTAAATTCAGATGAAGCCGTTGAATTCATTGCCGTTGAAATTCCTAAAATATTAAAAAGTTATATAGAAAAATTTCCGAATTCCGAAGTGATAATGGCGGCTGTTAACTTTGGGGAAATGAGCGGAATGCTTAATTACAATTCAATTTCACGTGAAATTTGCCGCGGTGCTTCCGCTGAAATCTTAAATGCCAAAGATGACGTGAATCATATCATATCGCAAAAAATAGAATCGGCCCTGAGAGGAATAACCAATGAGATGTTAAACGGGCAGGAGCTTAATTCTAATATAAGCCAGATTATCAACTCATCGGTTGATAAGATAAATTTTTCGGATTTAATTGATAATATATGGCAAAAATTAAGCCCTAAAGTGAGAATTAATATATCCGATGCTATAATCGACTACGGCAATCGCCTGAAGCAGGATGATGAGCTGAAAAATAATTTTAATGTATGGGCGAAAGATAAAGTATTGGTTATTATTGAGGAAAAACATTCTGAAATTTCCAATATTGTCCGTGAAAATATTGCAAAAATAAATGATGACGAGCTTACCAATCAGATAGAGGAAAAAGTTGGCGAAGACCTTCAATATATAAGATTGAACGGCGCTCTGGTCGGCGGGCTTGTCGGCGTTCTGATATTTATTATAAAAAATTTTTTAATTTAAGATTAATTTTCTGAAATTCCTTCCGATAATTATAAAAAACATATAAAAGTGCTTTTGAACAAAAATATAAATATAAAAATAAATTCAAAAGTTTGTAATTAATTTGGGGGGATTTAAAAATGAATAACATCAGAGTGAACAATTCACAGCAAAACCTTTCTCTACGTACTCAGGAACTTTTACAAAAATATTCTGCCAGAAAAAATGAACGTACCGCTGAAAAAGGAAATTTTAACGAAATAATAGCTAAAATTTCCAAAGAAACCGAAAGCAGAATTAATAACCTTCATACCAAAGTAAATACACCAGCTAAAGAAAATTCAATCGCATCGACATTGAATTCAAATTCATCGCCAAACGGCGCAGTTTCTAAAAATCAAAGATGGTCGCCGACGATAATTCCTACCAATGTGGAAACAAAAGTTTCGCTTGGTGAAACTCCTGCAGAAAAAATTAAAACTCAATCTGATACTTTGGCTAATAATTCAATGCCTGTAGATTATAAAAAGGCCATTGAAGAGCTTGCCGCTAAATATAAAATCAATGAAAAATATCAAAATAAAGATGTAACAGGCACAGTTACCAAAATTGCCAGCCAGAAGCTTACTTCAGCCAGCGGCAAAGCCATGGAAATACGTTCAGACCTTCCGACTGTAAGCGAAAATTATGAAGTGAAAAAGGGCGATACCCTTGCCGGTATTGCTAAAAAATTCTATAACGATCCGTTTATGTTTAAATCGCTTGCCGTTGTGAATAATAAGCAGGCTCCATACAAACTTACTGAAGGACAAAATTTAAGGATTATGTTCCATCAGGTTAAGATGACTGAAAATGACACTTTACAAAATATTTCAGAAAAATATACAGGCGGCAAAGTAACGCCTAAAACATTAGCGAAGATAAATGAAGGTACTGAATTTAAAGCCGGCGCCACATTGTTAGTTCCGGTACAGCTCACTCCGGTAAAGGAAGAAGTGCAGACAGCTACTACCAAAAATACTTCTGCGGCTGTAGATTCAAAAGACCAGATCGAAAAATTCGCTTCGCAGATCGAAAAGATAAATATGTAATATGAAGTTTTGAATTATATAAGTCAAATATTTAGTATATGCGGCGCCTTTGTGCGCGCAAAAGGGCTGTATAATCAACGGCCCTTTTATATTTTAAGATTGCGTAAAAGAGTTATCTATAATGGTTGAATTAAAACCATTGTTTTATACCTCGAAATCGCCGGATTCCATTTCACGCAGTCTGATTAATGAATTAAAAAGGTGATGGAAATGAAGACGTTTGAAATTAAAAATAAAGGATACAGAAAACTGCTGCCATTATTTTCGTTCTTTATGATATTAACAGTTTCCGTTTTTCTTTCCGGAAGCGCAAAATTGCCTGAGAAAAATTTGAACGGCTTTTCACAATTAAAAAATATAAGGCTTTCGTATAAATTTGAAAATATCGAGTTATGTTCAGCGTTAAAACGAATTTCGCTGGATTATAATGTCAAAATTTATACTGAAAACGATCTCGCTGAAAAAGTTTCCGCCTGTTTTTTTAATTCGTCTCTTGAAGAGGCAATGGCGGCGCTTTTAAAAGGCCTTGATTATAATTATAAATTTTACGGCGACGGCGTATTGATCGAAAAAAAGCGGAATTTTAATATAAAAAGCGCTGCGCGTAATAAATTAAATATGAAAAGGGTATTTGTTTCTCCGTCGTTTATAAGCATTAGTAAGGTCAGGGAAATTATCGAAGCGAATAAATCGGCTGAAGCTACTGTTAACTATGATGAAAAAAGCTCGATTGCGATTCTCGATGAAACTCCCGATAATGCAGATTACATACTTAATAAAATCAGGGAAGCCGATAGAATTAGCGAAAAATATGACAATGCGGCTTCTGATATTTCTGAACCTGAAGGGAAAATTGCTCTTGAAACGAAAATGTTCAGCTTGAAAAATATACAAATAAAAACCATAATTGACGAACTCAGGCAGAAATTATCCAAAAGCGGTTCTGCTTATGAAAATGAAAAAATTAACGCGGTTATCGTTACCGATACCGCCCTTGCATTAAAAAATATTGAAACATTTATTGCGTCAAAGGAAATCAGCAATAGCGCGACATTAATTAATTTTAAAATAGCCGCGGTTCCCTTAAAGATAGTAAATGAATTGGGCAAGATCGGTTATAATCTGCAATGCAAAGATGGCGAAAACATAAAGTGCTTAAGAGCTTCAAATAAAAATGAGGCGCTTGGCATGATACAGCCTTATGTTAAGTTTTCAGATAAAATGGCGGCGTTGAAAAATGATTTTATTGAAGTCGATACAAATTATGAGATTCTTAAATCGAAAATTAAAATTTTTCCTGCGGCGCTTGAAAATGGGGCTTTTCGTATAAATCTTTCAGTTCTTGAAAGTTTGTTTATTGATTCGGAGAATTCCGAATTACAAAATATTATGTCAATATCAAGCAGCCGCTGCAATGAAATTTTTGAAAATGAATGTTTATTAATAACTGGCATCGGTAAAAAAAATAGCGATTTTCTTGCCTGCGGTAATTCTTATTATATTAATTCAGGGCGTTATTTGCCGGGAATGGCAAATATGGCCTCGCAGTGTTTTAACGGTCATGAAAGAAATTCTGAAAATAGTGAAAAATTAATGTTTGTAATTGTTATCGAAGCGGCGCCTGGGCGTTCGAATAAAGGCCTGCCAAAATATTCATATGTAAATTTGACTAAATTTAAAGAATGCACGGCGAACAGCGGTAATGGAAATTCCATTAATAACACTGAATTTGCAATTTCTGGCGGCGGCAGCTATCTTGAAATATTCGGCGGCGCCAAAGAAAAGAATAATAGCTTGAAAATTGAAAATAACGCGTCATTAAAAACCGAAAAAAATATTAATGTCAATACAGCCGATACTGCTAAAAATAAAGACGAAAAAATATTTATAAGCTCTGAAACGCCTATTCGTATAAAATCACAAAAATCTTTACAGCCGGACCCGCTGAAAAATGATTCTGAAAAAAAATCTATTGAAATTGCGGATAAAGCCGTAAATGAAGAAGCGGCATTAAAAAATAAATTGGATAGTGCCGGCACTGCCCCAAAAGAAGATGTTATAAAAACAGTCAAAAAAATGATAAGCGAAGGAAAATTTTTGAAAGCGAAAAAAACGGTCAGCGAATATGTTGAAACCAATCCGGACAATTGTGAAGCATTTATAATGCTCGGCAATATTAACCGCGAGTTGAAAAATTTTGTTTCGGCTAAAAAATCATGGGAACAAGCATTGAAGTTATCTCCTGATAATGCCAAATTGAAAGAAAATGTCGAAAAACTTGAAAATTTAATTGGATTAATAAAAAGTGAAAAGGCGAAAGCCGTAAATGATAAACAAATTAAGGAATTTGAAAATTATTTAAGATGAAAATAGTTTGAATTGCTGTGAAAGTTTTTAAAATAAATTGACATTGTTTTTTTTATTTGATAATATTTTTACATGGAATTCAATTTAATATGCTCCGGAATGGGTTTAACTGCCTTAACTTTTAGACAAGGTTATGTTGATTTACTTGAAGAATTGGTTAACAGAGGGAAAAGGTACGATTCTAAAGGCGAAAAAATTTTTTTTTGTGATGTAATTTCGCCCGGGGTTTTCGTTTTTGGTGCAATATTTGGCGAAGATGCATTTTTACTTTTCCCATTTTATGATGTAGAACTCAAATTGCATGTTTTTTTAAAACGGATATTTGTCAGTGACATTGAAAAATCAATGTTAATAGCCGAGTTTGCTTTTTTTGAATCCCATGCTGCGATAAATGGCCTTAAAATATATGCGGCTCTGGCATTTCCATACTGGCTTGCCGATAAAACCGATATATTTTATGCCGGCGCCAAACAAACAACGATTGAATGCGCGGTCCCGCTTACCGTTACTTTGAATGCTTTCCTTATTCTCGAAACGGCGGTTTTATATAACGATAAGGCCGATTATTTTAAAAAATACGGAAATGAAATCGTCATTGACGAAAAAACGATAGTATGGTTAAAAAACATAAATAAAGATGAAACAGATTATAAGAATATGCCCTATGCGCATTTTACAGGAATAGTCAAAGCGGCTTATAAAGTTTTGAACGAATATACCAAAGAATATTTTAGAAGGATTGTTGTTTTTTCGAACGGCATTGAATTTAGTGTGCTGGCGCCTTATTCTTCAAAAAATGAGCCTGATCCTCTTAAAAGTTTGAAAAAAGATTCCATTTTGGAAGGTGATATTTATTTTACCGCAAAAAGATGTTGAATGCATGAAATTTTTTGATGAAGCAGCTGAAAATTGGGATAATATCTGCCATCATGATCCATTTATAATAAAAAATCTTTTGACGATGTCTGAAATTAATTATAAAGCAGGCCGCGGGCTCGATCTTAAAGTTCTCGATGTCGGCACGGGAACCGGAGTGCTGCTGCCTTTCATAAATGCCTATAATTATTATGATAACCTGAATATTCATGCCGTTGATTTTTCTGAAGAGATGATAAAAAAAGCCTCTGAAAAATTTGAAAAATTAAAAAATATTAAGTTTTATGTATGCGATATTCTTGATAGAAATTCGGAATTTTTTAAGTTTAATACTGCAAGTTATGATTATATATTTTTGTATTCAGTTTTTCCGCATTTCAATGACCCGTATGATATTATTGGCAACGTTTTTGAGCTTTTAAAGGACGGCGGCTGCTGCTGTATCATGCATTCCGAACCGAAGGAAAAAATTAATGCATGTCATGATTCGGTCAGTGACAAAAATTTTGAATATGTTAAATTAAAGCCGTCTTCTTTTTACAGCGAGATTCTTGAGAAAATTGGATTTTATATAGATAAATCATTCGATACCGGAAATTTTTACTTTATACAGGCCCGAAAATAGTTTTTAAATATGAATATTATAGTGATAATGAAAATCTGGAGTGCAAAATGGCAATTCATGAAGATATGACAATAATTACGCCTGATGGCGAAAAGACGCTTAAAGGACTGAAGAAAATTCCGTCCATGCTCGATGGGATCGGAGTGTTCCGCGATGTCCTTGCGACTAATATTGATGATTATCATGGATATTTTTATGAATTTACTTTTAAAGCGATACCGTTTTCAATTAAATGCACGGCGGATCATTTGATATACACTATAAAAAATATCGATGACCTTCAAAATAAATCTGAAAATGCTCCTAAGCCTTCATTTGTTCGTGCAAGCAGCATTAATATTTATGAGTATATGGCAATGCCTTTTTTGAAAGAAATCCAGGAATTCTTGCCGGCAAACCTGCCCATTGAACAAAAAAATTTTTGGTTTTTAACCGGCGTTGTTTTAAATAGAATCGCCATCGGCAAAATGCCGAAATTTGAAGTTAATCGTATGATTATTAACCTTTTTAACGAAGAATTAAAATACGTCCGGTTTCCTGACGGCATTAATAAAATTCCGACTATTAACGGCATGGTTTTTTTGAATTCACACTATGTCGATTATATAAACTCGATTGTTAGAAATCCTATTCAGATAATGTTTTTACCTTTAGATTTTCAAAAGGAAATCTATGACGGTTTCTTTTTTGATATAGAAAGACCGCCTACAGCCTTAAACTCTCAAATAATTTTTGTAATGTGGTATATTTATTGCCGTATGAATAAAAATCTTGCCAACATCCAGGCTACTAAAAACAGGGAATATAAATTGAATGTCCAGGCAAACCCTATCCCCTGTTCAGATACTCATATCTGGTTTCGCGTCAGCGACGTAAGGTTGACCGTCGAAAAAGCCAGGGTATTTCAGTTTAAAACCGAATCGCAGGTCGTCGTTATAAAAAATTTCCTCGTTCATGCATAAAAAATATTGTTAATTTACTTTCTTTTAACAAAATATTAACCAAACAAAATGTTGACATAATAATTTGTATTTGCTAAAATTTATTTGTATCATTTATGTGTTGTCTGGCTATTATTTTTTAGAAGGTAATTAATTTGTCAGGAAATGGAATTGTTCTATTTATTCGTGAAAAAACCGAAGAAATAAAGAAAAATATTTATCTTATATATCTTATCTCGCGTCATCCCAAAACGCCGTTTTATGTTAAACTATTAATCTATGGAGTTCTTGGGTATGCGTTTAGTCCGATTGATCTCATACCCGATTTTATACCTGTCATTGGTTATCTTGATGATTTATTGATAGTGCCTGTCGGGATTTATATCGCTTTAAAGCTTGTTCCTGAACAGGTCCTTAACGAATGCCGCGTTAATGTTAATGCTGCATGGAATGGCGGAGATGACCTGCCAGAGAAAAAAATTATCGCTGCTTTGATAGCGGTTATGTGGATTGTGGTTTTATCTGCTGTTATATATTGTGTTATTAAGTTTGTTTATTAAAACTATTTTTGAGTTATTTTACTAAAGATGTGAGCTTACTTTTATGTACGACGGTCCTATTATTATCCAGGGCGATTTAACTATATTTTTAGATACATCGCACGACTGTTTCGAAAAATGCCGCGATGAAATTTCAGTATTTGCGGAATTATTGAAATCGCCTGAATATATGCATACATACCGCATTACAAAAATCTCTTTATGGAATGCCGCCGCTTTAGGCTATAATGCCGATCAAATTCTTGATACTTTGAGTAAATATTCGCGCCATCCAATTCCTGAAAACGTAATACATGAAATTAATTTTAATATTGCCAGATACGGCAAACTTATATTTTTAAAAATCGCAGATTATTTAAAAAGAACATGCGCTAACGAGAATTGTTCGCAAAAAGAAAATGAATTATTATTCAAAGAAAAACTTGCGGATCTTAATCGTCAAGTTTCAGGCATGATCGATGAATTATTTTTAATGAACTCGATTGATAAATATATAATAATGGAAATTATGGGGAATGTTGAATTTTCAGGGTACGTTTTTAAACGGCTGGATGAGTTTAATCTTTTGATTTTTTCGAAATACCGCGGCGAGTTAAAAAGAGCGCTTCTGAAAATAGGTTATCCTGTCCGCGATAGGATAGGATATGATGAAGGCAGCAGCCTCGATGTAAGTATTAAAGAAGTCACTTCGGCCGGAAAAGATTTTAAATTACGTGATTATCAAATGAAGGCCGTAAGCGAATTTTACCGTGAAGGCCAATCCGACGGCGGCTCGGGAGTTATAGTGCTTCCTTGCGGTGCCGGGAAAACATGCGTCGGCATAGGAGTTATGGAAAAGGCCCGCTGCGAGACGCTTATTCTAACCACAAATACAGTCGCGGTCAGACAATGGATTAATGAATTACTTGACAAAACCTGGCTTGACAGCGATATGGTCGGAGAATATACCGGCGATAAAAAGCAAATCAGGCCGGTTACCGTATCCACTTACCAGACAATAATGTGGCATCGCGGAAACGACGATCATTATCCGCACTTTGTCGTTTTAACCGACCGCAATTGGGGAATGATAATTTACGATGAAGTACATTTGCTGCCCGCGCCGATATTTAGAGTAACCGCGCAAATCCAGGCTAAAAGACGCCTCGGCCTTACCGCGACTCTTGTACGCGAAGATAATATGGAAGGCGATGTGTTTTCATTGATAGGACCTAAAAAATATGAACTTCCATGGAAAAATCTTGAGCGCAGCGGCTATATTGCAAAAGCTAATTGTTACGAAATTCGCGTTAAAATGCCGGATTCTGTCAAATATGACTATGCGGTAGCTAAACAGTCTCAAAAATATAAAATCAGCGCCACGAATCCTGACAAAATCGAAGTAATAAGTAACTTAAGTTTCGCATAGCAAAACTATTGTAAATTCGTTATTTATATTTCAAAT
>JASDSY010000019.1:0-17506 GCA_041441465.1 Candidatus Wallbacteria bacterium
TTATGCTTATTTTTTCAAATATCAATAGTTTTAATGGAGATTTCACACAGTCTCAATATTAAATAATTAAAATATAAGGTGTTGTTCAGAATATAATCTGGCAGCACCTTTTTAATTTTATAATCAGCTTATGCAATATCAAATTCATTTTTAAAATCAGCAATATTAATTTCGTTATTATACATAAAGAGTTAAAATCAGCCTTTTTTCCGTAAATAATAAGTGGTTCAAATATTTAATTTCAATTTTTTAACCGCTAAATGCAGATAAGTTATAATAAGGATTTTAATAATTAATAAACTTTTTTTATTTGATTCCAAATCAATTGTAAATATGTTAGTCAAAAATATAGGTTAAAGTAATAATGATGATTTTGCTATGCAAAACTTAAGTAATTTATAAAAAAAAGCGCCCGGCAATGAATCCGGGCGCTTTTTAACAAAGTTAATGTTATTTAGTTTTTATTTTACTTCAAGTACGAAACTTTCGGAATGGCTGCTGAATTCAGGTGCGTACATGCACTCGATATTAGCCATGCCGGTCTGATATTTTCCTTTGTGCTGCACTCTCAATGTATATTCGAACACATAAGTGCCTTTCGGCAGGTAATCGATGAAAAAGTGCGTAGCCGTATCTTTAGTGGATTCGTAATAAGCGAGGCCGTCCTGGTATTTATACTGCGAGAGCACATTTGTCGGCTCAAGACCGCTTCCGCGCTGGTCCTTCATGTGGACGAATTCCATGTCGCGGTCGGTGCGAAGCTCTATTCTTACCGTCAAAAGATCGCCGACTTCGAGAGCGCCGCTTACAGGTTCAATTGTCGGACCTTTCTTGCTGTCGCGTTTAACGAAAAGCGTTTTCTTCAATGTAAGCGGATTCTGCGTATGAGGAGTGATTTTTGACATATCCTCCATATACTGCCAGTGCGCGCCGCCCCATGCAATGCCTTTATCTACTTTCTTAACTGTTATTTCGCCGAATTCAGGCTTAACAGCCGCGCCGTCATAACGTTTTTCATAAAAACCAGTGCCGGCTTCAACCTTTTCAGGCTCAACCTTTTTGCCGCCGACCGTAACTTCGACAAGCGCATCCGAAGCGAGGAGGTTATCTCCACGCAACAGCAATGCGTAAATTGAATCAGCAGTTGCCGTTGTAGTCTTCCAATTCTGGGTCTGTTTTTGTTTCAGCAGCCATACTTTGCAGTCTTCAACAGCTTTTTCGTCATTCATAATCTCCGCGAACGCTTCTACCATTAAAGCCTGTGTTTCGATCGGCGCCCTGTACCACCACCATGAAAGCTCGGTTTCGCCCCAGAACATTCCCATTTCTTCGTTAGTCTGGCTGCGTTCCTTAATCGATTTCATTATTTTCTGCGCCATTTCCTTGTCGGCGAACCTGTTAAACGCCAGCGCGAGGTGGGCCTGGCTCATTCTCGAATTGACATCGAGCCAATAGTTCTTGGCATTACCCAGGAAATAATCTACAGCTTCCTTTGATCCGGCCGGTATCGGCTTCTCGCTCAAATAAAAACTGCGGCAATATAAGTATAAAGCTATATCATAACTGATATGATTGTCATGTTTTCTACCATACTTTAATATGTCCTGATAAACTTTATTTATCCATCCATCAAGATGATCGAGGGCTTTTAAAGCAAGGTCCTGCTTTACATTAGCGACCTTCAAATTTTTAAGCCTGCCGAAGCCGTTTGTGATGTATAAAGTTATATAGCTGCAGCCGCGTCCGCCCGGGAACCACGGCCACGAACCATCAGAAAGCTGCATATTTTTGAGTTTGTCATAAGTCGATTCAAGCTCATTTTTCAATCGGTTATCGTCAAAAAGTATGCCTACATTATTTTTCGCCTGCGTTTCGCTCTTAGCGTCAAGCACCCACGGCGATTCAATTAACATAACACTTTTCAACTGTTCATTTTTTTCAAGATTGGATTTTAAAGCGTCAGGCTGTACTTTTTTCCAGACATCGAACACTTTTCTGATCTTAGGATCCGAGTCGGCTATGAATTTAGCGAGAGAGTTAGCGTAAAGCCTGTTGAAAGTCTGTTCCGAGCACTCATGCGGGAATTCCATAAGGTAAGGAAGCGCCTGCACCGCGTACCATGACGGATTAGAAGTCATCTGCACCGTAAAAAGTTTATGTTCAAGCGTATCCGATTTTGCCGAAGCCGCCAGTTTTTCAAACTTGAATTTCTTTTCCTGCGGGCCTCTTATCGGAAGCGGTATCGATTCATAAACTATTATCCTCTTCGAAAGTATCGGCAGCAGCCCTTCTTCGCCGTCTGATTTATCGCCGGTCGAAGCCACGACTTTATATTTAATTATCTCGATCTTATCAGGAACATTCAACTGCCATGATAATGACTTCGACTGTTTCGCCGGAATCACGAAATCATAATCAGTTTTATCGTTTTTAAATTTAGCGTCAATCGACTTATCCGACGCCGGTTCCATAATATTCAGCCTTATGCTGCCATTTACTTCTTTATCGGTCATATTGGTAACCTTAGCCGTAAATTCCAGAACATCGCCTTCCCTTAAGAAGCGCGGCGGATTAGGCTGAACCATCAGGTCTTTCTGAGTGACGGCATGTTCCTCTATCAAACCGTTTTCAAGGTCCACACCGTGAGCGTATCCTAAAAATTTCCATTTAGTGAGCGCTTCAGGCATTTTGAATGTAATATTGACTATTCCATCCGCATTTGAAGTGAGCGCCGGATAGAAAAATGCGGTCTCATTCAAATTCTGACGCGCTGATACTTTTGACAGGTCAGGCTTTTTACCGGCAGCCGGTTTCGGTTCACCGGGCACGGCACCCGCGTTAGGCATAGCCTCGGCCATAGTCCTGTCGCTTTTAGCCTCGTCTAACGCCATTCCGCCTTCGGCCAAAGATTCCTCCTTAGCCATTGATTTCATAGCCGCCGGCGCAGGAGGGGCCATAGCGCTCTGAAGCATCATGCCGTCTGCCTCGCCGTCATAACTCACGCCTTTGCTTTTTTTATACATCCTGTGACGGCCATATTCATAGCCATAATAGTTGCTCACAATTTCACTCATAAAATTCTTGTATGAATAGTCCGAATACGATGAATAATTATTCATCGTATTGAACCAATTCTGAAAATTTAATGTCACATTCGAATATCTTTGTGAAACATTGCTGTAATCCCTTTTGAATACTCCGTCAAAAGTGTTGAATGAATGAGGTACGAAAGCGTCAAGCGACTCGTCATATAAAGCCGCAAGAAATTCAGCAGCTTTCATTTCAGCGCCCGGCCCCTTCACTTTAATGGTCCATGTTTCTTCCTGGCCCGGCTGTAATTTCGAGCGGAACGTCTCGAATTTGATATCGAATTTCTTGTTAGACCACGGCACATATACCGCCGTACTGTTAGTGTATAACCTGTTTTCCTTGACAAAAGTCGTCATTACGCTGAAGCCGCCGCGATATTCCTCTAATACGGGTACTTCAATCAAATGCTGGGTAATATCAGGCTGTACCCAGTAAGTTTTAATATTTTCATTATCATGCAATATCTCGACTAAAATCGGACCTTTTTCATAGCCGGTCGCTAAAATCGCCCTGAATTTATCGCCGACTTCAACCGACGGCGAATTCACCACATAATAAGAAGGCGCTTTCACGTTAAATTTAGTCGCTTTTTCATCAAAAACAAGAATAGGCAATATCGCTTTAACCTTATTGCCGAACCTGTCATTCGACGTTAAAATTGCCTTATAAACGCCGGCTTTAAGATTGAATTCCAGGTTTACTGAATTAGTGCCGTCGCTGTTAAACGGTTTTTTCGTAACAGACGATCCTGCCGGCCACATCTTCCAGTCCGACGTATTAACGTTGCCGGACAACTCTATATCTTTATTTGAAGTCTGCTGCGGTTCCTCGTACCACCACCAGTTATATTCATTATTAAGCTCCGCTTTAACAGGTTTTTCAGGCTGTTTCAATTCGAATATTTCGACCTGTCCCTCAGCTTTAACAAACTTGCCGTCAAGCGTTTTCGTGTCGACCGATATTTTAACGGCTTTACCGGCATCGAGCCAATCGCCGGCGTCCATAGCCGCTTCCATAGCGGTATAGCCGAGCCTGATCGATTTCTGGTCGCTTCTTGTCTCGCCCGCACTGTCAGTAACATCGGCAGAAATCGTATATATGAATGTAGGTTCACTTTCTTTAGGAATCGAGTTATCGGGTTTAGCTGTAAATTCTATTTCAAATTTGCCGTCCGCGCCGGTTTTGATTTTACCATTATCTATTTCCTGCGACGCGCTTACATCAAACGACATTCCGCCGCGGTGCCAGAAATATCCCCACCATGCCGGAAGTTTTGGCTGTCTTACCACGCGGTATTTAACCATCGCGCCGTCGATCGGAGCGCCGGTGTATGCCATAGCCTCGCCCATTATTTTCACTTTATCATTCAATCTGTAACTTTCTTCTGGAATTTTAACTTCGACTGTGAACTTAGGACGTTTGTATTCTTCGACCCTTATAGTGCAGCTGCCGGAAGGGAATTCTGAGCTGATAGTCATTGCGCCCATAAGCCTGCCGGACGGAGCGGTAAACGTGCCGCTGAACGAGCCGAAATCGTTCGTCTTAAACTTCGCGCTCGCGATTTCCTGGTAATTAACGTCACGGTAATGAACGGTAACGTAATGATTTTTAAGTACCTCGTAATTTTTCTTATCTGTGTCGGCGCTTATGCATATACCCTTAAAATTAATGGTTTGGCCGGGTCTATATATCGCCCTGTCGGTAAAGAAAAACGTCTGCTGGCGGACCGGTTCGTTGTAGCGCTCGCCGCTGTAATTATTGTTCCAGTCAATAAATTCGCCGCCCTTGTTGTCGCTGGCATATATTATGAAGCCGTTATGTCTTTCCGTTTTAGAATTCTTTTTAAATAAGAAGTACCCGTTTTCATCGGTAGTAACTGTGCTTAAAACTTCATAGCGTCTAATCTTATAATCCCTTACGTAATAAGCTTTAAGTGTCGCCGCCTTAACCGGAACACCGTTCAAGCTGTCAAGCACATAGCCTTCAGTGCCGTTATCGCGGTTTCTTACTATCAATGATATGTTATTGACCCAGAGCGGGCAATGCTGAACTGTATTTTCATTTCGCGAAAAATCTTTTTTATAGCTTGCTATTACCCTGTACAGCCCGGCTTTCAATTCTGGAACGTCGATTTGAATATTGCGTTCCTTGTAATCTTTCGTCGGTTCAAGCGGAACGGTCCACTCGATTTCATGCTTCTTGCCGATAAAAGCGTAAAGCTGTTCATCGTTAAACCATTCAAACGAGTTTTCGGTATTCTCTATATACCTTCCCCAATCGTCACGGTATATTCTTACCGTAACGCTGTCGATATTTTTATAGCTGACAGTTAATTTCGATTTCGTGTTTATAAGAGCGGTTCTTTCGCTTTTTAAAGAAATCGCTTTTTGTTTTATGTTATTGATAAGCGCTCGACAGTTCGACGAGCCGATGGTATATTTCTTCCCATCGCCGGCAGCTTTTTCAGCAATTTTTACAGCTTCTACAAGGTCGCCTTTATTTTGTATCTCCTGCGCCCAGTAAAAAGTCGCCAAATCCGCGAATTCCGATTTCGGATATTCGTTTATTATTTCCTGCAGGCGTTTTATGTATATGTCATCTTTGTCAGCGCCCGTAGCTTCATTTTTCACATATTTAAGTCTGAAAAGGTCCGCAGCGATAAAAATATCCTTATCGCTGTCAGCCGCGTGAAATGACATAAGTTTCTGGTAAAAATTAAGGGCCAGCACTTTTGCCGACTCGGTATCGGAGGTCTCGATTTTATATTTCATAAATTTTTCGGCCGGCGCGAACGCGTCGCTGTCGGCTTTTATCTCGAAAGCGTCCTGCGGCAATGCTGCTGCCTGCTCGCCTGAAGTGTAAAAATCGAGCGCCTGGAATGCGATAAAATCGTATAAAGTCGGGCGCAGTCTGTCGCTCTGCGCGTCGCCGCCCTCGAGTATATCCTTAAAATCGCTTATTTGGGTTTTCTTTAAAACTTCTTCGTCTTTAGTAAGGACTTCGTTGAATAAAGTTGAAATGGTCTTAAAAAGTTTAGGCAGGTCCCATGTCGTAAAATCGCTTTCGTTAAGGCCCGCTGTCTGGGTCCTATTCATAAAGCGGTATTTATTGCGCGTAAAATAATGCCAGTACCACTCAGCTAAAATGGTTTTCATCAGAGGTTTCATCGACTCGTCGGCGTTTTTTATTTCATCGGCCAGTCTTTTGATTTTTTCCTCTGGCTTATTGCCTTTGATTGTCGATTCGAGAGATATTTGCTTGCAGATTGCCTTTAAAGCCTCGCTGTGTTTCTTTTCGGCCATCGCGTTTTTATAGATCTTCGCCAGATTTTCTATCGCAGTCTGCGGCAGCCCGTTATTCTGGGCTTCATTCGCCTTCTTCCACAAGCTCTGGTTGTCTTCCGCCTTTTCCTCGCAAAATGCCGGTCCCGGCACAAGCAAATTCAATATGGCCGCTATAAATATGAGCCATATCCCCCAAACTCTGATTTTCATAGAACCATCTCCTTATAATTATAAATGCACTATAAAATTTATGTTTTTATGTTTTCTTCCGATTCATTTAGCTGATTATTTTTTATAAGTAACCGGATAAATTTACATAATATTATATTTACACAATCAAAATTCCACATTCTAATCAGCTAATTTATCATTTTTTTTAATATTTTTCAAGAATTCTTTATTATCTATTTAAGTTTCACACTAAAAAAACTTCAGTTGTTTTCAATGCCGCTTATTATACCATAAAATTTATTTAATTTAAAACCTTCCATCAATACATTATTATCTTTCTTAAATAATGTTTCATAATTTATTAACAAGTTATTTTAGTTTATCAATTTCATAATAAATATCTTTGAGCATTGTTTTTATTATCAACTTCACCATTTTCATCAGAATTAAAATAATCAAATGATTCTTCATCAAACATAACAATAATTTTTTTACCATTTACTTCTATCGTTTCCGGTGCTGGAATATTTTCAGTAAAATTTTTAACAATTTCAAATTTATGAACATTTTTAGCAAGAGCGCATTTAGAAAAAATTTGAAGCATTCGAATGCTGTATTCGTCACCGGTTTCATAAATTTTTTCTAAATTTACAAATATCCATTGATTAACAAGCAATTCGCAAAACCAGAATTGTTTTAAATCAATATTATATTTCAAAGGGAAAAATTGTTTTTTTTCATTCCAATGGCTTGCAATCATTGTCATATAAACTGCCGCTTCAGCATAATTCATATATTTATTATCAACAAGCAATTGAAACGATTCTATCAAATCATACGCATTAGTTATAAATTCACCTCTTTGATTCTTTATGTCAAATTTACCGGTGCTTTTCATTAAATTTATTTCTGCCGGCGTAAATGTTTTATTAAAAAATTTGCGCGCGTCCCATATCGAGTTTTCGACTAACCGCTTCGATTCCGGCGTCAATTCATCATAATGCTTATAGATATGAAATAAATAAACTACCGGCGAATTATTCTTTATGCTTTTCATATCCTTTGAACATTTATTTTCAAGTATATCCCTTTCTTTGGTTTTTAAATAATTAAAACCTTTGCTAGTCAATTCATTAATCGTGATTTTTTTGTTTTTATACTCATCAAGAAATTTATACAACTCATCATAATCGTTATACAAGTCTTTTTTTATTGGCGGAGTAACAAACATACATGAATTATACACTTCCATAAATCTCTTCTTTTGATTAACTTCCTGACCTGCATACGAAATTTCCACGCACACAAAAAATACTAAAACTAAATTTAAAATTAAATTTTTTTTTGCACCGCAAACTCCAAATTGTATATTGAATTTAATTAAGCCGAAAATAAAAAATCGGGCATAAATCGCAATTTTCATGCGACTTATACCCGATAATCTTATTTAATTTTAGAACATATTAACGTTTTCTTTTATGACGTCGTAGCGTTTTTTGAACGCCGTTTCAAGAACTTCCTTTGTGATATTAAGCGGCAGTGCCGGATCGTCCTGCATCGCTTTTACGAAACTCAGCATATCGCGCGCGTCCGAACCTGGAATTGAAATTTTGTTCTGCTTATATAACCCGTCAAAATATTGAAACATTTCCTTCAAAACATCGTCCGATTGAGTTGAGCCAAGCTTTTTAGCCGTATCTGTAAATATTTTTTCGGCGACTTCTTCGGACGGATTGAATATTCCGAGATTAAACGGAAGACGTCTTCTGAACGCCTGGTCCAATATATCTTCCATCTTCATATTCGACGAAAGGATGATTCTTTCCTTAACCGGGAACCTCGCGCGGCCGTTATCCAATTCAAGAACGTCGGCCTCCGATTCAAACAACGTAATGAACCTATTCAGTATTTCAATCGAACTTTTCTGGTTCGGGTTTCTCGGCGGGTTACGGCCGAAATCGTCTATTATCATGATGCCGAGATTTGCAACAACCTGCGGCGGTAAAATCAGTCCGCGCATATCGAAATACTCGACGCTCGAGTTCGTGCAGACGATTATCTTCGGCGGTTTAACATAAATCCATCTATTGTCAAAATTTTTGAGCGTTTCCTTATCGATAGTGCCGTCAAGCGACTCGTGTACGCCGTCGATAAAGTAAGGATAAATGCTTCCATTTAAGTATATAGCGTGCGGTATATATACGGTATAATCGAGAAGCTTATAAAGGATTTCAGTAATGGCCGTTTTACCGTTACCCGGAGGGCCGTATATCAAAAATGGGCGCCTGTTGGTTACAAGCGATTTAAGCTCCCTTTTAAAATCGGTCGAAAAGTGAAGAGCGCGCTCCTTGCATATTTTTTCAATCTCTTCCATCTTGACGTGAAGGTTCAGTTTATTCGCCTGCTCTTCGACGCTTTTGCAATAATCCTCAAACGCTACCGGCACTACATAGCTTTTATATCTGTATTTTTCCATCATATCGCTATGCGCCCTGTCGCCGGCTTCGAGTATCCTGTAATGAAGCTGTCCGGTAATCTGGGAAGTAAAAGTATCTATGAATTTGCTTTTTTCCTTCAATTCCTGAATTACAGGCTTAATAACAAAATTCGGGACCTTCATTTTTTCCGCTATTCCAAATTCATGATCACCATTAGTAGCCGCGTCTTTTAAAACCGACAGTATCAAAAAGACGATAAGCCTGTCCGGTATATGCAGCTCATCCAATTTCGCGATTTTCTTTGGTTTGTAATTTGCCTCTGCCATTTTTACCTCCGATAATTTTATTAAAGAACTTAACTTGTTTTATGCTTATATGACATATTAAACAAAAGCTTATTATATCACAATACATTAAAAAAAAATAGTAATTATTTAAGCACCGGTCCTGATTTTAAATATAAATTTAAACTGTTCAGACATTTTAATACTTTAAAAACAGTAAATGAACTCAAAAATTATTCAAAAAATTCTTACTGATCAATCAGGCTGCCACAGGATAATACATTAATAATGCCCAAAATAATGATAACTATCCATCTAAAAAATTACAAAAACAAGTTGGAATCACAGTTAACTCCGCTTATGTTTTTTATTCGAAATATCTTTAAAATAAAGGCAATTAATCAAATGCCAAACTTGAATTAAGGCTTTAAAGCAAGAAATATAAATAATAACCGCCTATCTGCGGCCTATCCATTTTTCGAAAAGGTCCTTAGAACCTGTTATGCCAGCCGGCGTATCGTCATAATTCAAAAGATTTTTTTCAAATTCATCGGCGATATCCATCATCGTACCAGGCTTGGTTCTGGCGAAATTAGCCCGTGCTTCGGCATAATCGCGGCCCAATTTTTTAAAAACCATGCCTTTGACCTTGAGTTTTCTCGCGCCGCGAAAAGCGAGCCATACGGTTTTAAAATTATAATCCTTTAGAAGCTCGGCAGTATAAAGGAAATTTTTATGCAAATCGAGGTTACTTCCTGACTTGAAATCCCTTATATCGTAAACCAGGGTATTCACAAAAATATATCTCTGGCAATAAACGCGGAACGGGCTGCTGTAGTAATCAGGATCGTTCATAAACGCCTTATCCACTACATAATAAATTGAAAAATTAACATAAATAACAAGTAAAAGAAAAAGCGCCATAGCCGTAACGACAGCGATTATAATTTTTTTCATGCCCGCTCCTGACCGCGAAATAATTTATATAAAACTACAACTTGCTTGAGTTTTCCGCAAAAAAATATCCATAAATAATGTTTTTAAAAATTAATAAAAAAGTGTTTTTCAGCTTTTGATTTTCAAACCATGAGTAAATACTTTGGTAAAAAATGTGAAGTAATGTAATAATACCGACCTATCCGATGCGAAATTTAAATAACTTCATATTACTTTATACTCTTTACATGTTTGTTGCCTTTTTTATCCTTTACTATCAATAGCTGCACCTCACCCGGTTTTACGACTACCTTCGCGCCGGCCGGAAGCGATTCGGTAACCCACACATTGCCGCCGACAACCGCGCCCTTGCCTATTATAGTCTCACCGCCCAATATCGTCGCGTTCGAATAAATTACGACGTCATCTTCGATTGTAGGGTGGCGTTTTTGGTTTCTTATAAGATTGCCAGCGGCGTCACGCGGAAAACTCAAGGCGCCAAGCGTCACGCCCTGATAAATCTTCACGTTATTACCGATCACCGTAGTCTCGCCAATAACAACGGCGCTCGCGTGATCGATAAAGAAGCTTTCGCCGATTTGCGCGCCCGGATGTATATCACATCCCGTTTTCGAATGCGCGTATTCGGTAAGCATCCGCGGCAGAAGGGGTATCCCCTGTTTTTGTAATTCATGCGCCACGCGGTATATGGTAATCGCATAAAAGCCGGGATAGCAAAATACGATCTCATCCTTTGACTTTGCCGCCGGATCGCCGATTATCGCTGCATCACAATCCTTAGAAAGCGCCTCGCGCAATTTAGGAATTTTCTGTAAAAAGATTACAGCTTCACGTTTGCCCATCGTTGTACATTTAGAACATATTTTCAGCCTGTCCTTGCATTCGTGCATGCGGCACTTGGCTATCTGCTGCGATAATATTTTATACAAAGCTATAATCTGGCCGCCGAGGTAATATTCGACATTCGGCCCGTCTAATTCCTGCTCGCCGAAATAACCGGGGAATAATATCGATCTTATTAAATTTATTATTTCAATTAACGATTCGTGCGAAGGCACCATTGGAAATCCTACATGATCAAGTGATCCTTCGTTTTTGAGGGATTTAAGAATGGATTTAGTGACATTCGGCAATTTCGCTGTATAATAATTTTCAAGCTCAGTTTCCTGCGTACGCTGACAGGCAGAAGACTTTAATTTAATTTCCAGGCCTTCTAAATGCTCATTTAAATTTTTAACGGCATCCTTAACGTAGTTGTTATTATCTTTTTTCATACTTTTCATCATTACTCCCCGCGGCTAAGCTTTAAATCATTTTACTAAAAAATCCAAATATATTCGGCTGATTATACAATACTTTTTTTTGTGTGTCAAAGACGGTCATTAAATATTTTCATTTTTTTTCCGAAACATAAAATATCGTGTAATTTTTTTATAAAAAACAGGTAATTTATGATTAATTCACCAGCCAGAATCAAAAATAAATTAAATGCAGCCGTCCATGCGGCGATAACATTTATAACATCGTTTTTATTCATAGCTGCTTTTGCCGCCGTCAGCTTCGCCGGCGAAGCAATTACAATAAAAATACTGCCGTGCGCCGTTATCAATTCAGATATAATCACGCTTTCAAACATTGCAAATATAGAAGTTTCTCAAAATTTCGAATGCGATCTGGCCGGGTTGAAAAACATAAAAATCGGCGAATTTAATGTCAGCCTGCCAAACAAAAAAATGTCAGCCGCTGAAATTAAAAATATCATTACTCAAAAAGTTAAACTTCCTGAAGGCGCGGGCATTAAAATAACCGGCGCTTCTAACTGCAGCATTAAAAGACCTGATAATTCAATCGTAATAACTAAAAACTTCAAACAGGAATTTATAACAAAATTAGAAACAGGCATGGCAGATTTATTCAAAGAAAAATTCTCGGCAAAATATTCCATTAAGCTCGATGACACCATAAGTGTTAAAATTATTGGAACATTAAATGATAATTTAATAAAAAAACTTGCCGCTACAAGCGAGATTCTTCTCGATTGCATTTCTTACAAATCAGGCCTTATGCAGGTAAAAATAAACAGCGAAAACAACTTCATAATATACGGTAAAGTAACAAAAACAGGCGTTGTGTATAAAGCCAGAGAAAAAATAAGCAAAAAAAACGCGGCCGATATAAAAAATAAATTATACGAACAGACGGTCAGTATGCCGCCGGAAAAATTCGCCGGGGCAGTATCGCCGGAAACTAATTTTAACTTTGACAATTTCATAGAAAATTGTGAATTAATGAGGGACATGGCAATCAATGAAATTTTATGGAAAAATAGTATCAAAAAAAAGATATTTATAAGGGCAGGCCAGAGAATCACGCTTAACGTTTTAAAGGACAAGACCAACCTTTCATTTGACGCGGTAGCCGAAACGGGCGGCGGCATGGGTGAAACGATAAAAGTATTCAATCCTAAAACCGGCCGCAAATACCAGGCTGAAATAATAGCCGCCGGAACCGCGCGGACGTTATAGGAATTATATGCTTTCTGAATAAAGTTTATAAAAATTAGAGAATAGCTTTAAATAACTCTAAAATTATTAAAACCAAAGAAACGAATAAAGTGCGCAAACAATAGAACGAAAATAGTTATTAGCTAGTTGACTAATTTTAAAAATAATAAGCACGACAAAAATATTCATTTATAAGAAATTTTAAAAACGAATAATAAAAAGATTATAAACATAAAAATAAAAATAATTAAAAATATATGCACAAAAATGGGGGCAAAATATGGTTTCTAAAAAAGTCTTTTTATCCGCTTTATTAATGGCGGCCTTATTTAACTTCTCGGCGCACATTCCCGCAAATTCGGAATCATTATGGAAAGAAGCCGAAGATAATGTAAACGGGAAATCAATGTTTTCAGAATCAAAAGGCCATCAAATCGGCGATATCGTCACGGTATTGATAGTCGAAAACTCGACAGCCTCAAATAAAGCCACTACTCAAAGCTCCAAAAGCGATTCATTAAATGTCGGCGCCGGTACAGGGCCGCTTAAATTCATTCCCGGCATGTCAGGCAGCACAAAAAATGATTTTCAGGGCGACGGCTCGACAACTCGTTCCGGCACCATCAGCGCCAAAATATCAGCAAAAGTTACCAAAATATTTCCAAACGGGAATTTATTAATAGAAGGCAAAAGAACCATAAGGGTAAACGACGAAAACCAGGAAATAACAGTCAACGGCCTTGTAAGGCCGATAGATGTCGCGGCCGATAATACAATACTTTCGACATATCTTGCCGACGCAGAAATCAAATATAAAGGAAATGGCGTAGCCGGTTCGGTCAACCGCCCGGGAATTTTAAAAAGACTTTCTAACACACTATTTTAGAGTCAGCGGAGGAATAAATGCTTAACATATTAAAAAAGACTTCACAATTAGTAAATTCTTCAAAATTCATAAATAAAAACCCAAAAATAACTGAAAATTTCAATTTGCTCGAAAAAAACTCAAGAATAAAGGAAAGTATTTATAATTTTTTCGCCAATTCCAACAATCTGAACCGCGCTATTGAAATAAAATATCACAGCAATGTTTTCGGCTTTATATGCCTGGCCCTGGCATCGCTGCTGCTGTTTACTTCGGCGGCCCCTGCCTGGTGCGGCGCCGTGGCACGCATCAAAGACATCGCAAGGCTCGGCGGCGCGCGTGAAAACCAGCTCACAGGCTACGGAATAGTAGTCGGCCTCGAAGGAAGCGGCGACAAGAACATAATGACGGCGCAATCAGTTGTCAACATGTTAAAAAGCTTTGACATAACGATCGACCCGAAAACCATGAAAGCGCAAAACTGCGCCGCGGTAATGGTAACGGCCAATATCGAGCCGTTCATGCGCGAGGGCGATAAACTGGACGTAGTGGTCTCTTCAATCGGCGACGCTAAAAACATACAGGGCGGCGTGCTGTTACAGACACCTTTAAAAGGCGCGAACGGCAAAGTATATTCAGTAGCGCAGGGGCCGATATCACTCGGCCAGCTCGGCTCGAGCCAGCAGTCGGGCGGAGGCGGCGGAGCGAAACTGCACCCGCTCGTCGCAAGAATACCCGGCGGAGCACTGGTCGAAAAAGAAATAAAAAACGAATTCACCAACGGCGAAAAAATAGAATTTGTTCTAAATAAGAAAGATTTTTCAACGGCCAACGCTATCGCAAACAGCATTTGTGAAAAATACGGCGAAGGGTTCGCGCGCGCTATCGACGCCGGAGCTGTCGAAATTAAGATCCCGGCAAGCTTCGAGGACAACACCGTCGCATTTATAGCGTCAATAGAATCTTTAAGCGTAAATACCGACTCGGTTTCAAAAATCGTGATAAATGAAAAAACCGGCACAATCGTAATGGGCGATGAAATAAAGATATGCCCGGTCGTTTTATCTCATAATGGAATAAAATTAAAAGTTACCGATAATATAAGTGAGGCGCAAAAAAATAATCAGGCTCAGCCGAACGCTCCGGCAGTTCAGACCGCACAGGCGGCAAAACCTAAAACTATTGAAAAAAACGTAGTTTATTTGAACGCGGGTTCGACAATACGCGACATGGTTGACGCGCTGAATGAAATAGGCGCCACGGCCAAGGACGTAATCGCAATCATCCAGGCGATGAAAGCTGCAGGCGCAATACAGAGCCAGATCGAAACGATTTAGCCTCCGTTCTAGATGAAAACCGGTCATTAAAATTTTTGCCGAAAGATTGTTTTTTATAATTTAGTTTGATATAATGAATTTTGTTTAAACTTTGACAAATTTTTATATAGCGTCTGGGAGGGTAATATGGGTATAATCAATAACGTTTCTTTCGAAAAGAAAATGGAAGCTAACGATTCATTCGACTACGGCATTACATTTGAAATGAAAGGCGAATTCGACAAAGCCGAAAACGCTTTTTTAAAGGCCCTTGAAATCGATCCAGCCTTCGCGGAGGCATATAACAAACTTGGCGATGTTTGCATGAAAAAAGGCAAATTCATCGATGCGATTGAAAATTACAAAAAATCCATCGAACTTAAGCCGGATGTAGAAAACAGCCACTATGACCTTGGCTGCGCGTACTTAAGGCTTGGCCAATACGAAGACGCCCTGGCTGAATTAAAAAACAGCCTTAAACTCGACCCTAATCATTTTGAAATTTACGCCCAGATAGGCTGCATATATGTCGAAAAGGGCGAATACTTCAACGCCCTCGAATGCTTCAAAAAAGCGATCGCCGACGACCCTACAAATGTAATGGCACGCTATTACAACGGCCTCGCATTAAAAATGGCAGGCAAACTTAAAGAAGCTTCGTATGAATTCCAGAGCGTTATCGAAAGATATTCCGGGCTCATTAAAATCAAAAAAAATTATGCCGAAGGATATTACTTCATAGGACTTTCATACTATCAACTCGACAATATGAAAGAGGCGGAAGTCAACGTAAAAAAAGCTATCGAGCTCGATACCGATAAAATCGACTATCATTTCAGTTTCGGACTCTACTACTCGGACGGCGATTCATTCTTCGCGATGGCGCAAATAAAGAAAGCTCAGGGCGACAGCGCGGCGGCCCGTGAATATATTGAAAAAGCCTTAAAATTCGACCCGGAAAATAAAAAATTTAAATCATTTTCATACTAGCTCACTAACACAAAAGCAAAGTTCTAATTATTTCATGAACGGCAATTACTGCGGACAGTATAAAAAGCGAAGGATATTTTATGAATATAGGTTTAACATCGAATAATAATGCGGCAGCAGAGGTAAACCGGCAGGCAAAAGTTTCGGCTGCTGATTTCAACGGCCGCATCAATAAAATAACAACCGATAAATCGTTATCGCGCGATGAAAAGTTAGAAAAACTTAAAGATGCCGCGAAAGATTTCGAATCTATTTTCGTACACAGCCTCATAAAAACCATGCGCAGTTCCGTTCCCAAAGACGGGCTGATATCAGGCGGCAACGCTGAAAATATATACCAGGACATGCTGGACGAGCAATATTCTAAAATAATCGTCAAGCGCGCCGACATGGGAATCGCTAAAAATATTTACGAACAGTTCAGTAAAACCGTAAAGTAAGTTTATAAAATAAATCTAAAAAATAAAATTTTAATTGACTTTTACACATAATATCTGTTATCTTATGTCTGTCATAAAAAATGGCCCGTATATCCGGGCCGTTTTTTAGGGCGGCTCTTAAAAATCATTTTATGACTCTTTATAAACTCAAAGCGAATATTTCCCAAAATTAATCATAAAATATTTATACCAGATTTTGGTTTATTTGAAGTCTTATTAATGTTATTTTTAATTAACTTTTTTCTAATTTCAATTGCGAGCCTGATTTCATTATCATTTTTTCAATTCGTAAATTTCAACATCCATTTTTTATATTTTGCCGTTCTTAATTATGCTTTTTATATAGTATTTTCTTTTTTAGTAAAAGTTTGCAAGTTTCAATATAAATCAAAACACAACCTTATTAGGAGGAACAATGGTACCCAATCAATCTGAAAGTCAAAATGTCGATTTTTTTGACACACCATCGAAAAAAAACGCGGACACCCGCGAAAAGCCAGTCCGTAAAAGAACTGTAAAACCTAAAGACCCTGACGCTAAAGAAATTCCAATTTCAGAAGATAAAGTAAAAATAATAAAAGCTCCAAAAGCAATGCCGGCCAAAACAGAACCGGAACAATCTGAAGCGCCGGAACTCAAGAAAGATTCAGCCGACAGTACCGAAACATCGCTCCCGCCGGAACCTGTGCAGCAAATCAAGCCGGCAGAGCAGCCCGGCATCCATAACGGTTATAATAACAACCGGCGAAATTCCAGAAATATAGAAAATCATAATACCAATCACATCCAGGAAAATAACAAGCCGGAACCAGAGGCTAATTACCCAGAACAGCCGCGTCCTAAGCCTTCCTTCCAAAATCAGGAAAATTCCAATTTCAACAATCAAAATAACGATTATAACCGTAATTATTACAACAACCAGAACCAGAATAATTACAATAATCAAAATTCCGGCAGCTACAACAATAATTATAATAATAACGCCGGCGGCACGCAGCACAATACCCAGTCAAACACGAATGCCGGCGGAGTAATGCAGCATCAATACGTCGAAGTGGCTAAAGGCTATTCGATACAGGCGCTAAAAACCAAAGAATGCGCCGAATTAATAAATATAGCCAAAGAGCTCAACATATCGACGGAAAAGTGCGAACGCAAAAACGACTA
>JASDSY010000020.1:0-66113 GCA_041441465.1 Candidatus Wallbacteria bacterium
TTTCACACCTTATACAAGGTCAAAAAAATGTCTTGACTTTGTTATCCACTTTAAGCACTTAATTTTCAAAGAAACCGCCGCCTTTTTAGATTTTTAGGTCCGGTAAAAAAATTCGAAAATTGCAAAAAACATCTCAGGAATTAGTATAAATTCGTTGATGTTTCCGCCGTCCGGATCTTTTTAGATTTTACTTAGCCTTGTAAATATGATTAAAATAATTATATTAAATTTATTTGATCGTGTCAAGGATGAATAGAGCAAGCAGTGCAGCTCAGATATTTTCATAATTCAATCTATAAATTCGTTTTGATTTCGTCATTGAAAATCAGCAACGGTTTAATTATGAAATATTTTGAAACTAATTTTCCAAATTAGTAACATTTTTGGGTCGGAAGTGTTGACAAAAAATGTATAAAATCGTAAAATACTATAATATACTTATAAACTTTATAAAATAGCATAATTTATAAATAAATATAAAATGGTGTATGATATGAGATTTAAGTTTTGGGGAGTCAGGGGTTCCATACCGACACCCGGGAAAAGCACAGTCAGGTATGGCGGCAATACCTCATGTGTCGAGCTTTTTTTTGAGGACAGGAATCAGGTTATAATACTTGACGCCGGAACGGGCATTCGCGAGCTTGGTAATGAACTGATGACAAGAGTCAAGCCAGGTACGCTTTCGTGCAATATATTCTTGAGCCATACGCACTGGGACCATGTCCAGGGTTTTCCTTTCTTTACGCCGGCGTTCATTCCCGGTAATAAATTCAGCATTTACGGCCCGCCTACTCTCTCTATAAATGAGGTAAATTCCAAAAATAACCAGACCCGCCTCAAGGATTTATTTGTTGAACAGATGCGCTACCAGTATTTTCCGGTAAAACTCGATGAAATGCGCGCTGAAACCCAATTCATTGAAATAAAAGAAAATGTATATAACATCGATGGAATAACAATTCGAACTAAAACTCTTAATCATCCAATATTATGCCTCGGATATCGTTTTTGCCTCGGCTCAGCCGGCGATTTAACGTATTGCACCGATACCGAACCTTTTGTTAATTATTTTTTCTCAAATAATAATAACTCTCTTCCGCAGGATATGTTTTCTGTTGAGACTTATGAGGCGCTGAAAAAAACGATAGTTGACCCTATCAATACCGAAAAACTCAACCTTGCAATGCAGGAAAGTATGAATATTATCGATTTTTGCAAAGATTCGCGGGCGCTTATATTTGACGCGCAGTACACAAAAGATGAATATACGAAAAAAATGGGCTGGGGCCATTCAAGGATCGATGACGCGGTTTCTGTAGCGTGCCGGGCGAATGTCGAGACTTTGTATTTATTCCATCATGAGCCGACCAGGTCGGATTCCGCTATTGACGATATGCTTGCTTACGCGCGCGAACTTGCAGCTTCGCGGTTTAATAAAAAAGATTTGAAAATAGTCGCCGCTACCGAAGACTGCGCTTATAATCTTTAATTTATTTAAAAAACGCTTTTTCAAATTTCAAAATTAAAAAAATGAGGGAATGATAATGAAACGATATAATAACCGCGGTTCAGTAGAAAATTTGCCATTATTACTCATTGTTTCTATCATACTCATAATTATAGTGACTATCGCTTACAGGGCATATATGACCATTGCCTCCTCGCGGGCTTATTCTTCGTCGGCGGTTTTCCTCGCGCGCGGCGGAAGCGATGACAATAGTTTTAATTACCTCGTCAATAAAGGGCTGATGAAAGTTGAGAAAGATTTAAAAATCAGCCTTAATCCGAAAGCATTCCAGAATGACGAAAAATCTTCCGAAGATATAAGCTCGATTATGAAGCAGAAATATGATCTGTTAATCGGCGTCGGTTTTGAGAACGAGGAACTTTTCCAAAAACTTTCAAAATTATACCCTAAAACCGATTTTGTCCTGATTGACTCGTTTATAAACGCGAAAAATGTCGCATCTCTTTTATTTTTAGAACAGGAAGGCGGATTTTTGGCCGGTTCCTTCGCGGCTATGTTATCCAATGGAAAACCGATCGGTTTTATAGGCGGAATGATGATACCTCCGGTCGAAAGGTTTGCCGACGGTTATGTCGAAGGCGCCAAGTACATAAATCCGAAGATAAAAGTCGAAGTCTGCTATGTCGGACATGAGCCGAAAGCTTTTTCAGATAAAACTACCGCAAAAAAAATCGCGAAAAAATTATATAAAAAAGGCATAAATATAATATTTCAGGCCGCCGGCGGAGCGGGCCTCGGAGTTATCGAAGCGGGAAAAGAAGCAAAAAAATATGTTATAGGCGTTGATACGAACCAGTCGGAATTGGCGCCCGATACTGTAATTACGTCGGTTGAAAAACGTCTCGACGTAGTTATATTTGAATTTTTAAAAGGCTGCCTTCAAAATGGCTTCAAAGGCGGCAAGCACCTTTTCGGACTCAAGGAAGACGCCATCAGGCTTTCGCCTTTTGATTACTCAAGGTTTAAAATAATAAAACCGGAATTTGAATTTAAGTTAAAAAAAATAGAAGAAGAACTCAAAAATGATAAGATAAGCAGCATTGAAAAAATTGAAAGAAACCAATAAAAAGAAAGTATTTGATTTGCTTTGAAAATGTATTTTACTAATCGAAAAAAAATTTTTTACATATATCTTCTTTTTTTTATTTTTAACCTTTTCTGTGTGACGGATGTTTTAGGCGCGCCCGGGCAGCCTGATGAAAATAATACCGCTCAAACGGGATTTTTTGGAATACAGGCCGCCACTTCGGAAGTCATGTCTGGCGGCAATATCGATTTTACGAGGCCGAACGATTTCAGGGTATCGAAATATAATCTGGACTTAATGCTTATTCCGGCAAAGCACATGATTTCCGGCGAAGTCGAGATAACGCCGGACCTGAATTATGACAATGCCTCAGAGATAACTTTATATTTACACCAGGATATGGATGTGCGCGCCCTGAAATTAATGCCTTCTAATTATGAAGTGAGTTTCAAGCGTGTTTTTAATAAAATTGTTTTTAATACAGCGGGCCGCAGCTTTTCACGGATATATGTATCTTTTTACGGCGATCCTTCCGTTTATCTTACTCAAAAAAATTCTTTCAGTTATATAGGCAGCGAAGGCTGTTACTTGAATGACGAATGCCTTTATTTTCCGCGCGCGGACACTGTGACTAAGACTGCCGCCGAGATGAACGTCCTTGTGCCTGAAGGCTGGACTCCCGTTACACAAGGCTATTCAAATGAGCGTTCAGGAAGCGTCGTGATCGGTAATGACAGGTATTCCATATTTAATTTTAAAACGGCCTTTAATTCAAGATGCCATACGTTAGCCGCCGGGCCTTATGTAAAAAAAGACAGCCGGAATATCGAATGTTACTTTTTTGAAAATGACGAGGAATATTGCGATATTTATAGCGAAGCTGCTGAAAAAATATTGTTGTTTTATAAATCGAAACTTGGCAAATTGCCCTTTAATAACCTGAAAATAGTCGAGGTGGAAAAGGTGTTTCCGGGCGGCTACGGCCCCGGAGAAGTTGTGTATATAACCGCCGCCGCTGTTGAAAAATATGAAAAATCGGCTGATCTTATGCTGCTTTCTCATGAAATTGCGCATCAATGGTTCGGAAATTATGTTACCGGCGATTTTAACGGCTCTAATTTCATGAACGAAGCTTTTGCCACCTATATGTCGCTTGAGTTTTTAAATGATATTTCAACGAAAAAGCCTGAATATATAACTCAATATGATAACGCTTTAACTGAAATTGAGCGCGGTTACTTTGCATATAAAAAATCCGCCGGAACTAATGAAATATCAGTCAGCATGATGGATAAAGCCAATGGATTCGGACCGGGTTATCAGGAAGTCATTTATTACCGCGGCGCTCTTATTTTAAAACTGCTCTTCAACCAGCTCGGGGCTGTAAGAAATGCAGTGCCGAATATCGAGCCGGCTAATTTTATCAAAAAATATGCTGATAAGGTTGTTACTACGGAAGATTTTATAAATTTTATGGAGGAGCAGCTTTACGGAGAATATGTTAAAACTAGTTTTGATAAAACTTTTAACAGGATATATTCCCCGGCCGGCGATCATGTCTCTTCAAAAAATTCTGCCGAGAAAATGTCTGGCAGGTCCGCCAGCGGCGAAATTTCACCGATAAGATATTTTTTCAATGAGTTTTATAACTCAACAGAGGTAGTTAAACTTACAGTTAACGGCTTTGAAATAATTCCGCCTGAAGAGAAAAGTGGACAATATACGATAAACTATGACATATCAAGGAATGACGGCATTAAAGCCGATATCTGGTTTCAGATTCTATTTGAGGGCGAGCCGGAGGCCGGCACTCGTAAAAAAGATAATTTTTACCTTGCTCCTGGAAATAATGTCGTTACGTTTAAGACAAATTTTAAACCGCTTAAGTGGACGATCGATCCAGATAAGAAAATTCTTATGGACCGTAATTATCCGGCGCTTACCGCGTTAACCGAATCGACGGACAGTGTCGCTATTTATGGTACGGTTTCTAAAGATTCCCGCGTAAACAGCTTTATGGGCGAATTTGCAAAGTCTTATTACCGTTCGCCGATCGATGATCAAACGGCAGCGGCCGACGTTAAAAAAAGCCTCGCGCATGAAAGAGTATTCATCATAGGCTCGCCTGAAAACAACGCTGTATTGAATTTAATAAAAAATTACCTGCCGTGCCGGTATTATAAATATTCGGTTAAAATAGACGGCAAATCGTATTTTGACGAAAGTTACGCCGTAAAATATGTATTTCAGAATCCTTTTTTTATAGGCGGCGTTATTTCGGTGGTGTCATTTGACTCGCCGGCTGCGCTTTCAAAAATCTCCGGACTTTCAAATGGGCTGAATGATTATGTGCTTGATATTTCCGGAATGAAGGAAAAGGCGTACGGCAATTTTAATTCGAATTTAAACGGAATTGCCGTGCAGAACCGGGAAGGAAAAGTCGAAATTGTCTCGACTTCTGTCGGTTTTAATAATTACGTCGTTACCGATCATATAAATCCCGTAATAGTGAAAGTTTCTAATACTTGCCACGATACTCAGAGCGTCACTCTTAAATTTAAATTCTCGAATAATCCGGATAATTTTATATTTGAAGGAAATTTCAATATAGCGCCTGATTCGATAGAAAATATAGAGGTGCCCGTTTATTTTTCGATAGAAAATAATGACTATTCATTAAAATTCGTGCTTTATAATTCCGACGGAGCGGAAATTTCCTGGAATAACCATTCGCAGGTTAATAAAACAAGAAATAAGATTTATCTTGTATGCGCTAACGACGCTGAAAGTTTCAAAGAGATAAAATCCGTTATTGTAAATTCGTACTATAGCAATAAAAGTAGTTTGTTTCCGAAAGGCGCCGGCGGCTCTCTCAATTTTGAAATCATAAATGCCGATATCGGAAATTTTCCTCTCAAGCCTTTGATGCTGGACGGTATTGACGCTCTGGTGCTTTATAATACCGAACTTGGCGGCATGCCGGACGGATTCAAAGATACTGTCCTCAAATATGCCGTGACCGGCGGGAAAGTAATTATTGCCGGCCGCGATTACAGTAAAGATTTCTCTAATTTAAATTTAAATTTTTTTGAAAATATTTTTTTGCATACCGTTAAAAGTTCGAGGCTTTTCGAGTCGAAACGTAAAGACTCCGATCAGAGCGGCGGCGATTTTGGCGTGGACGATGGTTCATCGGCTAACGGCGCGGATTATACAGGCGCCGATAAGCCGAACCTGCAGTCTAAGAAAGAAACTGCCGTAAAAATTAAGGGCAGCAATCCTGAAGCGCTTGCCGGCGGGCATATAAATAAATACGGCGGTTTCGTTATTAAAGCCGATGATTCGAGAGTGCTCTGGAGCCAGGTCGGCGGCGGTGTTTTTACATATATTTCTTATAATATGGCTTCATGGCGCCTTTCGCCTGACGATGACGACTCGCGCCTGCTTGAAAACTCGCTTTTTTCAAAAACTAAAAACTCCAATAAATATTTTCAAGAACCTTTCAAATGCGATGATGTCATGAAATACTCTATGGAAAAGCTTATGCCTGATACCGATTTTATAATGATATTTTTTGCGGCTTATGCGTTGTTTATAGGACCGATACTGGTTTTTACGATAGTACGCTTGAAAGCTCAAAATTACTACATAATAGCTCAATTCGGCGTCGTTGTTGTTTTCACCCTCCTTGTTTTTATCGCCGGATTCTGTTTCAGGCAATTTAAAAGCATCGTCGAGATCGTTGCGGTCGCTGAAATTCCTCAAAATTATTGCGGCAGCGTTAAAAAATATAACACTATAAGCGTAAGAACGATGAACAGCGAAGCCGCCGAATATAATTTCCCGGCTGCGGCAAAATTTGTGATTTCAAATGAATATTGCGGTTATAACAGGTATTATTCGAGCCGGCGTCGGATAAATATATCAGGCGAAAAAAACGGCAGCACTAAAGTTATTTTCGAAAAACCGTTTTCTTTCGAGCCTAATTTTATTAATTTGATAGATTACGGGCTCGAGCTTTCCGATGGATATCTTAATAATCCGATTATCCAGGCGGAAGACCGCGGCAATGGAATTAAAATAACAATCGACACAGGATTTTTGAAAAACGTTCCCGGTTTGAACCCTGAAAAAGCTTTTTGCATAGTGAAATTCAACGAGCGTGAAAGCTCCTATGCATCTATAACGCCGGGCCTTAAACAGGAATTAAACTTAAATAAAATGAATAATAACAACATAAGAAGCGGCGGTCTTTCCGATATCGAAAAAATGAATTATGATTCAGTTCTTAAGTATTATCAGCTCGCGATGGATACCTGGTCGATTCGGCCTAAGCCGGTAGCTTTTATAATGTATTATGACTCTATGGATGTTTCAGAGAGCGGTTTGTGGCCGGTCGCGGCGCAGCGTTTTAATATTTTAATGGTCCCGTTTTCGTTCGATTCGTCAAAAGGCGTTAAAATAAAAGAATCGTCGATGATATGCGAAACCGGAGATATTCGCGGCGAAGCCGGCCTTAAAAGAGCGCTGCGTACTTTTGACTGCCGCGGTATTTTAAAAAATTACGGCAAATTGTTTAATGAGATATCAGGACGTTATACCGTTAAATTTAATAATGAGAACGACGCAAAGCAGTTTTATGATGCGTTTAGTCCTGAAAGCTTTTTTTATGACGGATTTGGCCGGGCCGGAGTTGAGTTTGATAAAAGTATAAACGGCAGTGAGGTTTATATAGATATAAAAAATCTTTTGTCGTGCATAAGGCAGGATTATCTCATGAAAAATTCGAACCTGAAAACTTTCGACGTGGCCGTCCCTAAATATTGCACGGTGCGTTTAAACTTGAATTACGAATGATTGCGGTGTTTTTAAGGTGTTAAATTTTATGAATTCATCAATTAAATACAAAAATAAGCGTACGCACGGCAGAATTTATTTTCGTGCGGCTTTTATATTATTTTCAATGCTGGTTTTCCTTTTGTACGGCATTATTCTAAATAAATCGGCTTATGCGGCGGATGTCGCTAAAAATGTAGAAAAATTGGAAAAAAAGGTACAGAACGAAATTACGGTTACAAGCGATATCGGGCCGTCGCAGGGGTTTTTCCCTTTTCATGTGACCGAGGTAAATTTGACCGTAAATAACGGAAAGACTGAAAATTTTAACGGTGAAATAATAGTCAAGACGAATTTGTTCCAGTACAGGGTTGCCAATGTCGCCGTGAGCGCTCAGTCTTCAAAAAAATACAGCCTTTTTGTGAGGCTTGATAAATATTCGTATAATCTCAAGGTTGCGCTTTTAAATTCAGGCGACGTGGTGATTTATGATGAAACTGTAAAACTCGTTCCGCTGAGCGAAGAGGACTACAGCATCATGGCAATATGTGAAAATACATCTTTTTTCAGCCACTTTAAAATTGAAAATATCGAGCGTAAAACATATTTGAAAAGGGACCAGTATAGTTCAAGCTATAATAAAAATTCATCGAGTGACGACAAAAACGCTAACGTGGTTTTATATCAATATAAGCCTGAGGAAATACCCCGCAATTCTTCATGCCTTGCGCCTTATTCAATAATCGTGCTCAATGCTTCCGATCTTTCGAGTCTCTCTAAAGCGCAGTCGCAGGCTGTGATAGATTATGCCTATAACGGCGGCATTTTATTTGTAAGTTACGGCGGGTTCGCTTCGAGGCTTTCCGCTTCGCCTGTTTCTGAAATATTGCCGGTCACGGTAAACGGAAGCTGCGTTATCGATCACGGCGATTTTTATAAAACCGCTTATGAAAATTTTTCGCAGGATGAACAGGCCGCTTTCGCCGGGCAAAATATTGCCCTTACGCTCGGCGGAATGAAACCCGGCGCGAAAAGCATTATGGATTTTAATTATAGCGGCTCTAATTATCCTCTGCTCGCTTTTAAAAATTACGGCGGCGGCATGGTCTATTTTGCCGCGTTTGATATTTCAGGTGTCGATATTTCAAGGATTAAATACATGAAAGATAATATAACGGCGATGCTGAAAAAATCCGATATGAATTCGGCTTTTTCGATAAAACAGACGGCGGACGGCCTGCTGGGTTTTTCTTCAGGTTTTAACCAGTCGCTTATTACTCCTCCCAAGCCTCATAATGTAATCATAATATTATGTATTTTTTGTTTTCTTGTCGGGCCTGTTTTTTATTATGTCAACCGGTCGAATACTAACATGATTAAAATCATGTTTTATCCTCTGGCATTGTCGGGAATATTATTCGGCTTTTTCAGCGCTTCGGGGTTCGGGATACTTCTTGAAAAAACGCAAATTTATGAATTTAGCGTCCAATTTATTGATAACGCCGAAAATAAAATTCAGCAGCTGACCGCCGTGATGTTTTTACAAACTCCTCTGTCGACGGCATTATATAATATTGACGCTTCCGCTACTTCGAATTATCATCAGAAAAACTCATACAGCGATAATTCGGAAATTTTATATGACGATGAAACCGCCGTCATGCTTTCTCCTAAAATGGGATATTCGCTGATGCGTTCGGCGTTTCTTAAAAACAGGCCTTTAAACGGCAAATTTACATTTGATGTGCTCGAAAATTCGCCGGATAAGATAATACCTGCCAAAAACGGCCAAATGTCTGAAATTTCAAACGGCAGTTCCGGGCCGGGAACGACTGAAGTAACCGATTATAAAAAGGAACTGTCAGACGGCAATACCGATCTTTTAATAAAAAAATTTAACGAGGCGATTAACCGGAAAAAATCGGACTTTAAAAATTCAGGAGTTAAGGCTGCGCTGGAACAAAAAAAGTGGAGCTCGGAGAAAATCGAAAGTTTCAAGCTGCCGGACGGCCGGGATATCGCCAGCGCTACTAATAATACCGAACTTAAAATATATTCAAGTTATGTTATATATAAAAATGGAATATATCTAGTCGGAAGCTTGATGCCCGGCGAAAAAATAAATTTCGATATGAGCGAAATGAACTCTAAAAAAGCATTTATCAATTCACGTGAATACATACAAAATTGCATCGAAACCATAATGAATAAGAATGTGTCTAATTTTAACAGCAATAAAATGGGATATGGCTATAGTTATAATTATAATTATTTCGGAAATTATTACTATAACGATAACTTAAAAAGTATATTTTTTGATTCAATATGTTCAAGGATATTTGAAATGAGCCAGCATTTCCCGGTTGTTGTCGGGTTCGTTCCGGCCGCCGGTTCCGTTTCGCCTGCGCTTAAAATAAAGGATTGCGATGTTATAAATAACGGTTCCCTTGTTTTTTACGCTTTAAATTAAAATGAGCCGGTATTATAATTTGGGAGCGATTTTAAATATTATTTAGTTATACGAAAATTTTTCAAAATTTATTGACTGTTATTAAAAATTCCGTTGAAAAAATATTAACCGATATAAAGGTGAAGCTTCATGATTGAGATAAAAAATTTATATAAGCACTATAACAAATTAGTTGCAGTAAGCAATTTGAATTTGAATATCGAGCGGGGCGAGATATTCGGCTTTATCGGGCCGAACGGCGCCGGTAAATCCACTACCATAAAGATAATATCGACCCTTTTGACGCCTACGGCAGGCGTATGCCTTGTCGACGGCATCGATGTCGTTAAAAATCCTTACGAAGTGCGGCGTATTCTTGGATATATGCCGGATTTGTTCGGCTTATATGAGGAATTGAAGGTTAGCGAATATCTCGATTTTTTCGCGTCCTGCTATAAAATTCCGTACCGCGAACGCTCGGGAATTATTAATGACATACTCGAGCTTACCGATCTTACTTCTAAACGCGATACGATGGTAAGCGGGCTTTCGCGCGGAATGAAGCAGCGCCTGTGCCTTGCCAAAACGCTAATAAACGATCCGAAAGTCCTGGTGCTTGATGAACCGGCGTCGGGCCTCGATCCGCGCGGGCGCGTGGAACTTCGCGCGCTTTTGAACGAACTGCGCAGAATGGGTAAAACTATATTCGTGTCATCGCATATACTTACTGAGCTTGCCGATTTTTGCACATGCGTCGGCATAATAGAAACCGGCCGTCTGGTCGTCGCAGGCAAGATCGAGGATGTGGTAAAAACTCAGGGGGCCAGCCGCAACATAAAATTAAAAATACTCGATAAATATGAAGAGTGTGAAAAAATACTGACTTCGCGCCAGGATGTTTCGAATATTGAAACCATGCCTGTCGAGAAGGTTTTTTCATTCGAAATGCAGGCTGACGATATGGCGCTTTGCGATTTTTTAAGGCATCTGATAAAAAATGAAATCCCGGTGGTCTCATTTTATGATAAGGGCGGTAATCTCGAGGACATATTTATGAAAGTTACAAAAGGGCAGGTTTCATAGATGAAAGCTTTCATTAAATCATTATTCGGCGGTTTTGATAACATTAAGCCGCTTATTATATTCGAATTATTAAGCTGGAAGAAAAGTTTTTATAATTACGCTTTTCAGCCGATGGCGCTGCTTTTGCTTTCCGCGTTCGTCATCGCTGTCAACTGGCCGTATAGCTACAGCAGTTACGGCGGTTCTTCGGAGAACGCAGGCGAAGCTTTTTTTATTTATATAATGATGATATTAATTATTACAACGACTGTCGCCACTGCCTTCAGCGCAGCTATTTCGATAACGACCGAAAAAGAGAAAAAAACGCTTACGCTTCTTCGCATGACAGGATTAAGCGGCATGGAAATAATTCTTGGCAAGGCTATGACAACGACTGTATATACTCTTGTCCTTGTAATGCCGCAGGTTCCGTTATTATACGCATGTCCGTTCATTGGCGGGGTTAGTTTCATAAAAGTTTGCATGGGAATTTTTATACTTGGCGTTATGACATACTTTTATAGTATTTCCGCGGTCGGCATTTCCATGCTTTTTAAAAGAAATTATGCGGCAGTGTCAGCGGTTATTTGCTATGTGCTTTTTATAAATTTCGGCCTTGTGTTTCTTGATTATTTTATATTAAATATTCCGACATATAGGAATGAAGGCTGTTTTAAATATTTTATGCCGCTTTTTATATGGGAAAATTTTTTTCGCGGCGTTGCCGATACCCGCGGCGATGATTTTATATTTGATACATTCGGCCTGAAAATTCAGAATTACATAATTATCGTGGGTTGTTATATACTGTTTTCATGGTTTTTAACGAAAATTATCGCTAAAAATTTTGAAAAGTACTTAAAATGGCGAGAGGAATAGGCGGTAATACTTATGGTTAATCCTATAATGAGAAGGGAAGTAATAACGTTGTTCCGGCGTAAGCGCACATACGTTTGGGTTTCGCTTTATATAGCTTTCCTGATTTACGAAGTCGGTACGATGTGGCCCGGCACCGGCAATTATTATTACGGTAACAGCGCCAATGTTATATTTGATATAATTTCGGTAAGCCGCCGCATGGCCACGGAAATATTGTTCACTATAATGGTATTGATTTCGATATTGCTTCCGGCATATATGGCAACGACTTTTACGCGCGAAAAAGAGGAAAATACCCTGATTACGCTCGCGACCACTCCGCTTACCATCCTCGATATCATAATAGGTAAAGTGCAGGTCGGCGCCTTTTATACGCTGTTTTTTCTTGTCGTGACTCTGCCTATATTCGGCGCGCTTTATCGGCTCGGCGGCTTTAAAATCACGGAAGTGCTCCAGAGTTATATAATAATATTTATGCTTTCCTTTGCTCAAAATCTATGGGCAATGGCTTTTTCGGTTATTTCAAGCACCTCATACAAGGCGATCGGCCGGACATACGCTTTCTTTTTCCTTATGATGTTCGTCGGCGGAATGCTTATGGAAGTGTTCAGGATTAACGGAATCGGCTATGTATTCGATGCCGCTTATATTAACCCTTTTATCTGCATTAATTATATCTTCTTCGGCCAAAAGTATTATTCCTACGGTTTGAATGTTGTTAAACGCTCAAACACTGATCTTGTTTTTGGGATATTTTATACTGAAACGGTTCAATTTGTGGGATTTTATGCGCTGGTTTCGCTCGTTTTCCTTATGCTTATTTACGTTATCTACAAAAAGCTTTCACACCGCTGGATGTAATTTTTTATTCGTTATTTTTCATGTATTAAATAAAAACAGATCACATTAATAAGCTATTATAAAGCGGCTGGCTTGATCGGGATATTTAATCGCAAAAAACGTCCGAGCGTTTTATTGCAGCATTTTTAGTATGATATCAGCTGTCGAATTTTTTCAGTATTTTATCCATAATTTCTTTTCTGCTGTTTCTTATATTTTCAGCTATTTTTTTTATTTTAGCAGGCGTTTTGAAATATTTATCGCCCCAGACGATCATGTCGAGCAGGATAGGAAGCAAATCGAGCCCTTTTGAAGTTAAGCGGTAAAGATTCTTTACTTTGTTATCAGGAAATTCTGTTTTTTCTATAATTTGTTCTCTTTCCAGAAACGAAAGACGCTCTGCTAAAATATTCGTCGCGATGCTTTCTTCGGACTTTAAAAACTCTCCGTATGTTTTTTTTCCTATGAACATAAGGTCGCGGATTATAAGCAGCGACCATTTATCTCCTAAAATATCGAGCGTTGAACTTATAGGGCACATCGATCTTCTTTTTACGGTTCTCATGCTCTCAAGAATATAATATTTACTTTAAATTTGCAAGCAATTTTAAAAAAATATTTTTACTTGCATTTTAAAAGTAAAAACGATATAATAATACTTGTTAAATGCAAGTATTGAATATGTTATACTTTATGCTGTTAATTATTACATATTTATTTACTTTTAATGGAGGCTTTATGGAGAATAAAATTCGAGAAATGGCCCTGAATTTAAGTTACGAGGATTGCGGCATAATAAAAGCCGGTGTCCTGGCCGAATACAGTGAAAAATTGAACAGTCGTATTGAAAAAGTGCCGAAAAACAGGATGTTTTATGAAAATTTCAAGAAATATGCCGATCCGGCGGCTGATATTCCGGAAATAAAATCAATAGTGGTCGCTGTTGTTCCAAATTATATTTATAATACGCCTGTTGAATTTAATGGTGTTTATGGAAAATCTTATATGTTTGATTACAGGACCGATAAGAATGCTCCTTTTTTTAAAAAACGCAGGGAATTTGCCGATTTTCTTGAAAGTCTCGGCATTAAATGCCTTATAAACAGTAAAAACGGATTTTCGGCTCCGGCGCGATTGGCCGCTTATAAGGCAGGCCTTGGCATTATTAGACGTAATAATTTTTTTTACACTCAAAACGGCTCATGTAATTACATAGAAATGTTTGCGATAGATAAGGAGTTAGAAAATATTCGCAGTGTAAAATTAAAAGAATGCCCTGAAAATTGCAGGCGTTGTATCGATGCGTGTCCGACTTGTTCGCTCATTGAACCATATGTGATGTCTGCGGTCGACTGCATAAGTTTTCACACTTCGATAGCGGCCAAATACGGAATGGGAATGCCTTCTATCGAACTAGCCGAAAAAATCGGCGGCAGGCTGTATGGCTGCGACGCTTGTCAGGATGTTTGTCCTTTCAATAACTGTAAACCGGCCGGTACCGAAATATTTCCGGGCCTTGAAAATCTCGCTTACGCGATGCGTCCTGAAAATATTATGACGATGAGTTATGATGAAATTGAAAGGACCCTGACACCAAAATATTGGTATTTGAAGAAAGAAGAACTTTGGAAATGGAAAATAAACGCTTTGACGGTTATGATGAATGGCTATTCTGAAAAATATAAGGCTTCGATCAGGCTCGGACTTGACGATGCCAATGAAAATGTGCGTGAATTTTCGCGCCGTGTTTGCCGGCGCCTTGAAATAACAATTTAATAATGGAGTTATTGCTTTAATTTAATATTTTTACTTGATTTCCGGCTGGTGACCTGTATTATAAAATATTGATATTATTATATTTTATATGTTCACGATTTCCTGGAAATATTGTTTTTATTTTTTATCGGGAAGGCATGAAGGATTGATAATTCTTTGTGTCTTCCTTTTTTATAGACAGGGTGAATTAAAAATGTATTTTTGAACGTTGTTTTCGGAATATGGCGTAATAAATCTATTAGCAATCATTATAATATCGTTTTAATCTCAAAGCTTATCAAATTTGCATTAATTCAAGGCGGATTATTGAGTTTTGTTTTCAAAAAAAGAATTCGCAATCATAATAGGTGACAATAATCATTGATTTAATTGACACGGTATGCTATTTTTGATATAATCATACCACGAAAAATTAAAAGGCTTTTTTATTTTAAGCCGGTTAACGGAGGTCTGTCATTAAGTTAAAACCTGAAGTTGAACAGATAATCATGAGTCAGAATCATGAGCAGACGCATTGTAAAAGCTGCGGCCGCTACATAGGCGCGCTTGAATTGTGTCCTTATTGCCGTACTTTCAATCCTAAGCGTCTTGTGGTGAAGCTGATAAAATATTTGTCGCCTGTTATTTCGGTTCTCGGGCTTTTTGTTTTGTACTATATAGGGCTTCACTATGGTAATCCTGAAGTTAAGCTCGAACAGCTTTCAAAACGCAGCAATTTCGCGCAAGTTAAAGTCAATGCCGAAGTGTCCGCCGTGCCGAGATATTACGCCGCTCAGGGCAAAGGTGAAAACGCAGGCGGTTCATTTGAATTTGAAATCGATGACGGCACCATGGCTATGCTTGCCAGATGCTATGATGACGCTACGGGCGAACTTGTCAGGGCGAAAAAAATTCCGGCGCTTGGCGATAAGGTTACGGTCCGTGGAAGTTTTCAGTATAAAGGCAAGGGCGGGTTCATAATAATAGGCTCGGATAACGGTCTGGAGATAAACCGCGTTATGCCTGAAAAAGCGACCGCACTCAAAATTATGGCGCAAAAGGAAATTGATAAGACGGGTTTAAAGCCGCACGAAAGAGTTAAAATCTCAGGCAAGATCGCGGAAATCAAGAGCTCGCGTTATGAATTCGCTTTAAAACTCGATGACATGGCCGGTAATATCGTAACCGCGGTTATTCCGATAAGCGCATTGCAGATTTCAGGTCAGGTTAAGGAAGATGTGTCGGAATTTAAATTTAATTATAAAGAGGGCGATTTTGTGACACTGTCCGGCGCTCTTGAAAAACGCGGCCGCCGCGGTTATGAATATTTTGCGGTTATAGTTCCGGCGCCTGAAGATATATTGAAGTCATCGGAAGAAAACGTGAAAAAAGATAATCAATAAATATAAACGGCCGAAATTAAAATTTCGGAATTAAAAATTGTTATAAAGATAAAATAAAACAGGAGAATAAAAAATGCCTGAAAAAGAAATATCTGTAAATACAATGGAAGCTACTGCGGTTGAACTGAAAAATATGCCTGAATACTGCCCGAGCTGCGGCAGGAAAATTGACGGCAGGCCGAGGTGTCCGTATTGCTGCACATTGACTGAGCAAAAATGGAGAATTTCATTATTTCATATTAATTTGACGACGCTTGTTCTATTCGCAGCCGCAATAGTGTACTGCGTGATAGCCGGTACGTTGAAGCCTCATTATACCGATATAGTCGGCCTTAACGAAAGCAAGAATTTCGAGAGGGTGAGAGTTCTCGGTAAAGTTAATTATGTGAGCCAGATAAAGGACCGTTATGAAAAACGAACGATAGTGCAGGTTGAGATCGGCGATTTGAAAAACGGCGATTCTGACGATTATAACACTAAGATAAAAGTCAAAGCCGAAGGCGAAGTAGCGGCCGACCTTATAAAAAAACAATTGATTCCAGATAAAGGCGATATTGTGGATGTTTCCGCCAGCCTTTATGCCGGCAAAGGCTACCGCGTATTGAGCCTTGGCTCAGCTGATTTTTTAAGGGTCGTCACTAAAGGGCAGCCGGGCGATTCGAACGAAACCACTATCGGTAATATATTAGCCAAAACCTCCGAATTTAACAATAAAATAGTTTCGATCAAAGAAGCTGTAATTACTAAAAAAACAGGTAAATTTATCCTTGAAGTATCTGATCCGGATTTGAAAAGCTCTATAATGGTATTTGGCGCCGACCCGTCTAAATATGAAGTGAACCAGAAAGTTTCCATTTCTGGCCGTGTGGTTTACTATGAAAAAGGCGATTGTTATGAAATTAAGGTTTCGGAAGACGATATGAATGGTATCGTGCCTTTAAAATAATAGTAAAACGCGTTAAATATTTTGCGTGCACGGTAGATCAACCGTATGATTTAAAATTCAAATAGTGCAAATTGAGTTTTCGGGATGAATAATTAAATTAAGGTTTTCTAATCGAGTTAATAAATTAGTAAAAAAATTAATAGAGAGGCTGGTTAAAATGGAAACATCAATAATAATTCAATCTGTAGCGGCTTCGCTCGCCGGAGTTTTAGTTTCGGCCGCCGCTTCTTTAATACCAGGTCTTCATATATACAACGTAATTGCGCTGACCATGTTTTTAGCGTTCGCCGCCGCTGATTTTTTCGCTGCGTTGAACGCGATGGTACTTACAGGTTTTATGCTTGGAATGGTCGTGGGGTTCGCGATGCTGTTTACTGTATCGTCGCAATATTTTCAGCCGAATGACGAAAGTTTTCGTTCGATAATGCTTCCGCATGAAAGGTTCTTGCTCGAAGGCCGCGCGCATGAGGCGGTAATGCTCGGCGCGCTCGGAAGCTTGATGGCTATATTCGGAATTGTACTTTTGTTCCCTTTGATTCCTGACTTTTTTTCATTGATAAGAAGATTGACGCAGCACCATGCATACTGGATAATAGGTCTTGTTATGGCTTTCATATTGATGACTGAATGGCCAAAAGACCATGGTGTCGGCAAGACCGGCTGGCAGAGGTTTTCGGACGGCTGGGTGCAGCTCGGCATGGGATATTTCACTTTTATCGTGGCCGGCATACTTGGAATGTTCGTGTTTTTTAAAACTATAGTTCCGGTTGAAAATGCTTTTCAATCGTTGATGCCGCTTTTTGTAGGGTTGTTCGCGGTTCCTTCGCAGATAATGACTTTAATTACAAATGTCAAAGTGCCGAAGCAGCATTTTTGCGAATCGATAGAATGCGCGCCTCATGATATTGCGCGCGGCGGATTTGCAGGATTTCTCGCCGGGCTTTTCGCATCGCTTGTTCCTGGCATGACTCCCGGTCCGGCGCTTTTATGCACCGGGCACCTTACCGTTACGTCAGGCGAACGCCAGTTTTTAATAGCCGGCGGCGTCGGGCGCGTGCTTTATTACGTCGGTTCTATTATGCTTTTTTTCATGCCGGGTTTATTTATGAGACGCGGCGGCGCGGCTATTAACATAAGCTTGTTTTTCGTTCCTGAAACGGCCGAACAGTTTTATTTGATATCGGGTATAATAGCGATAACTGGAGCGGTTTCATTTTTGATGATCGGTCCGTTTTCGAAATTATGCGCTTATCTTGTTGAAAAAATTGATTATAAAATGTTCTCGAGCGGCGGCTGCCTGCTTTTACTCGGACTTACAATATGGATTACAGGCTGGACGGGCCTTACGCTCTTGATAGTATCGACGGCGCTCGGACTGGTCCCTAATATGTGGCATTCAAGAAGGCTTAATCTGCTTGCTGTTCTGATGGTGCCGGTCTGCCTTAATATGGCTGGCATCGGTCCGAAAGTCGCTAAATTCTTTGGTTTTTACTAGGAATTCGCGGCTTGAAACCGTTATTAAATACCGGGCGCTGGGTTTTTATTGTTTGGTTAGTTATTTAAATTGCCCGTTAATAAAAAAAACAGTTGATAAATTAATTGGTTTATTGAATAAATCAAAAAATACGGAGCGAAATTATGAAAGGAATAACACATTTTTTAACCGGCGTGGCCGTTGCGTCATGCTTTCCTGAAGCCGTAAAAAGTATATTTACAGATAAAACATTCTTAATGCCGTTTGGCGGGCTATTCGGCGTTTCATGCGATACGCTTGATTTCAGATTTGCCCGCTACTTCTGGAAGCATGATTATGTGGTCAGTATAAGTGAAGATGATCTTAACCCTAAAATCGTCGCCGAAACTTATGTTAAGGCTATGGAAGAAGCTTACCGCGAAAAAAAGACGGTTTATTTAAAAATTAATATTATAAGATTGTCAGGCAGTTATTACAGGACCTTTAATTTGTTCGTAGATGAAAAACGCAAAGAAGTTACTGTTATGATAGGTTCGATAAAAACGATGAGCCATGTAATGGAAAGGCTTGATTATTTACCCGGTTATGAAACAATGAAAAAATCTATTGAAACCGTCGGCGTTCCTCAGACTCTTGAAAAATTAATCGACAGCCTTCCATCGATTCCTGAAAGCCGCCCTGTTGAAAATCATTTTTATACTGCTAAATTTAATGCGGATATCAATAATACTTATTACAGCGATACGGAAGTCGGTATATTTTCCGGCCCGGATTTTGCCTTTACGCCTGATGAAGGAGAAAATAAAGGTAAAATACGCATAGATTTTATACCGTGGCACAGGCAGTGGTCGCACAGCCTTACCCTCGGCTTATTGCTCGGGCCGGTTGGTTTTGCGCTTTATGCCATCTGGAATTATATTTTTGCGACACAGTATACCGGTTTATTTAATTCGTTAAATATCAGCGCATTTTTTATTGCTATACTCGCGTTCTGGTCGCATATATTTGTCGATCAAACTGGCCACCTCGGTTCTAATTTGTTTTACCCTTTTACGAAAAACCGTTCACAGGGGTTGGAATGGACCACGTCTGCCTCGACTTTTCCAAATATTTTCGTGAATTATCTCTCGATTGCGATTATCATCTGGAATATTAACGCTTTCGCGCCGACTCCGGCGTTTACTTTGCCGTGGGCCGCGTCAATCGGCGGTAATTTTTCAAATCCGGCGTACTACCTTGTGTCTCTTTTGAATTATATAACTTATTTCGTGGCGCTGCCGCTTGGAATTATGTATTCGCTGATTGCGCTTTATAAAAAGTTTTATTACGACAAGAGGGAATCCGAGACTAACGAATATTTCGATGTATCCAGCATGTCAGGCGAGTCAGGCGACATGTAATGAGCACTAACGTCAATATGACAAATAAATTCGGCAAGTATAAATATTTTAAAATAGGTGAGCTTGGCGGCGGCGGAATAATAGTTTCGTATAAATGCACAAACCGCTGCAGGCACTGCTTGGTAGTCGGCGCGCCCGAACGTGAAAATATATGGATAAAACCTGAATTTTTAGATTCAGTGTATAAAACTATAAAAAAATCCGGCCCTAATGTTCAAATGCATATAGGCGGTGGTGAAACTTTTTTAAATCCGGAATGCTGTTTATATTCCATGGAATTAGCCGCTAAAAATGATATATTTGTTGATTATATCGAAACTAACGGGTTCTGGGGCGGCGATAAGGCTAAATATATGCCGCTTCTTCGGGAATTAAAAAAACTTGGCTTGAAAAGCATACTAATATCAGTATCGCCATTTCATTCCGAATTCATAAAACCGCAGGCGACTACTGACGCTATTGCGGCGGTTAAAGAAGTATTCGGCCCTGAAGGCGCATTTGTATGGATTCCGGATTTTTTGAATGTATTTGATATGATCGATATGGATAAACCCTTGAAAATCGATAAATTGCCTGAAAGATTCTTGAAAATGATACCCGATATGTATTATTTGATACCGGGCGGTCGCGCCGGATATCTCGGTGAAAAATTCTTTAAAAAATGGCCGGCTAAAACATTTTTTATGACGGATTGTGTCAGGGAGTTCGCCTCGACTGCGCATTTCCATATCGATTACATGGGTAATTATATGCCCGGCGGATTGTGCGGCGGTATTTCAATCTGCGATTATACCGAGATCGGCACCTCCATCACGCTCGATGATAAACCCATACTTAGCGCGCTTATAAATGGCGGAATTAAATCGCTTTTTGATTTTGCAGTTAATGATTACGGTTATGTGCCCGATCCTGATGGTTATTGCGGAAAGTGCCATTTATGCGTTGATATCAGAAAATTTTTATATGATAAATGCGATTTTAAAGAACTTAAGCCGGCTGAATTTTATAAATTTTTAAAAAAATAAAAAAAACGGAACTTTTTTTTAATAATCGAAGTATTCTATGTATAGCTGTGTGGAGTGTGCGTTTTTATTGTAAATAGCGTGAATTGAAACTGCATGGTCCATTCAAATTAAAAGTAAAATTTTGTTAATAAGTATTTTATTTTGTATAATAAAATTATAGTAAAGAAGGGAAGCGGTTATTTATGAAAAAAATTATGCTTTTGTTAATTTTGGTATTTATGATGGCTTCGACTGTAACTGCACTGGAAGCGGCTTCTAATAAAAAGTCGGCTAACAGCGGTTCGGTTTTGCAGCAGTTGAAAAGCGAAGAAATGTCTAAAGACAGCGGCACTCCCGGCAGTAAAGCTGCCACCGAGGCGGTCAATACAGATTCGTTAAAACCTGAAGGGGAAAACAAGAAAGCGTCAGATGATGATGATGACAGCTACGTAGCGGATGATTCTGATTCAAAAGATAATAAAGATGCTTCGGTTAACTCAGATTCCTCAAAGTCTTCCGGCCTTAGCGGGCTTCCTGTGGCAAGTAACTTATTCAGGGTAACCAGCAAGTTCGGCTGGCGTATCCACCCTGTTAAAAAAGTTCGTAAAATGCATACCGGCATTGATTTGGGAGTTCCAAAAGGCACAAAATTATTTGCCATCGGCGACGGTAAAGTAACTTCAGCAGGCTGGGAAAATGGTTACGGCTATACCGTAATTGTAAAACATATAGTAGGCGCTAAAACTTACTTCGTAAGGTACGCGCATCTTTCAAAAATGGCTAAAGTCGGCACTGAAGTGAAAAAAGGCGAACAAATTGCCGGCGCTCTGACAGGCAATAGCGGTGTCGGAACTGCCGCGCATCTTCATATAGAAGTCCGCGAGGACGATCCTTACGGCGAGGCAATCGATCCTTTGAAATTTATAAGTAAAGAATAAAATTTTTTTGTTTAGTGTAAAATATATTGCGGTCATACTAAAAAATAACATTTGTTATTTTCCGATGATTTGTGCTAAAATTAAATAATGAATTTATGCTTAAAGGCGGCCTTAATTTATTTGGTTGCCTTTAAGCGTTTATATGAATATTAAACGGGAGCGGATTGTTATGAAGTTTATTAATTATGTAACTTCCTGTATTAATTTTGATAAGAAAATTCTGGCTTCAATTTTAATCGCGCCTATTTCGGCGTTAGTTATTTCAGACTTGCCGGCTGCTAATGCGGCTGAAACTCAAAATAAACAGGTCAGCCAGGCAAAAATTAATGTCAGCGTTAAATATGGCGCTAAAGACAATGAAATTTCGCCGCGTGTTATAAATGAGGCTAAAAGTTCAATAATGCCAAATCCGGGCTGCTTTGCGCTTGATTCTTCTGAAAATATTTTTGTGGCTGATGAATTAGGGCAGAAAATATTAAAAATTACCAAGGGCGGTTCTACTAAAGAGTGCGTCTTGAAATATAATAAAGCGCCTATATATAATAATTTTATATCAGATATCGCAATTTCAAATTCAGGTTTTGTTTACCTTGCCGATGCTGAATCGAATAAAATACATAAATTCGATGATAATGGTAATTTGATAAATACACTCGGCCAGACTAAAGACGGAAAGCCTATCATAAAAAAAATAAAAAATATTTTCACCGATAATAAATCAAATTTGATTGCGATTGATATGCTCGAACCTAAAGCCGTGGTTTTTGACGAATCAGGAGCGCTGACTAAAGAAGTCAAATTGCCAATTTCAGATGTAAGTTTTTCCTATGCTTATTGTACCAATAGCCAGGATAAAATTTATGTTACTGCGCTTGAACCTAACAGATTTAGAATCGCGAATGCCGAAAAAACCGATGAAATCATTTTGAATTATTCGCATGAATCTAAAAATGGAAAAGACAGGATCGTTGACGGCAAGCTGATTGGCTTTGACGCTAAAGATAATGTTTACGTCAGAATTGTTTTGGCGAATGAAGACGGCGCGGTATCTCAAAATTGGATAATGAAATTTTCGAATGATGCCAAACTTCTTAAAAAAATAGCCGTGCCTTATTATGACGTCGACGAGCAGCCTCTTATTTTAGCCGAACAATGCTTTGTTTTAAAAGAAGACGTGATAATGACCTACAAGGAAGAGGAAAAAACATTCGATTTCATAACTTATGAATTGAAATAATCATTTGAAATTACTCTTTAAATTATGTGAATTAAAGTTTAAAAGTATTTTTATAAATAAAAAAACTGGCTGCCTGAAAGTAATTTTTGTCAGCCAGTTTTTTATTTAATTGCTACGAATATTTCATTATTATAAAATTTGTTGGTTGTTATTTTATTTTTGAATATAATACTATGACCTGGCCAGGCCTTAAATTGTATTCGAACCTTTCATTTACATTATCCAGCCTGTATTCGGGTGAAATGTCCATAACTTTTTGTTTAGTGCCGACCGCGTTCGATATACTGTCAAAATATACATTTTGATAATTATTTACATCTTTATTGATTATTATGAGCGCGCGTTCCGTTTCGTTAAAATCACTTTTCCGGATGCATATAACATTCTGCCAGTTCGACTGGTCGACTATCTCTATCGCGCATTCTTCGTTAAATACGGCGTGATTTTTTTTGACTTCGTTGACGGTTTTTATGAAATCCGAGATGTCAATACCGGTGTTAGTTTCGTAATCAGATGAATTGGTGTTTACTACGTTTATTCTCTTTTTAAAACCATACTCGAACCCGAGCGGAATCATAAGTCCGGATGAAAAGAACGCCACAAATTGATGTTTCTGTTTTACCGCGCTCAGGTTGCTGTTTGTTTCTTCGAAAAGCCTTCTGGTATCATGTGATTCTGGAAACCCTATCGACGGTATGCCTTTTGTTTTTTCATAACTTAACTTATACTGGTTCAAAAGCCAAGGATCATTATAATTCCAGTATTTGGCGCTGTTAAACGTATAGTCGAAACCTGCTTCGGCAAGTTTTATTACGTCTTTTATCTCACAGCCCAGAGTTTCAGCCAGGAATAATGATTCCGGAAATTCCTTGCGGATGTTTGATAGTATATAATTCCATAATTTTGTCGGTATTTTATAGGCGGCGTCGCATCTGAATCCATTTACGCCAAGCCGCATGTAATAGGTGATCATGTCCAGCCAGTATTTATAGAGTCCGTCAAGATCGCTTGAATTTTCGTTGTCTATTTCGGCGAGATCACCCCAGACGACTTTTTTGCCGTCTTCTTCGATGACAAACGGATTTAATATGTTTCCCGCATTGTCTTTTAAATACCAGGCAGGATGTTCTTTAGTTAAGGGCGAGTCTATGGCTGTATGGTTTATTACAAGGTCCATTATGAATTTCATTCCGTATTGATGCGTTCTGGCGATGACTGTTTTTAATTGCGCTTCCGGCGATTGGCCGCAATTATGATCGATGAACTCGTCTTTGAATTTATAATATTCCGAAACGCTGTAAAGCGAGCCTGAAAATCCCGAATAATGAAATGGATTGACGTATATTGCGTTGAAACCCATCGCGGCGATCCTCGGGATGTGCTTCAGCCATTCCGTCATGCTGCCGGCTAATTTAGGGAATAAATTGTAAATCCTTAATTTTTCGCCAAATGCCTGTCTTGCGTTAATGCCGTTCATTTGCTTACCTTCCTTTTATTTTAGAATGAAATATTATATTTTTAGGTCAGGGGCAGGTGAAGGGTTTAACCCTTCCCTTCCCCCCCCACCAATCCTGCTGCTTTTTTTATGACCGCAAAGCGCGGGCGCCGCCCGCTTACTTTGCGGTCATTCGGCAATCGTGACTGGCTAAAATTACCAATAATCATTTTAATTTGCTGGCCAGCCACGAAACAAAACCCTGCGAAACTTTGTTCCTATCAATTATTGGCAGTCATAAAAAAACGAAGAAAATTAAATGTATATTGGAGTCCAAAAATATTTTTGCAGGGACATCTCGGAAGTGGTGGAGCCATGGATGGCGTGAACCGCTGAGAGTAAGCGGTGAAAATCCCGGAAGGATTTTCGAACGCGGTCCCGAAAAAATCTTTTTTGACGATCCCTTTAATTCCCCCGAAAAGATACTCTAATATTGTTGTTTATAAGTATAATACAAACTTGATTATTTCGCTAAAGCGGATGACGCCTGAGCGGTTACTCCGACTTTACCGCGCGAAATTGAAAGAAATATTCCCACTATACAAAATCCTGAAAATAAAAACATTCCCGACTGGAGCGCGCCCATAAATTGGCTGTAATTAGTCGGTGTAATCTGCGCCTTGCCTATATATAGATCTATCAATAATGTGGCTAAACCCATACTTAACATTTGTCCAATTGTACGCATCGTCGAAAGCGTTCCGGCAGCGGTGCCGTAAAATTTCTTTTCGACCGAGCACATTACGGCGTTTGTATTTGGCGATGAGAAAAACGCGAAGCCGAATCCAAGTATTGTAAGTGCCGCTATTATTGATAATATCTGCGTTTCAGTCGTCAAAAATGCGAAGAAGAAAATCCCGACAGCAGTCAGTGCCATTCCGGATGAAGCTAAAATTCGCGGTTCGAACCTGTCCGAGAGCTTTCCGGCTAACGGCGAAAATATCGCCATCATGACAGGCTGCGCTATTAAGACTGCGCCGGCTGTATGGGCGCTCATGCCTTTAACATATTGCAAATATAAGCTTAAAAGGAATGTAAGCGCAAAAGTCGCGCTGTAATGAATGAGCGCCGCGAAATTCGAAAAAGCGAAAACTTTATTTGTCTTAAATAATTTTATATTTAATATAGGCGCGTCAACCGCTTCCTCATATTTAATAAATGCCGCTAATATTATAAATGATACCAATGCCGAAATCATACCGGATATTTCAGAAACATGCGAAAGCCCATACATCATAGTTAGAAACATTACCGAATATACCGCTGAACCTGTCTTGTCAAATTTTTCTTTTTTCGATTCTGCCCATTCGTAGCCTTTTAAATTTTTTAAAATTAAAAAAATATTCAGTAACCCGAGCGGAATATTAATCCAGAAAATACTGCGCCAGCCTAAATAATTCGTCATAATGCCGCCGATAAACGGCCCGGCCGACAGTCCCGTATACGTTGCCGCTACATTTATTCCAAGCGCTTTGCCGCGCTTTTCATTCGGAATTACCGACGAAATAATCGCCATCGAGGTGCAAAATATCATGGCCGCTCCAATGCCCAGAAACGCGCGGCATAAGATAAGCATTGATATTGAGTTGGATACCGCGGATAATATGGAAGACAGAACAAAAAGAATGTTGCCGGCTAAAAATATTTTCTTGCGGCCGTAAATGTCGGCGAGCCTGCCGAACGGCACTAAAAACATGGCCGACGTCAAAAGATATGAAATCGATATCCAGCTTAACATTATGGCGTTGGCTTTAAATTCTGAACCGATCGCGGGTAAGGCTATGTTTACGGCCGAGCCCATAAATGGAGTTAAAAAAGCCGCCAGGACGGTTATTGTGAGAATGGTTCGCGTGTCGGGTTGCTGCATACTAAAAATACTCGATTCTAATCAAATTTTGTTTTGTGTATTATATCACAGCATATGCGTTTTTTCAAGGCACTGAATATGCATTGATTGCGGTATGAAAGTGAATAGAATTTAATGTCTTAGTTTATGTGATTCGTAGTGCTTATTTTTTTGGGGATTTTTTGCGGGGGACACAAAGGGTGATACCCTTTGATTTCCCCCGCGCCCCCTCTTTAATCCTGTTGTATCTACCGTTGTTTTGCGATACTGTCGTTTAATTTGTCTTAGTTTCGCTAACCGCTTCGCGTTTAGCGAAACACGGCAATCGGCCGCGTGAATTTTTCATGTATTTATACAATTTCGTTTGCGGCCGAAGGTGAAGAAATATGAATGGCAGGAGTTTTTCAATGGTACGTGAAACATACTAATAAAAGCTTCAAAGTTTTTAGCAGTTACGTTTCGCAAAATTTTTTTATCATCAAAAACTGATTTATGAATGCCAATTTTTGAGAGACATTTCGGAGGGAGCGGAGCCAGGAATGGCGTGAGCTCCTGAGAATAAGCGTCACAAATCCAGAAGGGATTTGTGAACGCGGTCTCTCAAAAATGGCAGAATAAATTCCTTGGCCGCTCCCGTATCTAATTAACTCGAACTGTGATGGTAAGAGCCCTTATAAAATCAAATTTAGTTGACAGGTGGCATAAAAAATGCTAAAATCTTTCAAAGTATATTTTTTAAAGTACGGTAGAAATTTGACGCTTTAGATTTATTTTTGTATGCAGCATGAATTTTATTTTTAAAAGATAAGGCCGCGCTGAGTCGATTGTGATTAGCCGTTAATGGCTATAAACGGCCGTTTTTAATATAATAGAGGTAGATATATTATGAGTTATATAAGACTTGGAGTAAATATAGACCACATAGCTACTTTAAGAAATGCCCGCGGCGGCGTCGAGCCTGATCCTGTCGAGGCGGCTTATATATGCGTCGATGCGGGGGCTGATCAGATAACGACGCACCTTCGTGAAGACAGACGCCATATTACCGATCGCGATTTTACGCTTTTAAGCGAAGCTAAATATTTTAACATGAACCTTGAAATGGCCGCGACTGACGAGATGGTCGGGATTGCCTGCAAATATAAACCGCATTCGGCAACACTGGTGCCTGAAGGGCGCCATGAAAGGACTACTGAGGGCGGTCTTGATGTTATTTCGAATATGGCCGACCTTAAGACCAAGATAAAAAAACTAAACGATGCCGGTATTCTGGTATCGTTATTCATAGAGCCTGATAAAAAACAGGTTGAGGCCTCCAAAGAAGCCGGCGCCGGCGCTATTGAAATACACACCGGCCGTTATTCGCTTTTAAAGTGCGCCAATGACGCGGAGGCTGAATATCAAAGAATAGTTGACGCTTCGGCGCTTTCGCAGAAATTGGGACTGTTTTTGCACGCGGGCCACGGCCTTAATTATTTTAATACCCGCCGGATATGCGAGATTTCCGGCATGCGCGAGCTTAATATAGGCCATTCGATTATTTCGCGCGCGGTTTTTTACGGGTTATATGAATCGGTAAGCAAAATGAAGCAGCTTATAAATAATTACAGCCGTTAGAGTGAGGAAAGATGAATCTTAATACTTCGTTAAACTTGAAAATGCAGCAAAAGCTTATAATGACGCCAAAGCTATTGCAGAGAATACAGATATTGCAGATGCCGATTCAGGACCTTGCGACGGAAGTGCAGAGGCAGCTGCAGGAAAATCCTCTGGTCGAGATTATTGATATGAACGACAAACCGGACGGCGCTAATTATGGCGAAAAGCCCGGAACCGCGATTGAGGCGCCGGTCAACGAACCTTCGACCGATCCTGTCGAGGATAATTTAAAGGAATTGACTAAATTGCAGGGCGGCGAAGAAGGCCGCGAAGATATAAAAAATGATTCTGACGGCATTTCGGGCTATGAAAAAGACGCAGAGACAATAAAATCAGATGAAGTGCGTGAAATCGATTGGGAACAGTATTATGACGACCTCGAAAAGACGACGCATCGCGATACTACTGAATACGAATGGCAGGAACAGGTTTCGTTCGAAAATTTCGTTTCACGCGAGAATACGCTGCACGAACATTTATTACAGCAGTTGAACGCCGAGGTGTTCTCTGATCGGGAACTTATGATCGGCAAGATTATAATAGGGTTTATAAATAGTTCCGGTTATTTGAAAGCCAGCCTTGAAGATATTTTGAAACATCAGGATTTTGAAGGGTTAGATGTAAAACTAGATGAGCTTTCCGAAGTGTTGGAAATAATTCAATCGTTTGACCCGAGCGGTGTCGGTGCCAGGAGTGTCCGTGAATGCCTGCTTTTGCAATATGACGCTATCGATGACAGCGAACGCGACCCGCTTGTAAAGGAAATTATCGAGAAACATCTCGAGGATGTCTCTGAAAAGCATTACAAAAATATAGCACAGGCTCTTGATATAACGGTAAATGACGTTCAGGAGCTTGTAGATTTTATAGTACAGCGGTTTGACCCGAAGCCGGGCCTTAAATACGCGTCGAGTGATGAGAATTTTACTGTGACGCCCGAAGTTTTCATCGAGAAAGCCAACGGCGAATATGTCGTGACGGTAAATGATTACGGCGTGCCGAGGATACGCCTTAACCCGCGTTACGAAGTGATAATGCGCAGCCAGAAAGGTTCGAAAGAGGTCATGGACTTCATAAAGGAAAAACTTGAAAAGGCGCGTTTCATACTTAAATCGATCGAACAGAGACGCGAGACTATAAAAAAAGTCGTCGAATGCATAGTTTCGCATCAATATGATTTTTTTGAAAAAGGCATAGAATATTTCAAGCCGTTGATATTAAATGAAGTGGCGACTGAAGTGGGGCTCGATGAATCGACAATTTCACGCGTAACTTCAGGTAAATACGCCCAGACGCCGCGCGGCGTTTTTGAGCTTAAATACTTTTTTTCGGCCGGTCTTAAATCTTCGACGGGCGGCGATGATGTTTCGACAAAATCCGTTAAAGAGATGATAAAAAATATGGTGCTGGCTGAGCCTGCGAATAAGCCGCTTTCGGATCAGGCGATAGTCGATATGATTGGCGAAAAAGGAATAAAAATCGCCAGAAGGACTGTCACTAAATACCGCGAGGAATTGAAAATTCCGCCTTCGTCGAAGAGAAAAAGGTTTGTTTAGGATGTGTGAAATGCCCGGCAATGCTAGTGAAAATAAAAAACAGGATACGTCCGTGATGCGTGATTGGAAAATAACCGAGAATTTTTCGAGCGTTATGGCGGTTTCGAATGTCAATAACGCGATAAAAAAGATTTTTACGACGGTATCTTTAAAAAAAAAGCACGGCGAAAAATATCACATTCTGGTCGCACAGGATACTGCGCCGTTTGTGCGTGAAGCTTTTAAAAGCTGCGCGGCTTCGATTCAAAACATAGACGTCAGTTTTTGTGATTTTTCCGAACTGCGTTTCATTGACAGGGCGATAAGGCATGATACCGCTTTGGTATACGGCGAATTTCCGGCATTTAAAGAATTTCGCTCGTATGATTTTTCCGAAATGCGCCGTTATCTTGACGGTCTTGGTATTTATATGGCTGTCGGTCTGGTTTTATCGAATTTTTGCGCGTTCTATTTCGAGAATGTGAAACCCGATTTTTTAATTCAATATTCGAAAGGATTTTTTAATCTTGCGAATGGTATTGATAATGATGAAGTCATATTGATGACCGGCAATAAATTTAATGAGTTTTTAAGCGGTTTTGAGGATAAGAAATTCGATCTTACGCCGTTTGTCAGTGGGAATGGCATTAACAAGAAGCTTTTTATGGATTTTTCGAAGGCTGCCGCAGGCACTTTGAAAATTTATAAGGCATTGGTCGCGTTAAAAACTGATTTTCCGGGATTGACGTTCGCGTACCCTTCGGATTATGAATATGACGATTACAAAATAAAAAGGAAATTATTGAAATTTAACGGAAATATTATCAGAATAAACGGCGATGAAAAATCGATGGCGGCTCTTGAATGTATTATAAAACAGGCATGGCGGGGTAATAATGAGTCTGTGACTGCCGGCGGCCTGAAATTAAGGATGATAAAAAATTCAGCCGCGGAAGAATTGATGAAGTTTGATTTTATTTCCGGCAGTTTTTTTATAAATTGCGGGGCTGACGAATCAGGTGCGGCAAGCGCTTTGATCGGCGCCGGAATTGACGAGTGCGGCGAACTTTTGGAAATTTTAAGACAGAAAAGGTAATACTTACAGTTATGATTATAAAAACACGCAGTAAAGAGGAAACGTTTCAACTGGGCGCGGCGCTTGGCCGTGAGTTTGCGGCGCAAAAGTCCGAATCGAACGCTTTCATAGTGGCCGTCGACGGCGAACTTGGCGCTGGAAAAACTGTGTTGACGGGCGGCCTGGCTTCCGCTGTCGGGATTGACGAGCCGATTTTAAGCCCGTCTTTTACTATTGTAAAGGAATACGACGGCTGTGATTTTTCGTTGTTTCATGTAGATTTATACAGACTGACGAATGTATCCGACCTTATGACGTTTGATTTTTACGAATACGCCGGCAGCGAAAACTCGATTACAGTTATAGAATGGGCGAAAAAATTTAATACAGACGATTATTTGCCATGCGTTCCAGTGGTTTTTGTCAATGTTACTTACGACGAAACCGATCCCGAAAATGGCAGGATTTTTGATTTCGAATTCAGAAATTTAAAAAGAGAGATAAAGCTTAAATAGAAGAGATTGAGGAGCGATTTTTAGAAAATGAATTTTCCGCAGATGTCATTTGAAGCTTTGCAGGGCAAATATAAAATATTGGCGATTGACGATAATGAAAATAACCTTAAAGTGTTGAAATTGATACTTGAAAAAGAAGGTTATGAAGTTCATATTATAAGCGACGGTGGCGCGGCGCTTCAGTGGGTGCGTGAAAATAAACCTGATCTGGTGCTTCTGGATGTTTTAATGCCGGATGTCGACGGGTTTGAAATTTGCCGCCAGATAAAGGCTGCTGATTCCTTAAAACGCATACCGGTTATTATCATTACAGCGTTGAATCAACTCGACGACCGTATAAAAGGAATAGAACTCGGCGCGGATGAATTCTTGACTAAACCCATAAATAAGCGGGAACTGCTGGCGCGCGTGACTAATCTTTTGAAATTTAAAAAATTGAGCAGCCAGCTTGAAAGCACCAGAAATGTAATAATGTCATTCGCCTTCGCGGTGGACCTGTTCGATCCGCACGGCAAGGGCCATTCGAAAAGGGTCGGCATATATTCGTTCGAATGCGCGAAGTTACTTGGATTAAGCCAGGAAATGATTACCGAGATCGAGTTCGGAGCTTATTTGCATGATCTTGGCAAAATAGGCATTCCAAGCCAGATACTTCAGAAAACCACGCCGCTTAGCGAAGAGGAATATGAAATATATAAACGCCACGTTACTATAGGTTATGAAATTTGCGCGCCGCTTGGCAATTTGAGCAGGTCGAATTCGATAATACTGCACCATCACGAAAGATTTGACGGTCTTGGATTTCCAGACGGCCTGGCGGGCGACAAGATTCCGCTGGGGTCACAGATTGTGGCTATTGCCGACAGCTTTGACATAATGACGCACGGGCTTATATACCGCGAGCATTATTCGATCGAAGAGGCGGTAGAGCTTATTCAAAATGATGCCGGTATGCGGTATAATCCTGATATAGTAAAAAAATTCGTCGAACTGCCTCTTAGCGATCTCGAACGGCTTTCTAACGTAAAGATGTTTAATTAATGTTGTAAAATTTTGTAATTTAGATTTTTTCATTTGAAAAGGGGTATTTTTATGGGCCTTCTTGAAATAATTAAAACTGCAGGAATTGTCGGCGCGGGCGGCGCCGGGTTTCCGACTCATGTGAAAATGAACGCCAAAGTCGATACTGTTATCATTAACGGCGCCGAATGTGAACCGCTCTTATGCAAGGACAAAGAGCTGATGAGAAATTTTCCGGGTGAGGTCCTCGGCGGCCTGCTGCTTGCGATGGAACATACAGGCGCGCCGAACGGCATAATCGCGTTAAAGGAAAAAAATAAGGACGCGATTTTATCCTTTGAAAAAATAATAAAGGATAACAAAATTGAAAACCGCATCAGGATACATATTCTCGGCAATTATTATCCGTCAGGCGATGAAGTGGTCCTTGTTTACGATGCTACCGGAAGGATAGTTCCGCCCGGCGGCATTCCGCTTAACGTTTCATGCGTGGTCTCGAATGTCGAAACTTTTTATAATATATTCATGGCGGCTAAAAGCGCCTTGCCGGTTGTCGATAAATTCCTGACGATCGCAGGCGAAGTCGAACATCCGGTTACTTTAAAAGTGCCGGTCGGGACGAGGCTTTCTGAAATATTGCCGTATGCCGGAAAGATACTTGTTAATGACCCTGTTTATATGTCGGGCGGCGCTATGATGAGCGCGGTCGTTTATGACGTGAATACTCCTATTACAAAGACTTCGTCAGGGTTCATAGTGCTGTCGCGTGAACATTCATTCATAAAACGCAAGACCCAGACCAAACAGCAATTCAAAAAGATCGGTAAATCCGCATGTGACCAGTGCTCATATTGCACCGAATTCTGTCCGCGTTACCTGCTTGGACATCCTGTGGAACCGCATAAGGTAATGAGAACGCTCGGCCTTACCTCGGTCAGTGAGCCGCTGATTTCCAGATGGTCGGGCGCGTGCGTGGAATGCGGATTATGCGGATTTTATTCATGCCCTGAAGGACTTTTGCCGAACTTTGCGTGCGGCCTTTCGAAGCGTGACGCGATGGCGGCCGGCGTTAAATTCGAGATGAAAAAAGAAGGCATAAAAGCCCATCCGATGGGGCAATTCAGAAAAGTGCCGCTTTCGAGGCTTCTGGTTAAATTAGGTCTTGATAAATATAATGATCATGCAGATTTAAAGAATATACAGGTAAGCCCGGCGAAAGTCATGCTTCAGCTTAGGCAGCATATAGGCCAGCCGGCAGCCCCTCTTTGCGTTAAAGGCGCGGCGGTTAAGCGCGGCGATTTGATAGCTTCGGTGCCGGAAGGAAAGATGGGGGCTTCGATACACGCTTCGATCGACGGCGTTATAGGCGATATTACTCCTGATTTTATCGTGATTGAGCGCAAATAGCGCGCAATAGGCCGCGAGGCAAATAATAAAATTAGATTCGTAATCAGCGTAATGTTCGTTTATGGTTGGATGCTTTGGATTATTGATTTTTAATGTATTTTGCGTTGTGAAAGTTAAGATAAGAATTTTATAAAAGAAAGGCAGAATAAATATGAGTAGAGCCATAGGCATTATTGAGTCTTCATCGGTGGCGATGGGATTTTTAATAGGCGATAAAATGATAAAAGCGGCCGATACTGAATTACTGCTTTTAAGAAGCATTTGCTCAGGTAAATTTGTAGCTCTTGTCGGCGGAGAAGTGGCCGCGGTAAATTCGTCAGTTGAGGTTGGAATTACCGCAGCCGCGCATACGCTTGTCGACTCGTTCGTGATACCTAATGTTCATGAATCGGTTTTTGAGGCGATAAGAGGCACGGTCGAAGTGAAAAAACCTGATGCTCTTGGTATTTTAGAAGCGTTTTCGGTTGCGTCACTTATAGAAGGCGCGGACGCTGCGGTTAAGGCTGCAAATGTCCAGCTTATCGAGGTGCGTCTCGCTATGGCGCTCGGAGGTAAGGCTTACTGCACAATGACCGGGTCGGTATCGGATGTTACCGAGGCTGTTGAAGCCGGAGCAAAAATTATAGGTGAAAAAGGCTTATTGGTCAATTCGGTTGTAATTCCTTCACCGCGTCCGGAAATTTTTAAGGAAATAATATAAAATTATAATGAAATAAGGTTGCGCATTCGTCATTCGTTATTACTGAAATAAAAAAAATGTGTGCGCGAAAACAGTAAGATGAGTAAATGTTCATTTTATGGATTGGAAACAGCTGGTTAAATTGAATGAAACTGTTTTGAAAAGTTTCAGTTTTATAAAAATCATTTTAATATAAATTAAAAATAGAGTGTGGATATGCCAGAGAATGAGGGCCGCCTGATTTTATCGGCGCGCGATATAAAGACATATTTTCCAATGCGGCGCGGGCTTTTTCAGCGCGTTTACGGATACAAGAAAGCCGTTGACGGCGTTAATTTCGACGCGTATGCCGGCGAGACTCTCGGGATTGTAGGCGAGTCCGGCTGCGGTAAGTCGACTCTGGGAAAAACCCTTTTGAGGCTGACTGAACCGACATCCGGAAAATTTTTATATTACGCTAAAGATAAAACGCCTGTTGATTTTTTTTGCGATGTCGATAAGCGCGGGATTTTTGAATACCGCCGCAAATTTCAGATGATTTTTCAGGACCCGAATTTGAGCCTCGACCCTAAAATGACGGCTTTTAAGATTGTCGAGGAACCGCTTCTGGTGCACTCGGTTTTCAAAACAAAATCGGAAACTGCCGAATTCGTTGTAACACTGCTTGAAAAAGTAGGGATCAGCAGTGACATGATCAGCCGTTATCCTCACGAATTTTCAGGCGGGCAGAAACAAAGGATCGGAATAGCGAGAGCGCTGGCGCTTAATCCTGAAATTATAGTCGCTGACGAGCCGGTTTCTGCGCTTGATGTTTCGGTGCAGGCGCAGGTTTTGAACTTAATGCAGCAATTACAGCGTGAATTGGGGCTTACTTATGTTTTTATATCGCATAATCTTTCTGTTATCAATCATATAAGCGACCGCGTCATGGTTTTATATATGGGCCGCGTCGCCGAATTTGCCGACTGCGAAAGTTTTTTCAAAAAACAGCACCATCCTTATTCCGAGCTTCTTAAAAATTCAATTTTGCATTTTGACGACGATTCACGCCGGAAATTTACCGAGAAAGCCGATATAACCGATAAACCGCATCTTGAGGTGCCTGATTATTCGATCGTTCCAAAAAATGAGGTTGAAAATTCCGGCAATTATTGTTTCTTTAACCCGAGATGCCCGTACAAGACCGAAGTTTGTGTAAAATTAAGGCCTGAGCTCAAAGAAATTTCGAAGGGCCGGCTGGTTGCCTGCCATAATTATATCAAATAGGCGGAGGAAATACTGAATATGCTTTGCAAAAAATGCAATGGTCAATTGCCTGAATCAAATTTTACCGGAATATGCGGAAAATGCGCTTTTGATATGTTTCAAAATGCGCGTACAGAGCCTATGAAGAGTATGCGTATTGAAACAAAATCGGAGCAGTCTCCTGCCAGAACACAGCATTTAAATAATTATGAAGCGGCGGCGCCGGCGTTTGCCGAATCTTATGAAAACGCTTCGGACAGCGAGTTAAGCGACGAAATTGAAGTTATCATATTGAACGGTTTTTTAAATGACCAGTATCTCCTCGGTAAAACGCTCAACGAAGGTTTTAATGAAAAAATGCTCAGAAATATTCACTCTAAAGCTATATTTAAAATGATACAGGACGTCTATGCGGGTGTTGGCCGTGAAAAAGTCGTCGATCCGATAATTATTAGAAATAAGCTTGAACAGAATAATCTTTACGATGAGCATATGAAAAAATTTTTAAATACTGTTATAAATGCCCGTACTCCACAGCTTTCACAGGTTATGGCATATCTTAAAATTTTACGCGAGGAATCCGCGAAAAACCAGCTTCGTGAAATAAGCCATAAAATTGATAATTTTATAAAAGGCCGCGGCGATGAGGCAAAGTCTAATTTTGTCGATTTTTCGAGTAATATAACAAAAGAAATAAGGGACATCCAGAGGTCGCAGACGCAGAAAGACATTCAGCTTATTAAATCGCAGATGATTGAAATAGCCCAGGACATAAACCGCCGCGAAATCGAAGGCGAACAGGACTGTCTTGGTTTTTCGGTAAAACCTTTTGTTGATTTGAATAGCGCCATTTCAGGGCTTCGTAACGGTTTTATATACGGCATAGCCGGCGCGCCGAGACGCGGTAAAACCAATTTTACGCTTGAACTCGCGACACTGGTGGCTACCAACAATAAAATTCCGGTTTTATTTTTTACATGGGAACAGACTAAAAAGAACCTCACATACAGGCTTTTATCAAAAGAAACGCGCATAAATCCCGATACGCTCCAAAGAAAGCGCGTTAAAAGCTCGCCTGAAAATGACGTTAAATTCGCTCAGGGCTGGGTCAAGATGGAACAATATATGGATAACCTTTACGTTATTGAAGGCACCAAAGAAGATACGGTTGACCGCATAAAAGCCCACGCTTATAACGCTATGCAGGACCATCAAACCGATCATATAATGATTGTCTGCGATTACATACAGAAAATGCCGTTATCAAAAAATTATGACTCTGAAAAATTCAGGGTTGAGGAAATTTCGACTGATCTGAAGCGTTTATCGATTGAACTTAACTCGCCGATTATAGTGATCTCGTCGTTAAATAAAGAAGGCTGCTTGATTGAAACCACTGAAAATGACGATGAAAGGCCCGGCTTATACCATTGCAAAGGCTCCGGCGATATTGAATACGATCTTGATTGCGCGATGATACTCAGTAAAGACTGGGGCGATTCCAAGGAATTGCGCAGCCAGATGGCGCACCAGGCGGAAGCGCTTGGCAAAGACCCGATTCATCTGCCTAAAATTGACATATTAAATCTTCATCTTGACAAAAACCGTGACGCGCCGGAAGGAAAATCATCGTGTGTTCAATATTTTTTCTTCATAGAAGAAAACAGGTTTTTTGAACTTGGCTATAAGGAAAGTACGAATGCCTTCCGTTTTAATAAAATCGAGACGCTTATAAAAAGGCTTATTAATGAAGGCTATATCAAATACCGCGATCTCGAGGGAACTCAGAGAGGGCCGGGCAATCTTTACCAGAGCGGAAGTACGCCTTCATCGATGCCTGAACATGACGGCGGTTCTCAAAATAGCGATATGCGCCCGAAAATAAGATTGAAGCGTTAGTAATTTTTTATATAAACCAAAAATATAACCATTAAAATAGAAAAGATTGCGTGAAAGATATTTTTCGCGCAATCTTTTTTTATGTAAAAATTGGCTGTCTGAAAAGATAAATTCCAGGCAGCCATTTTAAGACAACGAAAAAATCTTTTTAACCGCCGTTATTTTTTTTATTTAACGGCCGATTATAAAGGTATGGCAATTTATAATTACGTTGAAGACTTAGTATATAGCAAAATATTGGATCTGCTTTCGAAGAAGCCGGAAGTATGCCGCTGCGATAAATGCATTGACGATATGGCAGCGTTAGCGCTTGCGGGGCTTCCTGTTATTCCTTATGTGACACCTGACGGCGGCGTGTTTCGGCAGGTGCAAAACATGACCAATGACAAGCTGAAAATCGAGGTCGCCACAAGATGCATAAGAGCCCTCGAAACAGTCAAGAATAATTCGAAACATAAAAAGCAATCTGATTTTTCAAGATTCGTTCCAGGCGCTGGAATAAAATAAAAAGAATTTATCTGGAGGTTACATAAATGGCGAAAAAGGCCGCTGCTCAAAGTTCCGATAAAACCGTTAAAAGGTTCGACTATACGGTTGAAAAGAAAAAAAATTATGTCAAAATAGATATAATCGGGGATTTTACAATAACGACAACGCCGCGTTTAAAAAAAGCGGTTCGTGAACTTATCGACGAAGGGAATATAAATTTTGTATTTGATCTTGCCGAATGCCGCTATATTGATTCTACAGGGCTTGGCTTTTTTATAGGCACACTCAAAAATTTGAAAGAAAATAAAGGTGCCATGCATTTGACAGGGATAAATCCTTTTATTTCAGGCATATTCCAGCTGATAAACCTGGCTTCGTTATTGCCAATTTATGATGATATTAAGGAAGCATGCAAATTTTAATGTTAAAATCGAGCTTTTCGTTTAAACCTGTAACATATTCAATATTTATAATATTGGCGGCCTTTATCGTTTCAGGCGTTATTACCGGCTGCAATAACGGCAGCGCCTCGAATACCGCGGGAGTGTCGCTGGTGGATGACGGCCAGGTTCCGGATTCGCCCAAGTGGAGTTCTAATACTCCCATCGATATCCAGAAAATAAGCGATAAGCAGTATCAGGTCATAATCGACTGGGAACCCGTAAACACTAATACTCTTGACGTTAACAAAAAAAATATAATCGGTTATAATGTATACAGGCGCAAAGAAACGACCGTTGACCAAAAAATAGCCACGCTCGATACTACCAAGCATTACTATATTGATAAATCGACTGACCTTTTAGAAGGCGAAAAATTTTTTTATACAGTCTCCGCGTTTGATAACTTGATGCGCGAAAGTAGTCATAGCGATTGCCAGCAGGCAATAATTCAGGCCGCTAAAAAGACCATTCCGAAGCCGCCCGCTAACATATTTTTCGCTCCGGGCAGTCAGGTGATGTACGGCAGCGACCGCGGCGAGATACTTGTTTCGTGGGATGCGCCGACTCAAAACATCGATAATTCATCGGCCGATGATATTGCCGAGTACGAAGTGGACTCGCATGCCGAAAATAATTCTACATGGGTTAATATCGCTAAAATTCCGGCTATCAAGAATATTTTTATCGATTCGAATCTGACCCAGGGCACTTATTTTTACCGCGTCCGTGCGAAAAATTCCTGCGGCAACTACTCGCAGTATGTCGACGGTAATTTTACGATATACGGAAAATTAGACAGTGTCGCGCCCGGCCAGATAACCAATCTTGAAATAGGGGCGCAGACCGGGAAAAATGTGCTGACCTGGCAAAACCCGAAGGTTGACGCTGACGGCAAAACGCTCGATATGAAAGGCGTTAAAATATACCGCAAATTGAAAGGTTCGTCGGAACCATTCGCTCTTATTAAGGTAATGCCTGCCGATACTACCTACACTGACTTCAGGATTGATTATAACAGCTATTATATATACTCCCTCACCGCTTTTGATATTTCAGGCAACGAATCCATTATGTCAAAGCCTGTTTCATCCGAGGCGAAGGCTGTGTATCTTGATACGCCCCGCAATTTATATGCTAAACTTGGTTCTGACTCTACGCTTACGCTTAACTGGGACAGCGTTTTCGGCGCCGCCAAGTATTATATTTACCGCTCTGAACTTGAAAATGGCATTTATGTTAAAATCGCCGAAGTGGCCTCTAATTTTTCGGTCATGAATATTCCTTACGGTAAAGTTTATTATTATAAAGTCTCGGCCGTTGATGAAAACGGCGGCGAAGGCTCATTGTCTAATGGCTTACAGGTTATCGGCAGCGTTTTATATAAAACTATCGAGGCTGAAGCTTATCTTAGCGATATATCAAAAGGATTGAATGCCATTGCCAGGCCGTTCGAAGTCGAAGTGAACGTGATAGACTATCTCGATTCCGACCAGAAAGGCGCTTACCTTAAATTTATGCCGGTTTCGACGGCGCAGGGTGAAAAAATGGACGGCAATCCGCTTGTAACAAAAGAAACTGCCGCTGTTGACGATTATTTCGAACTTAATTATTTTATGACTTCCGGTTCATACAGGTGCGATTTGTGGATTAAAAAAGGCCCTGAATGCGGTATTTATCAGGTGGATGTCCAGGGGGCGAAATTCGGGCCGATCGACTGTTATTCGAATAATCCGCGTGAAATGCTGAAATTGCCTATAACGTTCATCGTCGAAGATGACGCGGTAAATCACGGTAAAAATGTTAAAATAAGATTTACATGCCTCGGCCGCGGGTTGAATGCGGCTAATTATAACTTGAATCTTGATAAAATAATAGTATATAAATAAATTTATATATTCACTTTTTTATATTTCTAATGTAAAATCAAGCTTATCAAAACGCAAGAAGCGGATAAGCTTGATTTTTTATTTAACGTCAAAAATATGCGGTGGATATAAAAATTGATGTATTTAAAAGTGACTCTTCCACGGGTTATTTAAAGGTAATTTTATTACGGCGAATGCGTTAATTAAAGTTACTGACGGTATTGAATTTAATTGCTGATTTTGATATAATTTTAACTTATAACCCTGAAAATAAAAATAGAAACGGAATGCGATAATGTTTAGAGAATTGAACGTCCCGGTATTTGATATGGTAATGTGTCTTTCGAAGGCGATGGACCTTGTGAATCCTATAGTAGTCAATCATCAGCTGCGCGTGGCTTATATTGCGTTTAAAATAGGCGAGGAACTGAAACTTCCGAAAGAAACTCTTGATAACATAGTGACGGCCGGCGCTATCCATGATGCCGGCGCCATGTCGCTCAAGGAAAAAATGGAAATTTTAAATTTCGAGGCGGAAGCGGTTAATCAGCATGCTTTGCTTGGCTATCACCTTCTAAAAACATTTCCGTTTTTTACTAAAATCGCGCCTATAGTTAAATTTCATCATGCCTGCTGGTCGGACGGCCTCGGCCGGGAGCTGAACGGTGAAAAAGTTCCAATGGGAAGCCACATTTTGCATCTTGCCGACCGTGTCGATACTTTGATTGACAAAACATGGCCGGCGCTGGAACATGTAAGCGGTGTTTGCGAAAAAATAAAATCGGAGTCAGGAAAGCTTTTTGTACCTGAATATGTCGAAGCGTTTGTAAGGCTTGCTAAAAAAGAATATTTCAGTGCAGATGTCGTTTCGCCCGAACTTAAAAATATATTAAAAAAATCGGCGAATTTGAATGTAATTCCGCTTAATCTGGACGGGCTTCTTGAACTCGGCCGGCTGTTCGCACGGATCATCGATTTCAGAAGCAGGTTTACCGCTACGCATACGAGCGGAGTCGCCGCTTGTGCCGAGGCTTTATCTGAAATAGCAGGTTTTTCGAAAAACGAATCGAAACGGATGAAAGTCGCCGGCTATCTTCACGATCTCGGAAAACTCGCAATACCATCTGAAATACTTGAAAAACCTGGAAAATTAGAGCCGTGGGAATTCGATATTATAAGGTTTCACACTTATCACACTTACCGCACGCTTGAGATGATAGACGGCCTTGAGGATATTAATTGCTATGCATCCTTCCATCATGAACGTCTTGACGGAAACGGCTATCCGTTCCATTATTCGAAAGATGAACTTCCGTTCGGGTCCAGAATAATGGCCGTGGCTGACGTATTTACGGCGATAACCGAGGACCGTCCGTACCGCGCGGGAATGACGGCCGATAAAGCGCTTGCAACACTCGAGAGTATGGCTTCAGTAAATGCCCTTGATCAGAAAATCGTGGCGCTCGTTCGGGAAAATTACGAACAGATGAGCAGAATCCGCATCGCCGCTCAGACTGCAGCAACTTTGGAATACCAGGCGTTCTGGGATGAGATTGATAAAAACAGATAAGCCGGGCAATTTATTTTATATAGCGAAGAAACCGCCAGGTAATTCTAAAATTATGACTGCAACAGTATATTATTATATGCCGAAATAAAGAAATTTAATGTTTTGGGTAATGAAAATATAAAAAAATAATTTTGATTATCAAATAAGTTTATAAGGAGGGTATATGAAAATAATAGCTTTAAACGGCAGTCCTCGTAAAAATTGGAATACCGCTCTTTTGTTGGAAAATGCGCTGAAGGGCGCGAAAGATGCCGGTGCAGAAACGGAAATGGTGCATTTATATGACATTAATTTTAAAGGATGCATAAGCTGTTTTTTATGCAAACGCCAGAACAGTAAATATTATGGGAAATGTGCCTTGAATGACGGACTTAAGCCTGTTTTGGAAAGAATAGAAGCCGCCGATGCGTTGATTCTTGGGTCGCCTATTTATTTCAGCGCGGTTACCGGTGTAATGCGGTCGTTTCTCGAACGGTTTATGTTCCAATATATGCTCTATACGAACCCGCCTTCCACTATTTTTAAAGGCAAGCTAAAAGTTGGTTTTATCTATACCATGAATATCAATTCCGAGCAATTTGCGCAGAGCACTTTAAAAACTCACCTTGAACGCAATGAAAGCGCTCTTAAGATGATTTTTGGAAATATCCAGTCAATGCATAGTTTTGATACATACCAGACGAATGATTATTCTAATTTCGAATATACTTATTTTGATGTGAATAAAAAAGAGGAAAGAAGAAACGATGTTTTTCCTGTGGATTGCGAAAAAGCTTTTTTTATGGGGAGAAACATTGTAACTTCGATATCATAAAAGCGTGAATGATACCTTTCTGTTTTATTTCAATTGTAATTATTTCCTGCCGGGTTGAAAGAATATATTGAGTTTTGAAAAACATTAAATTATAATTTATTAAAAACTTTGATATTTATAAGTGTTTTTATGATGCATCGCTCCGGCGTGGATTAAAATGAATAAGGAGATAAATATGAAAAAAATTGTATTGATTGTATCTATAACGCTTGCTTTTTTGAGTTACGGAAATTTTGCGCATGCACAGAGCGGCTTAAACGATGAAGCTGACGCAAAATCTGTGATTGGAAATGAAAACGATATAAAAGCTTCGGCCGAAGTTGAAGTTAAAGATTATAAGCCGCGTCAAAATAATAAGGATCCGTTTCAGGCGCTTATTGCCCCGCCGACGCCCGTCGTTACTCCTGCACCGGTAAAAGAAGATATCGGAAGGCCGCCTGTGAAAGAAATCCAGCCGCTGCCTTTGAAAGTTACCTTTGTTGTCGGCGGACCTAACAGAAAATTCGCCAATATATGCCTTAATGATAGGGTTAATCAATATACTGACGGCGAGCAGGAAGAAAGCGGCCTGTTTAAAGTTATCGAAATTCTCGACCGCTCAGTCAAGATTTGGGACAGCAGGCTTAATAAGGAAAGACTTCTGAATCTCGGCGAGTAAAAAATGATGCGCTTGTTTTAAATTTTAATAATTCGATACGGTAATTTTTCCTGGAAATCGATGAAATTATTACCTTCTAAGTCAATGTCTAAGTGGTCGAATAAAATTTCAGGTATTATTATGTCGCTTATGTTATTGCTGTTCATGAAATTAATGATTTCAGGCCGGTATATGTTTTTTTCAATGTCTGATAACGTCAGCAGGCCGGCGCAGTCGATGTTGCCTCCGAAATACTGATTTTCGGCGGCAACCGGTGCCAGGACATCGGCTAATTTATATTTTTTAAATAAATTTTGAATATATTCTATTGATAGTTTCGATGTGAAAAACAGCGCTTTTTTATTTGAGTTACGTAATTTTTCGGCGGTTTTTATCAGCTCGTTAAGACTATAAAACCCCATATCGCTTTCAAATACCATTCCGCCTGCGCCTTCATTTTTTCCGTTAAAGTCCTTGAATTTTACTTCGAATTCCGTTTCATTCGTTAAAATTAAAGCTATGCCGTTGTTTTCGGCCAGCTTGATGCCGCTTTTTTTTCTTTTAAGTTTGATATTCAGGTCGCCTGCGTATTTTGATATCAACTCGAAGCAATGGCTTTTAGTTAAAGGCTTTATTGCGTTAACGGCAAGGATTTCGTCAGAAGCTTTGATTCCTGCAAGTTCGGCGCGCGATCCGGGAATTATGCCTGCCACCGAATTTTCTGTGCCGATGCCTGCTCCCGGTTCTATAATTACCGGCGTCTGGCCTGGCAGTGAGTTGATGTCCGCGAATTTTTCCGATATTTCTTTGCAGTATTTCTCGAATGATTCGTATGAATTGAAGAATTTTTCAAAAAGAAGATTCGAAAACCTCGGTAAATATATTTTTATAAGTGTTATTTCATCGAGCGCCCTTAATTTTTGAATATCCTTGGAAATTTCATTTATAGGCGTTAATTCAGGGTTTATAGCCATGAGGCTGACCGATAAAGTTATGAAATTATGCGGCGCGTTTTTTTCATATATTCCGATAGTATTGATTAAGGCATTGTTGTTATTATAACTCGTTTTTTGATTATTCGCTGTAATTAGCCCGCAGAGTTTTTCGAGCGCTGTGAATGTCTGTTCGGAACGGCCGTCAGGCAATATCCGGTCGCGTACTGCGGGATTAAACGAATTTAACGAGAAGTTAATTTCAATAGGTGCGATTTGTTCAATATTATCAAAAAAATCTTCTCTGAAGTAAGCGCCGCAGGTTGTTACCGAAATTACATTCATGCCTATATGCTTCCTGATCATTTTTAATATATCGGCTATGTCCGGGCGCATAAATGGCTCGCCTTCGAAAATTTTTGTCGCCGATTCACCGATTATGACTTTTTTTGAAGGATTAAGAAATTTTATATGCTCGGCTATTTCGTCGATATTGCGTTTATAAAGGCAAAAATTATTTAGATAAGAATTTTTTTCGATGTTTTTATGGCTGCAGAATATGCAGCGGTTATGGCATAAAAAACCGAGAGGCAGAACGTTCTGTTCCGCCTCGGAATGGATGATGTATTGTTCTATTGGAATGATTTTGCTCATTACTTGTTTTATCCCTTGTTTAAAGCATAATCAACGGTTACTACAATATTTCCGGATAACGCTTTGCCGCTTTTATATATGGGTTTAAAGCGCCATAATTCAGCCTGTCTTATAAGATCCTGCGCAAGCTTATCTGAAATCGGCGATTGAATTTTTGAAACCGAGCCGACTTCGCCGTTCGGCAATATCTCGAGCATGAGTTTTACCTGCCCCTCTACGCCGTTTTCCTGTGCCCATTTAGGGTAGGTAATTTCCGGCGGGCCGTTTAAAAAGCTCGGTATTTCATCATACAGGCTGTTTTGCACTATTTCGAATGAAAACCCTGATTTTTGTTTCCCGTCGGGCCGGCCGATTGGGCCTGTGCCTGATTTTTTGCCTTTGCCGTCGCCCTGGCTGATTCCGGCTGCGGCGTTATTTCCGTCAGAGGAATCGCTGGCGGTCGCGCCGTCTTCTGTAATGAAATCAGCTGTCGGCTTTGATGCGAGGCTGGCGATTTTATCGTTTATTGCCTCATTTACCGCTTGATCACTTTCTGTCACTTTGACGTTTGTAGGTGTGAGCTGAATGTCGCCTTCATTTTCAAGTGCTTTTTGCGCGGTGACTTCCGCCGTGCTTGTTTCGAATTCTTCGATTGAGGCTGTTTTAAGTTTTTTTGCAATTTCTTTTCCGGTTTCGATCGGTATAGTTATGGTTTTCTTGTTCTGATTCCTGGTCGGAATTTTTCCCGATAAATCCGGTGCGGCAATACTTTTTATGGTCTTGTCGTTTATCATTGCGATATTGTCGGGTTTGACCTGCGCCAGTTTTTTTACTGCCTGCTTTTTCGTGTTTTGCTTGAATGCCAGTTCAGCTTTTTGTGCGATAGCCTTTCCAGACAGAACTTTGGTTACGCCTAAATTGCTGTAAGCTTTGCTGTTGGACGTTTCTGAGGTTTTCGAGGCTGTCTGGATTGCCGGCGAATAGTCTATTTTTATCGAGCCGTCGCCGCTTCCTACAGGTTCGCCGTTTCCGAATGGCGTGCCGTAAGGCACACCGACGTAAAACGAAATGAAAAAGAAAAACAGGAGGTGCGCGGTTATTGAAATTACCAGCGAAGCTGCGTCCGGATTATTTTTAAAGTTTTTTTCGATGGCATTTAACGTGTGCCAGAACTTGCGCGAATATATTGAATATTTGCTTTTTTTTCCGTTCAGCCTGTCAGTTTGCCATTGCCCTTTGTTTTCTGTCATTTTTCTCTCCGGTGACCGTATTTTGTGTGGCTATGTTTAAATTGTTTATTCCGAATTTCTTGGCTAAATCAAGGACTTCGACAATTTTACCGTGCGAGCAGAGCGCGTCTGCCGTCAACACCAGATTCACTTTTTGCGATAATAATTTTTTTTCGGTGAAAATTTCACGAAGGCGTTCCGGTGTTATTTTGCTGTTATTGACATACATCCGTTCCATCCTGTCGATACGAACGTCGATGACATTATTTTCTTCCTGCGTTTTAAGCGTTTTGGCCTGCGTGGTTTTTGGCAGCGTAACGTCTATCGCGTTAGTGGTGGCTGAGAATGAAGTCGTTATGAGCAAAAACATGTTTATGACAAACATTATGTCTATTAAGTTGATTAGATTGATTTCAGTCCTTAATTTGCGCTTTTTGCGTAAATTTAAAGTCATATCAGTTCATCCTTTTCAGTTCGTCTTTTTTTGTTATGAAATCGATAAATTCGCCTGCAGAATGCTCAACTTCTATTATTATACTTTCATAGCGCGAGCTTAAGTAGTTATATGCTAAAACCGTAGGGATGGCGATTATTAAACCGTACGCCGTTGTAATAAGCGCTTCGGAAATGCCGCCTGCTACGATTGTCGGATTATTTGCGCCCTTGATCGATATTGCCGAAAATGCCGACATCATGCCTGTAACTGTGCCGAGCAGGCCGAGAAGCGGAGTTATGTTGCCGATGACTGCTAAATGTTTTATCCTGCCTTCGGCTTTCTGGACTTCATAAGCACCAATTTCCGTAACCTTTTCTTTTATGTCGCATGCCGCGCCGTTGGCTACCGCGTTAATAGATTGAAGCATTATAGCTGATAACGGGCCGGGCGTTTTCTTTAAAAGTAAAAGCGCGTGCTCAACCTGCTTGTTTAATATCAATTCTTTTACGTCGCTTAAAAACGCCTTGTAATTAAAGCTGATTTTATAGAAGAAATAAAGCCTTTCTATGATGACCGCAAAGGCGTAAACCGACATTATTAAAATGAAATACATTACCGGGCCGCCTTTTTGAAAATATTCGAACATTTTTGTCCTCCTTGAAATATTTTTTGATTTTAAATTTTTATTTTATAAATTAATTTTTAATAATTATTATTTCTTGAATCGATTACCTTTTTTCTGCTGTATAAATTAGAATATTCAGCGTGTAAGACATTTAATATTTATAATTGAAGCCCAGGCCGAATGTTCTGCCTTTATAACTATAATCTGGTCTTAATTTTAAATCGCGGTCCAATATATTATCGACTTTAAATAAAATTTTTCCATTCTCGGTAAATGTTTTTGAAAGATTTAAGTTAAGCGTTGAAAATTCGGCGACTTTAGCATTGGCGGCCGCGTTTTTTGACGTGTCCATATCGCCTTTTATGTTCTGGCTTATTTTTCCGGCAAAGCCGTTTGCGTCTTTGTAATTAAGCCCGAACGAATATTCATATTTAGGGATGTATGGCATCAGGTCGTTTACGCTGTCAGTTATTTTAGTCGAAGCCGCTTTTGCGTCAATTGTGAAGTTTTCATTTAACTTGTGCTCGCCTTCTATTTTAAATCTGTCGGCTTTTGCGGCATTCGCGAAAGAATTAAATGTAAAACGCGGGTCGCGCGAATTTAAATCGGTTAAGTATAAAAGCCCGTCATGCTTTGAATTACGGTATGAAGCTTTGACTTTCGTGTTTTCACTTATGCCGAATTCGCCTGATACTTCGGCAAAACTTTCATCATTTTCATAGGTGTTATTATCAAACCTGTTTTTGTTAAGATTGTCCTGGGCCCAAACGACAGTATTTTCATCTGGAAATAAGAAATTGATCGTATCATATTTGCGCGCCTGGCGTCCGGCAGACAGCGTATATTTATTAATTTGGTTTTTGTCTTTGGTAAGCGCATTTTCCTTTATTACGGCTGAAACTACTCCGCCGAACTTAGAGTCGTTGTCTCCATTTTTAATAACTTCAGGCGTAAATTGCATCATGAAGTTGTCATTGAATGATTTTTCGGCGTTAACGCTGAATAATGCGGATAACGAAGAAGCTGACGATGCGGTTTTTATGTCAAGCATGTCGTTTGCAAGTTTTAATTCGAATGTGAAAGGATTATTCGCGTAAACCGCATCCTGTGCGAATCCGACGTTAAATAACGTGGAATCATATCTTTCTTCGGTGCCGATATTCTTAAGTTTTTTCGAAAGCTGGTTCATGCCGATTTCGAAACGCTGATAGTCGTTTGAATATTTTCCTGACAGAGTGTAAGTTCTTGTGTCGGTATCCATGTAATTATTAATGAAATTATCAAATCCCGGGAGGTTTCTGTTGCCGTTTGTGAAGCCGGCTTTAATTTTGGTATTATTTTTTTCCTCTTCGCCTTCGTAATAATAGTTGACTAAAAGGTTTTTGTAATCGCTTTTATACCTGTAATCTCCTGATTCTTCACCTTTTAATTCTAATTTCGATTTTGAAACGCCGTTATAAAATGTGATTGCGCCTTCTGACTCTGTCGAGGAGTTTGAACCGACCATTACCTGATAAACCGCTTCGTTTTGAGGTAATTTTTCGCCGACATTTACCCGGCGTGTTTCAGCCGGAGTGAAAGTCGCGGTCTCTTTTTTTGTCTGCGCTTCGCCTTCGAATTCTTTTGTTACATATGTTACTTTTTTTTGTGATTTGTCTTTGATTTTTGTTTTATCTTCGCCTTTTACGACAATATTTCCGAGATCGTAGATAGTACTATCGGATTTTTTTGCAGGCTGCTCCGGCTCTGCGGCGGAAATTCCTGCCGCCTTGGCAGTTTGGACGGCGGACCTGTCAGATGCTGTCTTAACAGTATCTTTTTTATGTTTTTTAGCTTTAGCTTTCGCCATTTTAAGGGTATTAACATCAGGGTTCCCGTTTACGGCGGTTTTTTCAGCGATGTTTGCAGCATTTATTTTAGCCGGTACGGTATTTACTGAAGGTTTGACAGCTTTTGGCTTTATTCGTTTAACCTTTTTAACAGTTACAGTTGTTTTAGCCTTTTCGCCGGCTGGGCCGCTGCCGTCCTCGCTTATTTTTACCTGCGTGAATGCCGGTATCGATGTCGAAATAATCAATAATGCCGTTATTAATACGGTTAATTTTCTCAAACCTTTTGTCATTTCTGCGTTTCTCCTTTGAAGCGTTAATCTTTATATTATATTTTATAATTTTAAATTTTTTGTTAAGGGTTTTATCGGAAAAAAAATAGTTTAATTTAGTTTTGATAACTCATAGTTATTTTCTAAGTTTAGAAATTAATTCTACTTTTTTAATATTTAAATATTTTTAATTCAAAAAATATAAAATAATTTTTTTAATTTTAAAACGAATTATTTATTTTCCTTTATCTAAAATATAGAAATTTATATATGATAATTTCGGTACCAGAACAAAAAAACGGGTATAAATTTAAACTACCAAATTAACAATGGAGCGTCTCAAATCGTTAATATAGTTGAAAGAATAAGGAATGAAAATATCCTTTGATAATAAAATTAGCTGCATTGGCGGTTAATTAAATATCAAAGGATATTTTTTATGTAATTATACTTATAATTATTTTATTTTAGTGGAATAAACGGATACGAGGCCGTCCAAGATAAACTGAACGCCGATGCAAAGAACTATGAATCCCATCATTTTAGTCATTGCATTAATCGATGTGGCACTCATTTTATTAACTATCGTCGATGAAAGACGTAATATTATATATGAAATCATGGCAACCATGAGAATCGCCAGTAATATGGTGAAATAATGCGAAGGTTCTTTGGCGTGCGCACTCATGCCTATGGTTACGGCTATCGCGCCCGGGCCGGCAAGAAGCGGCATAGCAATCGGCGAGAATGCTACGTCATCTTTGCAGATTGATTCGTTGTGCTCACTTTTTGTCAGTTTCTTCTTTTCGTCAAGCATTGCTTTAGCTGAATTAATCATCATTAAACCGCCTGCAATCTTGATTCCTTCAATTGACAACCCGAAAAACTTAAGTATCATCGAGCCTGCGAATAAAAACGCAAGTAAGATGGCAAGCATATATAATATAGCCTTAAGTGCCTGTCTGTTCTTTTTTTGAAGAGTGTCGCCTGAGGTTACCGATACGAATATCGGAGCGGCACATATAGGATCTACAATAGTAAATAATGAAACGAAACTTGCGGTAAATAATTTTGTTAATTCGTACATTGATATCATCCTGATTCTAGTTAATGGTAATTAATAATTTGATACTCTATTAGTTATACGTTTAATATATTTCGACAGAAACAAAAATTAGTTAAATGTTAAAAAAATGAAATGTGTTTATAAGTTCTGGCATGGTGTTTTTCGCGGCCGGGTTTTTTAGCAGATCTATTTTATTGTGATAAGGGGGGCGGCTAAGGAATTATTCCTTACCGCCCCCTTTATAATCCCCCACCCATCCTGCTACTTTTTTATATTTTTTTCTTTCTCGCCACATCTTTTAATTTTTGTATTTTATATCTTAATTTGGGCAAAGCACAGGCGTTGCCTGTTTACTTTGCCCAAATACACTAATCGCGAAATCTCATGCTTACGCATAAAATTTCGCAAAACACAGTTGTTAAACTCTTTGAAGTCCGCATTAGCAGGCTCCACCTGCGCCGTTCGTCTTTGCCCTCCTTGGCACTCAAGGCATTAGGGCCTCCATTCCCGTCATCCTAAATGTCCCTCAAAAATTGGCATTCATAAATCAGTTTTTGATGATAAAAGAAATTTTGCATGTGTCATGCTCTTCGCTTTCGGCCGCAAACGATATTACACGAACACATTTAATATTCGCGCGGCCGATTGCCGTGTTACATCGAACGCGCAGCGGTCGATGTAACTAAGACACAAAAAAAACAAAGCCAAACGATTACTTCGCAAAAACAACGGTAGATATAGCCGGGATTAAAAAAGGGGTGCGGGGGAAATCAAAGGGGCATTGCTCCTTTGTGTCCCCCGCGTAAAAATAAATAAAATTTATTTATTTTTCTGGACGAAGCTGTAAAACAACGGCAGTAGAAGAAGCGTGAATATTGTAGACGTGATTAGGCCGCCGATTAAAACTACCGCCATTGGCTGCTGCATTTCGGCGCCCGCGCCGTAGCCGAACGCTATCGGAATTACGCCGAAAATTGTGCTGAATGTTGTCATTAAGACTGGGCGCAATCTTATACGCCCGGCTGTAAGGACACTTTCGGTGACAGATTTGCCGGATTCGCGCAGGTGGTTGACGTATTCTATAAGTATTATGCCTTTTTGTACGGAAAGGCCGAAATGCGCGATAATGCCGACGAGCGAAGATACATTCAGCGATATGCCGGTCAGGAATAAACTGAATATACCGCCGATTAAGGCTAATGGGATTGTGCATATTATCATGACCGATTGGCGGACGCTTTTCAGCGAGACGTATAGGATCATAAATACCATTACCAGGGCGATTCCAAAAGCGTAAATTATTTCATTAAGCATTTTTACCTGCTTTTCATAATTGCCGCCGAATGATACGAAATAGCCTTCTGGCAGGTTAAGGCTTGTTATTTTAGGTTTGATATCGTTGATTATGGACATAAGGTCGCGGCCTGAAACATTGCCGGTTATCTGGACGCGTCGTTGAAGGTCTTCTCTTTTAACGCTGCCCGGGCCTTTTATGGATTTTATTTCGGCGATTTCGCTGAGTTTGATTTTGCCGAATTGCGGGCTGTCGATGTAAAGCTCGCCTATGTCGGCTACTGATTTTTTATACTTATCATCGAGGCGCGCTACGATGTCATATTCACGGCCGTCTTTAAGGACTTTGGATACTGTCTTTCCTTCGAAAGCAAGTTCCACGGTTTTGGCGATAGTTTCGATATTTATGCCGAACTTTGCAGCCTTTACCCTGTCGGGTTTGATGTTTATCATCGGAACACCCTGGGTCTGTTCGAGCTGAAGACCTGAAAGTCCGTTAATGTTTGATATTAATTTAAGCAGTTCATCGCCTTTTTCACGTAACTTTGAAAGATCATACCCGAAAAGCTTTATTGAGAACTTAGCCGATGTGCCGGCTATGGTTTCTTCTATTCTGTTGGCGAGCGGCTGCGTAAATATTACAAGAATTCCAGGTATTTTTGATGTTTCTTCTTCCATGGCTTTTGATATTTCTTCGATAGTGCGCGTTCTTTTTTCGCGCGGAACTAATTTTACGTAAGGTTCCGACACGTTAACGCCCTCGACGCAATCTGAGCCCTCGGCGCGGCCTGAGCGCTGCAATACTTCTTCGACGTCTGGAGCTTTTTTTATTTTATCGCAGACGATTTTTGTTAATCTCGACGTTTCGGCAAGGCTTGAGCCGGGCGGCGTGACAACGCTTAACATTATGGCGTTTTCGTCGATAGGCGGTAAAAGTTCGACGTTTAAGGCGAAAAGCGTTATTATCGCGATTATAAGAAGAACGAATACGCCTATTGAGAATGTTTTACTGACTCTGAATACGTAATCCTGGATTTTTATGTAAATCTTTTCTATTGAGTTGTGGATGCTGTTTTCACCGTGATTTTGCTTTAAATTTGCGTATTTAAGAAGAATAAGCGCGAAAGGCGGTATGAAGGTGAATGATAATAAGAGCCCGGTAAGAATCGATATTACCATTGTGAATGCAAACGGCATGAATACCCTGCCTTCGAAGCCGCTCAGCATCATAAGAGGCGTGAAGACTACGCAAATTATGGCCGTACTTGTGAGGACCGGCTTAAACACCTCGGCAGTCGCTGATATTATGCAGGCGTTAATTAATTCTGATTTTTTTTCAGCTGTTATTTCATTTAAATGCTTTAAGTGTTCGGCTATTTGCCTGAATATATTTTCGCAGATAACTATTCCGGCGTCAACGAGTATGCCGAGACCTACTACTATGCCGCCTAACGACATGACGTTGGCCGATACTTTGAAAATATCCATTAAAAGGAATGTTATGGCGACTGATATCGGTATGGTTATTGCCGCTATCAGGGTAGCTATTATATTTCCGAGAAAGAAGTAAATTACGGCGATAATGGCTACGCCGCCTATCAGCATCGCTTCGGCAAGATTACGCGAGGTGTCTTTTATAAGTTCCGATTGATCAAAAAAAGTTTCTACGCGGATTCCCGGCGGCAGAAATTTTTTGAGGTCCTCGACGCTTTTTTTAATGCTTTCTGCGATTTTAACTGTATCGTAATTTTGCTGCTTCGATAAAGTAATAGATACGGCGCTTTTACCGTTGATATTCATAAGTCCTCTTTTTAATGCCGGCCCTTTTATTATTTCGGCGACCGCCGAAAGATAGACCGGGGTTCCGTTATTCGAGGAAATTATGATGTTTTTAAGATCGTCTATAGTCGAAATGGCGCCGGCGCCGCGTATTATATATTCGACGCCGCCCTGCGGGAATATGCCGCCGGTAAAGTTATGATTGTTTTCCTCGACTGCCTTTTCGATGTCGTCGAAAGTGAGGTTGAAATTTTTTAAAAGATAAGGGTCTATTTTTACCTGATATTCCATGACATCTCCGCCAAACAGCCTTGCTTTGGCGACGCCTTGAATTGTCTGGAGTTTTGGTTTTATAAAAAAATTAGCGATGTCGCGAAGCTGCATTTCGTCGGTGTCGCCGGTAATATAAAGCTCGAATATCTCGTTTAAGCGTGACGATGCCGTGCCGATCGAAGGCGGTGTCGTCCCGGCCGGAAATGCACTTTGCGCGAACGCTATTTTCTCGGAAATTGCCTGCTTCATTCTTAAAACATCGGCATTCCATTGGAATTCGACCGTTATTGCGGCGAGTCCCGGGCCGCATGTGCTCACGACGCGGGTAACTTCGCTTATGCTTCTAATTCCGCTTTCGAGAGGACGGACAATCAGGTTTTCCACATCTTCAGGAGCCAGCGCGTGGTTTTCTATGACTATATTTATTATAGGTATCGAAAGGTCCGGCAATATATCGCGGTTTACGTTTTGCGCCGATTTTATTCCTGCGATCATAAGAAGCGCGGTGAATACGAATATCAGCACTTTATGCCGCAAAAAAGCCGCGACAAATTTATTTACGTATGTCATTTTATCATCTCCGTTTTATATAATTAAAATCGACCAATAATGAATCTGAATTCATAAAATGCCTTGCCGTTAAATTATGCATGGTGTTTTCAATTTAAATTAAAGCGTTTTATGCCATAAATTACATTATTAGCGATGCTGATGCTATTTTTTGCAGCCCTCGCATGATAATTCGAGAGTGTTAGCGAGGCTCATGTTTAAAAGCTGATAGTTGCCGGTTGTGACGACAATGTCGCCGGCCGAAACTCCTTTTTTTATCTCTATCCGGTCTCCGTAGGCGGCGCCTGTTTCGACGTTGTTTTTGTCGTAAGACTTGCCGCATTTTACGAATACGACCTTATTGCCGCTGTCGTCTATTACCGCTTCTGCCGGAACCGTTACCGCGTTCGGTTTTTCGTTTACATATACGAGGCAGTTTATGAATTCTCCAACTTTAAGAGATTCGGCGTCATCCGTAAATTCTGCCTGTGCCTTTATAGTGCGCGAATTGGTTTCAAGCTGATTCGCGATATAGTTGATGCTGCCGTAAATATATTTCTGGCCGCTTTTAGAATATACCTCGACAGTCTGGCCAGCGCTTATTTTATTGAAATCATTTTCGTATATATCGATTGCGCCGATCACTTTATCGTAATCGCCCATGGTCATTACCGGGTTAGCGGTATCGACGGGACTTCCGATGGCGAGGTTTTGCTCGATTATCACTCCGTCTATCGGCGCATAAAGCGAGAATTCGCTCAAATTATGATGCGTGATGCAGCCTTTTTGCGGGTCGCATTCGACGCCGACGGCTTTCAAATATCCTGCCGAAGCGATAAGATTAGCGTTTGCTTCCATGAATTCGGCCTGTATGTCGGCTATTTCCTTTTTTATCGAAAGTTTTGAGTCGGTAGATTTTTCAGCGCGCATTGCCGCTTTTTCAACTGTTTCGAATTTGGATTTTTCGAGCTGATATTCGGCGTTTGCGCTTTTCAATTCGGCTTCGGCATTTTCGAGTTCGGCTTTAGGTGTGATACCTGATTCAACCAATTTTTTAAGCCTGTCGACTTTTTTTTGCGCATTTGAGATATTGATCTGTGTTTTTTCGAATGACGAGCGCGCGGCGGCAAGTTCATTCTTGGCGTCTTCCTGATTGCGGTTTATAAAATTGCCGTTCGAATCCGTTTTTATTGTATTTTCATATTTAGCGAGCGATATTTCATATTTATTAAGATTTTTAAGATATTCTGATTTTGCGTTAAATATTTCGACCGATTCGAGTATGGCTAGTTCCTGGCCCTTTTTTACCCGGTCGCCGATTTTAACCTTGATTTCTTTTACACGGCCGGGCGCAAGCGACAGGACTTTTGCGTAATGATCAGGATGGAATTTAATTACGCCGTTCGCTTTTATTGTATCGTAAATTGTCTGCGAAATTGCCGGTACTTCTGCAAGCCCTTCGATTTTTATTTCTTTTTCCTCTGTATGGCCGGTTTCGCCGGTTTCTTTAGTTTTTTCTTCGGTTCCGCATTTTTCGCCCGGTTTATGGTTATGGCCCGACTCTTCATGCTTTTCGCCAGTCTCTTGTCTATGATCAGGCGGCTGGGTTTTTTTTAACTCCTCGCCTTTTGAGTGTTCATGTTTTTCAACCTCCGCTTCATTGTGTTTATGGCCGTCTTCTGCGGCGGTCAGCGTTTTATAAGAAAACATGAATAAAACCGCGGCTGCTAATAATATTATTATTTTATGCTTCATTTTTTTCTCCTTTAAAATACATTCGATAATTAGAATATATTGATTTTAGAATTATAGTTAAGGTTAACGATAATATAGTTTTTTGAATGTTTTGCTGTTGATAATTAATTATTAATCCGAAAAAACGAGTCTTGGTATTTATTAAATTATAGTCCGGCTTTTTATTTCGTAATGAATTAAATTAGGACCGCCGGATATTTATAAAAACCGAAACATAAGAATTTGCATTTAACTGAAGACTGTTTTTAGTGTGATATCACGAGTTCTATAACACCTTGAATTCGTAAATGTTATTTAAAAAGTCATTTTCCGAACATTTGAATCCTTCAGCGCGTCTTAGCTCTAAAAGCGCGACATAATAATCAAAAAGCGAGTTTATAAATGTCTCGTAAATTTCGAAGTAATTTTTTTTGGCGGCCTGATATTCAGTGAAACTTATAACTCCCTCGATATAAGCGGTTTGAGACATTTTGAAAACTTCGGCAGCTTCAGGAATTAACGTATCGGCGAACTTTATCGCTTTTTCCCTTAAAATATTGTGGGCCGTGACTTTTTCTATTATTTCGATATTTATTTTATTTTTTATATATTGAAGGTAGATATTTTGATCTTTCAGAAGGAGCGGATTGAATCCTGATTTTAAAAGCATGGCTTGTTTGGAAAGTTCGCTCTTTTGATAATCGTAAATAGGAATCGACAGGCCGAGTTTGAATCCGCGTTCAATTTCAGAAAGGTCGTTTACACTTCTAAAAAAGCCGATCTTAAGTTCCGGAGACTGCGACCTGCTTTCAATTTTTGAAACAGTTTGATATAATTCGATTTCATATTGCGCCGCTTTATAATCGGAACGCCTTTTGAGCGCCGTTTGAAAAGCGTAATCCGTGTTTTCGGGCTTAAGAAGGATGTTTGATACAAGAAGTCTTATTTCTTGCGTGATTTCAAGTAAATCTGTTTTTGACTTCATTCCGTCTATGATATTTTTAAAGGTTTCTCCCGAATTATTGAGGAGAAGAGCGTATTCCATTTCGGCATTTTTCTGGTTTGCCGATGCGTTGACAGCTTGCAGTTCGTTATCGATTTTTATTTGCTTGAGGTCCATTTTTGACGCCAGCGATACTTCATATCTTTTGGCTACTGCGTCCATCGACGATTTGGCGATTTTTAAGTTTTCTATTAAATTTTTTTGCGAATAAAGCGTTTTAACGTATTTTAAAATATTCGAATTTATTTCGTAATATTTGGCTTCGCAGGCGTATTCTGCTTCCAATTTTTTAATCAGCTTTTCCATTTCGGCTTTCTTATTTATTAAGCCCTGTGCGCCGCCTAATTTTATCGTTTTAGATATTTCGGCGTCCTTTAACTGATATCTTTTTCCTTCGATATTGCCCGTAAGGCCTTCGCCTTCAAGATCGAGCGTTATCGGCGAGGTTTTGGATTCGGCTTCAATGCTTTTTACAGCGCTTTCCGTTTCATTCAATATGTATGATGTTTCAGCGTTAGTGCTCTTAATTTCGTTTATTATTTTATTGAGTGTTTCCGGATTATTTTCGGCGGCTGCGCTGTTAATTCCTGAAATTAAAAATGCGGCCAGAAAAAATAACGCGATTTTTAGGTTAAATTTTGAATTCATTAAAAATTCCCTGCCTTTATTATATTTTAATATTGCTTAATTTTATTGTAAAAATCCGTTTAAATTTATACCTGATAATGTGATATCCGCTGCGTTAAAATGCATGTATTCGGAGTATTGAATAAAGCTCGTGGACGCAGTGTTGATGAAGGGTTAATGTTGTATTTAATTTATAGTCAGCACCGAATAAAAGAAAGTCGAGTTTTTTTATGAATGCTCGAGTTCATATAATATATTTTTGCCGGATTATAAAAAGATTTATAATGATTTTGTATTTTTTTCAGGCCGGCTTATTTATCGAGATTTTATTTTTACTAATACGCGTTGATTAAAAGCAAAATTGTTTATTAAATTGAAGTTAATCTGCGTTTGTTCTATTATACAAATGCTGATTCCAAAAAAGACCGGTTGGGCGGGTGCTGAAAAATTAAATACCGGCAAATATTTATTAAAATCGTTTTTGTAAGCATTATTTTTTATTCGAAAAAATACGGCCTGTAATAAGTATTATGAAATGATTGAATTTGGCGGGTGAAAAAGCGGGTCGAAAAAGAACGCCGCAAATGCGTTAATGTATGTCTCGTGGAAAAATCCATAAAAATAAAGTAGATAAGGCTGCGCCAATCCGGAGTTAAAAAAGACTTTGCCGCAGAATTCGCAGGCGGCCGAGCACGAATGACAATCGTTGCTTTCGTGGCTGTGGGACGGTTTGTCACTGCCGTTATTTTCGGCTTGATGTGCCGTGTTTGGAAAATGATTATCTTGTCGATGACTGTCTGAATCGATGTTTTTTTGAAACGTGAAAATATTTTCGTCGCATGTATAGTGATGGACGAAAGTGATTTCGAACGCAAGAGACAAAACTATTAAAAGTATTATTGAAACAGTTTTAAAATTCATTTAAAATTCTTTTTTTATATTATAACCGCGAAGCGTCAAAATAGTTCTCTATTTTTTGAAATATTTCAATGCTTCGCGGCTATGTTTCATATAAACTCGGTTTATTTTTTGTTTAATAAATTTACAAGCACGGTTTCCGCTTTCTGGAGAGCGCCTGGCACCGCTTCTGGATTTTTGCCGCCTGCCATCGCCATATTCGGCTTGCCGCCGCCGCCGCCGCCGCAAAGTTTAGCGATTTCGCCTATGAGTTTACCGATGTGCACGCCGGCTTTTACGGCGTCTTCGGAGGCTTTCCCGGCGAATACAATCTTTTCGTCAAGTTTTGACGAAAGCATTACTACGCCGGATTTCAGCCTTTCGACAAGTATGTCGCACGCGCCGCGAAGGTCTTCGTCGCTCAAGCCGTCGAGACTGGAAACTATTATTTTGAATTCTCCAGCGGTTACGGCATTTTCGACGAGCGATTTAGCCTTTATTCCGGCAAGCTGGCGCTTCAATACGCTGTTTTCTTTTTCATAGTTTTTCAGGCTGCCGACTGTTTTGCTGACCGCTTCCTCGACTTCGTTTACCGGGCATTTTAAAGACGCGGCAAGACATTTCACCGAGTTTTCCATTTTATTCAAGTATAACATCGCGTCTTCGCCGACAAAAGCTTCTATTCTTCTAACGCCGGCCGCGAGCGCCGATTCGGAAAGAATTTTGCATAAGCCTATCTGGCCTGTATTGGTAACGTGAGTGCCGCCGCAGAGTTCCTTTGAATAGCCCGGTACCGCTACCATTCTTACTTTATCGCCGTATTTTTCGTCGAATAACGCCATCGCGCCGTCAGCCTGAGCTTCCTCGACGGTCGTTATAGTTGTGTTTACCTGAACGCATTCGCGGATTATCTGATTGACTTTTCTTTCCACTTCTACTAACACTTCGGGGTCTATTCCTTCGTAATGCGTGAAGTCGAAACGCAGATGCCCCGGTTCAACTTTAGAACCCGCCTGTTTAACATGTTTGCCGACGGCATTTCTCAGTTCGGCGTGTAAAAGATGGGTCGCTGTATGTGCCGCTCGGACTTTTGAACGCTCGTTCATATTGACCCTGGCGTTAACTTTGTCGCTTATTTTTATTGTGCCGCCGCTTACTTTGCAGGTGTGAGCTATAAGGTTCGCGTGCGGCTTATGGGTATTAAATACTTCTATCTGGCAGTTGTCGTTTGTTATGTCGCCGGTATCGCCGACTTGGCCGCCCGATTCGGCGTAAAACGGGGTTGTATCGAGTATTATTTCGCATTCGTCGCCGGTATCGGCGGATTGCGCTTTTCGCCCGTTAACGCTTATGAATACTATTTGTGATTCGTTTTCGAGTGTATCGTAGCCTACAAAATTTGATTTGATGTGCCTGTCGTGGAGCTCGTCATAGAGCGATTCCGTGTTAAATTCTTTGGCGGCCGCAACCTGCGATGATTTGGAGCGTGCGCGTTCGCGCTGGTTTTCCATTGCCGTCTTGAATTCTTCCATGTTGACTTCAAACCCTTTTTCACGGGCTATTTCAAGGGTAAGTTCGACGGGGAAACCGTAAGTGTCGAAAAGCATAAACGCTTCTGTGCCGGAAAGCTCTTTCTTAACGCCGCTTTTTTGCTGTATCATTTCGTCGAGGATTCTGCAGCCTGTATCTAATGTCTGGTTAAACTTTTCCTCTTCGGCTTTTACCATCTTGCTAAGCGATTCGCGCTGGCGCATAAGTTCCGGATAGCCGCCCTGTAATATCGATATTACTACCGGCACAAGCTTATACATGAACGTGCCTTTGATCCCGAGCAATTTTCCGTGGCGGATAGCGCGTCTTAAAAGTCTTCTTATGACATAACCGCGTCCCTCGTTGGACGGGAATATGCCGTCACTCATCGCCATAGTTACTGCGCGGATGTGGTCGGCTATTATATTGAAGGAGACGTCTTTGTCGTTGTAATAGCCGTAATCGACATCGCAAAGGTCTTCGACATAGGTGATTATAGGTCTTATGAGGTCGGTTTCGAAATTCGTTTTGACGCCCTGCATAATCGAGGCAAGTCTTTCAAGTCCCATGCCGGTATCTATATTTTTGCGCGGCAGCTCTTTGAGCGTGCCGTCTGCCTGTCTGTCATACTGTGTAAATACAAGGTTCCAGAACTCTATGTAACGGTCGCAGTCGCAGCCTACGAAGCATTCGGGACTTTTGCAGCCAAACGAGGGACCGAGATCGATATACATTTCGGAACAAGGGCCGCACGGGCCGGTTTCGCCCATTTTCCAGAAATTGTCCTTTTCGCCGAGGCGTACGAGATGGCTGGCGTCAACTCCCATTTCTTTGTTCCAGATTTCAAATGTTTCGTCGTCTTTTTCATAAACTGACACATATAAACGTTTTTTATCTATTTTTAAGACTTCGGTGACAAATTCCCAGGCAAAATTTATGGCTTCGCGTTTGAAATAATCTCCGAATGAAAAATTTCCGAGCATTTCAAAAAATGTCTGGTGGCGTGCCGTTTTTCCAACGCGGTCTAGATCGGTTTCGCGCAGGCATTTCTGGCATGAAGCAGCTCTTCTGTTGGTATCGTCGAGGCCTTTTCCGAAAAATTGATCTTTAAATGGCACCATGCCCGCTGAAGTGAAAAGAAGCGTAGCGTCGCCGTGCGGAATTAAAGAAGCCGATGGTTTTACTAAATGGCTTTTTTTCTTGAAAAAATTGAGAAATTCCCTTCTTATGGTATCACCGTTCATTTTTTAATTATCTCCTTTGAAAATAAAAAAATTATTTATTTTAAAAATTAAATTTGCAAATTGCCTAAATTTGGTAATATTTTAGCAGATTCTAATTTGATTGTCAATTATGTGTAATAAAAATATGAGGTGAAATGCCGTTTGCTTAAAAAATTATTTATGCGATATTTTTAATAACATCGGGGGATGAATTTATGTATTATTTAAGAGTAAATTCTATACATGTATGAATACATTGAAAACTCAAAAAGATTAAATTAAAAACACAATTACGCTTATCCCGGATACTATTAACAGCTCAGAAAATAATTGCAAAGTTTGAATTTAATATTTAGGTTCAAAAAATTCTGCAACTATCTGGAAATAAATTTTATTTTCGATACGGCCGGTTGTAAATAAAAAGAGATGATGATATAATTAAGAATGGTTTTTATTGTGCTTTTTTGTTTATAATGTGATAAAAGGCCTTTTAGTATTTTATAATCGGTCAGTTGAGAGTAAAAAAATCTTTGAATGCTGCTGATTATTTTTCCGGCGAGTGAAAAAATGAATGAATGTGTTGTTTTTATTCATGGCCTTGGCCGCAGAAAGCAGGCTATGGCTAAAATTGAGAGGTATTTTGCCTCTAATGGTTATGAAACTATAAACTTCGGCTATTCTTCGTTAAGCCTTGATATTAAAGAAATTTGCGCCGGCTATTTATCCCCTTTGATACTGGATTTAATTAAAAAGTATGTTAAAATTCATTTCGTGACGCATTCGCTTGGCGGAATTATATTAAGGGTTCTTTTAAATGAAAATAAGTTCGGCCCGGCGGTTGGCAGGGCGGTTATGCTTGCTCCGCCGAATAATGGCAGCGATCTCGCCCGCTATTTAAGCAGATTTAAATTACTTAATTACGTGATAGGACCAAATTTAAAATTATTATCGACCGGCGAAAATAATATTACCGCTAAACTGCCGCTGCCTGATTTTGAATTTGGCGTTATAACCGGCTCAAAATCGGTTAATCCGATTTTTTCAATGATAATCGGCAGGGCATCGGACGGGAAAGTGGCGGTCGATGAGGCGAAATTGTCTAATATGAAAGATTTTAAAATTGTGAAACGCAGCCATACATTTATAATGAATGCGCCAGAGGTCATGGAAATGTCTTTAAATTTCATAAAATATGGCTATTTTGAAAAATTTCAGCCATAGATCAGGCTGATAATTCTTAATTTTATTGTCAAAATCAGTAATATTGTAATATGTTGATTTCTCTAAAGTTAATGATTTTAGAGAAATCAAGAAAAGTTTCATTTTATAAATTTATAAAAGTGTCGATAAAGAAATTCCAAAAGTATTTTTTGTGAGGTGTCGTATGGCAAAAAAGCAAAAAGCCATAATTGTAAATACGGGTTGGGCCGATGGCAAACTTATAGATAATATAGATTCATTAAATAAATATTTAAATGACGGATGGGCTATCGTGAGTAATTCACCGATGGGCTCGGGCGATACGACCTGGGCATACTCATTGGTTATAGTCGAAAAACGCGAAGGTAATAATGCTTAAAAAATAAACAATTAATAAAAAATAAAAATTTGTAATAAAAAATTATTAAAAAAAATAAAAAATTTAAGAAATATTTTTATTTTTTAAATGATTTTTCTTGACAGAAGTACAAAATTTTATTATAATTGTCTGAAACTTTAGCAGTAATTGCTATTTTTTATATTGGTAATGTGCGTAAAAATTTGCATTATCATGCGCAGATGGTGCATTTTTATTTAATTTTGGCAGAATATTTGTCCGGTAAAAAAGAGCAACAATTAACAAATCAAAACATTAAAATTAAAAAAATTTTATGGCTAAACGAGGAGGATTGATTAATGCCTACTATTAACCAGTTAGTAAGGATGGGACGCGAAAAAATCACTAACAAAACAAAATGTCCCGCAATGAATTCATGCCCGCAGAAAAGAGGCGTTTGCACAAGAGTTTGGACAATCACACCTAAGAAACCTAACTCAGCTTTGCGTAAAGTAGCTAGGGTTAGATTGACGACAGGAATTGAAGTTACCGCTTATATTCCGGGTGTAGGACACAACTTACAGGAACACTCAATCGTATTGATACGCGGCGGCCGTGTAAAGGACTTACCAGGTATCCGTTATCACATCATCCGTGGCGTTCTTGATACAGCAGGCGTTGAGGGCAGAAAACAGGGTCGTTCGAAATACGGCGCTAAAACACCTAAAAAATAAGCTTTTATAATTTGCAATAACGGAGGAAAGCAATGGGAAGAAGAAAAGAAATCGTTAAAAAACAAGTTCCGGGCGATCCGGTGTATAACGATAGCACGGTTGAAAAATTTGCCAATTGTGTTATGAAAAGCGGCAAAAAATCAGTAGCGCACAAGATTGTTTACGGCGCTCTTGAAATACTTAAAACAAAAATAAAAGATAAAGAACCGCTTGACGTATTTAAACAGGCAATACAGAACGTAATGCCTTTATTGGAAGTTAAATCAAGACGTGTCGGCGGCGCTACATATCAGGTGCCTCTTGAAATCAGAAAAGACCGCAGCACAGCTTTGGCTTTCAGATGGATATTAAATTATTCAAGAGAAAGGGCCGGCCATTCGATGCAGGAAAAGCTTGCTAACGAGCTTAGCGATGCATTCAATAATCAGGGCGCTTCAATAAAGAAACGCGAAGATACACACAAAATGGCTGAAGCTAACAAAGCGTTCTCACACTATAAGTGGTAATATTTATTCGTGGTATTTCAGAAATATTTTCAGAAATGTTTCGTATGTACTACCGAAAATCATTTTAGCGAGGTTAAGGTTTATTTAATTTATGAGTACTGAATCAAAAACAAATGTAATGGAACAGGCAAATAACGCGGGTGCGGCTCCGCAAACTAATGCCAATAACGTAGAGGTAAAACATGTTGAAAAACGTGAAGTACCTCTCGAAAGAACACGTAATATAGGCATTATGGCACATATCGATGCCGGCAAAACAACAACAACCGAAAGAATACTTTTTTATTCAGGTGTTGTTCACAAAATAGGCGAAGTTCATGATGGCTGTGCTACAATGGACTGGATGGTACAGGAACGTGAACGCGGTATAACGATAACATCGGCCGCAACAACGGTATCCTGGAAAAATCATCGTATTAACATCATCGACACACCCGGTCACGTTGACTTCACTGTCGAAGTTGAAAGATCGCTTCGCGTGCTCGATGGAGCGGTTGCGGTATTCTGCGCTGTCGGCGGCGTTCAGCCACAGTCGGAAACAGTTTGGAGACAGGCTGACAAATACAAAGTTCCGCGTCTCGCTTACGTTAACAAAATGGACCGTACAGGCGCTGACTTTTACCGCGTTATAGACATGATGAAAAAACGTCTTCACGCGCATCCGGCGGCTATTCAGATTCCGTGGGGCAAAGAAGAAAATTTCAAAGGTATTATCGACCTTCTTGAAATGAAACTTATAGTTTCGGACGAAGCTACACAGGGTTTGAAATTCAACGTCATGGATATTCCGGCAGATTATGCTGAAGAAGCAGAATTAATGCATGAACAGCTTATTGAAACCGTTGCGGAAAACGATGACGAATTATACGTAAAATACGTTGAAGGCGTTAAACCGACAAAAGAAGAATTGAAGGTCGCTATCCGTCGCGCTACAATCGCGATGAAAATTACTCCGGTAATTTGCGGTACTTCATTCAAAAACAAAGGCGTTCAGCAGCTTATTGACGCTATAGTTGATTTTATGCCGTCGCCTCTTGATATTCCGCCGGTTGAAGGAACTCATCCGTCAAAAGGTGATCCGCTCGTAAGACAAACATCTGACAACGAACACTTTTCAGCGCTTGCGTTCAAGATAATGACCGACCCTTATGTTGGTAAACTTACATTTTTCAGAGTTTACTCAGGCGTATTGGAAGCCGGTTCATATATCTATAACTCAACACGCGGCACAACGGAACGTATCGGGCGTATCCTTCAGATGCACGCTAACCATCGTACCCAGATTGACAGGGTTTACGCCGGTGATATCGCTGCAGCGGTAGGTTTAAAAAATACAACGACTGGCGATACGCTTTCAGTGGAAAATAATCCTATCATGCTTGAAAAGATTGTATTCCCTGAACCGGTTATTACCGTCGCTATCGAGCCTAAGACAAAAGCTGATCAGGATAAGCTTACAATGTCATTATTGAAGCTTGCTGAAGAAGATCCTACATTCAGGATTTCAACCAATGAAGAAACCCAGCAGACGCTTATCGCGGGTATGGGCGAACTTCATCTTGAAATTATCGTTGACAGGCTTGTCCGTGAATTTAAAGTTCAGGCGAATGTCGGCAAACCGCAGGTTGCTTACAAAGAAACAATAACAAAATCGACAAAAATCGAAGGCAAATATATCCGTCAGTCGGGCGGCCGCGGTCAATACGGCCATTGCGTATTCAATATCGATCCGCTTCCACCGAAGTCGGGTATTATATTTGAAAACAAAATCATCGGCGGCGTTATTCCGAAAGAATACATTCCGGCTATTGAAAAAGGCTTCAGAGAAGCTACCGATAGCGGTGTACTCGCTGGATATCCAGTGGTCGATCTTAAGGTAACCCTTATTGACGGTTCATACCACGAAGTCGACTCATCGGAAATGGCGTTTAAAGTTGCAGCATCGATGGCATTCAAAGACGGTTGCAGAAAATGTACGCCGGTTCTTCTCGAACCATATTTTGAAATAGAAATTGTAGTTCCTGAAGAATATATGGGTGATGTTATGGGTGACTTGAGCTCACGTCGCGGTAAGATCGAAGGTATGGAAATGCGTAATGGCGTCCAGATCATCAAAGGTCACGTACCGCTTTCAGAAACATTTGGTTATTCAACCAGCTTGAGGTCGTTAACTCAGGGCCGCGGTAACTCTACAATGCAGTTTTCGCACTATGAACAGACACCTCAAAATATTTCTGAACAAATTATTGAAAAAATTAAAGGAAAAGTTAGCTAATTTTAAAAAATTGTGGTATAATACAATAATTAAAATTAACAACTCAAAAAATTTAAAATTTTCTTAGGAGGAATATAAGAAATGGCAAAAGAAAAATTTGATAGAAGTAAACCGCACCTGAATATTGGTACGATCGGACACGTTGACCACGGTAAAA
>JASDSY010000021.1:0-45478 GCA_041441465.1 Candidatus Wallbacteria bacterium
GCCAGGACGGCTTTCAGAACGCGGTCCCGAAAAATAGCCTCATAAATTCTTTAAAACACATATAAATCCGATAATTTTAATTTATAAACTTAAAATTCAAATTCGCGTAAACTATAGTTTCAGAGCTATAGCTTTAAAATATCGAATTACAATTTATGCAGGACTATTTTGAGGGACATTTCGGAAGGGGCGGAGCCGGGAAGGCGTGAGCCCCTGAGAATAAGCGGCTGAAAGCCAGGACGGCTTTCAGAACGCGGTCCCGAAAAATAGCCTCATAAATTCTTTAAAACACATATAAATCCGATAATTTTAATTTATAAACTTAAAATTCAAATTCGCGTAAACTATAGTTTCAGAGCTATAGCTTTAAAATATCGAATTACAATTTATGCAGGACTATTTTGAGGGACATTTCGGAAGGGGCGGAGCCGGGAAGGCGTGAGCCCCTGAGAATAAGCGGCTGAAAGCCAGGACGGCTTTCAGAACGCGGTCCCGAAAAATAGCCTCATAAATTCTTTAAAACACATATAAATCCGATAATTTTAATTTATAAACTTAAAATTCAAATTCGCGTAAACTATAGTTTCAGAGCTATAGCTTTAAAATATCGAATTACAATTTATGCAGGACTATTTTGAGGGACATTTCGGAAGGGGCGGAGCCGGGAAGGCGTGAGCCCCTGAGAATAAGCGGCTGAAAGCCAGGACGGCTTTCAGAACGCGGTCCCGAAAAATAGCCTCATAAATTCTTTAAATTATCAATAATGCTTGAAGTAAAAATTTTTCGCGTTGAAAAATAGCAGGCCGCGATCAATACAATAAATTCAATAACGCCTATCGTTAAAATATTATTATAATTGAGGCAGGCCGGAATTTTAGTTATGCTGTAATAAATGCTTATTTCCGAAGGAACGCCTATGCCCCACCTGTCAATAAAATTAACCAGCGCAATTCCAAGGAGGCCGCCGGTTATAAGGCCCGCAATTCCCATTATAAACCCTTCGATAAAAAATACACGCGATATCTTATTTTCAGGCGTGCCGAGGGCCGACATTATGGCTACGCTCTTGGAACGCCTGTATATATTCATGATAACTATAAAAGCGATGCTTATGTTAGCTATTAAAACCGTCAAAAGAATTATTAAATATAAAACCGCGCGCTCGATTTTAATAGTCGCAAAAAGGCTTTTATTAATATCTTTCCATGTTTTAACAATAATTTCCTTGTTGCCGATATCGCGTTTTAAAATATCAGCAAAACCGTCTGTATCCTTTATATCGTTGAGACGTATCAATATCGACGTGGCGACGCCTTCATAACCAAGCAGCGTTTGAAGTTTTTTTATGTCGCAGAACGCGAAACTAATATCATAATCATAAATCCCAATTTCAAATGTCGAAGTCACCTCAAAAAAATTTTCGTGCCGCAGGGTCGTAACTTTAACCTTTTCGCCTTTTTTCATTTTGAAACGTTCGAACAGGACTTTGCCGACAACAAAGAAATCTTTTTCGCGGTTTTTAGAAACCGCATTTTCGGCTGTATCAAGTTTTTTAGGCAAAAATAAAGACACATCGCGCTCATAAATCGGATCAATACCAATAAGCCTTATTCCGGCAGTGAATTCATCCTTCGAAAGTATGGTATCGCTGATAAACCGCGGGGCGACTCCTGCGAACTTATCACCGTATTTCGTCATTATTTCCCTGATAAATTTATCGTAATTTGAAAAACCAAGACCGTCAGCCGTAGTCAGCTCGATATGCGACGTGACGCCTATAAGCTTATTTATAAGCTCATTATCAAGCCCTTCGGCAACCGATATGATAACAATGACAAGAGCGGCCGCAAGCGCCACCATAAAAAACGGAAATTTGCCGAATTTAAAATTACGTATAAAAAAAGATAAAGCGAGTTGAAATTCAAATTTAAGCGGCATCAAAGCTTACCTGACCGCATCATAGAAATTACAAGAAACAGGCCGAAAACACCGGCAATTACAAACCCGGAAAATCCGATCAGCGGGACGCCGTAAACAAACGGACCTTTTTCAGCGGTAACAATAAGCCCGGACGATACTATCAGAGCTGAAACAATGAGAGAAACTGAAAGTCTGTTGCTGACAGTATCCAGTTTTTTTATAAGATCCTCAAGTCCTATATGATGAAATTCTATGCCCAGTTTGCCTTTTTCAATCTTTTTGAATATCGAGTTAAATGTTTTCGGAGTGTCGAATATCAATTCTTTAAGATCTTCGCCCAGGTTCAGCAAAATTTTTATTATGTCACGCGGCCAAAGTATTCTTTTAGTCAATTCATGCAGGAACGGTTCTGCCGCTTTAGCGGTTTCGTAGTTCGGATCGAGTTTTCGGCCGATAGCCTCGATCTCGAGCGTAGCTTTGCTTAGCAGCGAATATTCAGACGGCACGCGTATTTTATGCTTAAGCGCAATCTTGATCGTCTGAAGCATTATAGTTCCTATTTCAAGGCGCTTTAAAGGCTTGTTATAATGTTCCTCTATAAATTCTTCAATTTCATATTTCAAAAGATTCACGTCGATATTTTCAGGCAATACTCCCATTATAAGCAAATTCTTGACGATTTTATTCACGTCTTTTGTCATCAGGCCGATGAACATATGAATAATCCGCATTTGCATCTCATCGTTAAGCTTGCCGGTAACGCCAAAGTCAATGAACGCCACCGCCCCGTCAGGCCTTATAAATATATTGCCCGGATGCGGATCGCCGTGAAACAGGCCGTCTATTAATATCATTTTAAAAAAAGCGCGCGAACCGTGCAGGGCAAGTTTTTTCAAGTCGAATCCGGCGGCCTTCAATCTGTCGACATGATCTGCTTTTATGCCGTTTATATATTCCATAACCATTATTTTAGGCGTAGTGAGTTCCGAATACACCTTCGGAATATGAACAGTTTTATCGTCCTTGAAATTATTCATGAAACGTTCGCAATTTTGTGCTTCGATCGTAAAATCAAGTTCCTTTTTTATATGCTTGGCAAATTCCTCTACCATTCGGACCGGCTCATAAAGCTGGATTTCAGGAATATTATTCATGAGCATACGCGCGAAATTAAAGAGAATCTCGATATCATAATCTATAACTTTATCGATGCCGCGCCTGCGGACTTTTATTATAACTTCGGTGCCGTCAAGCAGTTTAGCCTTATGCACCTGTGAAATCGAAGCGGACCCGATCGGTTCGGGTATAATCTCGCTAAAATACTTGTCATACGGTTGATTATATTCCTCTTCGATTATACGCAGCGCTTCGTCGAACGGAAATGGCTCGACGCAATCCTGCAGCTTGGCAAGTTCTTTTACAAGTGCCTCTGGAACCATGTCAGGCCTCAAAGACAAAAGCTGGCCGAATTTTACGAATGTCGGGCCAAGTTCCTCGAGGGCAGATTTTATACGCTCGGCGAGAGTTTTTTTGCGGCTCGTATCGTCATAGGGAAGCGATTTAAAATAACGCTTTTTGAAAGGCACAAAGCGCATCAACCCTAGTTTTTCAATAACAAAACCAAGGCCGTGCTTAAAAAATATATTGGCGATTGTCTTATATCTCAAAAACAACCTGTATCTTTTGTTTATATTGAATATTTGCATAAATTTATTTTAATTCAAATTTAAGTAAAAGTAAATAGAAATTTATCTTTAAATTCAGCTTCGGAAGTTAAAAATGCGGCTGGATTTTAACGCATATATTTTTCAAAGTATATGGGTGGATAAATTCCAATTTTACGGAATCAAGGCAAAAACCTTTGCCGTCGAAAAGCTTCAACGTCGAACCATAAAGGTTATCGCCGATTATGGCGTGATTTAAGTGTGAAAGATGGACGCGTATCTGATGCGTGCGTCCGGTGTCGAGAACGAGCTCGAGTATTGTCTGATTTTTTTCCGATGAAATAACTTTATAATGGGTTAGCGCATCCTTGCCGGTCGCGCTTACACGATATTTACCTGAAATATGCCGGTCGCGCCCTATCGGAAAGTTTATGACGCCTTCGTTTTTTTTGAATATGCCATGCACTTTAGCCATATATGTCCTTTTAATCTCGTTATTGAAAAGCATCTGGTCTAAAATAAGCTGAGTCGCGCTGTCTTTAGCGAATAATATAAGTCCTGACGTGCCGATATCCAGACGGTGGACATGGCCGGTGCGCCTGCCGATAAAGCCTTTACTTAAAAAATAAGCCTTGAGGTGATTCGATAACGTATTGACGTCTTCGGGCGAGTCCGGATGAACTTTAACGCCCTTCGGCTTATTTATAATTATTAAAAAATCATCCTCATATTCGGCTTTTATAAGTTCCGTGTTACCAGGCAATAATTCATCAAAGTTTTCAGTCATAAAAAAATTATCGATTTGAACTTCTCTAAATCCGTCGGATGAACATTCATTTATTTTTATTGGTAAAGCGTTTATTTTATTTAATATTTTCGGATAGTCAGAAAAAAGCAAATTAATAATCCGTTCTTCAGAAACAATTCTAGAACTGCTAAAAAACTTTAAGTTAAGAGAATTATTAATCCTTAAGGCATTTATGTCAGTGAATTCTATTTTGTCGTTTTTAACTTTCATAAAAAATATCCCGTTTCACAGCCAACGCTAAAAATCAATTCATATGAATAAAATTATAATTCTTTTTCATAATATAAGCAACTTTTTTTCAAATTTCCCCGGAATAAATTTATTGAAAAATTTTAAGGCATGTTTTTTATGACATTTAAGCCGGGGGCAACAAAGGGACAATCGCCCTTTGAATGCCCCCGGCCCCCTTTTTAATCCCGGTTATTTCTACCGTTATTTTTATGATTCTATTGTTTTATTTTATTATATCTTAGTTACATCGTCCGCTGCGCGTTCGATGTAACTAGGCAATCAGCGGCGCGGATTGGCGAGAGCCTCTGAAAATAAGCGCATGAAAGTCACAACGAATTTAATGACACCGCTGTCCATCAAATATGACATCATAAATAGCAGAATAGGCAGGGGATTATAAAAAAGGTGGCGGTAAGGAATAATTCCTTACCGCCACCTTATCAGAAACCTATTTAAGTTTAAATTTTATTTTTTAATGATTAGTAACCGTAACCATAGCCAAGCGCTGCCAGTCTTTCACGCGACATGTTTACGAATGGCGAATATGGATAGTAAGAAACTACATATTTGTATTTATCGGCAGCTTCACGGTTTTTGTATGCTTTTTCAAGTTCCTGGCCTGCTCTGAACATTGCTTCTGCAGCACGCTGGTGCGAAGGATATTCACGTACGAAACTTTCGAGCCATCTTGAAGCGTCAGCATATTTATAAGCTGCATCTAATACATCTGCACTTGCGAAGAACCAATCAGGTCTTGAAGGCGAAGTGCGGAACTCGTTTATCATATCGCGCAATAATTTTGAAGCGTCATTGTAATTATATGTGCTCTTATAGGAAAGAGCGAGATAATACATTGTACCTTCGCGATATGAAGAAGCAGGGTATCTTTTCAATAACTTTTTGAATGAATCTATAGCCATTATGAAATTATTCTGGTTGAAATATGTAAAACCTGCCTGATACAAAGTAGCGTCAGTTTCATAACCTGTCGGGTACGAAGGATATGAAGGTGTTGACGGATACGATGGATATGTCGGAGTTGAAGGATATGACGGATATGTAGGTGTCGGCGGTACAGGCGGCTGTGAAGGATAGCCGTTCTGATACGAAGCCGGCGAACCAGGGTACATATCGCCCTGCTGGTGATACATAGTGCCGTCAGGAGCCTGATGCGAGTGACCAGGATGTGTAGGATCCCAGTGACGGCTGACGTTAGCATCATTTAACGCAAGATTTTGAGTAGTTACAGGAGCGTTAGTATTTTCAGATACTTCACGTGAATTTTTATTGCCTTCAAGAAAAGCTATAGCGTTTTTAGTAAGCTGGATGTGGCTGCAATCTTTGCGGTTAAAACCGTCATAAAGCTTGTTGCCGGGAGCGCCTGTACCGTCATCGAATATCGAGCTGTCGCCAAAAGCTACTATACGGCCTTTGCAATTTGAAGGAGTTGATAAGCCTATATAATAAAGCGAAGGGCTTTTTTTAGAAGGTACGAGCACTCTAGCGTCTTTAGAAACCGCTTTTACAGTAGCGCCGGCCCATGTTCCCATTGCCTTACAGCCTTCAAGAAGTTTATCGGAACTGCTGTCGATCGGAATAGGAAATTCATTCATTTTATTCGCATCAAACTGAATCCCGAATTGCGGCAAAATTTGATTCAATACGCCGACAGCATCGATGCCGTCATTATTCCTGTCCGCACCGGCATGGTCAGCGACAGCGAAAAGGTTACCGCCGCGTTTTACAAAATCAACGATATCTGCCTGTTCTTGCTTTGTATATACTGAATTTGGCTCTGACATTACAAGTATTGAAGCGTTAGCCAAAATATTTTTATCAATTGTTTTTTTTGCCGATACAACGTTATATCCGGATGATTTAAATACATTCGCCAAATCCGAAAAACCGCCTGTCGCAGTCCAGTCTGCATTTCCTGCAGTTTGAGCGTGACATTCATCGAATACTACATCCTGCGCGCTGAAGACCGGTGAAAACATGCCGCCGAATCCGATAACTGCCGAAAGAACAACACCGCCAACTAATGACGAGAAACTTTTTTTCATTAATTCCATGTTAACAACCCCTTTTTTAATTTATTCTCCCATACTTCGTACTACATCTGCTTTTTAATGTGATTCATTTTATTATACCACATCATTAAGCTTTAATCAAGAAAAAAAATAAAAAATGCAAAAAAAATAATCAAAGAACTGTTTAAAAATTGCACTATCTTTTTTCAAGAATTTTTTTATGTATATTTTAAACTGACTATGTTATAATAATGACACTGCAAAATAAATAATAAACTCAGGGGTTATTATGTCAGAAAACAATAACGATAAATTTAAGGGGCTTTTTAAAGATTTTAACAACAATGACGAGGGCAGTTTCGACGAAAAGTTAAAAAATCTTTCGCCCGTCGGGAATAATATCCAGCCGGCCGCTGAAACAATTAACGAAAACGAAAATTTCGTTAAATTAAGCTCCGCGATAACTGAAATTCCTGAATTTGAATTGTTAAACCAAAAAGACAGGGCAATGTTCAATGTTATACTGGAATTTTGGAATGAATCGATATATTCGAAATTTATATCCCTTGCTGAAAGCAACAAAAAAGACGGTTCCGGAGCATTGCTGCGAGAAATCGAAACGATAAAATCAGCTATTTACCTATATAATCTTACCGATTTCAAGCCTTATTATGATTTGAATCTCGGCATAAGCGAAACTTCAGCGTACCGCGAATACACGGATTATTTTACCAGGATAAAGAATCAGGAAATACCGTTTTCCCTATCAGAAATCAAACGTTTTAAAGAATCAATACAAAAAGTATTCGCAATTTTAGAAAACGAAAAAAATATTGCAGCCTCGTATAAAAACTCCAATGTAAAAACTGCTCCGGACAAGCAGGAAAAAAAATCAAAGTCAAAATCAGGCCGGGCCGAGTCAGATGACGCTCAAAAGCTCGAAACGACAGATTATAAACCGGAAGCAAGCGAAAAAAAATATACGCTGTCTGAAAAAGCCGAAACGATAAAAAATGATATCTCGGCCGAGAATATAAAATTATCCGACGCTATAAATTCAAAATCGATGCAGCGCGGAAAAAAAAGAAAAAAAATAAAAATAAAAGCCAAAGACTCAAGCTCACTCGGTTGCTTTTCATCGGTAGTGGTTTTTTTCATAGTAATGCAAAATTATAGCGCCGTACAGGGATTTTTAATAGCTCTCACCGTTTATTGCGTTTTTGATATGGCCTCAAGTTTTTCGAGCAGCAATCCTGAAGACTTAAAAAATAGTTTTACAATGTTTTCTTTAGCGATCGGCACCGCGCTCGGAACGGCAGCGTCAGGAGATATAGGCGGCGCAATAGCGGGTCTTGTGATAAGCGCGATAGTTTCTTCATATATATCCGAACCGATCGGCAGTGAAAAAGACAATCAATTTTTAACAAAGCCTGAAGCAAAACTTAATACCGATTCCAATAATGATACGCAGCCGTCAGATAATCACGATGAAAAAAAATAATGGAGAATTTCAATATGGAATATAAATACATTAAAACAATTACATTTGAATCACTTAAAGAAAATGAAGGCGCTAAATTCGAAATTGACGACAGATTCGCGCTTGCATTATTTCTTGTGGATAATAAAGTTTACGCTTTCGATAATAAATGCCCACACATGGGAATGCCGCTTTGCGAAGGCCGTATCGAAAACAACGAAAACCTCGTATGCCGTTATCATTTCTGGAAGTTTAATATAAAAACAGGGAACGCTACGTTCGCGCCCAGCATATACGCAAAAACTTTTGAAACAAAAATCGACGATACCGACGGTTTTGTTTATGTAAAAATACCGGCTTAATTAATTTTAACTTATTTTTAATTTTACACTTAAGCGACCAGGAGTATATTAACAGGATATAAATGGCAAGAATCATTATTTCCATAATATTTTTCATATCAGGCTGCTGCGGTCTCGGCTACGAGATTATATGGAGCCGCGAATTACAGCTCGTATTAGGCCATACGACTTATTCAATTACGGCCGTACTTACGGCTTTTATGTCCGGGCTTGCCGCCGGATCATATTTTATAGGCAAATTTATCGACCATTCGAAATCGCCAATCACTTTATATGCTTATCTGGAATTCGGAATTGGAATCTACGGAATAATATTTTTTCATTTATTGAAATTACACGATTTTTTTTATTTATATATAGCGCACTTACTGACGAACAGCGCCGTTGATTTTTTTGTAAAATTCGCTCTGGCCTTCGCGCTTATGATTTTACCCACGACATTAATGGGTGCGACATTTCCGGCCATGTCAAAAATATTAATGAAAAATCTCAAATCAAAAGGCATGGAAATAGGAGTTATTTATTTCTTAAACAGCGCCGGCGGCGCATTTGGATGCCTTATAACAGGCTTTTTTCTTATCGAATATTTTGGAAATGAATTTGCCGCCAACATCATAAGCATTTTTAACATCCTCTGCGGAATAAGCGCTCTTATCGCCAGAAAATATATTACGCTCCAGCCGTCCGACGATCAATTATCGGCTGATACCGACAATGCGATTTCAGCGCCGGAATCTGCAAATTATAAAACTACAGCCGATAATAAATATTTACAAGATATTTCAAACCCGATGCTAAATGTTGCGCTTCCATATCTGCTTGCGGTAACAGGCTTTGCGGCAATGGCTTACGAAATTGCCTGGACGCGGTTTTTAATACTAATTATAGGCTCGGCGACGCAATCGTTTTCGATAATGCTCTTTACTTCCATACTGTTTCTATGTATCGGCGCGTTAATCGGCGGAATGCTTTCGGAAAAAAACGACGCTCCCGTAATTACGATATCGCATATTTTATTTTTATCATGCCTTTTCATGCTTTTGACCATACCATTTTACGATAAAATGCCTGATTTTTTTGCATCGATGTCGATTATGTTTAAAAACGCAGGATATAATTTTTACCAGATTATTAAAATTTTAACCTGCGTACTGATAATGGCGGTACCAACTGCCGCCTCAGGCAGCATATTGCCGCTTACAGTCAAATCAGTCAAAATTTCATTATCAGATAACGCCGGAATTATAGGTAAACTATACTCATTCAATACAGCAGGCTGCATTTTAGGGTCTCTTGCCACAGGATTATTCATACTTCCGACGGCCGGCATCAAATTAACTCTTATCATAGTTACTGCGCTCATTATAACCGCGTCATATATTATTATATGCTTGCATCATAAGAAACCGAGCGTTAAATATTCGATTGTTTTTATTTCATTGATAGCTGTTTCATTAACGGTTTCATTTAATTATGAATGGGATTATAAAAGCCTTAACCACGGAAGTTATTACAGATTGAGCATCAACATGGACCCGAACGAAAAAATCCTTTACTATAAGGAAGGCATATCGGCAACGGTTTATACATGCCGGTCAGGAAATAAAATAACGCTCAAAATAAACGGTAAAACCGACGGTTCGACTTCTCCCGGAGATATGCTCACGCAGCAGCTTCTCGGAATTCTGCCTTTTATGAATAATCCAGAAGCAAAAAGCGTTTTAATAGTCGGACTCGGCACCGGCAATACTCTCGCCGCGGCATGCAGATTCAAGAACTTAAAAAATATTACATGCCTTGAAATTTCACCTGAAGTCGTCGAAGCCGCAAAATTTTTCGAAGACGCATATAAAATTTATTCCGCCGATGCGCGCGTAAGTATAAAAATGGTGGACGCGAGAAATTTCATGGCATCATGCCGGGAAAAATATGATGTTATAATTTCTGAACCGTCAAATCCATGGATATGCGGAGTCAGTTCGATGTTCACCGTGGAATTTTTCGAACTTTGCCGCAAATGCCTCACACCGGAAGGCAAATTGCTCGCCTGGTTCCATTCGTACGAAACGAACGATTTACTGCATAAGCTTATAATCAGAACGTTCATGTCAGTTTTTGATAATTGCTGCATTTACAGTTCATTCGGCGACCAATTTTTGCTAGGCGAAATGACCGGCATAAAAATGAATTCAGAGACAAGCCTCGCTAATTTCGATAAAATAAAAACAGCGCAGCCGCAGATCGCAGAACATATATTAAACAAAAATTTTAACTCAAATCCGCTGATATTCGACACATTTTTCGTAATGAACTCCGAACAGTTGAAATTATACGCCGGCGACGGCCCGTTAAATTCCGATAATTTCCAGACGCTCGAATTCGGAGCGCCGGAATGCCTGTTTTACTTCTCCAGCGCTGCTGAATTCAATAAGCTCGAAATGGAAAACATATTTTATAAAATAAACCAAAAAGTAAGTAAAACGACCGATAAAATTCAGCTGCTTAAATACCTTAAAGAAGCTCTTTCATTCTTCCGCACTTATAAAAAAAATGCGGCCTGCGAACTTATATGCAATCATATTATAAATTTAGAGCCGGATAACGATCAATACTATTATGAATTAGCGGTTTTAAAATTTATCGCTAACGAATACAAGGACGCTCTTTCATCAGTAAACAGGGCAATAACTCTCAAACCGCAGAATATTTTATATAAAAAATTCAGGGCCGAAATTTTATATTATATCTTTGAAACCGGCACGATGCCTGAAGATAAAGCATTATTAAAAACGGCAGTCGAGGACGCCGTGAATTATTCAATATATCACGAAAAAGCCGAAAATTATATGTTAATATCGTATCTATATTTCCGCCTGGAAGAGTATGATAATTTTTTTAAATATTTCGAGCATTATCAGAGATTAAGTTCCGGCAAAGCTAAAACCGAAGATATATGTTTTACGCTGGCACAAATTCTAATTTTAAAAAATAAATATGCCGAAGCTCTGAAATTATATCAGGCGGCTTATCAGCAAAACGGCCGATTACATGAGCCGGCAGCAGAAAAAATCGAATATCTGAAGAAATTTTTAAGCAGTACGGAAAAGCGTTAATAATTAACATTACCGCTTCTTAGGGCCAGACTTTTTAAAGTGAAAAATAAAAATAGTATAATAATTTAAAATAAAAATAATATAAGGGAATGATGTAATATGAATATCAAAAAAATAATATATTATTTCACGCCGGTTATAGCCATTTTAATTGTCCTGATAATAGCTAACCACGCCAATCTTCCAATAACTGACCTGGTCAAAACTTCTTCCGGACCTTCCGGACAAGTAAAAAAGCAGGCAGACGCTGTTTTATTTACATCGGGCTACTCGAACAACGCGGCAGTTTTCAATTTAAATGAATTATTTTTCACTTCGTCAAACGAGATAGAAATTAAAAAAACTTACGAATGCGCTTTGAACGTTCCGGCGGTAAAATTATTTCCGGCTGCCGGCACCTTGAATACGCTCATATTAAGCGCGGACCTAAAAAATATATATTTATACGACAACACAGCGAGAACAATTTCGGAAATGATTATAAACAAATTAAAAGATACCGCAGCAAATGCGTCAAAAAGTTCCAAAGAATATCTAGCCGTAAAGTCAGCGGCATTGAACCAAAAAAGCCCGAGAATCGCAGTTATATATGAAAATTCAAGCCAGATAATAGTATACGATGCCGCAACGCTCAGAGAACTTTTTAAAATAGATGCCGGAGCAGGCGTTCTGCCCGAAGATGTTATATGGAACGGCGATGAAATTTATTTCAATACTGCGCCGTCAGTTGCCGAATCAAACGCTATCACGATTTGCGCCTGCAAACCGCCGTACTCTAAAGTTGAAAAACTTGGCGAATACTCAATGCCAAGGCCATACGTCAGCGCAAGACTTGTAAAATCAGAAAAAGTCCTTAAAACAATTCTATATAATGAATTCACCGGAACATTAATACTTTTTGACCATCAGGCATCAAATTTTTCGATAATAACTAATAATATGCCCCCGGCCTTAAAAAACCAAAAATCCGATAATACCGCAGTAAATAACGCTTCAATTTCAACCTGCCCTGTATCATCGCTGATAACGTGGATCAGCGATTCTAAATTTGCCGTCATCCGTGGCGATATGGCTAAAATTTTTATTTTTAACGAAAACAAGCAGGAAAATGAATTAACGCTCGACCCGGCCTATCAAAAATCTGTAATATCGGCCGCGCCAATTACAATAAATAAAAACGCAGGCTGCCTTATTTCTTCGACAACCTGCGATAAATTATCTTTATTCGATTATACGTCCCAAAAAATTATTTTCCAGAAAAGCCTCGGCGATAAAGTGAAGATTTTCGCAATCGAAACCGCGCAGCCTTTAAGTAAATAATAAACGCCTTCAATTTAAAAAAAGCCTTTTTACGGTGGATTAAATTTGCGGTATGAAGAATATTTATTCATTGTAAGAATTGCCGCATTTATGTATAATATAAATTTACCGCAAACGTCAATTTAAATTACTTCCGCAGTTTCAATTTATTTAATAAAAAGCGATTCTAACACAGTGTCAAAATCCATCCTCGCCAGAGGGTAAGTCGCCGGAGTAGAGTTCAGCCATATAACAATCTCACGGCCGTTTTGCACCGAAGCGAATGTAACGCCTTTAATCTTGACGCCTTGAAAATTAGCCTCATATTCCCATATGATGCCGTTTTTTACGTTAAGTTCCTTTTCAAAGGTTATCAAAAAATTTTCGCCGTTTGATTTCTGGTTTGCCTGCATCGTTTTAGCGAAATCCTTATAACTTTCGCCGGCCTGCGCTCCGGCGGTGCAGTTTACCGAAAGCGATATTTCCGTGGTATTTTTTAGCGTATCGTCATAAATGAACCGGCTCATAAGATATACGGCGTTATTGGTGCCTTCTTCTTTTTTAGACATAATATAATTTTCCGGTTTCATGAAAGCCATTCCTATAGCCTCGCACTCGACCGAACCGGATTTATAAACCTTCTGGCTGTCAACGCTGACTCCGAGGTCCGAAAGCCACTTTGAGGCGATCTGGCCGAACGAAGAATTCGGATATTTCTCGGCGATTTCCTTCCAGACTACAATAGCTTCTTCCTTTTTTTGCATTTTATACATGACCGAGCCCATATTAAACTTCAGTTCAAGGTTTTCGGGGGATTTTTTCACCAGTTCCCTGATAAGCGCGAGCGCACCCTCGAAATTATTGAGCATGCAGTAAGCATCGACAACGCCAAGGCCTGCCGATATATCTGCCGGATCTATTTCATAAGCTTTTTGATAATTTTTAAGAGAAAGGTCGTATAAGCCCTTGGCTTTGTACGCGTCACCCAGATTATAATAAAGCCATGAAAGGTTATTGGAATATTCAATTCCGGCCATACACGAGGCTATCGCGTCATCATATTTTTTCTGGTTTATGTAAATCTTCGCTATATTATTAAAAACATGGCCAGCCAGTTCAATTTCCTCGGTCGTTATGTTTTTTTGCTGGCGCTTTTCGTCTATAACAGCGCCGCATCTTTTTAAGACATCTACCGCGCGCGTTTCTTCATTTAAATAATTAAGAGCGGTGCCGAGATTAAACATTATATGAACATTATTAGTATCATCTATCAGCAATTTCGAATATATGTCAATCGCCCTTGCGTATTCCTGTTTTTGCATTAATCCGCCGGCGTCTTTAAGTTTCTGGCTGTCAACGGCGGCCGACGCCAAAAGCGCATCACCGCAAGACAATATGGTTATTAATGAAAATAAGCCAAACAGCCTGCCTGCATTAGAAATAGAAAAAAAATCGGTAAAACTGAATTTAAACATAAAAACGCCTCTTTTTTATATTAACTCCCTTTTTTTAAGGGCAGCAAGCGATTTCAAGCATTCCTGGGAATAAATGCCGTTCGGATCAATATCATACGCTATTCCGAAATGCAGAATCGCTTTTTCAAAATCTTTCTTGAATCGGTATATCGAACCTAATTTAAAATGCGCTTCAACCATATCCGCTTTATAAAGAATGGCCTTTTGATAATATTCCGCAGCTTCGCTTTTCAGGTCGTGCCCGTAAGAATTATAAAAGCAATCTGCCATTTCAACATTCAAATAAGGATTTTTTTCGTCTATAAATTCAAAGGCCTTTTTAAGCGTATCGACAGCAACTGCGTACATTTTTTTATCGCTCGCGCCCATTTTATCATATACCCGCCTTAAAGCCGAATAAGCCGGCAAATAATCCGGCGCTTGGCCGATGCATGTTTTTAATTCCACTATTATATTTTCAACCGTCGATCCGATTATTGAAAGTTCCTCGGGCAGCTTAAAATAAGTATACCCCAGCCTGAATTTTAAATCAACACGTTTCGGCTGCGCCTCGATCTCTTTTTTCAGATTTTTAATATATCCTGAAATTTTGGATATTTTGGCCTTATCATTAAGGACGCCGGCTATAAAAATATCTATCGATTTCATTATATTTTGAGGATTTTCAGGAACCATAAGCGCGGCTTTTTCGTATAAATTCAATGCCTCGTCATTTATGCCGTTTTTCTCCATGGAGTGAGCTACTTTAACGGCGCAGTCATGTATCAAATTAAGAATATTCAAATTTTCCATTAAGGCAAATTTCAAACCGTCATCGGTCAGCTTAAGCTTGCCGTTAATAAGCTGGTATTTATTTCTTGTGTGGTCATAACGTCCGTCATTGTTTATATCGATATTCGCAATCTGCGAATAATGCTCATACGCATCTTCTACACGGCCCGATTTTTCGAGCGCAACCGCATAAGCATAAGCGGCGTAAATATCGTTTTCATCCTGATTATAAGCGGTTTCTGCGGCATCGAGAGCCGTGACAAAAATGTTTTCATCTTTAAATATCCACTTCGGAGTGCCAAAAACAGCATAACCTATCGAAAAATTCGTTTTAAAATCATCATTGCCGCCGATTCTGCTTTCTATTATCTCATTTATGAATTTATTGAAATCAGCCGCCTCGCCGTAAATAAAAAATGAGGCCCTGTACAGGTATAAATGCATCAAATTTGTCGAATCGTTATTCAGGAATTTCGAGAGATTTCCCAGCGATTCGCGGCATTTTTCGATTTTACCGACCTCATAAGCAAGAAGCGCCATTAATAGATAAATCTCGCTCAGCCGGTCGAAGCTTTCATATTCATAATCAAAAATCCTCTCGAACTCGAAAATCGCCCTGTCAAATTCCTTCTGCCTGATAGAATTTTTGGCGATCCTGTAATGCGCTTCTATAAAATGCGGATTCAGTTCGATTATATTTTCAAGTATCTGGTTAGCCTGCGTATATTGCTTCTCTGATTCGCGCTCTTCCGCTTCGCGCAATAATACCATAATTTCGCGGTCCTGCCGATTTTGCTTCAGCTTGTTCAAAAGTTCGAACGCCTTTTCGTTTTCCGGATTTATGTTAATCACATTGTTCAGGTATAATATCGTATTTTCCTTATGGCCCTCCTTAAAAGCTATCTGCGCCAGTATATATGATGTTTTTTCATATATATCCTTAAGCTGTTCAGGCCATGAATTATTTTTTAACGACTTAAGCTTTTCCTCGAGTTTTGTCAGAAGATACCTCAAAAATTCCTCTGATTCTTTGTAGCTGGCGTTATTAAAAAGATATTCGCCTATATAATACCTTGAAAAATAATCTTCCGGCTCTAAATTTAATATTTTACGGCATTCCGATATAAATTTCTCGTAATTTCCAGTGCCCGAATATATTTCAGCTATCCGGCGATAAGGTTCAGGATAATCCGGAACAATCTGCTTGATTTTTTCGTAAGCCGCAATAGCCTTATCATGCTGATTTATAAGCAGGTAATTTTCACCGAGCTTGGTCAGGACATCCGTATCGCGAGGCAAAATCTCGGCGGCCATCTCGAAATAATTCAGAGCCGCATTATAATTATTGGCGTTTATATGCATTAATCCTTTGTTTTTTAACTCTTCAGCCTGCGAGTTTTTATTTTTAGCGAGTTTAAAAATGTTATTAAATTCTTCGTATTCAAATACCGTATAGTCCTCGAGTGAATAGTTTTTAGAGCAAGCCAGGACTTTTTCGCCTGATTTTTCCATAAGCTCGTATTTTTTAGATTTTATAAAATACGCCGTTTCGGCAAAATTTTTATAAAGCTCCAATTCATCGTCTTTATTACTAAAATTAAGAGCGCATTCGTTTTCTAATATCCCGCCGGCTTCGCTTATAAAATCCTCGAAATAATTATTCGCGGCACATGACGACAATAAAAACACGTTCATACAATTAAGCAGGAAGCGTTCCTTGTATTTTATGTCTTTTCTCAAAAGCCGGCTGCATATTACGTCAAACGCTTTATCGTTATAATTGTTATTATACAGCTGGTAAGCGTAAAGCATCGCTATATATGCATGAGTCGAACTTTTATCCTTAAGTATCCTCTCGCAATAAGCGGCGGCTGCCTCAAAACTTGCCGAATAATAAAGACTTTTAGCGACATAAATTTCCGCGCGCTCTTTATACTCAGGTAAAGATTGGTAATATTCAAAAAGCTTATGCGATTTTTCATATTGCCGTGCTTTTAAAAATATCTTGCCAAGCAGGAAACGGCCTTCATCAAAATTAGGATAAATTTCAAGGCATTTCATTATCGGAAATTGCGCTTCTTTTAAGTTACCTTCTATATAGCGGCTCTTAGCGATAAGAAAATGCGCCATGTACTCGCCGCTTCCGGAATCGGTAATATAATTTAAAATCTCACGCGCTTTTTCATAACTGCCGGAATTTATCAAAAAATCACACAGATCATACTTCAGCGAAATATCCTCTGAATCGTTCCTTGTGATTTCTTCCAGGCCGGAAACGATATTTTCAGAGTTTATTACATTTAAAAGACGCGGATTCGACTTTATCAGTCCGAATATATTTTTTATAAAAGTGATTTTATCGCTCATTTAACCCTCTTATCCTTAATTGCAACTACTTTACCGGTCCTTGACACACGCTCTATTCCGCCGTTGTCCTTTATTATAACATCAAATGATTTCAGCCATCCTGATTTATATGCAGTCCTGACTTTAAAAGATTTTTCGAGCACCGTTGTTTTCAGCCTTTCAGCCGCCGAGCTTTTCTGAGCTTCGTCTAAATTCAGGCCCGGTTTCAGCTCAGCATATAATTCCAGCGCGTCAGCCGCGTCACGCGTCACGCCTACCGCCTGAAATACCGGAGATAATTCGGAAATATCAGATATTGCGCTTTCAAAATCAGCCGGCGTAATATTCTCGCCGCCGAGCACTATTATATCGTCACACCTGCCGAGAAGTTCAAAAACCGGCGAAGTCCTTCCGCAGCCGCATTTAAATCTGCCGTGTAATATTCCCATATCGCCGGTTTTAAAACGAATCACCGGCATCAGCTTACGGTTCAAGTTCGTGACCACTATCTCGCCGGCCTCATTTTCACGGGCGGGCAGGCCCGATGAATTTATGAATTCGACGAATTGATAATCAGACAATACGTGATGAAATCCGCCGGAAAGGTATCCGCATTGAAATCCGACAGGGCCGCAGTCAACGGCGGCATATCCGGCCGAAACAACCGCAGGCGAACCCCAGAGCCTGGAAATAAGTTCACGCGCCGGTTTTCTGAAATGCTCGCCGCCGTATAAAATTAAATTCAGGCCGAATTTTTCGGAAGGCGATTCCTTCCATTTGGATTCGCAATATTCGGCAAATTTAACAATAACGGAAGGCAGGCCGACTATAGTGTCAGGTTTTAACATTTTAAAAAAATCATAAATAGTTTTAAAATCTATATTGCCGCCTATTGGAAGACTTGTCACGCCTATTTTTTGCAAAGCCTTCCCGGCTACTATAAACGAAGTCCATAATCCGCCGGCCAGAAACAAATTGGCGGCACGGCATCTGGAATTAATTCCGGCCGCCCTGTATATGTCCGCCAGGACATCGGTAACATACTCGAGCTCGTCGTTCGAGTAAACCGAAAATTTCGGAGTGCCGGTAGAACCGCCGGAAGCGAATATATATGAGCCGGCAAGGCCTTTTTTAGAGATTATGCTCTCCGATTCAGGCAGGCAGTTATCATAAATTTCAGCCTTGCCAAGAAACGGTATTTTTTTAAATTCATTTAAAAAATTTTCGGCGGAAGCGTCAATAATATTTTTATCGATGATTTTATTATAATAAACCGTATCGTAAAAAGCGCATGAAACTATATCGCGCAGACGTGAAACGGATTTTTTCATTTCAAGGCCGCCCGAAGACAATAAATCCGATTTGTAAATTTCATAATCGTTGAGCTCAAGGCCGGCATATCTTACCAGCTGGTCAAGAAAATATTTGCCGTCATGCGGCGCTTTTTCAACCGGAACCGCGTGATATCCCGGAGTAAGAACGCGGGTTACTCCGCATGACATAAAATCAGACGCGGCAGATTTCAGCATTGCGCTATCACAAAACACTGACGCCGCCTGTAAAAAGAAAGACGCCCCTTTTATATTTTCATATATCTCGCCAAAGGAATGGACTTTTTTTACGATTATGTTTCTGGTAAGAACCGTAGGCTCGAGTTCAGGGTTTTCAGACAAGATTACGGTATACGGAGAACCGTCGTTCGAATACCAGATATTTTTTACAGCCAGAATTTCTTTACTTAATCCGCGGGTTTCGCCTTCGCAAGCATTCGCATAATTAATTCTGCTCCGGGCGCTTTCACGAAATTTTAATATCTCGATTTTTTCGTCGAGCGAAAGATCACGGCATGGAAATTTTTGCGCAGTCAGTTCAAGCGCCCCATATAATTTTTCACAGAAATATTCCGCGCTGATTTTTTCGGATTCTATCAAATATATGTTCTGCGGTGAAGAACATGCCGACTGCTCGAAAAAAGATATGTCGAGCGCGGCTTTTTCACATAACTCGGCCAATTGTTCATCTGAACGGACAGCATTCAAATCGACCGCCGAAAAGCTTATCTTTGGACCGTATTCAATAAGCCTTGATTTTATAGGCGCTTTTTTGCGCCATTCGGCTACCGCCCCGGCGCCGCCCCATACTATAATACCGTCCGCGGCATCGGCGAGGCTTTTTTCTATTTCAGTATCGCCGCCTTTATAATAAAAAACCGAAAAGCAATCGCCGAATACATTATTCACGTCAAATTCCTTTACAGAACGCGCGAATAAAATCGGAAAATAAAGATCGCCGCGGCTTAGTTTAAGCAGGTTGACATTTTTTGTAATAAAACCCGATACAAGCGAATCGACGGCCGAAATAAACACGTTCGAGGCTGACACGTGCAAAAGCGCCCCCAGCGGAAGTATTTTTATGCCGCCGTTAAACTCATATGAATTTTCTATGTTATTCAGCCTTAACAATGCGTATTTCGTTTTCAATTCCGAATTAATCCGCGATTCAAGAAAAGCGCGCGAAGTTATAGCCGAAACTGTATCTAGGCCGGCTGTAAGCGTTTCAGCCGAATAGCCGGTCTGTTTTTTGAGGTATTCAAACGCTTCTTTCCTGAACTTATATTCAGGATCGCCCCATGCTTCCGATACTTTTTGTAATACATACAAAATATCGTTTATATCGGCAGAAGCCATTTTAATTTTTTTTACAGCAATCTCGCTTATAAAACCTTTTACAGAATCCGTCACGCATTCGAAATCCCTGATATATTTTCCGAATATATAAGCGTCAGACATTATTTATCCGCCTTTTTAGTTAATAATTCATTGGCATGGATCGCGCAGCCTTTATGCTTCGTAGTGCCGCCTCGGCCGAGCAGTTCTATGAAATCGCCTTTGCGTCCGCACGGGCAATCCTTATGTAAAACCGCTTTATCGGTGCACAAAAGCGATATCGACGGAACGGAATTAATATACGGAGTATAAAGATGCAAAATCCCGGGTTTTCCGTACCCCATAATATTCATAGTAAGCGGGTCCCTTATGACGGCAACGCTATATATCGGAATATGCATATTCGAACATTCGCACTCAACGTATGGAATTCCATGCTCGACCATGCCGAAAAGGTCTCTTATATTTTCAGGCGGTATCCCGAGTATGGCGCCGATTTCCTTTTTGAATTCCATTTTCGGGATTTCCTTATCCTGCAGGCCTTTCCAGCCGCCGCCGGTCATAACGAATGATTTTTCGCTAAATTTGAAATCTTTGCCGAGCTCCGCCCTCATCTCGGTTAAAATTTTGTGTATAAACGCTGGAAATCCAATTATTCTTACAGGCGTTTTCCTGTCTTTCGAATACTTAAGAATCTGAGCCTTGACGCCTTTTTCATTAAGGAAAAAGTCATTTTTAGCTTTATCGTATTGTATAGCGTAATAAACCTCTTTTTTCGGCGCAAATCCGGTTAATACCTTATCCGAAAAGGCAGTGCCGACATTTTTAGCCACGCGCGGATCATATGTAAAGCATATGTAATTCACCGGGGTATTATCGTCGACCATTCCAAGAGCGCCGTAAATATTTTTAACTATTTTCAATATTCTTTTAAGCGATATGTCGTCAAGGACTATCCGGCTGCGCTGCCCGGACGTGCCTGAAGAAGTAAGCTCGAGTTTTATCTTCTCTTCGGGAATGGATAAAATTTCAAGCTCCTTGAATGAATTTACAAATATATAAGGGATGTCATAGATATCGCCCATTTTTTTTATTTTCGAAATATCAAAATCGGCATTGAGGCAGAGAGTTTTAAAAAAGGGACTGCCGTCATAATGGCTGCTAAAAGACTCGCGCATAGCCTCGACAAAAAGGCGCTTAGCCTCGTCATCAAAATCAAACGGCGTTTTTAGATCATAAATGCTCTTATATTTCATATCAGACTCCGTCGCTTATAACTTATGCCGAATTAAGGTAAAATTCATAAAACACATAACTTGTAATTCAGGTTTTTATCTGACAGTAAATAGCAGCCGCCCTGAAGGCAATATCCGCGAGGCGGCTGAATTATAATTCATACTATTCGTTAAAAATATTGGTCTCGTCATCAAATGACTTGCTGAATTTCACAACCGAATTATACCAGCACTCCATAAACGCCTCGAGAAACTTCTGGTTGTTTTTGACAAGATGAAGCTCGGTAAAATCAAGATTGACGAACGACCTCGACATTACGAAATAATCTATACGCTCGCCCTCGCTGTTTCTAAGCATAGCCGGGAAATAGGCGCACGGCAGAAATCTGGCGTCGAGGGCCTGTTTTTGAATAGCCGGCGCGAACGCCGAAACCAGGATTTCGACATATTGTGCACCTGCAACAGCCTGGGCTGCACGGCAAAATGAATTTAACAGATTAGTGAAGTTCTTCGAACGGCATTTAAATCCCACAACCGCCATATGTCCGTCCTGCCTGTTAATATTACAAAAAATTTCATTTTTCAAGTCTTTCGAATAAAAGCGCATGTTAGGCGTTGTGAACGGCACATAACCCGACATTTTTTCGCCGCTTTTTTTATACTTTTCGAACTGCTCGGCGACATTTTTTTCGTTATCGTCATATATGAACCATATCGAATCTTCCTGCGGGAAATCCTCGAGTTTATCAACCATCAGGGCTTCTTCGAGCTGAAAGATATCCTTGACGATTTTATATACTTTCTTTAATTCGGGAATTATGGTCGGCATTACAAGGCGGTATTCGAAAGCCTTTTTAGAAAAATAAACCTCGAGCCCGTGCGTTTCGTGCTTTTGAACACGCCTTACGTTCGGAAAGACGCCGAGGCTGACAAAGCCAATATGTTCGAGGACAATTTGCGGCGCAAACGATACAGTTCTTGTAGTGGCATAAATAGCATCGCATTGGTCGAGCCTGTCGCAAAGCTCTTCGATAACTTCACGCGCCATAAAATGCATTATGTTTTTTCCCTGGTATTCTGATAAGACCGCCGCACCGTATATTTTTCCAAGCCTGTGTTCCGGCTCGATCTCAAATATAACGGAACCTATTATTTTTTTACTTTTAGTGGCTAAAAGCCATAGATAATGAGGATCTTTAATTTTACTTTCGGCTATTTCCGCGTTTGTCGCCTCAGGCAGAGTATACTTGCCCGAATACACATTTTCATAAAGCTCGAGTATGCCTTTAACATCAGATAATTCGGCTTTTTTTATTGCCACGCGCGAATTGTCAGGAAGCACAATAAATTTTCTCATATTCTATATCCTTTATTTTCAAATAGAGCCTTTTCACAGCATATTATTATCAGTCAGTTTAATATACCATATAAAGTTTCTTTATTCAATATAAATTAATATGCTAATAGTTTAAAAAAATATTAATTTACTGATCGTCAAAGTAAAAATCCGCAACCTGCATACAAAAAAATTATTAAACACTAAAAATAAAAAAAGACAGGCAATTTAACCTGTCCTTTTTTATTTTTTATAAATTCAGCCTCGAATTGCCGTTATTCGTTCTTCGCCGCGGCCTGGGCGCGCCTTTTAGCCTCGCCTTCCTCATCCGATCTGAGGATTTCGGCGAAAGATTCGAGCAGGTTTTTCATTTCGATTTTAAAAACTCTTTTAGTCTTTTTCAGCTCCTGAATTTCGCGCATCAGTTCTTTAGCTTCGGCACGCGCTTCTTCAATGATTTTTTCAGCTTTTATTTCTGATTCTTTAAGAAGCAGTTCAGATTCTTTTTCAGCGTTATATTTCAGGTTTGTAGATGTTTTTTGCGCCGAAACAAGCGTCTCCTTAAGTGTTTTTTCCAATTCGACATAATCTTTCACTTGCGCTTTCAGTCTTTCGGCCTGTTCCGTAAGATTACGGTTCTCCGCATACATGACCTCATATTCTTTCGAGATCTTGCTTAAAAACTCATTAACGTCATCCTCGTCATAACCTCTGAATTTTCTTTGAAATTGATGCTGTTGAATATCTAGAGGACTAAGTCTCATAATTATCACAACCTTTCCGGAATTAAAATTATTTATAAAAAATTACAAAAAAAGCCTTATTGAATTTAAAATAAACATTTCAAGATAATTTAAAAATATCATCGCGAGTATCGGCGATATATCAAAGGCCATTCCAGGCCCTATTCCAAGCGCGATGCGAAACGGTTTCAAAACCGGTTCGGTAAAGTCGACGACGAATTCGGCAAAATCAGAACCGCGGCCGACCGGTACAAATGACATCAAAATTCTTAATATTATAAGAAGTTCAACGCTTTTAAAAAATATTACAATTATGTCGGATAAAGAATAATATGCCATAAGATAAATAAATTATCGGCAGAATTTTTAAATAGTTAAACCTGAAAAGAATTTTTCTGAATTATATTTTACGCGCAGCCTTTTTATCGTCTGCAGGAATATAAATAAAAAAGCTTGTCCCGGCGTTTAAGTTTGAATCTACGGTAATCGTGCCGTTATGGTTTTTTATTATGGAAAACGCCGAAGCGAGACCCAATCCATTACCTTTAGATTTTGTCGTAAAATAAGGATCGAATATTTTAGAAATATTTTCGGGAGATATACCGGGCCCGTTGTCTTTAAAACATATTTTCAGATAATTTCCGGGTTTAAGAGTTAAAAACTGCCCCGATACAACTATATTTTCACAGGACACTTCAATTATGCCCTGATTTCCCATTGCCTGCATCGCATTTAAGACAATATTCGAAATCACCTGGGTAATCTGGCCCATATCAGCCTCTATCGGCCATAAATTTTCCGGTATGCTATATTTGCATTCGACTTTACTTCCGCGCGTAACAAAATCGGTATGCTGCTTTATTAAACTATCGATTTTAAGGTGTTTTTTTGCGGGCTTCATATCCTTGGAAAAGGTAAGAAGCTGCGATGTCAAATCTTTTGCCTGATAAGCGACTTCTTCCGCGCGCATCAATATTTCAGCCGGTTTTCCAGTTTCGCCAATAAGCATTCTCGCAAAAGAAAGATTCCCTACTATGCCGGTGAGATAATTATTAAAATCATGCGCAATACTTCCTACGACTGTGCTTACAGTTTCGAATTTGCTGATTTTTTGCATTTCTTCGTCTATTTTTATCTTTTCAGTGACATCGTGAAGCACTATTATAGCGCCTATTATTTTTGAATTATTTCCGTGCATGGCCGCTATGGAAATTTCTATGACCTTCTTTGAGCCCGAACTTGTTTCGAGGGTCATTTTTTCTGAAACCTTTGTAATTTCACCTGTTTTCATGGTTTTTTCAAGTATATTTATCAGCTTTTCCTTTTTGACAAAATCCATCGCCAGAAATATCAGTTCAAAATCCGCGCCATTGAGATCCTCGAATTTACATTCCGTTACATTTTCAGCGGCTTTATTCATAAGCATTATTTTTCTCTCGGCGTCGATAGCGATAACCCCTTCCGTAATATCGGCAAGAGTTATTTCAAGCCGTTCTTTTTCAAGAACCAATTCCTCGGACGCTTTTATTTTTTGGGCTATCTGCTCTTTAAGTTCGGCATTTACCATTTTAAGCTCAGCCGTGCGCGCCGCTACTTCTTTTTCAGTAACGTCGAGAGATATTTTAGTCCTGTGCAATATCATCGCTAATAATATGAAAAGTATCGCGGCCGCGCTTGAAAGGTGGAAAGCGATTTCAGTTTGCGGACCGCCGATGTAGTTAGGCATCCCCTGCCATTTTAAACGCCAGCTCCGTCCGTAAATTTTTATGTCGGCGTTAAATACGAGCGGCGCATTAGGTATGACAGTGCCATAAATTATATTATCATTGTTATTATCTGAAATATCATAAATTACAAGCGATATGGTGCTGTTAAGCGCGGGGCCGAAAATGCGGTTTATCATTTCGCTGACCTTATAGCCTACCATTATAAGACCTATCAAATTTGAATTGTCAGGCTGATAAGTATTGCCTTTAGACCTCGGATTATTTTCAAGGTAAACTGGAGTAAAAAGCATTATACCCGAAACGGACTGTTCGTAAATATAATAAAAATTTAACTTTTTAGTGGCAAATGTTTTTCCTGAAATCAGCGCCTGATTTAAAGCATCGCCCCTGTATTTGTCGTTACCCTGGTCAAATCCTATAATTTTACGGTGCGAGTACAAAGGTTCTATAAAACATACCGGAAAATATACATCGCGCGTATCGGCAACATATAAATTTCCTTCAGCGTCAATATCTTTGATAGAAAAATCGCCATAAAATTTCTTCATCTTTTTTTCAAAATCGCCGCGTTCTGCATGCATAACCTTAGGCAGCCAAACAATTCCGTCAATGAAAGTAAAATTTTTTAAAATATTTGAAGTGTAGCTTTTGAAAGAAGTTTCTGAAATTTGTCCGTCCGGGTGTTCTTTATCTTTGGCTTCCGACCTTATGAAAGATGTCAGACTTTCAATGATGCTTTCGTTCATTTCGAGAAATTTTCTTAACTGGAACGTATTGCGAACAGCATTTTCCTGAAATATATTTTCCCATATCAAAGTTTTTTCTTTTTTTATGGTAAAAAATATTACGCCGCATATAAAAATCCAAGCAATATTATGCTTAGAATCGAATAATTATTAACAAAAAAAGTAAGTTTTTTTAATATTTTATCGTTGGCTGACATTTGAGTAATGCTCCATCATAGCTTGTTATTAGCGCAAAAAAAACAGGACGTCCGGTTTATTTCATTATGTATATCTTAAACTCGCCATTTTCCTCTGTCAATCTTAAGAGGGTAAGTTTTCGCGACTTGCAAAAAAGCGGGAAATCGCTTTTCACGCCCTCGTCCGTCGCGAGTATTTCTAAAATCTCACCCGGATTCATTTTTTCAACGGCGCTTTGCGCATTCATGACAGGAACGGGACAATAAAGCCCAAGACAGTCAATCGTAATGTCAGGTTTTATATTGGCATCCAAATTTTTGTCATTTAAGCCGCTCATTTACCGTTTTTCCTTTCTTAATTTTGAATTAATAAACAATTCAATAGCTTTAAAATATTCTTCGACGCTTTTGTCGTCGCCCGTGCGGTTGTGACCGACATTTTTAATTATATAAGCCTGATGGTCGCAGCGCGCATGGCGGTTAAGTATATCCAGGTTTGCATTATTAATGACCATATCAAGTTCGGCGTGAGCCATAAACCAGGGCACCTCGATTCGTTCGGCATAATCTTTACTTTTAAGCTCATTCGGCACAAAAGGATAAAAAATAAATATAAGCTTACTTAAAAGAACGTGGTCTTTAAGAGAAGCGAACGTCGATTCGGTAATAATCGCGTCAACTTTTGGAGAATCCGCCTGGCCAATGGCCGCAGCGCCGCCTAACGACCTGCCGTATACTACTAATTTTTTATTGGTGCCATATATTTTACTTGTCACATAATCCAAAGCGGCATCGCAATCTGCATAAAAAGTCTTGTAATCTGATGTTCCGGTGCTTTTTCCATACCCTTTATAATCATAAGTATAAATATCCGCTTTTAAGAGTCTGGAGAAGCGTATATAATCGTCAATAAAATCAGAAAGATTGCCTGTATTTCCGTGATTATACAAAAGCACGCACTCGCTGGTTCCTTTATAAGGAATAAACCAGCCGCAAAGTTTTTCCTGTTCAAGCGTCTCAAAAAAGAACTCGCTTGCCCCTTCAGGCATCGCCTTATAATCCGAACGCGGGTGAAAAATTTTCTGATTAATGTTTAACATCAGATAAATGCCGCATATAAGATATACGCCGGCCACTATTAAAAGATATATTATCATTCTCTTCTTAAATCCATTCACTTATTAATCGCCAAACTTTACGTTTAATTACCTCAAGCCATTTTAACATAAAATAAATATTTTAAAAAGCATTTTCTTATTTTTCTAACTTTTTCTTTTTATTTTTCATATTTTTTTTATTTTCAAATTGTTGTTGATTTTTATTGAAAAAATTAAACGTTTATGTTAAAATATCCTGATTTTAAATTAAATTTTAACATAGAGAAGGTTGTTACATATATGGATTCCTTTGCTACGCTTAACCCGAGTCAATACGAGGCAGTTACCAGCAGCGATGGCCCCTTGATTATTTTCGCCGGCGCCGGAACCGGCAAAACCCGTGTTATTACAAATCGAATAGCATATCTTGTAAAAAATAAAAACGTCAATCCCAAAAATATCCTTGCGATAACATTTACAAACAAAGCCGCGGAAGAGATGCGCGAAAGAGTTGATGAAATCCTTCCCGGCGCATGCCGTGATATCTGGGTATCTACTTTTCATAAAATTTGCCTTTTTATTTTAAGGGCTAATGCCGAAGAAATTGGTTTTACCAAAGACTTTATTATTTATGATGACGCCGACCAGACATCATTAATAAAAGAATGTCTTAAAGAGCTTAATTTATCCGAAGAAAATTTAAAACCGCGAATGATACTATCCAAAATTTCAATCGCGAAATCCAACCTTGTATCGGCCGATGAGTACCTCCTTAATTACAATATAGATAACTCCACATTCGATAAGAACATCGAAAACATATATAAATTATATTCGAAAAAACTGAAAGAAAATAATGCTGTCGACTTCGATGACATTATATTCCACGCTGTAAGCGTATTAAAAAATTCGGAAAAAGTATTAAAAACATACCAGACGCGTTTTAAATTTATATTAGTTGACGAATACCAGGACATAAACTATTCGCAATACATTTTCATAAAACTTTTGGCCCAAACGCATAAAAATATATGCGTCGTCGGTGATGATGACCAGTGCGTATGCGCGAATTATCAGGCATTAACAAGCAACGGCTATCAGCGCCTCGACCAGTTCATAGAAGGCCTCCAGGTCGTATCATGCTCCGGGCACGATACGCTTAATTTAGCGTCGGTTAACAAAGTTATGAGGAAAGCATATTCAGGCAATATAGTGAAAATTACTCTCGAAAACGGCAAGACAATTGCCGTTACGCCTAATCATCTGCTGTTCGCGCGCTACAACACGTCGTCGACACTGCATTACATATATTTAATGCACCGGCGTTCAGTCGGCTTCAGAATAGGTGTATGCCAGGGCCTTTCGCTGTTCACCGAATCGAGGAAAAACGACCTCGAGGAAGGCGACAAAGTATGGATACTAAAAATATGCCAAAATCCTAAGGATGCGGCATACTACGAAACGCTTTACTCCACCAAGTACGGAATCCCGACGCTGCATTTCAACGCTAAAATAAATATACAATCAATAGATCAGGAAAAACTTAATTCGATTTATAAAAATGTCGATACGCGTGTGCGCGCAGAAGTGCTGATGCAGGATATGACAATTTATGAAGAACACCCTCATTATGTTTCGGTCGCAAGGACCCGTAATATTTCCTCGCCTAAAGTAATGTCAGTAACGATGTTTGGCGGCAACGAAAGAAACCAGTCAAACGGTTGGTATTGCCATAAAGTCAACCTCGACATTAACGCAAACGCTATTCCGGCGGCAAAAAGCGCAGTAATGGCAGTCGGCGGCAAAAAATACGACAACTACGATAAATGGAAAGTCGAAGCTGCGCGCGAGGATTATACCGACGTAGTGCAGCTGGCAAAAAATATCGCCGGCATCGAAGAAATAATGCTTGTTGAAAAAGCACAGCTGACAACTAAAAACGTATGCTATCAGCTTCCAGCTTCGCACATCCACGAAAGCATGATAATGCCTTATTTTAATCATATCTCGGGAAAAATTGAGGAATATCTTGTAACAAGCGTCGAAACCGAAGAATACGAAGGCTTCGTATACGACCTCTCAGTCAAGAATTTGCATAATTACATAGTCGACGGGTTTATTGTCCATAATTCCATTTACTCATGGCGCGGCGCCGATGTCAGATCGATACTTAATTTCGAAAAAGACTATCCGAACGCCACAGTTGTCAAGCTCGAACAAAATTACAGGTCCACGAAGACAATATTGCTGGCAGCTTCTGAAGTAATAAAAAACAACATGAACAGGCGCGAAAAAACATTATGGACGACCGGTGAAAAAGGCGAAAAAATAACAATTTACGAAGCGCTGAATGAGCAGGCCGAAGTCATATTCGCGATTAATCAGATGCGGCAGGTAATTTACCGCGAAGACAAAAAGTATTCTGACTTCGCATTTTTTTACCGCACAAACGCCCAATCGCGCGTAATTGAAGAAACGCTCATAAAAGAAGGCATTCCGTATAAAATGGTCGGTTCCATTAAATTTTACCAGCGTAAGGAAATAAAAGACATAATAGCGTATTTACGCCTGATTTTAAACCCGAGAGACAACGTCAGCCTTTCGAGAATACTTAACGTGCCGCGCCGCGGCATAGGCGAAAAGTCTATAAATTCACTCGAAGCATTTGCCAAACAAATGAATGTATCGATATTCGAGGCGCTTTCAAGGGTCGCTGAAATCGAGGATCTGCCGTTAAAAGCAAAAAATACGACGCTTAATTTCGTCGACCTGATAAACGAATTGCGCGATGACGCTTCAAAGATGAACGTCACCGACCTCGCTAAAAATGTCCTTGAAAAAACAGGATATTTAAAGGAATTAAAGGTTATAAACTCGTCACAGACAGTCGACCGTTCAAAAAACATAAGCGAATTTTTATCGGTAACTGAAAATTACGACAACGAAAATAACAATGCCGGCCTTGCAGGGCTGCTTGAAAGAATAACGCTTGTGAGTGATATAGACGAAATAGATTCAGGATCGAATGCCGTAACTTTAATGACATATCATTCGGCCAAGGGTCTTGAATTTCCGGTAGTATTCATGCTCGGAATGGAAGAACGCCTTTTCCCTCATGAACATAGCGGCGACGAAGTACTCGATATTTCCGAGGAACGGCGCTTATGCTACGTCGGCATGACCAGGGCCAGAGAACGATTGTATCTTGTACACACAAGGCAGCGCAGGATTTTCGGATCGGTATTCAATAACCCGCCGTCACGTTTTGTAAATGAAATACCTGATTCGCTTGTAATAAAAATATCCTGCGAAGATGAATTTTTAAACAGTATTCCTCAAATTACAAGGCAGCGAGTGGTATTCAGCGACGGCGGCCATACCGACGATTTTACCGGCTCACGCGATATCGGCCCTGAATTTTCAGCCGGCCGGGATATATCGGCTGAAGCAGCCGTAAACGCAGCAGAAAATGAAGATGACGCCGCGGAATTCGGCGGAGTTAAATTCAGAAAGGGCGACAGGGTCAAACATTCGATGTGGGGAATCGGCATAGTCCTTGAAGCCAGCGGCTACGGCGATGACTGCCTGGTTAAAGTCAATTTTATGAATGTCGGCGAAAAGAAACTTCTTTTAAAATATGCGCCGCTTGATAAAATATAACAATCGCTGCTGTTTTTAAGTAATATACGAATTTTTACTTCTGTATAATAAAAATAAATTGAAGGGCCGTAAATTATAAATGGAATATATTCAACTCGAAGAAAAAATCAAAAGTTATAACCCGAACGCGAATTTCGAAATCATAAAAAAGGCTTATGATTTCGCGCTGGAAGCTCACAAAGAGCAGCGCCGCGCATCTGGCGAACCTTATTTCATACATCCTTTCAGCGTCGCGATGACGCTGGCGGATTTCCAGCTCGATGCCACATCGATCGTAGCCGGGCTTTTACATGACGTAGTTGAGGACACCAAATATACGCTCGAAGACATCGATCATAATTTCGGCCAGACAATGGCGCTTATAATCGACGGAGTTACGAAACTTTCAAAACTTTCCTTCAAGACAAAAGAAGAGTGCGCAGCCGAGAATCTCCGCAAAATGCTGTTTGCTATGGTCAAAGATATCAGGGTCATACTTGTTAAAATCGCTGACCGCTTAAACAATATCCGCACGATAAAATCCCTTCCCGTCGAAAAACAAAAGCGCATAGCCCAGGAAACGCTCGATATTTATGCGCCTTTATCCAACAGACTCGGTATGCATAATGTAAAAGTTGAACTCGAAGATCTATGCTTCAGGATATGTGAACCCGAAATCGCATACGAGCTTGAAACAAAGCTTGTAAAAGACAAAACTACACGTGAAGAATATATAGAGGACATAATCGCGGAAATCCAGAAAGAATGTAACTCCAATAATATCGAATGCAAGCTTTCCGGCCGGCCCAAACATTTATACAGCATATACAAAAAATTAAAAAGCAAAGATAAAACCATTGAGGATATTTACGATCTGATAGGCGTAAGGGTTCTTGTAGGCAGCATAAACGACTGCTACGCGGTCCTCGGAATTGTTCATAAGCTCTGGAAACCGATAATGGGCCGCTTTAAAGATTATATTGCGGTTCCCAAAACCAATATGTACCAATCGCTTCATACGACTATAATGCATCCTAAAGGCGAGCCGGTAGAGGTCCAAATTCGTACGTTTTTGATGGACAGAATTGCCGAGGACGGTATCGCGGCACATTGGAACTATAAAGAGGCCGGTTCACGCAAACCAGGTGAAAGCTCAAAAGAAGAAGTAGCATGGCTCCGTCAGCTCGTAAACTGGCACCGCGACGTTACCGACGCTCGCGAATATATCGAAACTATAAAGGTCGACCTTTATCAGGACGAAGTTTTCGTATTCACGCCAAACGGCGATATACGCGTTCTTACGGCGCACAGCACGCCGATCGACTTCGCGTATCTGATACACACGGAAGTCGGACATAAATGCGTCGGCGCAAAAGTAAACGGCAAGATGGTTCCGATCGACTACGAACTTAAAAATGGCGATATCGTAGATATTTTGACTTCAAATACAGCGCGCCCTTCGAAAGACTGGCTTAAAATAGTCAAATCCGCCCATGCGCGTTCCAAAGTCAAAGCCTGGTTCAAAAATGAAGAAAGATCGAACGATTTTAAGAAAGGCCGCGACAGCTTTATTGATTATTTTAACGGTCACATAAAAGATATAGTTAAGTACTATGAAGAACATGGAAAGAATCCATTCATAACCGATAAGGAAAAACTGCCTCCTAAGGATGAAAAGTTCGTCATTGCCAAAGAAGATTATGAAATAACCAAGTTTTTCAAGTCAAAATTATTTATAAGCGTGATAAATGATTTTGAGTTAAAAAACAGCGATGATTTCTTTGTAATGGTCGGACGCGGCGAATTTCATTTAAAAAATTTTTTCGCCAAGATGTTCCCGGATTATTCGGATTATGTCCTTACCAAAGGCAAAACCTCGATCCAAAATTTTCAAAAAAAGGCTCCCGAAAAAAAGCCGAAAGCAGTCAACGGCGTTATAGTGTCAGGGCTTGACGACGTAATGGTGCGGTTTTCAAAATGCTGTACGCCTGTTCCCGGCGATCCTATATTAGGTTTTGTTACAAGAGGCCGCGGAGTTTCAATTCACAGGCGCAACTGCCCAAACATATCAACCATTTTAAGCGAAGAAAAAGACCGCATGATAGAGGTCGCCTGGGACGAAAGCAGGCTCAACGGGAATAATATCACCTATGCTACACAAATAAGAGTCAAGGCGATAGATAGGCCGCACTTAATATTTAACGTCACCACCCTTATTTCAAACTTAAAATTCAATATTTATGAATTACACGCCCGCATCGAAAAAAATTTCGCTATTCTCGAGTTTACTATCGATATAACTAATATCGGCCAGCTCCAGGAATTGATAACCAACCTTGAAAAGGTCGACGGCGTAATGAACGTTTATAGAATAGAAGCAGGCGGCGACGCCGCGGTCAAGGAATAATCAAAATCGAGAATTTATATCATGAATAACATTATTAAACTATACATAAATTGACATTTTTATATTTTTTTGTTAGAATAAAAACATGACGAGTATGTTTTTGACAATAAGCATAGCCGATATAGCCCGATGTGTAAGCTTGGCAATTTTATTTCCTGCGGTATCGGCCGCCGGGAATATCTCGTCACCATCTCCGGTTAATCAGATTTTTGAACAATCATATTCGTATATTTTCTTTATTATCTCATTCTTTCTTATTGTTTCATTATATTTCAATTTCAAATTTTATAAACGGCATTCAAGAACGACCGGTAATTCAGTAAAAAAACTTACCGGCAGCGATTTATCAACAGAAATAAATCAAAATGGATACAGTTTTGAAAAGGTCATAGAATCTTCGCCCGTCGCAATTTCAGTTATCGATAATGCAGGTAACGCCCTGTCTACAAATAAAAGTTTTATTGAGCTGTTCGGCTACAGCATTGGCGAGTTCAAAAAAGTATCAGAATGGTTTGTTCAGGCCTATCCCGATGCCAATTACAGGCAGCATGTTATTCAGGTCTGGAATAAGAAAATCGAAGAATATAACAAAACAGGAATATTCCTTCCCGTGACAGCTAAAGTTCGATGCAAAACCGGCGAATTTAAAACCATAGAATTTAATTATTCATCGATCGGCGATTCAAATGTAATAACTTTTGTCAACTTAACAGCGCGCAAGGAGCTCGAAGAAAAACTCATTATAAAAGACCAAAAACTTCAAAAACAGAACGAGGCATTAATCTCGATTATAGTCGAAGGCGACCTGTTTCACGAAGATTTTCAAAAAGCCATATCAAAAATAACTGAAATTTGCGCATCGTTAATCGAAACCGAACGTATCAGCGTATGGTTTTATTCTCAAAATTATGAAGAAATAACATGCATTGACCTTTATCAGGCATCGGTCCAAAAACATAGCTCGGGAATGAAACTGAAATCTGCAAATTTTCAAAATTACGTTAATTCTCACCGCCGCGGAAATGTGATTTCAGTTTTTGATGTTTATAATGACCAGCTGACTCAAGGAATCCCTCGTGAATATTTCTCACAGAATAACATCCATTCGCTTATGGATGTTCCAATATGGCTTCATGACAAAGTCGGCGGCCTTTTAAGCTGCGAGCACACGAATTCAAAGAAAAAATGGACCACCGAAGAAGAAAGATTCTTACTGAATATGACGACAATAATAGCCATTTGCTTTGAAATAAATGAAAGGCAGAAAAAAGAAAACGCCGCCGCACAAAACAAAAATCATATAAAAAAGCAGTACGAGACAATACTTAATCTTATCCTCGACGGCAGGCTGTTTCAAGGCGATTTTAAATATATTTCAATGGAAATAACTGAAATTTGCGCAGGTTTATTAAACGTCGAACGCGTCGGAATATGGCTTCATGATGAAAAAAATAATTTAATAAGATGCATTGACCAATTTCAAAAATCAAAAAAATTCCACTGCGAAGGCGATACACTTAATACGCTCGAATTTCCAAAATATATCGAAAAATTAAAGAACGGAAACATAATTTCAGCTTACGACGTATATAGCGATCCGGCTGTCAATGAAATTCCCGAATCATACTATAAAAAATACGATATTTTTTCAATGCTTGACGCTCCATTCTGGCACAATGAAAAGATAAGCGGAATAATATGCCTTGAAAACACAAATGAAAAACGTCAATGGACGCCCGATGAAGAAAAGTTTGTAACAATGCTGGGGACGCTGCTTTCTTTATGTTTCGAAGTGAGCGAAAGAAAAAAAGCCGAAGACTCACTTAAAACTAATGAAAATCAACTTAACGCCCTTATCAATTCGACTCCAGACATAATATGCTTTAAAGACGGCGAAGGACGATGGCTTATCGCTAATAATTCCGATATCGAACTTTTCAACCTCAAAAACGTTGATTATAAAAACAAAAAAGACTCGGAATTAGCCAATTACACCCTGCCGTTATATAAAGACTCTTTTTTACTTTGCGAATCGACAGACGAGGAAGCCTGGCGAAAAGGCAGCGCCATCAGAAATGAAGAACAGATTCCTCTTCCGGGCGGAGGATATAATATTTATGATATAATAAAAATACCGATTTTTAATCCTGACAGCAGCCGTAAAGGCCTTGTTATTTTCGGCCGCGACACTACCGAACGCAAAAGAAAAGAAGAAGAACTTAAAATAAGCGAAACAAAGTTTAGGACGCTTTTTCAAAGTTTAACCGAGGGCGTAGCGATACACGAAATGTTATACGGCGCTGACGGTAAGGCTAATGACTATAAAATTATCGAAGTTAATCCGGCGTTCGAGAAGCTGCTGAACATATCCGCAGCCCATGCCATAAACTGCAAGGCAAGCGAACTTTATCAAGCCAGCGAAGCTCCTTATTTAGCGGAATATGAAAAAGTGGTACAAACCGGAGTTCCTTTCATTTTTAATACTTATTTTCAGCCAATGGATAAATATTTTTACATATCCGCCCTTTCATATAAAAAAGGCCAATTTGTAACCGTATTCAATGATGTAACCAATATAAAACGTAATGAAGATGACCTGAAGCGAAAAAATGAGGAAATGACAAAATTCATTTATACGGTTTCTCACGATTTAAAAAACCCTCTTGTTACAATAAGATCGTTTACAGATTTTCTCAAGCAGGACCTTTCAAAAAACAACGAACCGGCGTTAAGCAAAGATTTTCAATATATACACGGCGCCGCTGATAAAATGGAACTACTGCTTAACGAATTGCTCGAATTATCGCGTATAGGCAGAAAAGTTAATCCAAAAAAAGAAATACCTCTTATAAATATCGTAAAAGACGCTCTTGAGCTTATATCAAACAAATTATCAAATAAAAATATAGAATTTACGCTGCCCGATGAAAATATTATTATTTACGGCGACAATCAAAGATTAGTGGAATTATACAAAAATTTAATAGATAACGCCGTAAAATTTATGGGCAGCCGGCCGGATCCCAAAATTGAAATAGGCGTTATCGAAGAAAAAAAATCAAAGGTGCTTTTTGTAAAAGACAACGGCACCGGAATAGATCAAAGATATCAGCATAAACTTTTCGGCTTGTTTGAAAAACTCGACCCGCATTCCGAAGGTACCGGAATGGGACTTGCGATATCAAAAAAAATAGTGGAAACACATGACGGAAAAATATGGGCAGTCTCCGAAGGCGTCGGAAAAGGCACAATTTTTTATTTCACTCTCGGCCAGACAAGAATTATAGAAAAAGGAGAGGATCAAAAATGACAGGAGAACCGGTAATAATTTTATACATCGAAGATGAACCGGCACATGCTGAAATAGCTATAAGAAACCTTGCAATGTGCCGAATCGCCAATAAAGTTGTTCATCTTTCTGACGGACAGGAAGCTTTAGACTATCTTTTCAGGCAGGGAAAATTCTGTGATCCGTCAGCCAGCCCGCGGCCACATCTTATACTTCTGGATTTAAGACTTCCTAAAGTCGACGGAATTGACGTTCTGACTAAAATTAAATCCGACAGCGAATTGAAAAAAATTCCCGTCGTCATTTTAACGACTTCGGCTGCTGAAGCAGATTTAACTAAAGCGTATATCAATAACGTAAATAGTTATCTGGTAAAACCGTTAAGTTTCGAAAAATTTTCAGAATTACTGGAAACATTTGGATTTTATTGGCTGGCCTGGAATCAATACCCGGACAAAAATTAAGCGAGGAAATTTTATGGAAAATGAGCAAATTTATATTATTATCATCGAAGATGAGGCTGCGCATGTCGAAGCGATCAAGCGAACCCTTTGCGCGGCCGATTCCCGGTACGAAATAAAAAGCGTTTCGAGCATCTTGGAATTTAAAAATGAAATAATATTAAGAAATCCATCGCTTGTCATAACCGACCTTAACTTGCCGGACGGCAAAGCGTTTGAAATACTTCCAGGTGACGACGAAGAACTTAACTATCCGATTTTAGTAATGACAGCTTACGGCGACGAAGAAATCGCCGTACATGCCATGAAGCTCGGCGCGCAGGATTATCTCGTAAAATCGCATGAAATGTTCAGTGAAATGCCGCGCATAATAAGTCAGGCGCTGCGCGAATGGAACCATATAAACAAGCGCCGCGAGGCCGAAAAAGCTCTTATAAAAGCGAAAGAAGAAGCAGAAGCGGCCAGCCGCGCTAAATCGATATTTATGGCCAATATGAGCCATGAGCTGCGCACGCCGTTAAACGGAATACTTGGAATGGCAAGTCTTCTTGAAACTACTCCGCTCAACCCCAAGCAGTCGGAATTTCTCGCATTGCTTACATCATCGGCTAAAAATTTATTCAGCCTTATCCAGGAACTTCTGGATTTTAATAAAATAGCTTCCGGCAGCCTTAAATTAAATAATGAAAGATTCGACATCGGAGTGATGGTTCAGTCCATTATAGAGGCGTTCAAAGAAATAGCCGAAAAAAAAGGACTCGAAATCAAGATCGGCATTGAAAATGATTTTTTGTACTTCATGGGCGACAGAGTCCGCACCAGCCAGATTATAACGAACTTAATAAGCAACGCGATAAAATATACCGAACATGGATTCATATCGGTAATCATAAAAAAACTGGAAAACTATATTGAAATAGTCGTAATTGATACGGGAATCGGCATTTCAGAAACAAAAATCAAAAATATTTTCAACCCGTTCAACCAGCTCGAAGAGGATTATTTAAGAACGCGCGAAGGAATGGGGCTCGGTCTCGCGATTACCAGACAGCTCGTAGAACTAATGAACGGCAAAATAACAGTAGAAAGTTCATTCAATAAAGGCAGCAAATTTACGGTAATATTACCGTATAATTTCTCAGAGCTCGAAGGCACGGCGCAAGCTGCGGCAGCGTCCGAGTTAAATAAATCCAAAATAGCCGCAGCCCATAAGATACTTATTGTCGAGGATGAAATTATCAATATGATGTATCTGTCGGCATTACTGGACCGCACCGGGTTTAAAGTAGAAAAGGCGTATGACGGAATACAGGCTGTAAACATGGCTTCGGAGAATAATTACAGCCTGATATTAATGGATATCGGACTGCCTGAAGTAAACGGAATACAAGCGACAGAAGAAATAAGAAAACTCGCCGAACCTTATAAAAACGTTCCGATAATAGCTCTTACCGCGCACGCTTATCCGGACGACAAGCAAAAATGCCTGAAAGCCGGAATGAACGGATTCATAACCAAACCATTAAATGAAACCGTGTTATTTAACGAGATGTGGAATGTTTTAAAATAAATTCCGGACATAAAAAAATAATATTATTTCCAGACATTTTTGAGTTATGAAATTTAAGTAATTAACAATAATAACCAATTATTATGCAAATAAAGAGAGTTATAATGAAAATAAAATATTCATATATTTTTTTTCTGTTTCACATATATCTTCTGCCGGCATACGCTTCAGACATTAATAATTCCGGCGGCGGTTATACTTTATTTCGGCTTACTATAATTTCAGCGTTGTTTCTTTTAATTTCACTTTATTTTAATTTTAAATTTAAATTTAAAAATATTCATAAAATTAACTCAAACACCAATACAGAAAATAGTTCACGGCAAATGTCAGAGAAATTAAAGAAAATAATTGAATTTTCGCCAATCGGAATCGCAGTCACGGATAAAAACAACAATATATTTTCGTTAAACGAGTGTTTCGTTAAAATATTCGGCTATGACTCAAATGATATTCACAAAGTCGAAGAATGGTTTATTCGTGCTTATCCCGATAAAGACTATAAAAAAGAAATTGTCAATTTATGGATTGAACGAATAAATGAATATAAGAAGACCGGAACTTTCGTTCCGATCGAAGCCAGAGTAAAATGCAAAAATGGAAGCTATAAATCCGTCGAAGTCAGTTATGCCGAAATAGACGATTTTTATGTAACCACATTCACCGACCTGACCGAATTAAATCAGGCAAGAGATGCACTAATCGAACATGAAAAAAAACTCAAACGTCAAAACGACAACATAATAACTCTGATAAACGACAGCAAATTTTTTAACGATAATTTTCAGGAAATGCTTGTTAAAATAACTGAATTTTGCTCTGACTCTTTAGAAATAGACAGAGTCAGTATATGGCTCAACTCGGCAGATTATAAACAGATGAATTGCATTGAGCTGTTTGAACGCACGACACGGCAGCACGCTTCGCCTGAAATTTTATCGGAATTAAAATTAGCAGTAATCGACCATCCGCGTGAAACGATTTTTTCATCTCCAAATGTAGCGGCAGACAATAGAGTTAATGTTGAAATTAAAAACTATTGCAGTAAAAATAATATATATTCAATCTTGGAGTCGCCGATATTACGTTATGGAACTATCTCAGGAATAATAGCATTTTCCAATTGCAACAAATGCAGGAACTGGAGCGAAGACGAAAAAAGATTCCAGACTACGGCAAGCACGCTTATTTCGTTATGCATGGAAATAAATGAACGCAGGATTGCCGAAAATAAAAATTCGGAAAATGAACGCATAATTCAAAATCAGTATGAAACGTTGCTTACATTAATGCTGAAAGGAATGATATTTAAAGGCGATTTTAAACAATCCTGCATGGAAATCGCTGAAACTTGCTCAATTCTTTTAGAAGTCGAACGCACAGGAATCTGGATATATAACGAAGAAAAAAATCTGATAAACTGCATAAATCAATTCCAGAATTCAAAAAAACTTCATACCGAAGGAAATGAACTTAATACGCTGAAATTTCCGGAATACATTTCGAACCTGAAAAACGGCAAAATAATATCAGCAGCTGATGTATATTGCGATCCGGCGGCGAATAAAATTCCTGAAGAATATTACAATGAGCATAATATAAAATCATTACTCGCGGCGCCGTTTTGGTTTGATAATAAAATCAGCGGCATCATCTGTTTTGAAAGCGCCGGCGAAACGAAGCAGTGGACAGTGGAAGACGAGCGATTTGCGACAATGGCCGGAACGCTTCTTTCACTGTGCTTTGAAATAAGCGAACATAAAAAAAACGAAACTGCTCTCAAAGAGAATCAGGAACGAATTACAACGCTTATAAACGCGACTCCTGACATAATATGTTTCAAAGACAGCGGCGGGAAATGGCTTATTGCAAACGATGCCAATATAGAGCTTTTCAAATTACGCGGAGTTGATTACTATGGCAAAACCGACTCTGAGCTTGCGGATTATACATTACCGATTTATAAAGAAGCCTTTTTATCATGCGAGAAATCCGATGAAGAAACATGGAAAAACGGAGTCGCTTCGAGAAAAGAAGAGATAATTCCTCTGCCTTCAGGCGAATTCAACACTTATGATTTAATAAAAGTCCCTATTTTTGAATCCAATAATAAAAGAAAAGGCCTGGTCGTCTTCGGACGCGATATCACAGCCCGAAAGGCAATAGAGCAAGAAATTCAAAAAAATGAAGAAAAAGTCAGAATGCTTTTTGAGAATATAACAGAATGTTTAGCGATTTGCGAAATGATTTACGATTCTAACGGCAAGGCTATCGACTATAAATTCATTAGTATAAATCGCGCCTACGAAAATTTAAATAAGATTTCAGCTGACAAAGTCGTCGGCGCCATGGCAAGCCAGATATATCAAGATCAGATAATCGCTTACATCGAAGAATTCGACAATGTAGTCAAAACAAAAACACCGCATCAATTTATCGCTTTCATACCCAAATATGAACGGTATTTCAATATAGCAGTCGTACCTTTTATTTCTCAACAATTTGTGATAGCATACAATGAAATAACGGAACTTAAAAATCGCGAAGAAGAGTTAAAACAAAAAAACGAAGAAATGGCTAAGTTCATTTACACAGTATCACACGATCTAAAAAGTCCGCTTGTAACCATAAAATCATTTGCGGATTTTCTGAAAAAAGACATTGAAAAACATGATGAAGCCATGATAAATAAAGATATTAAATACATTCAAAATGCTGTTGATAAAATGGGAATTTTACTTGATGAGCTGCTTGAATTATCGCGGGTAAGCAATAAAATAAGCGTAAAAAAAGAATTTTTACTCTCATCGATAGTTAAGTCAGTGCTTGATCTCACTGCCGGCAGGCTTTCTAAAAAAAATTTCAATCTTATAATTACAAATGAAAAAGTTGTTCTTTACGGCGAGGAGCAAAGAATATTGGAAGTTTATCAAAACTTGATAGATAATGCCGCAAAATTCATAGGAGATAAGCCGGACCCGAAAATAGAAATAGGCATAATTGACAGAGATGACAATACGCCTGTACTTTTTGTAAGAGATAATGGAATTGGAATTGATCCAATTTACCACAAAAAAATTTTCGGATTATTCGAAAAACTAGACGTTAATTCAGAAGGAACAGGAATGGGACTTGCCCTCATAAAAAAAATCATAGAAACACACGACGGGAAAATATGGATCGAATCTGACGGATTGGGCCAAGGAACAACTTTTTGCTTCACGTTGCCCGGAACCAAGATAATAAAAAACCAATAATTCTTATGAATTGTTTACTTGATCTTTTAAGAAGCTTTAAAAAACGGGATATGTTACAGTTACAAATTATATTTTTTTAATTTATTGCGGATGCTTTTTTCGTCAATCTCAAAAAATCGGGCCATTTCAGTTTTAATCCCGCCTGTCTTGTTTGCGGCCCAAATAAGCGCTATTTTTTCAATATTATCCAGAAAGTCGCCGATATTTACATTTCTGTTTTCGGAGTGAGATTTTTCTAAATATTCATTTATAATTTTTTCGAATCCCGATAACTCTTTTTCACGCTCAACCAGATTATTTAACGTATTATAAATTTTTTCCGGAAGGTTTCGAGTATAAATTGTTTCATCATGTTCATTCATCAATACCATTGTATTTTCTATAATATTCTGGAGTTCGCGGATATTGCCGGGCCATGAATACTTAATCAAGGCATCGACGGCATCGCTTGAAAATTCCTTAATATTTCTTTTGAGTTTTTCGTTGTATTTATTAATAAAATATTTCAATAAAAGCGGTATATCTTCCTTGCGGTCGCGAAGCGGCGGCAGGTTAAGCGTGATAGTACTTATGCGATAATACAGGTCTTCCCTGAATTCATTATTTAAAATGGCCTTTTCGAGGTCCTTATTCGTGGCGAATATCATGCGTACATTGATTTTTTTCGAATGATTAGCGCCGATCGGCTCAATTTCCTTTTCCTGCAGCACGCGCAGCAATTTTGCCTGAAGATTAACCGGCAATTCGCCTATTTCGTCGAGAAATAAAGTGCCCCCGTCGGCGGCTTCGAATTTTCCTATTTTATCGGCATAGGCGCCCGTATATGCGCCTTTTAAATGCCCGAAAAGCTCGCTTTCCATTAATTCTACCGGAATAGCCGAACAGTTGACTTTTATAAATGATTTATTTTTGCGGTCGCTGTTATAATGAATTAAGTTGGTAAACAACTCCTTGCCGGTACCGCTTTCGCCGCATATCAAAACATTGGAATCACTGTTGGCCACTTTTAAAGCTTTGCTGATCTGAGCGGTAAGCCTTTCACTTGTACCGCATATTGACTGCGGCGTATATAAAATTTCAACGTCACGGCGTAGCTGGTTAACTTCTTCGATCAGTATCTTATTTTGAAGAAGCCTGAATATTATTTTTTCAAGCTCATTCAAGTTAATCGGTTTCGCTAAAAAATCACTGGCACCGGCTTTAAGGCATTTAACGGCAATTTCGACATCGCCGAATGCCGTCATTACAACGAATAAAACTTCAGGATTTAAATTCTTGATTCGGGTAATTACGCCAAAACCATCGCCGTCCGGAAGTTTATAATCTGTCAGAACCAGGTCTATGCGGTTTTGCGTAACAGCGCTTAACGCATCGCCAAGCGTATTGGCAATTATACTATTAAAACCTTTTTTCGCTAATATCTTCGCTATAAGTTCCGCCTGATTTTTCTCGTCTTCCACAATCAGTATATTATATTTCATAATTAAACTCCTGGACTCCATTCAATAAATAAACACAGTTAAATAATTTTCAAATCATGCCGGAAGGACGATTTTAAAACAAGTGCAATCATTTTCAAAAAAAACACTTATCTTGCCGCCATGACTTTCAATATATTTTTTAGTAAGCGCCAGTCCGATTCCTGAACCTTCTTCTTTAGTAGAAAAATAAAAATCGAAAATACGCGGCAACATCTCAGGAATGATCCCGGGACCGTTGTCCGCTACTTTTATTTCAACATTCGAATTAACTTTTACGCATTCAATTTTTACAAAGCCGTCATTCGGGGCAGCTTCAATAGCGTTTTTTATTATATTAAAAAACGATTGATAAATCAAGTCGAAATCAATGTTTATATCAATGTCATTAATTAATTTCAACTCGATTGCGACTTTTTTCTCGGCGGCTATCGGAGTTAAAACCGCAATAATTGAATTAATAAGCTTATTAACCGATGTTTTAACATATTTTAATTTTATTTCCTTTGAATATTCCATAAATCTTTTAACCAATTCGTCAAGACGCTTGATCTCGAATTGAAGAATATTGATACATTCGTCATTTTCACTTTGTTTTAAATGGTCAAAACTCTCATTATTGGTTTTCATTAACTCAAGTGATAAATGCATTGAATTCAATGGATTTCTTATCTCATGCGCGAGCGCGAATGACATTCGTTTGACGTCGAGATATTTTTGGTTCTCATTTTTAGCCTCTATAGCGTTTTTATAAGAAGAAAAAATTGAAAATACAAATACTCCCGCCAAAAACATAAGAATTGTGAATGTCATAATCCTTTTTGCGTAAAGCATGTTCATAAAACCTCGTTCAGGACCTTTTTTCAGTTCCAGGAGCACATATTTCTCATTCGGTGTATTTTCATTTATCTTTTTTATGAATATCACGCATTCGTCATAAGGCCTGAAATATGTACCAATTGACATAATATCGGCACTTATCAGGTTTTTTATTTCCTCAGTTTCCAGAATCGAATATGAGTAGTTTGGCATATCATATTTGCCCTTGGCTTGATTTGCGGGAATTTCCTTAATTATCCTTTCAAACATGCCGCTTAATGGGTGATGCATGCCCGGCCTGGGGCGCGGCGGCTCATAACTCATCAGAATAATTATAAAGAAAAGCAAAACAAATACAAGCAGTAAAAAAAAAGTTTGCTTTGTAAATTTCATATCAATCACTAACCTTAAATTTTAATTGAATGGTATCATATTTTATAGCAATAATGCAATAATTCTTAAACTTAATTAAATATATTTAATTAAAAATAAGGCAATTATTGTACCAACAAAATAAATTTAATTACCCCCAATATTAAATTCCTTAATTAAAGCTATTATTTTAAGTTATAGCTGTACGTAAAATTGATGCGTATAAAATAAAATGAAAAGTTATTCGGACGAAAATCCGACCTTTTTTTACAATTCGGATAAAATTCCGAATTAATATTGAATAAATAAAACAAAATTCAATAATTTCAAAAAAATTATTTTGGCACGAGTATTGCTTTTCATTTTATCACAACCGGCAACGGTTAATTTAGATAATAGCAATAACCGCTTAAAATGTAATAATATCTAAAAAAGCGGTTAACACGGAGGAACAAATGAAGTATATCAAAGCATTAGCCATCGGAGTAGCAGCATCGTCACTTTTATGCACCGCGGCATTTCCGCAGGATCAAACATCGGCAACAAGCGAAACAAGCATACCCAAAAAAGGTTATAACCATATAAAGGAAATGCTTCAAAAATTTGACATCGACGGCGACGGCAAGTTGAGCGAAACCGAAAAAAACGCTGCTATGGCCGAAGCGCAGGCTAAATTCAAGGAAGAGTTAGAAAAGAACACCGAACTTAAAGCTAAATTAATAGAAAAATTCGACGCAGATAAAGACGGCGCTTTAAGCGATTCAGAATTGAAAACGGCCATGGAATCGAAACCGGGAAAGGGCGGACGCGGCGGCGGAAAAGACCAGATGATTTCTAAATTCGATACCGACGGCGACGGAAAACTGAGCGACACCGAAAAAACCGCTGCTATGGCTGAAGCGCAGACTAAATTCAAGGAAGAGTTAGAAAAGAACACCGAACTTAAAGCTAAATTAATAGA
>JASDSY010000021.1:45578-64940 GCA_041441465.1 Candidatus Wallbacteria bacterium
GACGCGGCGGCGGAAAAGACCAGATGATTTCTAAATTCGATACCGACGGCGACGGCAAGTTGAGTGACACCGAAAAAACCGCTGCTATTTCTGATGCTCAGACAAAACTAAAAACTGCTATTGAGTCTAATACTGCGCTTAAGGCTAAATTAATAGAAAAATTCGACGCGGATAAAGACGGCGCTTTAAGCGATTCGGAATTAAAAACCGCTGTCGAGTCAAGACAGTCAATGCAGGGCGGACGCGGCGGCGAAAAAGACCAGATGATGTCTAAATTCGATACCGACGGCGACGGAAAACTGAGCGACACCGAAAAAGCCGCACTGGTAACTGCCGAGCAGACACGTCTTAAAACCGAATTAGAAACTAATACCGAACTTAAAGCTAAATTAATAGAAAAATTCGATGCCGACAAAGACGGCGCTTTGAGCGATTCGGAATTAAAAACTGCTGTTGAGTCAAGACCAGCCGGCCCGATAGGCGGCGGACGAGGCGAACACGGAAGAGGCCGCGGTCATGAAATGAATTTCGATAATTCTTCAACTTCAACCGATTCGACATCTGCATCAAATTCAAGCGCGGCGGCTCCATTAAAGAGCATCAGCGCCGACACTTCTTCAAAAACATCATCAGCGGCACCGTTGGATAATCAGGGACGGCCTTTTGATAAACACGGCCGCGGCGGCATGAGAGGATCATCCAGAAAATAATTTTATCAAAGTCAAAATTAAAAAGGGGCGGTCTAGAAAGTGAATTTTCCAAGAAGCCCCTTTTTTAATTATTCAAACAATAAAAATATAAAAAAAAAACTTAATTAAAAATTGATATTTTATATTCAATAAAATTTAATAAAGGTTATATCTAATTCAAAAATAATTTTTGCACGGCAAATTCTCGAGCATTTATTGAAATAAATATAAAGGAAATGATATTTTGATAAAAAAAATATTGCCAGACACACTATTTTACACTTTCTTCATATACGTTCTTTTTAATTTTAATTTTACGGCAATAGCCCAAACGATCGAAAATAAAAATTGGGAAACCATTAATAACTTTACAGAAAGCAGCGTACAATCACCAAATGAGCCAAATAGCTCCGTTATGACCGACGAGGAATTTTTTAACGCAATAAATTCCCTTGAAAACACAACTGAATTGCTAAAACAGCCTCTGACTTCTACTATAAAATCAGATACGGTAAGGTTTTACAATGAATTTTTTTCGTCAAACCGCAAACCCGGCTATCTCTTATTCAGCAATGAAAATAACACCTACGACTATAAATTAACCGGATACAGTTCAAAAATAAAATACTATACTAACTATAACTTGTCGATAGAAGGCGGTTATTATAAAAACTTCATAACGGAAAATGAAAGCGAACAGGTAAGCCTACAAAAAATCAACCTGCTTCTAAGCGGCAAGCCTTTTTCTAACCTAAATGTAACTGGAAATGCAAGGCAAATAAAACTTTCCAGCAATAATGCCTTCAATGAATATGAATTCGGGCTCTCAAGTTCAATAAAAAACTTTCAGGTCGAATTCGGCACTTCTAAAAACATATATACCGGCGACAGTTCATCTTATTCAGATCCGCCTGAATATTACAGATTCAATTTGAGAACCGGTTATGAGCTTTCAAGCGAATATTATCTTGAGGTCATGCCGGCATTCGAAAGCTACCTGAAAAACATAAACAAAAAACGCGAAATTTCAGCAAGCCTTTTATATATGCCGGATGCATTTCCAAAACTTTCACTGAATGTTTATTCAATACTTTTTAAATTCGAAAACGAACGCGATGCGAGCGGAAATAAATACGCTTACTTTTCACCTGGTTTAAGCAGAAATTCAGGGATCGGAATGAATTATCTGATCGATATCACAAAAAAATCAAGGTTGAACCTTGGCCTTAATCTTGAAAAGGAAAAATATTATTTTGACGATGAGCCTACCGAATACTATATGCTTTCAACTATATCAGGTTTAAATATAAGAGTCAAACAGTATATGAATCTTAATATGACCTATGGTTTTTCAATTTCACAGTCAAACGGATTTCCGCTCACTCAAAATTTCAGGTTGAATACCGAAATAAAATTTTAAGATTTTATGTTATCTTATGGCGTTCAACAAATTCATCGCAAATTTTTAGCAGCCGCCTTAATCTGTTATTCATTGTTGATTTATTAGTTCTGGGTTCGGTATGTTCGGCAAGCTCGATCAGCGACATATAAGGGTTCAAAATGCGCAAATGCGCCGCTTCGATCAAAATTTCAGGCAGCTTATTAAATTCATCGGATTTCATAAATTGTTTTATCTTTTGGATTTGAGTGGTAGCCACACTTGCAGTTTTTTGCAAATTGGCAGTCTCGAAATTCACGTTTCTGTTTGTGGTGTTTTTTATTTCTTTTATTATTTTAATATTTGTAAGCTTTTGATAAGTCTGCGAAGTGCCGAGGTATCCAAGCAGTTTTTCAAGATTTTCATACGACTTCGAATAAAGAAGTATGGTATTTTCACCTCTTATTATATGTGATTTCAGATTTATTTTGAGATTAGTCTTAAACAGCATCCTTATAATATTAGCCAAAAAAGGTTCCTGCAGCCTGATTTCAAAATGATAAGACTTGCTCGGATTTTGAAAATAACCGCATGATGCAGCGACGCTTTTTATGAAAGTAAATGCGCAGCATGGATTTTTTAGAAGCGTTATCAAATTGTCTGGCGGCGGTGTTTCAGCGAAAAGCGATTTTTTTAATGCAAGCTCATCAAGCAGTTTCAGGCAGATGTCATTATCATCGATAGAACACTGATAGTAATCCTTTTTCGATAAATTATCATATATTTTATAAATAGAGGTAAGGGAAACGCCGTAACGTTTTTTCAGTATCGAACCTATAAGCCTTATATACGCCATTGAAAAAAGACGGATTTTGATTTTTATGTTATTGTCCCAATCAACTTCGATACTGCCGTTATTCTTCAATACTGTAAAAAGTAAGATCGTCTGACAGCAGGCATTTTCAATTTTCTGCTCAAGCAGCTCCGCTTTTATTTCTTCAGAAAAGCTCAACTTTCAGCCTCATTCATATATAATTTACTGGCCTGATTCAGGCAAATTTTTAACGATATCCGACACGAACGCCGGATTGATTTTTTTAAAAAGGCTTTCGATAAATATTTGAGAGCTGTTGTGTCCCTGCCTTTTCAATCTTTCGTTCATTACCGCTATTTCTATAATAATTGAGATATTCCGGCCTTCCTGAACAGGAATGGATATTTTATGCAATTTTTCACCCAATATATCGTACTTGTCATTGCTCAGTCCCAATCTGTCAAACTCGCGTTTTATCGACGACGGAACAAGATCTATCACAATATCGACTTCCTTATTCGGAATCGTGGCTGCCGCGCCGAATAATGCCTGAATATCAAGAATACCGAGCCCGCGTACTTCCATGTGATATTTTAAAAGCGGATCGGTGTAGCCGTATATTTTGCCCGATATTTTTTTAAGGGTCACAACGTCATCACAAACAAGGCAATGACCTTTTTTTACAAGTTCAAGAGCCGTTTCACTCTTGCCGACACCGGAGTCGCCAAGAATCAGCACACCCATGTTATATACTTCTATAAGAGTTCCATGAATCACTTTTTTAGGAGCAAATTTAGATTCAAGATAATTTGAAAATAAAAATATGAAACTATTGCAATTTTGTTTGGTATAAAGCACGGGAATGCAAAATTGATTAGCCACGTTTACCAGGTCTACGAAAGGTTCGTCAAAATCAGTAATTATAATGCATGGAATATGATACAAAAAAAGTTCATGAAGTCTCATAAGGCGTAAATCGTATGAGATGCTTTTTAAATATTCGATTTCCGGCCTGCCAAACACCATTATTTTATCGAAAGTAAGGTTTTTATAGTAGCCGGCAAGTTCAAGACCAGGCTTGATTATTTCATCCGAAAGCACTTCGTTGCCTAAGTATTCTTCGGATGCCAATACCGACAATTTCAAGTCTTTTACAAGGTCCCTGATAATGAATTTTTCTTCTTTAGAAACATGTAAGCCGAGATCAAGAGGCATTCAGTCATCACCCTTACAGACATATTCATTAAATTACTTGATTTTAAGGTAATATTCACGGTTAATTATATATAAAAAAGAAAATAATGTCAATTATTTTAACACATTTAAATTATAAAAATAAAAAAATAGTTGACATGCATTTGAAACTATGGTAAAATGAAAACACAAAATTTGCCGAAGTGGTGAAATTGGCAGACGCGGTGGACTCAAAATCCACTGGGGGCAACTCCGTCCCGGTTCAAGTCCGGGCTTCGGCATAAGAAATTAAACTTCAAGTTTTTAAAACGTCAGTTTTTAGATGCAGCACCTGTTCCGGGTATGACTAAAAACTGGCGTTTTTTAATATATAATAACCATACTGATATATAAAATCTGAGCGCTTACAATATGCGAATACAGGTCTAATTAGGGGGAGGCATGCAAAAACTTTCACACTTCGCTAAAAAAAAATTCGTTTTAAAATTTGTTTTTATTATTACGATGAATTTTATATTAACGTTCGGCATGAACAATTATTCATACTCGGCCGATAAAAAAAAAGAAACGGCTAAAAGCTCAAAAAGTGCTGTAAAAATTGAAAAGAAAACCGAAACAAAAAAAGCCAAAGAATCAGACGGAAAAAAATCTTCTTCCAAAGGCTCGAGCGTAAAAGCCGCCGGCAATAAAAACACGGAAAAAAAGCCGGACGGAAAAAAAGAAACCGGAGTAAAAACCGCAAAAACAAACACGAATACAAAAAATGAAAAAAATAAAAATGCGTCTAAAGAAAAAAATCTGCGCTCTGAAAAAGTTCCTCCAATAACACTTCCTTCGAACGGCAGCAACGAAATTACCATTAATTCCAAACGCTTCAACATGGCAGGCGGAATAACGCTCGAAAGCGGCAGCAAACTCGAAAATATCAAAAAACTAGCATCCGAGCTGAAGCAAAGCTATGACGAAACACAAAAAAAGAAACCTAAAAAAGTTAATAAATACGCCGTCAAACTTCCGCAAAGCTACCATGAAATAGACATGCCGACCGCTTCCGCAATAATGGACAGAGTAAAACTTAAATCTTTAGGGATGTTCAAGACATTATACCTTCCGCATATAAAAACCGGGAAATTAAAAAAAGGCGCACCTGCAAAAAAAAATAAGGATGAAATAGACGGCCGGACAAAAATGGCGCTTTTTATCGTCGGCAATTTCATAAACGAAGTCATAGAAAAATACGATACCGGCTATTTATCAAAAAGCCACAAGGACTTTCCGCGCTGGATCGACGAAGGATCGCAATTATTGGCATACGGCTCGCTTTACTCAGGCAAAAAAAATAAAAGCGAAAAATCAGGCCATACGGCAAAATCCCGGGAAAAAAATGGAATCATACCATATACTGTCGCTAAAAAATTACTGCGTTCTTTAATAGAAAGAGAATCTTCAAGCGTCCAGATGTCGGCCGGGCGTGTAAATATTTCCATCAACATGTCGACATACCCTAACGACGGCTCTTATGTAATAGGATTCATGCAGGAATCGGTAAATGACTTTGCCCGCGGTGTAAATTTATTCGACCCGGAAGTCAACATAAAATATACCTGCAAAAAACTGCATAAATATCTCGTAAAATACGGAGGAAATATCGACAAAATGCTGCGTGCATATAATGCCGGAGAAAACAACATGGATTGTAACCAGGCGCATACTTATTCAAGCAAAGTAATGAGCGCGATGAATAAATATTAAATGTTATTCTGACTTTTAAATTTTAATCAATAAAACAAAAATTCATTAAGTGGTGATTATCAGGTGAACATTCTAAAAAAATATACCATCCTCTTAGTTGCAGCTATATTTGCAATCAATCTAAATTTAGTCAGCGCCGCCAGGGCAGCGGATTCTTATAAACCGTCAATAAAAGATGTTCTTATCGATGAAAAATCAGTCTCACTGGAAAATGAAAATAAAAACGTTAATGACGGGGAATTTACCGAACCAAGCGGAAATCACGGGCTTCATGTGGAAGAACTGGACGAAAAAATAGTTATCCACTGGCGCGGTTATAAAAAAGACGAACTGCTTACCGCTAAAATAAAAAGCCGCGGATTAACTATCACTGAATACCATATATTTAAAAGTACAAATCAACGGCTCAATTTCGTGTTAACAGCCAAAATAGCGCCGAATAAAAACGGCATATACCGCTATGAAGATTTCGACCTCGCCAATTCGACGACCTATTATTATAAAATAATGACACTGGATTCAGACGGCAACTTAAATGAATATATAAAGCAATTCTCGGCTTCGGCCAGAGACATCAATAAGCCGAAAAAACCGAAAAGACCTGAGCTGATAAGCGGCGACGGATTCGTTAAATTAACATGGTCGCCCTACACCGGAACGGATTTTGAAGAATATCAAATACTGCGTTCCGACGGACTGGCAACCGAAAGCGAGATAATAGCTCGAATCAAGCAAAACGGCATATGCCAATTTGTCGACAGCGAAATAGTGAACGGCAAAACATACGGCTATATGCTGCGCGTCAAAGATAAAGGCGGCAATTTAAGCCGGGAATCCGACGAGATTGTCGGCAAGCCGCGCGACCAGAAAGCCCCGAATCCGCCTCAAAATTTAAAAGCGGTTCCGCAAAATAACGCAGTCATACTCAAATGGCAAAAATGCGAAGAAAAAGACGTTGAGTATTATAAAATTTATAAATATCAGGGAGAATTGAAGCCGGGATCGAAATTTAAACCTGCCGCCACCGTCAAAGCAAATGATTCATTTATAAATTCATTCGAAATAAAAGAACTTAAGAACGGGCAAGTTTACTATTTCTCGGTTTCAGCGGTAGATTTTTCCGGCAACGAATCCGGACAGGCTTTCGAGGTAAGAGTTTCACCAATAGATTTTGCGCCGCCTAAAGCGCCGTCTTACATTAAAGTGTCGCCTTTGAACGGCGCCCTAAAAATTGAGTGGGCGCAGGTGCCTGACCTCGAAAACGACCTTCACGGCTACCGCATTTATCGAAAATCAGCCGCATTCCCTAAGTTTATCGCGGTTGCCGACATTACCAAACCCAAGGAATCTAATGAACAAATATTCACAGCGCAAAAACGGCAGAGTGAAAAAAACCGCTCCGAGCATCACGACCGCGCAGGCGCTTTCTATCCTATAATCTACCAATATACCGACGCAGGCCTTTATAACGGTATGACTTATACATATTACATAGTCGCATTCGATAAAAAGGGCAATGAAAGCGCGCCGACCGAAGAAGCAGACGGACGCCCGAAAGACAGCGCCGCTCCTGAAAAAGTTTCAGGATTGAAAGCGGTTTCAAAAATTCAGAAAATCGAATTGAAATGGACAAAAAATAAAAAAGACCGTGATCTGTTAGGTTATTACATTTACCGCAAAAAAGAAAATGACGAAAAATATATGCAAATCGCTGAAATAAAGAATTTAACGCAAAATACCTACTTAGACACTGACCTGGCATTCGGCACGAAGTATTTTTACAGAGTTTCAGCTTTCGACGAATCCGGAAACGAATCAATCGCCTCTAATGAAGTCGACGGAACGGCTAAATTTTCAAACCAAATATCATTTTCAAGGGCATATATAAAAAATTACCCTTATACTTATTGTTTTTCGGTTAATCCAAACGACCTTTCCGTAACTTACTCAAAGAGTCAGGATAATATCAGCTGGTCGTCGTGGCACGAAAAAATAAAACTACCTTCACGGCCGCCTAATTTTGGAAGAATGGTCCAGTTTTCGGTTCAAAAGTGGCTCAAAGGCCTACTTGTGTATTGTTACAATCCAGAAACGCTCGATTTATATTTCATAAATTCGCCCGATGAACAATCATTCGGAACCTGGCAGCTTTTATTCAACAGAATTGAATTGCCGCCGAATTTTGGGAAACGCTGCTTCTTATCATTTGAGAAGGATGAAAAAGCGATATACGCATTCGCGTATAACCCGCTGACAGGCTCTGCATATTATTCCTTAAGCCGCGACCTCGAACATTTTTTAAGATGGACGCTGTGCGGGCTGAAAGTCGCCACACCGCCTATCGATAACGATTTCACCAAATATTCCATTACTTCGGACGATAAAGGCTTTTACCTTTTCGGCTTCGACCTTGACTCGACACAGTTAATGCAGAGTTTTTGCTTTGACAAAAAGCACTGGAAAGCATGGTATAAATTCGCCAAGAATATAAAAAAGCCTATTAATATTGAAAAATAATTTTTTCACCTTAATTAATGTTTAAAAAAAACTTAACAAAAGTTTAATAAAATGATGTTAAACTATGAATTTAAGTAAGGAAGGGTTTTCAAATTGGTTATAAAACAATATGTTAAAGATAATATTGCCCATGTACAGGAAACTTTAAAAAAATTCAAAAAAATAAATGTCGCGGTAATCGGCGATATAATGGTTGACGATTATTTGTTCGGCGGCTGCTCGCGGCTTTCGCCTGAAGCGCCCGTTCCGGTCGTGGAAGTAGCCAAACGCGAATACAGGCTGGGAGGCGCTTCGAACGTCGCAAAAAATATCGTAGCGCTAGGCGGTCATGCCCATATTTTCGGCGTAATCGGCAATGACGGCGTAGGCAGGCTGGCGCTCGATGAATTGGAAAAACACAAAATAAACAATCTTGGAGTCTTCAGCGACAGCGAAAGGCCGACAACTCAAAAAACCAGGATTATAGCTCATAATCAACAAATAGCAAGGACTGATATCGAAAGAAGACACCCTATAAATAATGTCTTGAGAACTAAAATAATAAAAAAGATTATTGATAACGTTAATGAATATGACGCTTTTATAATCTCGGATTACGCTAAGGGCGTTATAAGCAAAGATTTTTTGGATGAAATCCTGCCGCAGCTCGTAAAAAGAAAAAAAATAATAACAGTCGATCCGAAAACAGCGAATTTTTATCATTACCGCGAAGTTACATCCATTACCCCTAACCGCAAGGAATTGGCCGATGTGTTAGGAAAAACTGTGGAAACAAACGAAAAAATAATAACCGGCGGCAGAGCGCTGATGAACGATCTTTCATTGAAATCGCTGCTCGTAACATTGGGCGAAGGCGGAATGTGCCTTTTCACAAACGACGGCCAGGAAGTTTTTATACCCACGGTAGCTCGTTCTGTTTATGATGTGACAGGAGCCGGCGATACGGTAATATCTGTATTCACTATGGCGCTGGCGGCAGGGGCTGATTTTAAATCAGCGGCCATAATATCAAATTTCGCCGCGGGTGAAGTCGTCGGTATGCTCGGAACTTCAACAATAGATATTAATCAGCTGAAACATGCAATACAAAAATTTAAATAATACAAAACCTCAAAAATTAACAATTTATAATAAAATAAAGACTATATATTGCCGTCAGCGGGTAATTAGTTTAAGGCACAAGCGAAATATCTTGCGGCCGAAACTTTTCTCCTGCAATCGATGATAAAATTATCCAGACTGATTAAACTGAAATTTACTTCTTATGTATAAGCAAATTCTTATATTTGTCATTTCAAGGCAATATCACCAAAGTGATTGATGTCAAAGCTCAAAAATTTCGAATGTTCTTCCAGCATTAACCATAAACCACAATTTTACAATATAAATAAGGCGGTACCATATGAAATTTATTGCCAACTTTTTTAAATATCTTGTCGTTATAGCCTTTTTTGCTTTCGCAATAATAGCTTTAAATTTTGCACAGAAAGTCAAAGCGGCTCCTTCAAAGAAAAACGCCAATGCCGTTCAGGTCATGGCTATAAAAGCAATGCCTGTTATCAAAGGCACGGTAGAAAACATAGTAGAAATTAACGGACGTCTTTTTTCAAAAATTGAAGCGACAATAAGTTCCGAAGTTGACGGGGTCCTCGAAACATCCAATTACGATCTTGGCGACTGGGTTAATACCGGCGAGGTACTTGCAAAAATAAAGGATATTGAATATGATTTAAAATATAAACAGGCAGTTTTTGAATATGAGCAGATACTCACTAAATTATCGTTGAGCAAGGAATATCTTGAAACATCGGCGATTAAAATAGAAAATATAAGTGCCGTGAAAAAAGCACGCGCCACATATGAAAACACAAAGGCAAACCTGTGGCGCCTTTCAGAATTGCGTAAAAATGATCTTACATCAAAACAGGCGATAGATGATCTCGAAAGCAAATTAAAAGGCGCAGAAGCCGATTTGCAATATGCGCTCGAAGACGCTAAAAATTTAGTTTTATCGCTTCAAAGCAAAAAAAATGCAGCCGACCTGGCCTTAAAAAAACTTAATGACACTAAAATTTTAGCTCCGTTTTCAGGTTATGTCCAGAAAAAAATAGCGTCAAAAGGCGAATATGTGAAAACAGGCACTTCTGTTTACACCCTTGTTAAAACTGATCCTATTAAATTCATCGGTTCAGTACCTGAAAATTACATCACAGACGTAACAATCGGCAAAACTGCCGAAATTAATGTAGATTCGGCGAAGGCAAAATTTATAGGCCGGGTAACAAAAATCAGCCCTTCATCTAACGCCGAAAATCATTCAGTAGACATCGAGGTCGAAACTGACAATCCTAAATATTTATTAAAGCCCGGCTATTACGCTAACGCGAAAATAGTTTTAAATGTCAATCCGGAAGCGCTTATGGTTCCTATGGAAGCTTTAAGCATATTAGCCGGCGTTCAAAAAGTTTTTATAATAGAAAACGGCAAAGCTTATGAAAGAATAGTCAAAACCGGCAGGCAGTTTTTAGATAAAATCGAAATTACAAGCGGCCTAACCGGTAATGAAACAGTGGCCGTTTCAAATGTCACAACACTTTACGATACGGCCGATGTAAAAATTGAAAACAACGACAACCAAAGTTCAGAGGTAAAAAACAAAGGTGATAACAAATAATGAAGATTGCAAAAATTTGTGTCAGCAGGCCGGTTTTCACAACCATGCTAATGACGCTTTTACTGGTAATTGGCGTTTTCTCATATTTTAAATTAGGCGTAGACCTGCTTCCTAACGTAGACTTTCCAATGGTAACCATAAGCGCGAATCTTCCCGGAGCCAGTCCGGAAGAGGTAGAAACCGAACTTTCAAAAAAAATCGAAGAGGCGGTAAATTCGGTATCCGGTATCGATGAATTACGCTCAACTTCCACTGAAGGCCAATCAAGAGTTACCGTACAATTTTTACTTGAAAAAAACAGCGATGTAGCGGCACAGGAAGTCCGCGATAAAATTTCATCGATTCTAAAAAAATTGCCGTCAGGCATTGACCCGCCCGAAGTTTCTAAAATCGATCCTTCTGCCCAGTCCGTTATTACGTTAGTGGTATCAGGTAAAAGAAACCTGCTTGAATTAAGCGAATTAGCCCGTAAACAGGTCAAAGAAGCGCTCGAAACAGTTTACGGCGTCGGCGAAATCGAAATAAGAGGATCGCGCGCCAGGGTTGTAAACGTTTTCATCGACCGCAATAAGCTTGAACAATATAAGATTTCAATAAATGCAGTTAAAAACAGCATAATATCTCAAAATATGGAAGTCCCGCTCGGCCGCGTAACTCAAAAAAGCGTTGAATACACTTTACGCGCGCTTGGCCGCTTTTATACTATCAACGATTTTAATAATATGATCATTTCCTGGGCCAAGAACCGCCCAATAATGCTTTCAGATGTGGGTTATGCCGAAAACAGCGAAGAAGAGCCGCGCTCGCTTTCAAGATTAGACGGCGAAACATCGGTATCGCTCGGCATAAAAAAACAGGGCGGCACCAATACAGTTAAAGTAGTGGACGCGATTTTAGAAAAAATCAAAGTCATTCAAAAAACTCTTCCGGCAGACATAAAATTAACTACAATCGGCGACCAATCACGTTTTATAAGATCGTCAATAAGCGAAGTCGAACTTCACCTCTTCATAGGCGCGCTGCTGGCCTCGCTTGTAGTATACATATTCATGGGTAATTTCAGGGCCACATTGATCGCGGCAGTGTCAATCCCAATATCAATTATCGCTACTTTCATCCTTATGCTTTATATGGGATTCACATTAAACAATATGACACTTCTCGGGCTTGCTTTAGCGGTCGGTATCGTTATCGACGACGCAATAGTCGTGCTTGAAAATATATTCAGAATTATGGAAGAAAAAAAGCTTTCGCCGGTCGAAGCGGCGGTTGAAGGCACCGCAGAAATAGCTCTCGCTGTAATGGCGACAACCATCTCACTTATAGTTATATTTTTACCGGTAGCATTTATGTCGGGTATGGCTGGAAGGCTTTTTCAAAGTTACGGCATCACGGTGGCATTTGCTATAGGCATTTCTCTTTTCGTCGCTTTCACTTCGACACCGATGCTCTGCTCAGTTTTTTTCAAGAAAAATGACAGCCTGGAAGATCATAACACAAGTGAAAATCGATTAATAAACAGGGTGTTAAACAAAGGTTATAGCTGGCTTCTGCATTGGTCGCTCAATAACAAAGCCCTTATAATTCTCACGGCGGCGCTTACGATTTACATGATTATACCTCTGGTAAACTTTATAGGTAAAGACTTCATGCCGACTGACGACACATCTGAGTTTTCGGTATCAATAACAACGCCGTCAGACTGGACATTAACCAGAGTAAATAATATCGTTAAGGAAATCGAAGGGAAAATAAAAAAAGTTACCGGCGTTAAAGCGCTTCAAACTACTATCGGTTCGTCAGGTTCTGGAAGCGTAGGAAGCGCAAGAATATTCGTCGTAGTAGAAGATTTGAAAAACAGAGATTATCCCCAAACGGATGTCATGAATAAGGTTAGAAAAATTTTTTCCGGCTATCCAGAATTAAGGGCGGGCGTTCAAGCTAACAGCGGCATGGGCGGCGGCGGCATGGGCGGCGGCGGCAGAAGCGCAAAATTAAATTTCAGCATTTCCGGGCCTGATCTTAAGGTTTTAGACCAGGCAACCGCTAAAATGAAAGAAGAACTTTCTAAAATTAAAGGCTTTATAGATGTAGATACGACAACGGATAATCAAAAACCGGAATACCGCATTGATATCAACCGCCAAAAAATGGCTGAAATGGGACTTCAGGTTTCTGATTTTGTGACCGCCTTAAAAACACTTATCGGCGGAGAAACAGTATCACGATATAAAGACGCCGATGAACAATTTGATATAATTTTAAGATTGATGGAAAAAGACCGAAACATTCCCGCGCTTGTCAAAGAACTGAAGCTGCAAAATAAAGCCGGCGTGTTAATCCCTATAAGCAATTTTGTAAAAATAGATCCGAACGTCGGCCCTTCAAGAATCGAAAGAATTAACCGTGAAAGGCAAATGTCGCTGGTTTCAGATCTTGACGATAAAGTTAAATCTTTAAGCGAAGCGGTAGCCGATATTAATAAAGCGTTTAACAATTTAAAACTGCCGGTATCTTACAGGCTTAACCTTCTCGGACAGGCAAAAATGCTGAGCGACACGCTCATAAACTTTTTGCTCGCGTTTGTTTTAAGCTTCATATTAATGTATATAGTGCTTGCATCGCAGTTTGAAAGCTTTTTACACCCCGTTACAATATTGCTGACCCTTCCGCTTTCAGTGCCTTTTGCAATTATTTCACTTTTAATAACAGGCGAAACTTTAAACTTGTATAGTATTCTCGGCCTTTTCATGCTGTTTGGAATAGTGAAGAAAAACGCCATATTGCAAATTGACTATACAAACACTTTAAGGGAGCGCGGAGTAGCGCTTTATGACGCCATAATCCAGGCCAATCTTACAAGATTGCGTCCTATTTTGATGACGACATTGACACTTATCGCCGGCATGCTTCCAATAGCGCTCGGCAAGGGTCCCGGCGCCGCGTCAAGAGCCTCGATGGCCAAAGTTATCATCGGCGGACAATTCCTGTGCCTGCTTCTTACACTGCTGATTGTTCCGGTAGCTTATTATCTTTTCGCCGTCGCCAGTGAAAAAATAACGACTTATCTTAAAAAGAAAACAGGACGGCTCGAGCAATAAAATCAAAATTTAATTATTCTGTCTAAACTTAATACAAAATAAAAAAGGCTGTCAGAAAAAGTAATTTTTAAGACGGCCTTTTTTATTTTAAGTTATGGCACTTTAAAACGTCTTTAGTTAAAAATTATTAACAGGATATATTCGATTTTTCTAATTTATTTTTTAGTGATATTCTTTTAAAAAGCTATTTTTATTTTAATTCAAGCAAATTTAACGGCAAATTTCCTTAATGATTTTTCATGCTTTTTTGTTAAGTCGAACTTTTATATTATTGACATTTACTTATTTTTAGGGTATATTTTGTAAGCGATATAAATTTAATTCAGGATTTGAGCATTTTGGAAAAAAACATCAAAAATATTATTATTGGCGGGTTCGTCTCATTATTGATAATTATCTTTTTAATTATGTTCTTCTCAAACAAAGAAAGATATTTTGAGGATATTAACTATCCCGAATCTTCAGTTCCTTCAGGGGTTAATGAGATCCATGAGCTTGACGGCAATCAAAGATATTATAAATTTATTTATTCCGGCGACAAGGCGATTTCCGTCAGTTATCATGATTATGACGGAACATTAAAGGATTTCGCTCCGCAAACCGCATTGATGGAGTTCGAATATAACGACAACGGCCAGCTTATCAGGATAATTTCATATGATATGAGCTCAAAGAAATCCAAAGATGAAAAAATAAATCCGCCGGCTAAACCTGTCAAAAAGAAAAAAATAAATCCCAAACAAAATTAACGGAGGTAGTTAGAATGAAAAAAATAGCTGTAATTTTATCCGGATGCGGCGTATGCGACGGTTCGGAAATTCACGAAGCGGTCCTCACGTTACTTCATTTATCTAAAAACAACGCAGCTTATCAATGCGCAGCCATAGACGGAGAACAAACGCGGGTATATAACCATAAAGCAAATGCCGAAACCGGAGAAAAGAGAAACATGCTTGTCGAATCCGCAAGAATAGCGCGCGGCAATATTATAGACGTTACTAAAATAGATCCTAAAGATTACGATGCTGTTATATTTCCCGGCGGTCAGGGCGCGGCATTGAATTTATGTTCATTCGCCAGAGAACACGAAAATATGAACGTCAGAAAAGAAATCGAAACTTTAATTTTAAAATTTCATGAAGCTAAAAAACCTGTAGGCGCTATATGCATCGCTCCGGTAGCCGTCGCTAAAGCTCTTTCAAAATTCAAAGTAAACGTGACTATAGGAAATGACGCCGGAGTCGCCACGTGTATAAGACATTGGGGTGCCGAGCATACCAATTGCAAAGCCGACGAAATATGCTATGATCCCAAAAACCTCGTGGTTACTACACCTGCATATATGCTGGGAAAAAATATAGCAGAAATAGAGCCCGGCATAGAAAAATTAGTGAAAAAAATATGCTCATTGTAAAATTAGTTTTTCAATAAAAAAATAGAAAGAGAATTATATGAGCGACATAATAAATAAAATAAAAAGTGCATTTAATTCAAAGGATATTGAAGCCACAAAACAACTTCATGCCCAAAAAAAACATATACCTGAGCCATGGCATAAAACGGAACAGGGAAAATATATAGGGTCGGCTGTTTACGGCGCAAGCGACGGAATAATAACAACTTTTGCCGTCGTAGCAGGCGCCGCCGGCGCTAATCTTTCCACAGGCGTTATTTTAATACTTGGCTTCGCCAATCTCCTTGGCGACGGATTTTCCATGGCGACAGGCGACTATCTTTCTGAAAAATCGGAAGCCGACTATATAAAAAGCGAGCGCGAACGCGAAGAATGGGAAGTCGAAGTCAATCCGGCCGGAGAAAGGCATGAAATTCGGGAAATTTACTCAAATAAAGGACTCGCCGGCGAAAAACTCGATAAGATTGTCGAAATAATTACATCTGATAAAAAAATATGGGTCGATACGATGATGCGGGAAGAACTTGGCTTAAGCGACGCAGAAGATGGTTCGCCTTTAAAAAGTGCATTTATAACATTTTTCTCATTTATAGCCGCCGGATTTATGCCTTTACTTGCCTACGTTTTTGCTTCGTATATTCCTTTTTTCCAGCAAAATCTTTTTGCTTCAGCAACTTTTATAACCGCTCTTACACTTTTTGTCGTCGGAGCTGCGCGTACTTATGTTACAGACATAAAATGGTATAAAAGCGGCCTTGAAATGCTTATCGTCGGAAGCCTTTCCGCAGGCGTAGCTTATTTTGTGGGTTACTTCGTAAAAACTTTTTTCGGAATCACTGTTTAAAAATTTTACCCCAAAATTATTCTTTGAAAGTTTTTGCTTTTATAATAACCTCAACTTTCGCAATAAAATAAAAGGCTTTATTTAAATAAAAAATCAGAGACGGCTATAATTTTATTTTCAATTCATTTTAGATAAAAAAACTATTAATATTATTGATTTTTCAATATATTTGCTCCTGGGAAAACAGATTAACCATTTTATATATTAAAATTTAAATTAAATAATGCAATATAAAAATAATAGAATAAAAAAGGCTGTCTTGAGAGATAACTTTCGAAACGGCCTTTTTTATTCTATGAATTATTGTTCAAAAAATGTTTTTCAGGATTTAATTTTTATATTATTATTCTTTTTTAAAAACACCAAGTATTTCACCGTAATAAATTGTATGAAAATCTCCGCCTGGATAGTATTTAGAAATTACGCCGTCATTCAATTGTTTGTGCATGACATTGTTTGTATGAATGACCCTGCATTCATAATGAACCGGGCATTCTGCAATATGCGGCACATCTATTTTCAAGCTTTTTTCAGCGTTAAAACCGCATTCTTTAAATTTATCAAAATCGCTTCCCGATTTAGAACCGCAGAATCCAAGCATTTTGGCATGTTCATTCAACGGCAGACATACTGTAAATTCGGCTAAATTGCTTAAAATTTCAAATGTATAGCGCGATGGCCTTACGAGTACTGTAAATATCGGTTTTCCCCATATTATTCCGACTGTTCCCCAGCCGATTGTCATGATATTCGGCTTTTCGCTGCCGGTTACTAAAAAAGCGCCTGCACCCTTAAAAGCCGACATGGTTGCCTGAAATTCATCAAATATACCGATTTCTCTTAATGACATTTACTCCTCCAAATTTTATCAATAATACAAAGATTAAGTTATTTCTTTTATTAAAACCTTAAAAAAATCTTCATAAGCATATTTTTCAATCCACGGCGTATGGCCGCACTTCTCCAATAATATAAATTTAAAATCAGGCAGTATTTTTTTTAGAGGTGCATAAACTCCGTCATACGGATGCGGGTCATAATCACCATGAATCGAAATAACCGGACATGTTATATTTTTACCGCAATTTAAAAGAGTCCCATTTATACGTAATTTGATTGCCTCGCCCATTATTGAGTCGAAAATTTCAGGTTGGAATTCTAATATTTCATTACTAGATTGCATTGGTGAAAACAAATCAGTTTTTGACATTATTTTGCCGAATTGTCCGAAAATTTCTTTCTTTTCAACACAATTACCGGAGTTTAATTCGTTAATTAAATTATCAAGTAATAAACGGTCATCAGGCGCTAATCTTTTTTGACGCGTATTATTCATTTGCTCTACGTATGAATGCTCAAAAGGCCCGCTTGACAATAAAACAAGTTTTTTTACCAATTCAGGATATTTCGAAGTAAAAATATATGTAAGCCATGCCCCCCAGGAATAGCCGACAAGTATAGCCGGAATTTGAACATTATTAGTTAAGATCTCATATAATTCCCCAAGTTGTTCGTCAATCGTATGCTTGGATTGAAATGGCTCAATAACTCCGAAAAATTCGCTTAATTTCCTACAAACCGGCGCTACTTCGCCCGGGGCGCCAGGGCCGCCGTGAACTATAACAACATTATAAGGTTTTGAGCCATAAACTCTATATTTATTCATAAATACTTATTTACTCTCATAATAAAATATATTTTTATTATATCAAAAAGATAACAAAGAGTCAAAATTTCTTAAATAATAAAATTTAAACCATGATATTTTTAATAAAAAATTATAATTTCAAGCTTGACTTTATACCGACTGGTAGGTATAATATAAAATAAGAGTTATAAGTAAAGGAGAAACAACATGGAAAACAGAATTTATTACATCGACAATTTCAAAAGTTTTATTATTTTTCTGGTTATTGTCCTTCACAGCTCAATCATATATATGAAAGATGTTCCAGAATGGTGGTATGTAATCGATCCGTCAAAAAACTCTTTATTTTCCATAATAGTTTTAATGTTAAATACTTTTTTGATGCCCGCTATGTTTTATGCGTCAGGCATATTTACAGTTTCATCTATTCAAAAACACAGTAAATACCTCTTTATGTTAAATAAATTTAAAAGGCTTATAATTCCATGGTTAATAGGAATTATTTTTCTCGCGCCAATTCAAATCTATTTTTATTGCATAACAAGAAATATTAAAATAGATTCATTATGGCAAATATCATTTTTCTTTAACGGATATCAACATTGCCATTACTGGTTCTTATCGCTTTTATTTTTTTTCTTTTTTATATCCGTTATTTTTTTTGATTATTTGCGAAAAATAGCAGATAAAACATGTAATAATCCTGAATTATATTTCATAATTTCTAACATAATAATATATTTTCTTATGAATTTTCTTTTTGATTCGGAAATGTGGATTAACTTTAAAATACTATTATTTCAACCTGTAAAAGTAATTATTTATTTTAATTATTTTCTTATAGGAATGTTTTATAAAGACTCAATTCATATTAAAGATCTCAACATAAATACTGTTTTTAAAAAAATAGGAATTATTTTATTGTTTTCGATTGTTTATATCGCTGCTAAATCTTCTCAAACTCAAACCAATATATTATTAAAAATGATGTCCGAAGCAATCTCCTTTAATATTTTAGTAATTACAATAATTACATTACTATTAAAAATTTTTAGAGAATATTTTAATAACAATAACAAATTATTAAAATATTTCTCTAAAAACTCTTATGGAGTTTATTATATACATCAATATTTTGTACTTGGAACAGGAATAATCTTAATAAGCACTAATATAAATATTTTTTTTAAATGGACTATTTTAATAATAATTTCATTCATTTTATCAAACTTTTTAACAAACATATTCAATAAAATTATAAATAAATAAAATAACTCTACGAATTCGGCCGCAAACGGCAATATGAAGGTATGAATAGAATGCGCGCGGCCGATTGC